>DASVUR010000010.1:0-32593 GCA_036386895.1 Flavobacterium sp.
GCGGGTGCAAAAGTAATACCTCAATTCAGTTCCTGCAAGCCTTTATGAATGTTTTTTTGGTAAAAATTTCCTAAAATTGTGTAAGGCACTGGAAGGTAAAAGTTTACAGTTTCCGGTTTACAGCCGCACACCAGCATAAAATATCCAAAACAGCTGGCTTTAGGTAAAGGATCAATTATAAGCCGCAAATTCTTTGCCGTAAACCGCTCCACCAGCCCCCATGCAAGCGGCATCCTTTTGATCCGCTTCTTTAGCAGGCAAACAATCGCCTTCGGCCAGCTCACTTCGCTCAGGTTAGCGCACAGGGAAAGAGGTCCTGAAATTATACTTCTTATATATATTGTATCTGTTTTGTCAATCGTCTATATTTGCCGTTCAAATTTTAGAAGATGATTAAGATTACACTTCCCGATGGTTCGGTAAAGGAGTTCGACCAGAATGTGACTCCGATGGATGTTGCAAAAAGCATTAGTGAAGGCCTTGCCAGAAACGTGATTTCGGCCTCGTTCAACGATACGACGGTTGAGACAACGACACCACTGACCACCGATGGTTCTCTTATACTATATACCTGGAACGACGCTAATGGAAAAAAAGCCTTTTGGCATTCGACTTCCCATGTGCTTGCGCAGGCGCTTCAGGAATTGTATCCGGGAGTAAAACTGACCATTGGCCCTGCTATCGAAAACGGCTTCTATTATGACGTTGACTTTGGCGATCATAAAATCACTGACGCTGACTTCAAGAAAATCGAAGATCGCGTTCTGGAAATCTCACGCGAAAAACATGAATTTAAGATGCGCTCGTCCTCTAAAGCTGACGCATTAGCTTTTTACAAAAACGAAAACAACCCGTACAAGATCGAGCTTATCGAAAATCTTGAAGACGGAACGATTACGTTTTGCGACCACTCGACATTCACTGATTTATGCCGCGGCGGACATATCCCGAATACCGGAATCATCAAAGCGATGAAAATTATGAGCATCGCCGGTGCTTACTGGCGTGGCGATGAGAAAAACAAGCAGCTGACCCGTGTTTACGGAATATCCTTTCCGAAGCAGAAAGATCTTACCGATTACCTTGAATTGCTTGAAGAAGCAAAACGCCGTGATCATAGAAAACTTGGGAAGGAACTTGAACTATTCGCCTTCTCACAAAAAGTTGGACAAGGTTTGCCGTTATGGCTTCCAAAAGGTGCCGCACTCCGCGACCGATTGGAGCAATTCCTTAAAAAAGCGCAAAAGAAAGCCGGATATGAGCAGGTTGTAACGCCGCATATCGGGCAGAAAGAACTATATGTGACATCGGGACACTATGCCAAATATGGCGCCGATAGTTTCCAGCCGATCAACACGCCTGCGGAAGGCGAAGAATTTTTGCTGAAGCCGATGAACTGTCCGCATCACTGCGAAATTTATAATGTTCGTCCTTGGTCGTACAAAGATCTGCCAAAGCGGTACGCCGAATTTGGAACTGTATATCGTTATGAGCAATCGGGCGAATTGCATGGGCTAACACGCGTTCGCGGATTTACTCAGGATGACGCACATATTTTTTGTACGCCCGACCAATTAGACTCCGAGTTTAAAAAAGTGATCGATCTTGTACTGTATGTTTTTGGATCCCTGGGATTTGAGAACTTTACCGCACAAATTTCTCTTCGTGACCAGGAGAACCGCGAGAAATATATCGGTTCCGACGAGAATTGGGAGAAAGCCGAGAATGCGATCATCAGCGCTGCAGCGGATAAAGGCCTGAATACGGTCGTTGAATACGGCGAGGCGGCATTCTACGGTCCGAAGCTCGACTTTATGGTAAAAGACGCACTCGGACGGCAATGGCAACTGGGTACAATCCAGGTAGACTACAATTTACCCGAGCGTTTCGACCTAACATACAAAGGTTCAGATAACGAACTGCACCGACCGGTTATGATTCACCGCGCACCTTTTGGATCGATGGAACGTTTCATAGCAATACTACTCGAACATACAGCAGGAAATTTCCCACTTTGGCTGATGCCTGAGCAAGCTATAATATTGTCGTTGAGCGAGAAATATGAAAATTATGCGAAAAAAGTTTTAGAATTGCTCGAAAATCACGAAATTCGCGCCCTAATTGACAACAGAAACGAGACGATTGGCCGCAAAATCAGGGATGCTGAAGGCCAAAAATACCCGTTTATGCTGATCGTAGGTGAAGAAGAAGAACGTAACGGCACTATATCAGTGCGCCGCCACGGCCAGGAAGGCAAAGGCAACGTTACCGTTTTGATTGAAGAATTTGCCGCAATTGTCAATGAAGAAATAAACAAGACACTAAAAACATTCACTGTTTAACTAAAATTATAAAGCCATAGCAATACGAAGTAATAGAGGTTACCAACCTCGGGTAGAAAAAAAAGACGCGCACCGGATCAATCATCATATCCGCGGTGTTGCAGAAGTCAGACTTGTAGGTGAAAACATTGAACCGGGAGTTTACAAGCTTACTGAAGCGTTGCGCCTGGCCGACCAGTTTGAATTGGATTTGGTCGAAATTTCCCCCAATGCCGATCCGCCTGTCTGCAAGATAATGGATTATAAAAAATTCGTTTACGAGCAGAAAAAACGTGACAAAGCGCTGAAGGCAAAATCGACGCAGGTTGTGGTAAAAGAAATTCGTTTCGGGCCGCAAACAGATGAGCACGATTATGAATTTAAACGTAAGAATGCCGAAAAGTTTCTAAAAGAAGGCGCGAAATTAAAAGCGTTCGTATTCTTTAAAGGACGTTCGATCATCTATAAAGACCAAGGCCAAATCTTATTGTTAAGACTGGCAACAGATCTTGAAGAATTTGGTAAGGTGGAAGCCATGCCGGTTCTGGAAGGAAAAAGGATGATCATGTTCATCGCTCCGAAGAAGAAGAAATAGAGTTTTCAGCTGTCAGCTATCAGCGGTCAGCAAATCCTCACTTTAAGATAATGCCCTAGCCCTGATTGAAGCGGCTATCCTTTTAATCCCGATAGCTATCGGGAGAAAAAGATAGTAGCGTAAAGCGGGAAGAGCTTCAAATAAAAAAAGCAGTAAAAGCTAAAAGCTGATCGCTGAAAGCTGAGCGCTAAAAGATAGTAAGTCAAATCAAATAAATCAGGACACGATGCCTAAAATGAAAACGAAGTCCAGCGCCAAGAAACGATTTAAAGTTACTGGTTCAGGAAAAATTAAAAGAAAACACGCTTTCAAAAGCCACATTCTTACCAAGAAGTCTAAAAAGCGCAAGCTGGCGTTGACGCACTCTGCTTTGGTTCACAAGACAGATGAGAAAAGCGTGAAACAACAATTGAGGATAATATAAGCTGACAGCTGTCAGCTGATAGCTATCAGCTAGGTTAAAACAATTAAAAATAACCTTGGAGTATGGCCTTAAGTTCCCTTGATTAAATTCGGGACGCCTGCTACAAAAAACACATTAAATTATGCCAAGATCAGTAAATTCAGTTGCCAAGAGAGCAAGAAGAAAAAAGATTATGAAGCAAGCCAAAGGTTTCTTTGGCCGTAGAAAAAACGTTTGGACAGTTGCCAAGAATGCCGTTGAAAAAGCAATGGTATACGCTTACCGCGACAGAAAGCAGAACAAGAGAAACTTCCGCGCATTGTGGATTCAGCGTATCAACGCAGGAGCACGTCTGGAAGGAATGTCTTATTCCCAATTCATGGGTAAAGTAAAGTCGAATGGAATCGAATTGAACCGTAAAGTTCTTGCCGATCTAGCGATGAACCACCCGGAAGCTTTTAAAGCCGTACTTAATAAAGTAAAATAACGTTTAATAACATATTTGACTTACTATAGAAGCCCGTTCGAAAGAGCGGGTTTTTTTTATGGATTTGCTGTGGGCACAAATGCACGAATTTCCACAGCAAAATCAGCAATTCGCACATTCGCGGCTATTGTTTATTTGGGCGTTGCCTTTCACACCGGCCTGCGCACCTGCTGGCTCTTCGCTAAAATAGTCCGCTGGACTATTTTTTAACGCTCAGCCCTGGCCGGGCTTTCGGCTGCACGCGGTGCTGGCCTCTATCCCTAACGCGGGCGCTCTTGCCGTTCGTGTGATATCAAAAATAGGAAAGCACCTCATCAAAGTACATGTCGACGACGGCGTCCATACGTAATATCTTACATTCTCTTTGCCTCCTCCAAAATCGAATGCCTTTTCAGCCTGATTTATCAACAAAAACCGTTAAAAAAACGTTTGCGTAAAAACATTAACAGTTGTATAGCCGATTTTATCGATGAACTACATTATTTTCGCTGCCTCATATGTAAATTCTTATAAAACAACTATTTACCCAATCTTATGTCTTTACAATTACTTTTGCAACGGAATCGAATTTTGATGCTCGTATTGTTAGTGTTTTCCGCCCACGTAACCTGGGCCCAAACTACGGTTTTCGCGGATGATTTTTCAACTTCGGCGGGCACGACTTACACAACGGCTACAGGTCCGGTTGGAAGTAGTACAAAATGGAACTTCTCAAGAAGCGGTTCCGATTTTGGTACACTTATTAACTCGGGGACGCTTTCTGTGACGAACAATGCCAGCGGTAGTTATAACAATACGGGGTGGGGACTTGCTTCGACGAGTACGGCATCGTTCCTGGGGCCATTCAGCAATACACTTGCGAACAATCCCGGCACAGTTACGTGGACGTTCAACATGCGGCAGTCAAGGTCAAACCCAAGCGGATTTTCGTCGACCGGATATGGAGCAGCCTTTATACTGGCTGGTACAACTGGAACTACAAACGTGGCAGGAACCGGCTATGCGATTACATTGGGCAACTCCGGTACCACCGACCCTATTCGGCTCGTACGTTACACAAGCGGTTTGCGAACCGCCACAACATTAATTACATCAGCCACCTCCGGGCTTACCGACTTTGGTACGCAATACCTCAGTATCAAGGTCACCTATACGCCAAGCACTGGAACCTGGCAACTTTTCCTGCGTAACGACAGCACCGCGTTTCAAGATCCTTCAGCAGGAACGCTGGTATCACAGGGAACCGCAGTGAGCACCACATACGCAACATCCCCGCTCGGTGTTCTCGGCGGTTTTTGGAACGGCTACTATACCTCCAGCAGCGCGACCTTTGACAACATTAAAGTCACGGTTGCTATTCCTACAATTAGTTCCATTTCGCCGGCTTCAAGGATAGCGGGCACCGGGGCTTTTCCTCTAACAGTAAACGGCACCAACTTTGTGAGCGGAACCAGTGTTGTGAGATGGAATGGTGTTGCCCGCACCACAACGTATGTAAACCCGACACAACTTACTGCTGCAATTCCTGCTTCAGACATCGCTGTTGCGGGCACAGCATTAATAACCGTGGCAAACGGAACCGCGATTTCGAACAGTCAGACGTTTACCATAGATGCAGCCCTTGTGCCATCGCTTGCTGTTTCGACCACCGCACTTGCCCCGCAAAACACAGTAACTGGAACACCTTCAACGGCGTTATCCTATACTATTAGTGGAACCGATCTCTCAGCAGACGCCATTATCACCGCTCCAGCAAATTTTGAAATATCTACGGCGGCCGCATCAGGATATGTCCCCTCACTTACGCTGGCCCGAACAGGAAATACACTAACCGGGCAGCCTGTCACGATCTATTCAAGAATAAAAGGTTCTGCATCTGCCGGAATTTATTCGGGTAACATTACAAACTCGGCAACCGGTGCCACAACCAAATCACTTTCCGTTTCAGGAACCGTTATGGCCGCGCAGCCAATTACCCATGCTTCGGGTATTAACTTTACTTTGGTGACTTCTGCAAGTTTTACAATAAACTGGGCGAATGGTTCGGGAACAAATCGTGTTGTGGCAATTCGTTCCGCTAATGCGGTTAATGCTGTACCTGTCGACGGTGTTACCTATTTTGCAGGCACGAGCTTTTCGACCGGATCAGAAATCGGCACTGGAAACTTCGTTGTCTACACAGGTACAGGAAACTCAGTTAACGTTACCGGACTATCGCCGGCGACAACGTATCATGTTGCTGTTTATGAATACAACGGAAGTGCCGGAATCGAAAACTATTTTACCACGTCTGCTCCGACAGGAAACCGTCTGACATTAAATGCTCCCGTAGGCTGGCAGATCTTCGCTACAAACACCATCAACACAATAGACTTTGATACCACCGTAGATGGTGTAAACCTGGATGCTTTTCAAGGCGAAGGGCTTTCGCCGACAGCACACACCGGGCAATTAAACTCCAGTGCTTGGGCAATCAGCGGCTTCAGCGATGGGAATATCGGGTTTGGTAATACATCAGCAGATGAAAGCGATTTTGATCGTGGAACATCTGAAGGAAGCGAAACAGACGGAGGTCTTTATGCGTTCGAAACTGCGCCGGCAAATTCTTCTCTAGGTTTTCAGCCTGCCACCGGCGATTTTGCCCCGGGCTCGGCAACGTTGCGATTTCAAAATCAAACAGGATCTGCAATAACATCTGTCAGCGTCGGATTTAAAGTTTACGTACATAATGATGAAGCCGGAGCGACAAGCATTAACTTCAGCCATTCTGCTGATAACTCGGCTTACAATACAATTGGTGGCCTCGCCACAACCACGACTGCCACTGCAGATGTCGATCCGGAATGGAAAGCATATTACCGTGTGGTTACCATAACCGGCTTAAACATCCTAAATAACAATTATTACTACCTTCGTTGGAACGCCACAACAGCATCAGGAACTACGTTTGACGAAATTGCAGTCGATGATATTCAACTCGTTGCTAACCCAAGCGCAGTTTTTGCATCATTTTCAGGAACCGCAAACGACTTTGTGGTGCAGGGAAATGCGACGCTTTCCGGCGATACGACCGTCGACGGAAACCTTGTGTTTAACTCAGGCAAGCTTTCTATAAACGGTAAAACCCTTACCCTTGCCGGCCCGGTAACGAATACGGGTACGGGCGGTCTCAAAGGAAGCGCGGCGAGTAGTGTTACGGTTACAGGTACTGCGAGCCCAACCTTGAGTTTCGACCAGACTACTGGGGGAACAACAAATCTATTAAACAACCTGAACATTGCAACCACAACAGAAAGTACTGTAACTATTGCAAATCCTGTCGTTATCAATGGGACCTTATCGGTTAATACTAACCAAACATTAAATTTAGGTACAAATGCGTTGACCGGAACGTTAACAACAATCCTAAATAATGGGACAATAACGACCCAGAACACCTCGACACTGCCAATACCTGCAAACAAGTCCTGGAATGGGACCGGAACGATAAATTTAAATGCCTCAACAGCACAAACCGTGGTTCCGGGAACATACAACAATCTCACCATTACAAACACGGCGGGAGCGGTGGCATCGGGATCCCTTACCGTGAACGGTATCCTAAACCTACCGGTTGCAAACCCAAATGCAACCTTAGGTAGCCTTTCAACCGGAAGTTTCACACTCACAATGGGCGGAAACGCGGTAAACAGCGGAATCGGCGATGTTACCGGGATCATTACCAGAAATACGATCATCGCTAATACACTGTATACATTTGGCCATGCTAACACGTCGATTATATTTCCGGCCTCGGGAACACTTCCAACAACAATGAGTTTAAAAGTGGCAATCGGAACGGCTCCCTCATGGCGCACAGGAGCGGTCAAGCGCGACTACGACTTTATCCAGACCGGAGCAGTATCTACAAAAGCAGTTATTCGCGCGCACTACCTTGATGTGGAACTAAATTCTAATTCTGAAGCAAAACTGGTCGACTGGGCGAATGTTATCTGGGCAGGGCAAATACTTGAACAGGGAAGATCAAACTTTAGTTCTGTTGAGAATTGGGTTGAACTTACCAATGTAAATGTTGGATTGTACTTCAAATCAACATTTGATCAGGTGAAATTGACGTTTGACGAATCGGAATCCGGTTCGCTTACATGGAATGGCTCCGTAAGCACCTCATGGACTACGGCAGCCAACTGGACACCAAATGCAACTCCGTCAGACGCCACTATCGTTTATATTCCCGATGCAGCTACTACCGCAAACGATCCGTCTTTAAACCCATCGGTGCTGTTGGGTAGCCTCACGATCGAGGCAGGCGGAATCCTGAACGCGCCAAACGATTCACAATTTACAATTAAAGGCGCGGGCGGTGCATGGCTCAATAACGGGACTTTCAATCCGGGTGGCGGAACCAGCACTGTGATCTTTACAAACGCCGACGCGACGATTGCAGGAACAACGAACTTTAATAACCTCACAGTCAATACGGGAGCCTCACTGCGCCCGGTGACCAACAACTACATGCGGATTGCAGGTTCGCTTGTAAATAACGGTTCTTTGTTAACCGGATTGCTCGAG
Organism: Flavobacterium sp.; assembly: GCA_036386895.1. Classification (GTDB taxonomy): domain Bacteria; phylum Bacteroidota; class Bacteroidia; order Flavobacteriales; family Flavobacteriaceae; genus Flavobacterium. The sequence continues at coordinate 8,379 of DASVUR010000010.1, forward strand.
AACACGGTTGAATATACCGGGACAAACCAAGTAATTGCTGTTCCAAACGGAGGTGTGGGAGCGTATCATAACCTGATTATAAACGGAACGGGGACGGTTGTTCCTTCAAATCTGTCGATCCACGGTAACTTCACCGTGAACCAGAGCGTGAATTTTTCAGGTACGACATTGGAAATGTCAGGCCTCGAATTACAAACGATCACCGGATTTGTTACGCCGCAGTTCAACAACCTTGTCATAAACAACTCATTCGGTAGGGTTAACCTGTCATCGAATGCTACGGTCACAGGCGTTTTAACTTTGACAGCAGGAAACCTAAACATCGGAAACTCGGTGTTGACACTGGGCACGGCTCCTGTAGCGGGAACTTTCGACGCGACCCATATGATCGTAGCTTCCGGGACCGGCGAAGTTAGAAGGCCATTTTCTTCAGCTGGCACCTACCTATTCCCAATCGGTGATGCAACGGGAACTACGCAATATTCGCCCCTCACTGTAACAGTAAGCTCAGGAACATTTGCCGGCGCTTTTGTTGGCGTCTCTGTAACCGATGCAATTCACCCAAACAATGCAAGTCTATCGAACCATATCTCAAGATACTGGAAAGTGAATCAAACCGGCATCAGCAATGCTGTTGCAACTATTAGCGCAACCTACCTTCCGGTCGATGTCGTTGGCTCGGAAAATGCAATTACCACGGCCCAATTGAACGGTGTTTTCAATGTGCAGACAAGCCCATGGGTGAAATTCGCACCGTTTGCCAACAACACCCTGACTGCGTCTACTGTAACGCTAACTTCAGGACAGCCAAGCTATTTTACAGGAATAAGGGGTGCGGCTTTTACTACACAGATTACAGGCTACGGTGCTTTCTGCCAAAACCAACCGGTGACCCTTACGGCCACGCCATCTGAAGGAGACGCGCCTTATAGCTATTTTTGGTCGAATTCGCTCGGCACTTCCATGAATGCTACTCCGCCAACATCTACAGCCGGAACCACAACGTACACAGTAACGGTTAAAGATAACAACGGGATCACGTCAACTGACTCGGCCTCCGTCGTCGTCTTGACGCCATCACTTGGTGGAACGCCTTCTGCCGATCAGTACATCTGTACCGGAACAGCTCCTGCCGACATTCATTTATCTGGCCACAATGGGAATATTCTGTACTGGCAAAGCTCGGCCGACGCCAGCTTCACATCGCCCACAAATATTTCAAACACCACTGCTATACTTTCAGGTTTGGAGATCGGATCTCTTACCTCTTCAGCTTATTTCCGTGCAGTGATTCAGAACGGAGCGTGTGATCAAGTATACTCGGCGCCGGTTTTAGTAAGCATCCGGTCTACCACATGGAACGGAACGTCATGGAGCAATGGAACGCCGAACAGCACAACTACAGCTGTCATTGCAGGGAATTATACCGCTGCCGCCGACCTGAATGCTTGTTCGCTGACAGTCGAAAACAACGCCGTAGTTGTGATTCCTTCAGGTTTTGATGTAAATCTTTACGGTGTTCTGAGTGTTGTGAGTGGAAGTTTTACGCTTGAAAATAATGCCAACCTCATCCAGACTTCGAACGCAGCAAATAGCGGTAACATCATCGTTAAACGAAACAGTTCTGCATTAAAGCGACTTGATTATACATTATGGTCATCGCCGGTGGCAGCGCAAAACATGCTTGCATTTTCACCTCTGACATCCGTTACGCCTTCAAGTCGATTTTATAGTTACAATGTGCTGACGCATGAGTACAATTCGATCGCCTCACCGTCAACGACACTATTTACCCCAACAAATGCTTACCTGATCCGAATGCCAAACAACCATCCAACCACCCCAACGATATGGAATGGGCAGTTTGGCGGCGTTCCTAACAACGGCGACTATACGTACACCATTGCTGCCGGAGGAACGGGCCAGCATATCAACCTTGTTGGGAATCCATATCCGTCACCGATCAGCGCTGCAGCATTTGTGGCCGACAACAGCGCATCTATCACCGGAACGCTGTACTTCTGGAGGAAAACCAACAGCGCGTCGGTTCCATCATATTGCACATGGACAGCACTCGGCGGATTTGTAACCAACGGTGAAGCGGAAGTATATGATCCGCAAGGCATCATCCAGACCGGCCAGGGATTTTTAATTGAAGGTACAGCTCCGCAGAACATCGTTACGTTTAAAAACTCGCAGCGCTCCGGAAACAACGCGGGACAGTTCTTTCGTACGGCCAACGAAGTTGAAAAGCATAGAATCTGGCTTAATGTGACCGGCACCGACGGCGCGTTTGCTCAAACATTGGTAGGATATTTCACCGGGGCAACCCTTGAAGCGGATCAGAATATCGACGGGCGGAATATCAACGGCGGACCTGTGGTGTTAACGACACTCATCAACGGAACCGACTATATCATCCAGGGACGGCCTCTACCGTTTGACAGTGCCGATGTTGTACCGCTGAATTTTACTGCGGCTGCAGCCGGAACTTACACCATAGCAATCGATCATGCTGACGGAATTTTTGCTGAAGGTCAGACGGTGTATCTGCGCGATCTGGCAACCGGCGTCGAGCATCAGTTAAACAACGGAGGATACACATTTACATCTGCCGCAGGAACTTTCAGCAACCGCTTTGAAGTGTTTTATGAAAATTCGCTTGGCACCAATATTCCGGACCCAGGTTTTTCAACAGTAGCTGTTGTTGCAAAGGATGGTACCTTCACAGTAATATCGGACAAAACATGGATTCAGAAAGTACAAATTTTCGATATCCGCGGTCGGTTGCTGGCTGAGAAAAACCAGATCAATTCGGGCGAAACGACCCTGGCTTTGGATATTGCCCAGCAGGTTGTGATCGTAAAGATCACCTCGGTCGATCAGCAAACCGCCGTCCGGAAAGTGATCAGTAACTAGATACAAAAGCTCTCCCAAACGGAGAGCTTTTTTTTGCTTTTCACGGACGTATAATATGGCTTTGCATCAATATTATTAAGTAAACCAGTAACCAGTAGATTATGTTCGCGCCACGTATTTCTATAGCACAAAAAAACCCGCCGAAGCAGGTTGTTATCATTTGATAATGTTATTGATCTTGCTATTCAAAGACTTTCTCGGTAGCACCATCAAAACTGGCAAAAACCATCTTCGGATGCGAATCCTGATGATACACATTTCCCTGTTTGTCGATTGCTATTGCACCGGCGAAACCATCAAATGGGGTCAATTCGCCAAAGGTCTTGGCAAAAGCTTCCGAAAGCGAAAATCCGTCGGTTACCCTTGTCACAATTTTAGCCGCAACTGCGCCACTTACAATATCTTCGCCCACACCTGTTACGCTTACCGCGCAATGATCGTTGGCATAATTTCCCGCTACGGTCGCCGAGTCTGAAACGCGTCCGGGCATCTCAAATCCCTTTCCGCCTGTTGAAGTGGCAACAGCAAGCCGGCCCTCTTTGTCGATAACGACGCATCCAACAGTACCTTTTCCTTTTGAGCCGAGCTTTTCCTCGTACTCTTTTCTGCGCTGTGGCGTCTCGGTTGAAAAATAATCGAACCCGTGTTCCCGTGCAAATTCGTTTGCTCCTACTCCGCCTAACACTTTATCTTCAAAATCAAGCAGTTTTTCAGCTACCTGAACCGGATTTTTCACGTCTTCAATATTGATTACACCGCTCATTTTCTTGGTGACGCCATTCATCACCGAGGCGCTCATTCTTATTTTGCCGTCGCTCTGAATTTGTGATCCTGTGCCGGCATTGAACAATTCATCGTCTTCAAGTTGTGAAACAGCATAGACTACGGTTTCAACTGCAGTATGATCTTTAAGATAATCATACGATGACTTTACGATTCGGAGCAATGCCTGTTGCTTGGCTCTTCTTGTTTCCTCGCCAGTTGACGACTCGGTAAAGAATCCGCCGTGTATAATTACTTTCATAATTCCGTTTTTTAGTCGTCCGACAAAAAATGTAGCGTTTCCGCGTACTGCGAAGAGTTGATATGCATATTGTGCGTCCTGAGGTCGAATGTATCGTTTTTGCTCATTACGTGCGTCACGAGATGCGATATCGAAATAGGTTGGCCGAGTTCGACCTGAGTAAGATTGGTGTCTTTGATCTCGCGTCCGTCAACAAGGATTACAAGTCCTGACCCGATGGCTTCCATTTCCCGGTTGTTCGTGATCAGTAATCCGGTATCTTCTCCCAAACCGATCCCAAGAACTTTCGGGTTTCCGACAACTGCCTGAAACAGCCTTCCAATTCTGCCACGTTGTACAAAATGCGTATCGATGATCACTCCATCTATCAAACCGAGTCCGCTGGTAATCTTGACTTCGCCCTTAAGCAATGCTTCCGAACTGCTTCCCTGGTAGATCATATTATTCGAGGCCGCTGCGGCTCCTGCCGATGTTCCTGCGTAGATAAAATCTTCGTTGTGGTATTTCTCCAGCAAAAGATCGTGGAATTTCGTGCCGCCAAGTATCGAACTCAAACGAAGCTGGTCGCCGCCAGTCAGAATAATGACATCGGCTGCCTTCAATCGCTCGAGCGTCTCCGGATGGCCTGCCATTTCACGTTTCTCAAGGTGCATTACCTCAACATTTGTAGCGCCGAGATAGTTGAATGCTTTTACATATTCAGGCCCTATCACGCGTGGTATCTTTGATGCAGTTGTAAGAATCTCGATTCGGGAATTCTCCTGTAATCTGGATTCTTTGATTATGCGCTTTAGAATCCCGGTCTCGAAAAAGTTCAGATTGTTGGCAACATTTTGATCAAGGTCTGTTTCTGTAAAACTTCCCTTATCGACCGCGCCCCCTATTATGATTAATTTTCCTCGTATATTCATGCTGTAAAAATAACCAAAAAGATAAATGCGACAATTTCGAAAAGCCTTTTTTATTGTTAATAATGCCTTAACGGCGGACGTTCCCAAAATAAAAATCTATTCTCAAAATTTACCGATAAACAACGCAGTATCTGAATTTTTTAAGTAATTTTCTCACGACATCCGAAGCGATCTTCGGATAAATCGATGCAAACGAATCAACACACAAATATTTCACCTGACCAAACCACCCTTCTTTTATGAAAATTTTAAAAATACAGGCGCTGCGCGGGCCTAATATCTGGAGCATCCAACGAAAAAAACTAATTCAAATGCGCCTCGATTTGGAGGACATGGAGCAATATCCGACCGATAAGATTCCGGGTTTTCGCGAGCGGATTGAAGCACTCATCCCGAGCCTGGTTGAGCACCGCTGTTCAGAAGGAGTGCGTGGTGGCTTTCTTTCAAGAGTAGAGCGCGGAACCTGGATGGGGCACGTAATAGAACATATCGCACTCGAAATTCAGACACTTGCCGGAATGGAAACCGGTTTCGGACGAACGCGCGAGACCAAAACGCCGGGCACCTACAACGTGGTTTTCAGCTATATTGAAGAAAACGTTGGATTGTTTGCGGCCGAAAGTTCAGTTCGCATTGCCGAAGCGCTTGCCGCGGGAACCCACTACGACCTTGAAGCCGATATCCAGAAGATGCGTGAAATCCGCGAACGCGTACGCCTCGGCCCAAGTACCGGAAGCATCGTTGAAGAAGCAGTTTCACGCGACATTCCGTGGATCAGGCTCGGATCAAACTCACTTGTACAACTGGGCTACGGCATCAACCAGATGCGGTTTCAGGCCACAATAACCAATAAAACCAGCCATATTGCTGTCGACATTGCAGGAAACAAAGAAGAAACCAAACGCTTGCTCGATGCGAATTCGGTCCCCGTTGCCAGCGGAAGTATTTGCCTGGATGAGGGAGATCTTGAGACATGTATAAATAAAATCGGTTACCCGATCGTCATTAAACCTCTTGATGGAAATCATGGAAAGGGCGCTTCTATCAACGTCAACACTTGGGAAGACGCAGTAGCCGGACTCGCGTATGCCAAGACTTACAGCCGCCGCGTAATTGTCGAAAAATTTATTACAGGTTATGATTTTCGGGTACTGGTAATCGATAACAAGCTTGTCGCTGCCGCAAAGCGGATTCCTGCAAATGTGGTTGGTAACGGGATTGAAACGATTCAACAACTGATTGAAACTACTAACCAGGATCCACGCCGAGGCTACGGACACGAGAATGTACTCACCGAAATCGCAGTCGACCGCGATACGACAGACTTACTCGATAAACTGAATTACACCCTTGAAACGGTACCAAAAGATGGCGAAACTGTTTTTCTGAAATCGACCGCGAATTTGAGTACCGGCGGAACCTCCGTCGACGTTACCGACATGATGCACCCAGACAATATTTTCCTCTGCGAAAGGATTGCACGTATCATCGGGCTCGACATTTGTGGAATCGACATCATGGCTGAAAACCTTACGCAGCCCCTCAAGGAAACCGGCGGATGTATTCTTGAAGTCAACGCTGCCCCGGGGTTCCGAATGCACCTAGCACCTGCTGAAGGACTGCCGAGGAATGTCGCTGCACCTGTAATTGACATGCTCTATCCGCCTGGAAAACACAGCCGCATTCCAATTTTTGCCGTGACGGGAACAAACGGGAAAACCACAACAACGCGTCTGCTGGCGCACATTGTAAAGAACAATGGCTTCAAAGTCGGATTTACAACATCCGACGGCGTATACGTCCAAAACCACATGATGGAAAAAGGCGATACGACCGGGCCATTGAGTGCCGAATATATTCTTAAAGATCCGACAGTCGAATTTGCTGTTCTTGAAACGGCACGTGGGGGAATTTTAAGATCAGGCCTCGGTTTTAGCCGTTGCGACATTGGGATCATCACAAATATTAACGAAGATCACCTTGGTATTGCCGACATTCATACGCTTGATGATCTTGCGCGTGTTAAAGCCACAGTTGTCGAAAGTGTCAAGAAAAGCGGATGGGCGGTTCTAAATGCAGAAGACGAACATTGCGTTAAAATTTCAAAAAAACTTGATTGTAATGTAGCGTTCTTCAGCATGGACGAAGACAACGAATTGATTCGGCAATATGCCAAAGAAGGACGAACGGTCTGCGTCTATGAAAATGGCTATATCACAATCAAAAAAGGCGAGTGGAAAATTCGCGTTCAAAAAGCCAATCATGTTCCGCTTACTATGGGTGGAAAAGCAAAATTTATGATTGCGAATGTCCTTGCTGCAACGCTCGCGAGTTATTTGTGGGGTTTTAAAACCGAAGATATCAGTCTGTCGTTACAAACATTTATTCCAAGTGTCGCACAAACACCGGGTCGCATGAACATCTTCGAGTTCAAGAGGTTCAAGGTCATGATCGATTTCGCTCACAATCCTGCCGGTTACCGCGGAATCGAAGAATATTTGAGTAACATTGAGGCAACAAGGAAAATCGGGATCATTGCCGGGGTCGGAGACCGTCGCGACGAAGATATCACTGAATGTGCAAGAATTGCCGGAAGAATGTTCGACCATATTATCATTCGCCAGGAAAAACACCTACGCGGCCGCACTGCTGAGAACATAAACGCGTTGCTGCTTGCCGGAATTGCAGATTCCGGTAGGAATGTGACCCACGAAATCATCACTAAAGAAGTTGACGCACTGCGGCACGCGCTCGACTCAGCTGAAGACGGATCGTTTATAACCGCATTAAGTGACGTGGTTACAAATGCGATTCAGATCGTGCAGGATTATCTCGACAAAGAGAATGAAGACGGCAAAATCTAATTTTTAACTGTAACAATGACTAGCGCGGGCCGACCTATCGCCTGTGAACATCAAATTAAAATCATGAACAAATATTTCTTATCCGTTCTTACTTTCCTGGTCGCACTTTCGGCTACAGCCCAAAACAAACAGCTTACGCTTGAAGATGCGGTAATGCAACAAGGACGGCTTTTTCGTGCCGACAGGTTACTCGCGGTGCAATGGGTTCCCGGAACCGACAAGTATGGATATCTGGACAACACCGGCAAAAAACTCATGTTGGCTTCCAGCACTGGTAAAGCAGTCGAGTGGTTGGATGTTGCCGCGGTAAACAAAGCGTTGGGATCCGATTTACGTACCCTTAGCGGACTAAAATGGAAAGATGCCAACACCTTCACTGTACAATCGGGAAGCAAGTATTACGAATTTAATACCGCGACAAAATCTGGAACTTCAATGCTCGAACTTCCGAAGGATGCCGAGAATGTATCACCTGATCCGCACCAAAAAAAGGTCGCCTATACAGTTGGCAATAATCTCTATGTTGCCTCTTCGGCAAATCCGGGCCTGGCTATAACGAGTGAAGCTGACGGAATTGTTTCAGGACAATCGTATGCAAGAAATGAATTTGGAATTGCAGGCGGAATCTTTTGGTCGCCAAACGGTAATATGCTTGCTTTTGCACAAAAAGATGAGCGCGAAGTAGCCAATTATCCGCTACTGGATATATCCCAAACGCCCGGAAAATTGGAGAATATCAAATATCCGATGATCGGGCAAAAAAGCGAAAAAACACAAATTGCGGTGTATAACTTCGCTACTGGAAAAACCGTTTTTATCAAGCCACGTGGCGCAGCCGATGACTACTTAACGAATGTATCATGGACGCCGGATGGACAGCTTCTGCTGATAGCCGAGCTGAACCGGGGCCAAAACCACATGCAATTGAACGTTTATGATGCAACGACGGGAGCTTTTATCCGTACGGCTATAGAAGAGAAAGATGCCGCTTGGGTCGAGCCTGAACATCCGGCCTTTTTCCCAAGTGGTAAATCCAGCAACTTTATCTGGATCAGCGAACGAAACGGATTTAATAACCTCTATTATTATTCAATCGATGGAAAGCTTCTCAGGCAGCTCACCAACAACAAGTTCGTTCTCAAAGATATCCTAACCGCTAATTCGGCAGGAACCGAGATTTTCTTCACCGCAACAGGTCCAAATCCAACAAATACACTGGTATATAAAGTCGACTTGAAAGGAAAGCAAACGTTACTCACAAAGGATGATGGCACACACAACGTTGCTGTCAGCAGCGACGGAAAATGGCTGATAGACGAGTTCTCGAATCATTCAACCCCATCAAAAACGCTGCTTATAGACAGTAGAGGCAAGAGCACTACATTGCTTACGAGCCCAAACAAATACGACGGCTATCAAATAGGTTCATCAGAAATCAAGACCATAAAAGCCGGTGACGGAACAACCGATTTGTACACACGGTTAATAAAACCGAGTAATTTCGATGCGTCGAAAAAATATCCAGTTCTGGTTTATGTTTATGGCGGTCCGCATGCGCAAATGATCACAAACTCGCATCTTGACGGTGCCAGCCTGTGGATGTACTGGATGGCCGAACAGGGTTATCTTGTGTTTACTGTCGACAACCGTGGTTCTGAAAATCGCGGATTTGCTTTTGAAAGCACCGTGCACCGAAGACTTGGGGTTCACGAAATGGAAGATCAGCTAAAAGGTGTGGACTATTTGAAATCCTTACCCTATGTGGATGGTAACCGTTTGGCAGTTCACGGCTGGAGTTATGGCGGGTTTATGACAACTTCGTTGATGCTGCGCCAGCCGGACGTGTTTAATGTTGGTGTTGCAGGCGGACCTGTAACCGACTGGAAGTTTTACGAAGTGATGTACGGCGAACGTTACATGGATACGCCTGCTGAAAATCAAGCCGGTTTCGACGAATCGAGCACGTTGAACTACGTCAAAAACCTCCAGGGCGATTTGTTGCTGATCCATGGAACCAGCGATGATGTTGTGGTTATGCAGCAAAACCTCGCGTTGATACAAAAGTTTATCGAAGCAGAAAAACAGGTGGACTTCTTTGCCTATCCGATGCACAAGCACAACGTAATCGGAAGAGACCGCGTGCATTTGATGCGGAAAGTTTTGGACTATGTAATTGAAAAGAACAAGTAAGTCAAAAGCGAAAGTTAAAAGTCAATAGAAAAATCCCGGATCGTTTAGTTCGGGATTTTTTATTAGAAGCTGATTCCTGCTGCAGGCAGTCGCTTTTTGCCTCGCAGGCTCCGGCAAAAGAGCTCCAACAGTGCCAGCATCAGGGCTAGGACCGTTTCTACTCAAAAAGCAAAAGAAAGGACAGTACATTCTTCCGCACCGTCCTTAAATTTTGTTTGTTAATTATCAATTATTACGTCTTCTGTTTCTTTTTTCTTGCTGCCGGAAACAAAACATTATTTAATATCAGTCGGTAACCCGGAGACGTCGGATGCAAATCCAAAACAGTCGGTTCGTCGCCAACCTGATGCTTGTAATCTTCAGGATCATGTCCGCCGAAAAACGTGAACATTCCCTTGCCTTTCTGTCCGTGGATATATCGTGCCTCGCTGTTGATCTGGTTCTCGCCAAGCACAAGCACATTCGACTTGACCAGTTCCCGTTCAAAAGACGTAGTTTGCCCCATAAATCCTTTTACAAGCTGCGTGTGGTTTTGGCAGAGCATGCTCGGAATTACGTCCCATTTGGCTGAGAATTCCATCAACGTGAAATAGTCTTGCTCCATTGGAAGTTTGCGTTTTTCCGTCATGTCGATATCCGAAAATTCATAACGTTCCGGCCGGCGTTCAAGTACATAATCCTTAAATGCAAAGGATTTGGTGTAATCTATCTTCGACTGGTAATTTGCTTCACTGGGATCACCGTCAAACATCGGTTCGCAAATGTCGACGCCTTCAGCAGCCAATGCGATATCAAAACTATCAGTGGCCGAACACATCGCAAACATAAATCCGCCGCCAATGACAAAATCCCGTATTTTCTTTGAAACAGCCAGTTTCTCTTCCGAAACCTTTGCATAACCTAGCTTTTTTGCGAGCTCTTCAGCGTCCCTTTTCTGTTCAATATACCACGGCGCATTACGATAGGCTCCGAAGAACTTGCCATATTGGCCTGTAAAATCTTCGTGATGAAGGTGAAGCCAGTCGTACAGCAGCAACTGGTCGCTTAAAACTTCCTCGTCGTAAACGGCTGTAAAAGGAATTTCGGCATACGTCAAGACCAACGTAACCGCGTCATCCCACGGCTGCTTTCCTTTCGGGGTATAAACTGCGATTTTCGGCGCTTTTTCAAGAACTACCGTTTCCATATTCTGCGACGGACTTGATATTTCATCCAGAATTGCATTCGCTTCCGAATCGGATAAAAGTTCGAAACTCACGCCTCGTATCTGGCATTCCTTGCGTATCTCAGGCGCATCGGCTAACAGGAACGAGCCGCCGCGATAGTTCAGCAGCCAGCTTGCCTTGTATTGCTTGTCCAGGCACCAATAGGTGATCCCGTATGCTTTCAGGTGGTTTTGCTGCGTGGTCTCGTCCATTGGCAATAGAATAAACGATGCCTTTGCTGAAAGTGATAGCAGAAGTATAAAAAGGAAAAGTAATTTCTTTAGATCCATTGTAAATTCTGTTTGCGTTGAAGCAGTTCCAAAGATAACGGATTTAGGTTGCGGATGTTGTTAAAAGTAAAGCTGCGAATTCACAAATAAAAAGTTTTATGGATTCCTTGGCCCAATTACCAGTATAGGCCCGCTTTACTCTTTAAAACGGAACATCACTATGGTCATCAAAATTGTTGGCACTACTTCCGAAAGCCTCATTTGGAGACGGGAGGTTCTTTGTTTGGAACGGATTTTCGTCGTGGTTCATTTTTGACGGAAGATCGTCATAACCACCACCAAAATCCTCAAGATTGTCAAACTTACCGAGGTTACCGATAAACTTCAAACGGATATTTTCAAGGGAGCCATTCCTATGCTTTGCTATGATAAATTCGGCCTGGCCTTCAGTTGGGGAATGCTCATCGTCGTCCCATTCGTCTATTTTGTAATATTCAGGCCGGTAGATGAACGATACGATATCGGCATCCTGCTCGATCGCACCCGATTCACGAAGATCCGAAAGTAATGGTCTTTTGCTCGATCCACGTGTTTCGACCGCACGCGACAATTGTGAGAGCGCAATAACCGGAACACCAAGTTCTTTTGCAAGTGCTTTTAAATTCCGTGAAATCGTCGATATTTCCTGCTCACGGTTTCCGCCGCCTTTTCCATTGCTTCCTCCGGCTGTCATCAGCTGAAGGTAATCGACGATGATCAGCTTGATTCCGTGTTGCGACGCGAGTCGGCGTGATTTTGCGCGTAGATCGAAAATGGATAACGACGGCGTGTCGTCAATAAATAATGGCGCTTTTTCAAGGTTTTTCACTTTGATTGAAAGCTGTTCCCACTCGTGTTTTTCAAGTTTTCCGGTTCGTAGCTTTTCGGATGACAATCCGGTTTCGGACGAAATCAGACGCGTGATCAGCTGTACTGAAGACATCTCGAGCGAGAACAAAGCCACAGGGTGGCCAAAATCGATCGCTATATTTCGAGCCATCGACAACACGAACGCAGTCTTACCCATACCCGGACGTGCCGCGATGATGATCAAGTCGCTCGGCTGCCAACCAGATGTGATTTTATCGAGTTTCTCAAAACCCGTTGCGATCCCGGAAAGGCCTTCTTTTCCCGCAATCTCCTCAATGCGCTTTTTAGCCTGTATTACAAGACTTTGCGCAGTCTCGGAACTACGTTTAATATTCCCCTGGGTGACTTCGTACAGCCGCGATTCGGCTTTGTCGAGCAAATCAAAAACGTCTGTACTTTCATCATAGGATTCCTCGATGATCTCAGACGATATCCGAATAAGACTACGCTGGATGTATTTCTGCAGGATGATCCTTGAGTGGAATTCGATATGGGCCGAGGATGATATTTTTTGTGTAAGCTGAATCAGGTAAAAATCCCCACCTGCGAGGTCAAGTTTAGCGTTCTTCTTAAGCTGCGCTGAAACGGTTAATAAGTCTACCGGTTGCGAATCGGTGAACAACTGGAAGATAGCTTCAAAAATGTATTTGTGAGCGTCTTTGTAAAATGCATCGGGTTGCAGGATATCGATTACCTCATCAACACCTTTTTTGTCGATCATCATCGCGCCGAGCACGGCTTCCTCAAGTTCGATTACCTGTGGCGGAAGCTTTCCTTTTTCAAGGTTTATGATCGTGGTCTTATCGACTCTGACAGGGCTTATGTTTCTCAGGTTTTCCATGGGGCGAAAGTATAGTAATTTTTGAAAGATAAGTAGGCGGAGTTATAACAGTAAAATGTTCATAAAAACAGCAAACCTGTTGATAACCAAAAAAAAATCCGAAACTAGAGGGCTTCGGATTCGTTTGCTTTTTGTAAGATTTTACTCTTTAAAGTCGCCCATCCTGCTGTATTTGTCCATTCTTTGCGCAACAAGATCTTCTGTTGATAAGTCTTTTAATTCGTTGTACGCTTTGGTAATATACTGCTCGACATTCTTAAACGTCTTTTCGCGGTCAAAATGTGCGCCGCCGAGCGGTTCCGGAATCACATCGTCTACCAGCTTTTGTTTCTTCATGTCGGAAGACGTAAGCTTTAATGCTTCTGCCGCCTGTTCCTTGTATTCCCAGCTTTTCCAGAGTATAGATGAGCAGGACTCGGGAGAGATTACTGAGTACCATGTGTTTTCAAGCATATACACACGGTCGCCCACTCCTATTCCAAGTGCGCCGCCGGATGCGCCTTCACCGATAATAATTGAAATTATCGGCACTTTAAGCCGCACCATTTCGAAAATATTCCTTGCAATTGCCTCGCCCTGGCCACGCTCTTCCGCTTCGAGTCCGGGATATGCTCCGGGAGTATCAATGAGTGTTAGAACCGGAATTCCGAACTTCTCGGCCATTTGCATCAGGCGAAGTGCTTTTCTATAACCTTCAGGATTCGCCATTCCGAAATTCCGGTACTGACGGGTTTTGGTATTGTATCCTTTTTGCTGGCCGACGATCATAAACGATTGCCCGTTGATTTTTCCAAGGCCGCCGATCATTGCTTTATCGTCTTTAAAATTCCGGTCTCCAAAAAGTTCCAGGAACGTTTCGCCGCAAAGCGCTTTTACATGATCCATCGTATACGGACGGTTTGGATGCCGCGATAATTGTACGCGTTGCCATGCCGTGAGGTTCTTGTAAATCTCTTTTTTAGTCTCTTCAAGTTTCTGTTCGATCTGCTTGCAGGTGTTCGAAACATCAACATCGGATTCCTTTCCGATGATCTGGCATTTGTCCAGCTGCTCTTCAAGTTCTTTTATGGGTAGCTCAAAATCTAAGTATTCCATGGATTTTGGTTTTTGTTTTGATTTGATTTGAACGACAAAGATAAAATTTTCAAATCAAATAGGCTCGAAATTTTAGGATAGTTCCAACCTGCGAGGTCTTAAAACCTGCGAGGTTTATAATATAAGCTAAAGTTTTTTAAAACCTCTCTTTATACCCGAATATATTAATCTTATCTTATAACTATCGGTTCGAGGACTGCCCTAGCCCTGATGGCAGCGGCATCCTGTTGCTGCGTTCTTGAGCGCAACAGATATAGCAAACAGCAGGATTCGCTTCTAAACGAACTCCTGTTTCGCCTTAGCCCTGTTTTTGATGATACCGTTTACGATTACCGTTGCCAGAATAATTGCCGATCCGATGTAGAACGGGACACTCATTTTCTCGTCTTCGCCAATGATGAAATAGGCAAGTATGATCCCGTAAACCGGCTCAAGGTTTGTGGTGAGCATTACAGTATATGGCGTCAATTTTCGCATGACGGCGACCGAAGCAGTGAATGCGTAAGCAGTACAAACTGAAGCAAGCACCAAGATCAGAATCCAGTCTTTTCCGGAGACATCGAAAAATTCGGGCGTAAATTTCGCGTCGATTGCAAGGTAAATCGTTACAAACAGAAAACCTGCGAGAAATTCGTACAAAGTGATCACCGTGGGATCGTGCTGTTGCGTAAGTTTCCCGTTAAAAAGCGTGAACAGCACGCCCATAAAAACCGAGAAAAGCGCCGACACGATTCCTTCCAAATAGCGGATTTCTACCTGCATGATCATGAATAGCCCGGCAATGATGATGAGCCCGAAGAAGACTTCGTACCATAACATTTTGCGCTTGTAGAAGAACGGTTCAAGCACTGCGGCGAAAAATGACCCGACCGAAAACATTGCGAGCGTGATCGAGACGTTCGAAATATTGATCGCGCGGAAGAAGAAAATCCAGTGGATCGCGATCAGCATGCCCACGAAAACCAGCTTTGCAACCGCTTTTAGAGGCAGTATGAACGGTCTTTTTGTGATCAGCAGAAACAGGAACAGAAAGATTGACGCGAAAAGCATCCGGTACCAAACCAGCGACGCTTCGCGAACAGATATTAATTCCCCGAGTACGGCTGTGAATCCCCAAATAAATACGATTAAATGGAGGTTTAGGTAACTTTTAAGGTTATCGTTTTGCATTGCGAAGCAGGTAAACGGCGAGAATTGCAAACAGGAAATTTGGAAGCCAAACCGCAACAAATGGCGGGATACTTGATTTTTCGGCCAGAGTACCGAAGATTTTATCAAAAAAGACAAACGTAAACGCGATGCCGATTCCAATAGCAAGGTTCATCCCCATTCCCCCACGGCGCTTCATTGCCGATACCGCGACTGCAATTACGGTCAGGATAAACGCTGAAACAGGAATACTGTATTTTTTATAAAGTACAACAAGATAGGTATCTATGTTTGCTGAACCCCGCGCGCGTTCTTTTGCGATAAAGTCATTTAGATCGCCGAGCGAAAGCGTTTCGGCCACGTAAACCGTGGGTGTAAGATCCTCGAGGTCAAAGGTAAATGTAGTGTCTTTCTTAGCGGCTGTCTCGAGCCGGTCGCTGAGCGGGCCAACTGTTCGCTTTGCGTATTTAAACATGGTATAAGAGGTATCGTGCGGATTGAACCGGATACGGCTCGCCGTGATCTTAAAATCGAGTTCGCGGTTCTTCTTAAACTTTTCAAGTGTAAAATTGAACGCCGTTTTAGAGGATTGGTTGAAGCTGCCGACATATATAAAAACGTCGTCGCTTATCTGGCGGAAAACATCCGAATTGTCCCGCATCGAGTTCGCACCGCCGCCTCCTTTTAGATAACGATATCGGAAGTCGTTGAACCCTTCGCTAGAGCGCGGAACGAGGAAAAATCCCATCAGCAACACCGCGATAGACACAATTGTGGCACCAATTATATAAGGTCGAAGAAAACGGGTGAAGGAAATCCCCGAACTTAGGATAGCAATGATCTCAGTGTTGTTTGCGAGCTTTGATGTAAACCAGATTACCGACAAAAACAGAAATATCGGAAACAGCAGGTTAGCAAAATATATAGTGAAATGATAATAATAAATTGCAATATCGAGAAGCGGAATCTTGTTGGCGATCATCTTATTGACCTTTTCAGACACGTCAATCACGATCCCGATCGGAATAAACATCGCCAGCATCACGAGAAATGTCGCAAGGTACCTTTTGAGGATGTATTTATCGATGATTGATAATTTCATGGTGCAGGGTTCAAGGTGCAGGGTTCAGCATCAATGGGCAGCTTTAATCATTAACTATAACCGTTGGTCCATCTGCTTTACCATCATTTCCTTCCATTGACGGAAATCTCCCGCTAATATATGCTTTCTGGCCTCGCGAACCAACCACATGTAGAAGCCCAGGTTGTGGATTGTTGCAATTTGTTTTCCCAGATATTCATTGGCTGCAAAAAGGTGCCGCAAGTAGGCCTTTGAATATTCGGTATCAACAAATGTGTGGCCCATTTCATCGAGCGGCGAAAAGTCATCTTCCCACTTTTTGTTTTTGATATTGATAGTTCCCTGAGAGGTGAACAGCATTCCATTGCGGGCATTTCTGGTTGGCATCACACAGTCGAACATGTCGATACCCAGCGCAATATTTTCCAGGATATTGATCGGGGTTCCAACGCCCATCAGGTAGCGCGGCTTGTCTTCAGGAAGGATTGCGGTAACAATTTCAGTCATCGCGTACATTTCTTCAGCGGGTTCGCCGACAGACAATCCTCCAATTGCATTTCCCTGTTGTCCGGAATTTGCGATATATTCTGCCGACTGCTGTCGGAGATCTTTGTACGTACTTCCCTGAACAATGGGAAAAAACGCCTGTTCATACCCATATTTGTACGGCAACTTCTCAAGATGCGAAATACAACGGTCGAGCCAACGGTGCGTCATGTGCATCGATCTTTGAGCATAACGGTAATCGCATGGATAAGGCGTGCATTCATCAAAAGCCATAATAATATCGGCACCAATTGTTCTTTGGATTTCCATCACGTTCTCGGGAGTGAAAAAGTGGTACGAGCCGTCGATATGCGATTTAAATTTTACGCCTTCTTCCTTGATTTTACGATTTGCCGATAGCGAATACACCTGATATCCACCGGAATCCGTTAATATATTTCGGTCCCAATTCATGAATTTATGTAGTCCGCCTGCTTTTTCAAGAATTTCGGTCTGCGGCCGCAGGTATAAATGATACGTATTTCCCAGGATAACATCTGGATTGATCTCATCCCTGAGTTCACGCTGGTGTACTCCTTTAACCGAGGCAACTGTTCCGACGGGCATAAAAATGGGGGTTTCGATAACACCGTGACCAGTTGTAATTTTCCCCGCGCGCGCCTGTGATTGCGCGTCTTTCTGTAGTAGATCGAACTTCATATAAGATTGGTCTCCATTTAAAAATGGTTCGCAAAGATAGTCCAATTGAAAGTCAGGATTTTCTATTTTATAAATTTATTTAACAAATCGGCAGCGGGCGAAGCAACTTATCTACGATCGGCGTATCTTCAGTAAAACCAAATCCGTGAAACAGTTAAAAATGTTTTTGAAAAGCAGCATCGTGCTGGCTTTATTTGCGACAACTTCATGCGCCACGGTTATAAATGGCCGCTATACAAATGTTGTTATCCATACGACCGAACCTTCTAAGATCATTATTAATCAGGATACACTCACAACAACCAAAAACGAAGTTGCGCTCGCGCTGCAGCGGAAGAAAGAAAATGTACCTTTTGCTGCTATAGTTGACGGAAAAACGACCGACGGTTATGTTCTTGAACCACGAAACTCTGCAGCATTTTATGGAAATCTCTATTATGGCGCACTTGGAGTCGCGGGAATGGCCATAGACTGGAAAAATCCCAAAAGGTTCACCTACCGGAAGCACGTTTATTTAAATTCGGCAGATACTATACCAATCTTCTACAACAACGATCAGTCGGATAAAAAAGGAAGGATTTTCTTAAATTTTTCGATTCCGTATGTAAACATGATTCGGTTGAAACCGATTGGAGAGCCTTCTAAAAACAATACCGGTTTCTGGGGAATTTCGGTTGGGGCCGACTATTATTATCGCAGCAGTACCTTTGCCAACCTGACCGTTGGTGCTGCAACCGATTTCTATCTTCCTGTAATTGGCGCGGTTTCAGATTCCGGTGAAAGAGAATTGATGACTTCGGTATATGTCTCGGCTTCCAATAATCATCGATTGGATCGTTTATCTTTAGGGTATGGGCTCACTTTCGCGAGAAATGGCTGGAACTATTCGCCCGATCTGGATGAGCCGGAGCGTTACCGGCGGTCAGCGGTCTCGAAGTACAGTAACGCGGCGGGACTGCTTGCAACGGCCTCACTACGGCTTGGCAGGAAGTTTCACATTGGCTTAAATTACAAGCCGTATCTGATCCGCTTTAGCCGAACCAATACGTTTGATTACCAACACGTGATTAATTTTGAGCTGCTATGGAAATTCCGCTTGTAGAATAAGGCATTTGCAGTATAACTGATCCGCCCAAATCATTATATTTGACTCAACAAAAGTTAATGGTTTGAACTTCAACATTTTCAATAGCTTAGTCCTGACGGGAATTGTGCAGGGAATTGTTTTCGCGTTTGTAGTAGCCGCATCTAAAAAGTACCGATTTCCGGGAACGCTGATTCTTGCAACTTTCATTTTGTCGTTTTCGTTCGACAACCTGCAATACTATTTAGAAGATGTAGGGCTGATTACCGAAGAGGAACTGTGGTCGATATATTTTGTTCCGTTTCAATTGCTCTCGGGACCATTATTTTTGTTATATGGACTGTTTGTTATCAATCCGGAGCGAAAATTCAAAAAGCAGGACCTGCTGCTTTTTATACCGTTTGTTATTGCTTTTGTTGTAAACTCGGCTTACAAGATTGCCCACGCGTTGAGCTATAAAAGTAAGGCATTTGAGAATTTCTTCGACACGATGGAATCGATGTTGGAATACTGTTCACTGATTTTCGATTTTACTGTTTTAGTTTATCTTTATGTAAAAGTGGCAAAACATCAGCGCCTTATCGGGGTGGCAAACACAAAGTTGGTAAGTCCGCAACTGAGCTGGTTTAAGATGGTTCTCATTTGGCTTTTCGGCCTGAGCATTATCTGGCTTGGCGTTACAATACTCGACTTTTTCTTTGATACCGAATATTGGTATCTTGTATACATCGGCATGTCGGGTGTTATTTATTGGATGGGGCATGTGGGGATTTATAAGTATGGCCTTTACGAGGAGCGAAAACAAATTCGCAATTATTCGATTAAAAATGAAACGTACCAAATCCGGGAAAAGCCTAAAAACGAGCACATTGCCGCAATGGAAAAGTTAGTGGTTGACGGGAGAATGTTTCTCGACGCAAATCTGACACTCGATAAAATAGCGGAAGAGCTCCACATCAGCAAAAGCCATTTGTCACGGATCATTAATTCTGAATTAGGATCCGGATTTCCCGATTACATCAATTCACTCCGTGTTCAGGAGGCCAAAAAATACCTGTCAAATCCTGCATTTTCGAATTATACGCTAGTAGCGATCGGACTCGAAGCTGGTTTCAACTCGAAAACCACTTTCAACAATGCATTTAAGAAAATCACGGGCTTAACGCCTTCCGACTTCCAAAGACAGTCCCGAGAATTGGTACTATAAATTGTCAAACCGCAATTATTGGAACACTGCACTCCTGTGCTGATGCTACTTTTAGGCATCCCAAACTTCCCCACAACTTTATCGAGAAATATCCGGCGGTTCTCAAAATCGCCGCGTGGCCTGCGCGTGTCTATGGAAAAACTTTTCCTAACATCTTAATTATTTTTTTATGAAAAAACTTCTATTATTCTTTTTCGTACTATTTGCGGCGGCGGCGACTGCACAAACGATCACGTGGGACGGAAGCGACAGCAACCTCTGGAACAATCCCGCAAACTGGGATCTGAACATCCTGCCTACAGCAAGTCACGATGTGGTAATTCCGTCAGGCAGCGACGTTTCACTAAACGTGTCGGCTACCATTAATTCTATCTGGGTTCAAGGTGCCGCGACACTTGCGTTCAATAATAGCCTTAGCGTATCTGATGTTTCTTCATTCGACAGTGGCGCCACGATCAACTGGTCGGCCGGAAGTTTAACAGGCGGCGCAACAGTCACGAACTATGGTACCATCAACCTGCTCACCACGAGCAACAAACAAATCATCGGCGCGGCGGTCTTAAACAACCAAGGCGCCATTGTCTTTCTTGATTCTGGTGATTTATACATTACCGACGGCGTTTTAAACAATCAGGTCGCGGGAATTATCGATATGCGCATTGATGCAGGCAATCTTAGCTATTCGGGCGGCGGATCGCATCTGCTGAACAACATGGGACTCATAAAAAGAACTGCTTCTGCCGGAACAGCCGAAATCGAATGCCTGCTGCACAATACGGGCACCGTCGCGGTTGAAAGTGGTACGCTCCAGTTTTCAATCCACACTATGGAGTTAGACAACGGAATCTATAACGTTGCTGCAGGTACAGTACTTCATTGGGCCAGCACACAAATAGCAACCGGAATCTTATCAGGCTTGGTGGATGGTGAAATCCGGTGGACTTCAACAGTGAACGTGCCAGCCGCACAATCTACAACTTTCAATTTTACAGGAACAGGTGCAATTAACTGGTTGCAGGGAACGCTCGGTGGCAGCGGAACATTAACTAACGAATCAAAAATACAGCTAAGTTCGACAAGTAACAAGCTAATCATCGGCGGCACCACGCTGAACAATCAGGAACTCATAACCTTTATCGACGGCGGTGATCTGTATATTGCCGATGCCACCCTGAACAATATGCCCGACGGCACAATCGACATGCAGTTTTTAGGCGGAAACTTAAGTTACACTGGCGGCGGATCGCATGTGCTGAACAACTACGGAATAATCAAGAAAACCGGCAGCGCCACCTTTGCAATGATAGAATGCGAATTGCACAACGTAGGTACAATAGACGTGCAGACCGGAAACTTAAGCCTTAACTACGCCGGTATTGAACTGAGTAATGGATTATACAATATATCGGCGGGCGCCTTCTTGTCCATCAATAATGTTACCACCGTTAGAGGTGTCTTATCAGGTTTGATCGCCGGTGAAATTATTTGGACAAGTACGATCAATATTCCTTCAAATGAGAGCGCAACCTTCGGATTCACCGGTGTCGGAACCGGAAATATTAATTGGCAGCAGGGAAGTCTTGGCGGCGGTGGAACATTAACGAATAATTTTACGATGCGGATGACCACCACAAGCAATAAACAAGTTATTGGTGCTACCACGCTGAACAACGACGGACTGTTTTATTTTCAATCGTCAGGCGATTTGTACATAAGTGATGGTATTGTAAACAACTTGGCTGGCGGTGTCATTGATCTTCGCACAGATGAAGGCAATATAAGCTATTCCGGCGGCGGATCGCACGTACTGAACAACTTCGGTCTTATCAAAAAGACTACTTCCGCAGGCAATGCAACAATTGAAAGCGTGCTGCACAACTACGCGACATTAACCGTCGAAAGCGGCACCATGTCGTTTCAGGTCGGGCCCACATATTTCCACGGCGGCACCTACAATGTTGCAACGGGAACTACAATGGAATGGCGTCACCCGGTGGTTTTAGATGGGACGCTAAATGGACTCGTAAACGGCGATATCGTTTGGTTGAGTACGGTTTCGGTGTCAACAGCGGCAAACCTTGCATTTTCAGGTGCCGGCGGAATAAATTGGGCGGCCGGATCTCTCAACGGAGGCGGTAACCTAGTCAACGCATTTACACTGCGGCTGGCCACAACCGCTAACAAGACAATATTCGGCTCGTCGACACTACAAAATGACGCCTTGATGGTTTTCACCGACAGCGGCGATCTGTATGTATCTGACGGCACACTTAACAATATGGCTGCAGGCATTATCGATATGCAGGCCGATGCCGGTAACCTCAGCTATTCAGGTGGTGGTTCACATATTCTGAACAATTTCGGATTGATTAAACGAACTACTACAATTGGGACGGCTTCAATAGAAAGTGAATTGCATAATATGGGAACGCTGTCAATTCAAAGCGGAACACTCACGTTAGGGATAAACCCAATTCACCTGAACGGCGGCATATACGATGTGTCTTCAGGAGCAACTTTGCATTGGCAGGGCGCAACCACGGTCTCCGGGGTACTCGAGGGTCAAATTGACGGACAGTTGCTATGGACCTCGGATGTATTTGTGCCTGCTTCGGCCGAGTTTAATTTCGTGGGTTCAGGTCATATCAATTGGAATGGCGGCGCGCTTAACGGAGGCGGCGTGCTGACTAACAATGCGCATCTGGAACTCGGCACAACAACAAACAAACAAATTACCGGTAGCACTACGCTGAATAATGGCGGTATAATAGCAATGGTTGATAGCGGCGATCTCTTTATCTCAAACGGCACAATGAATAACCTTGCTTCAGGTGTAATTGATTTGATGACAGATGCGGCAAACATCAGCTATTCGGGTGGCGGAACACATACGCTGAACAACTACGGATTGATCAAGAAATCGGTCGGCAGCGGCACGTCCCTGATCCAGTCTACAACCACGAACTATGGAACGATCGACGTACAATCGGGCACGATCGGAATAAATACTTTTCCCTTTTTAAACGATGCGACAGGAACAATTATGGGAACCGGAACAATTGAACTACCCGGTGCGCCACTGTTTTCTAACCAAGGAACTTTTGCCCCGGGCGGATCTCCTGGTACACTAAACGTAACAGGTAACTATGATTCTGCAAACTCGTCAGTAATTGCTGTTGATCTCGGCGGCCTCACGCAGGAAACACAATATGATGTGATGAACATCAGTGGCAACGCAGTTTTTAACGGCGATATCACTATCAACTTGGGTTTTGCACCCTCAATTGGCGATTCCTTTACCGTTGTAAATGTTTTGGGGAATATTAGTACGTGTAACCTAAATCCGTCGGAAACCGCCGTTCGTGAATCGCTTGTATACACCTTTGGGGTAATGTGTGTTGCCAACGATGCGGTTGTTCTAACGGTCACCGATATTAAAGCGTTACCGCCAACTGCTTCCGAACAGGAATTTTGCGCAGGTGCTACCGTGGCATATCTTGAAGCGGAAGGCGATAACCTCCAGTGGTACGCCGCTCCTTCCGGAGGAACTGCACTGGCTTCAAATGTAGTACTCGAAAGCGGATTCTATTATGTAAGCCAAACCGTTAACGGGTTCGAAAGTGACCGCACAGAAGTAGAAGTTACAGTAAATACGACGCCTGCTCCTTCTGCTACAGCGCAATCCTTTACCGGAAGCGCGACCGTTGCCGATCTTGAAGCGACAGGAACCGACTTGCGGTGGTATGATAATGCGGCCCTTTCAAATCCGCTAGCGCCGTCGACTCCAGTTGCTACGGGAACCTACTATGTAACGCAAACGCTTAATGACTGTGAAAGTGAAGCCACGGCGGTATCGGTGACGGTGAACGATCAGATATATCCTTTTTATGTTGACAGTGATGGCGATGGCTTCGGAGCCGGCGATCTTGTAAATGTGCCTGCCTCCGATCCGGATGTTGCTCCTGAAGGTTATTCGCTGAATAATACCGATTGCGATGATGCAGATGCTGACGCTTATCAATCCGCCGATATGTATATCGATGAAGACGGCGACGGATACCACAGTGATAACGTAGATGCTGTTTGCTATGGAGCTGAAGTTCCTGAAGGATATTCACTGACTACCCTTGGGGAAGACTGTGACGATACCGATGCAAATGCATGGCAGTCTGCCGATGTGTATGTTGATATGGACGGTGACGGTTTCCACGGGGAAATGATCGCTGACTACTGCTACGGAAGCTCACTTCCGCAGAATTATTCAACTTCTACTGACGGAGAAGACTGTGACGATTCAGAT
>DASVUR010000011.1:0-222865 GCA_036386895.1 Flavobacterium sp.
GCGGGTGCAAAAGTAATACCTCAATTCAGTTCCTGCAAGCCTTTATGAATGTTTTTTTGGTAAAAATTTCCTAAAATTGTGTAAGGCACTGGAAGGTAAAAGTTTACAGTTTCCGGTTTACAGCCGCACACCAGCATAAAAGATCCAAAAGAAGCCGGGCCTTAGGTACTGTATCAATTATAAGCCGCAAATTCTTTGCCGTAAACCGCTCCACCAGCCCCCATGCAAGCGGCATCCTTTTGATCCGCTTCTTTAGCAGGCAAACAATCGCCTTCGGCCAGCTCGCTTCGCTCAAGTTAGCGTACAGGGAAAGAGGTCCTGAATCAACAACAAGAACTACTGCTGCGGCTTCTTCTTTAATTCGGCGGCTTTTCGCTCCCATAATTCGGCCACTTCATCATAGTCTACCGGTTTGGCGGCAGCCTGGCGTGGAAGCCGGCCACTGTCGAACGCCCGAATTAGAATTGTCTCAATCAGATAATCCTCATTAACCCTATAAGGGTCGTACTTCGCTTTGAGGTTAATGTCAAAGAGCTTCGCAGTATTGCTCGACCAAAACGCTTTCCAGCCGCTTTTGTATTCCTTAATCAGGTCATACGTTGTATTTCCGGTTTGGCGATTGATCAGCTTGACGAGTATTTGGCCCTGTTTTCGAGATAGTTTTTTAAGTTTACCTGTAAATTCGTTCTCGATATAATCCTCCACGATTTTAAAGTACTTCTTCTTTTCCTTTTTTGTCTTCAACTTCGCCATATTCCGGTTTAACATGGTTAGCCGTTCTGCAGCAATCTTAGCGTAGGGATATACCTTGTATACCCGGTTTTGGAGAATCAGGTAATCGCGTTTCGCCTGATCATCAAGCTTGTTTTTCGACACGATAACTTCTTCAAGCATAATAATTTCGCCCAAAATGGTATCGGTGTCTTCTTGGTCAATCTCTGATTTTAGTGTATCGGTCTTTATTTGTTGTGCGATTGAACCTGTGGAAATCAGGCACATCAGCAACAAAAAGCGAAGTATCTTCATGTTACGATTTTATATTTCAAAATTAGATAATCTTTGCTCAACTGTGGTGCCAAATTTTTAATTTAGCGAAAAATAAAATTTATGAGCGCCAAATCGATACTGACAGACGAATCAGTTAAATTTCTTGAAAATTACCTTAATAATGCTTCGCCCACAGGCTTTGAAGCCGAAGGACAAAAACTTTGGATGGAGTATCTCCGCCCCTATGTTGATACCTTCATTACCGATACTTATGGCACGGCTGTAGGTGTCATCAATCCGGATGCGCCCTATAAAGTGGTTATTGAAGGGCACGCCGATGAAATTTCCTGGTACGTTAACTACATCACTGAAAATGGGCTTATCTACGTGATCCGAAATGGCGGCTCCGACCACCAGATTGCGCCTTCAAAACGCGTGAACATCCACACCAAGAACGGTATTGTTAGAGGAATATTTGGCTGGCCTGCAATCCACACGCGTTTAAAAGACAAAGAAGAGACTGCCAAAATTGACAATCTGTTCATCGATATTGGTTGCGAGAACAAGGAACAGGTTGAGAAAGCCGGGGTTCATGTGGGCTGCGTCATTACGTATCCGGACGAATTCATGATTATGAACGACAACAAGTTCGTAGCACGGGCAATCGACAACCGAATGGGTGGATTTATGATTGCCGAAGTTGCGCGGTTATTGCATGAAAACAAGAAGACACTGCCATTTGGATTATATATTACCAACTCGGTACAGGAAGAAGTTGGATTGCGCGGCGCAGAAATGATTACGAAAACGATCCGGCCAAATGCTGCAATTGTAACCGATGTATGCCATGATACGACGACGCCAATGATCAACAAAAAAATTGAAGGTGAAACCCAAATTGGCAAAGGCCCGGTAATCACGTACGCTCCGGCGGTTCAAAACAAGCTTCGGGAGCTTATACTAGACACTGCGGCAAAGAACGAGATTCCTTTTCAAAGGCTTGCATCATCGCGCGTTACCGGAACCGATACCGATGCGTTTGCATACAGTAATGGTGGCGTTGCCTCGGCGTTAATCTCGTTGCCGCTGCGATACATGCACACTACAGTTGAGATGGTACACCGCGACGATGTTGAAAACGTGATCAGGCTTATCTATGAGACGCTCCTTAATATGAAGAACGAAGACAGTTTCTCCTACTTCGACTAAAAAGTAGAAAGCAAAAAAAAAGCATCATATCCAATGGTGCTTTTTTTTGCACTTTACGTGCACCCTTTCCGACGCTGCAGACTATTCAGCCGCAGTTACTTTATCGCAACCCGGTACCAAAACCAGTGGCTGGTTCAAAGGCGCAACAGGCGGAATTACGGCTTCAATGATCCTGTTGTCAGCGTTAATGGTTTCCTCAGCTGATTTGCTCTTGAACGCAGGCAAGTCGCTGTTGGCAAAGCGTTCGGTAACCTGGTTGTCGGCCGAAATAACTTCTTCAACGGATTTGGAATGATCAGCGGTAATGAAGATTTCGGGATTCATAATCGCAGTTTCTTCTGCTACATAAAATGCTCTGTCCGTAGCGCCTTTAATTTTGAACGAGTCGATCGCCATTTGATTTGCGTCTGTACTCTCTACTGTTTTTGCATTAGTAACGAAGCTTGTCATTGCCAATAAAGCGATTCCGAGGTAAATGATTGATTTTTTCATGATGATTTGATTTGATTTGATTGATTGATGATGATCTGTTATATCCTATGCAAATATATGTCTAAAAACAGGTATCTTGTTTTGCACAGTACTAAAATTTAACTTTTTATTAACAAGGTGGGATTTTTATTATAGAGAAGCATCAGGGGTGATGCTCCTCTTATAGTGTTCAGTTACTTCGCTATCGAGGTCAGATACGCACTTGCGTCAGCCGCGTTGGACAACTGTGCGAACTTTAGCGCAGTAAAGCCATTCTCATTCTTAGCGTCGACATTGGCCCCGTTTTCAACAAGAAGCTTAATAATTTCTACGTTGTTGTAACGTGCAGCCACCATTAACGGCGTCATCCCGTTCGATTTTTCATTGACGTTTGCGCCGTACTCGATAAACTTCCGGACAACTGCAACATCGCCTTTACTGATTGCAGTACACAACGGGGTTCCGACAAAGAGCGTTGTCGCTACATTTTGTGGGTTGGTCTCTCCGCCATTTTGGGGATCCGCAACGGCTGCGCTTGTAGATAATACCAGGGCCAGTCCAAGAAAAACAAGTGATTTTTTCATAATAAAAATGTTTAATTAATTGATGATACTGTTATAGACGCCTCACGCGCCTTAAACGTTACCAGAAACATAAATTATAACATTTCTTTAACATTAGTTGGCTGAATTTCAGGCTGCTTGTAATAAAAAAGCCACCTCACGGCAGCTCCTTTTTACTTTTGGCTCTCTAGATATTTTATCACATTATCCTCGATTCGTTTGTCAATATCTGAAATATCAGCCTTCACGAATTTCTCTCCGAGGATGTTCTCGTACAACTCTATATACCGTTCGGAAACGCTATTTACATATTCTGGGGACATCGCTGGGATCGCCTGTCCTTCCTTTCCCTGAAAATTATTTGCAATAAGCCATTGCCGCACAAACTCCTTTGACAATTGTTTTTGCACTTCTCCATTTTGCTGACGTTCTTCATATCCTTCCAAATAGAAATACCGGGAAGAATCGGGTGTATGAATTTCATCGATCAAAACGATCTTACCGTCTTTTGTCTTTCCAAACTCATATTTGGTATCGACCAATATCAGCCCGCGACCTGCCGCAATATTTGTCCCGCGCTGGAACAATGCACGGGTATAATTCTCAAGTACCAGATAATCGTCTTCTGATACAATACCGTTCCCGAGTATTGCTTCACGCGAAATGTCTTGGTCATGCGAACCGTTATCCGCTTTAGTAGTCGGGGTAATAATCGGCTCCGGGAATCTGTCATTTTCTTTTAACCCGTCGGGCATGGAAACACCGCAAATTGTTCGCTTTCCTGTTGCATATTCGCGTGCGGCGTGGCCCGATAAATATCCGCGGATAACCATTTCCACTTTAAACGGCTCGCAAAGATGTCCGACCGCAACATTTGGATCAGGCGTCGCCAACAGCCAGTTCGGAACGATGTCCTGTGTAAGGGACATAAACTTTGTAGCGATCTGGTTCAATATCTGACCTTTGTATGGAATCCCTTCCGGTAATACCACATCGAAGGCAGAAAGCCTGTCGGTTGCAACCATGACCAAAAGTTCATCATTAATAGTATAGACTTCGCGGACTTTACCTCTGTAGACCGATCTTTGGCCTGGAAAACTGAAATTGGTTGTAGTAATTGTGTTCATCGTAGTGTT
Source organism: Flavobacterium sp. (assembly GCA_036386895.1). GTDB lineage: Bacteria > Bacteroidota > Bacteroidia > Flavobacteriales > Flavobacteriaceae > Flavobacterium. Next base: position 4,367 of record DASVUR010000011.1, read on the forward strand.
GTTTGCGCAAAATTAAGTTCTTTAACAGAGATATCTGCTATCGATATAATTAAAAAGCGAAAGCCGATGTTTCCATCAACCTTCGCTTATTCCTGATTAAGATGTATTTTAGTCGACGTTTTCGATCTGTTTGTATGCGTCGATCACTTTCTTTACAAGCCTGTGACGCACAATATCCTTATCATCAAGATAAATAATTCCGATCCCGTCAATGTCCTTCAACACCAGCAACGCTTCTTTCAAACCTGAAATCGTCCTTCTCGGTAAATCAACTTGGCCCGGATCGCCGGTAATCATGAATTTCGCCGATTTCCCCATTCGGGTAAGGAACATTTTCATCTGCGAATGGGTTGTATTTTGAGCTTCATCAAGAATTACAAATGCGTTGTCCAGAGTTCGCCCGCGCATAAAAGCCAATGGCGCAATCTGAATAATACCTTTTAGGATATAATCCTCCAAAGTCTGCGGCGGAAGCATATCACGCAGCGCATCATACAACGGCTGCATATAAGGATCGAGTTTTTCCTTCATATCGCCCGGAAGAAAACCCAGGTTCTCCCCTGCTTCAACCGCCGGTCGCGTAAGGATAATTCGCTTAACCTGCTTCTCCTTCAGTGCCTTTACAGCCAATGCGACTCCGGTATATGTTTTTCCAGTACCTGCTGGGCCGACGGCGAAAACCATGTCGTTTTTATAAACCGTATCAACAAGCAACTGTTGATTTGGCGTCATTGCCTTGATGATTTTTCCGCCGAGGCCGTGTACGAGTATTTTATCATGGTCCGGCATACGCTGTTCGTCCTGCGAATTGCTCTGGATGACACGTTCGATGACGTTATCGTCAATCCTGTTATAGCGACTGAAATGCTGCATCAGCCTGTTAAAGCGAATCTCAAATTCATCGAGCACTTCTTTTTCGCCAAAAGCTTTGATAGTCGTGCCTCGCGCTACAATTTTTAATTTCGGATAATACCGCTTGATAGTCTCAAGATGGGTATCCTGGGCACCCCAAAATTCCTTCGGGGCAATATCTACAAGTTCTATAACTCTTTCGTTCAAATGGAGGTGTATTTAGTTAAAAAAATGCTTTTGATTTTATTAGCTTTGCATTTCAAATTTAAGGAATTTTAGCGGCTTCCCCGCAATAGTTATAAACATTTTATGTCAATAATAACCCTTACTACCGACTACGGATTGAAAGACCACTTCGTTGGCGCATTAAAGGGTAAAATCCTATCGGAACTGGCCGACGCAACTATAGTCGACGTTTCGCACGACGTTGATCCGTTTAATACCGCCGAAGCAAGCTACATTATTGGAGCCGCTTATTCCGGCTTTCCGAAAGGCACCGTTCACCTGATTGGTGTCGATGCCGAACTCACCAAAGAAAACCAGCACATTGCAATGCAGTGGAACGACCATTTCTTCATCTGTGCCGACAATGGGATCTTGGGAATGCTGACGCAGAAAATCCTTCCGCAAAAAGTTGTCTCGATTAATATTCATGACCGGCTTACCTCTGATGCGACAGATCTTGATGTTTTCGTCACCGTTGCATGCCACCTTGCAAAAGGCGGATTACTGAATGTCATCGGAAGGGAAATATCTGAAGTTAAGCAGATGACCGAAATGCAGCCTTCAATTTCGAGCGATAGAAACTCAGTAAAAGGCTATGTGATTTATATTGACCATTTCGGAAACGTTGTAACGAACATTACCAAAGCAATGTTTCTTCAGGCAGCTAAAGGCCGGCCGTACGAGATCGTACTTAATCCGAATTTAACCCAGCGCGCGCGCCTCAATATTAAAAACATCTGGCCTAAATATTCTGATATTGCCGTTTCTGATAAATATCCCGTGAAGTATTATGAAGGCGACAAATTGGCTATCTTTAATGAAGCTGGGTTTTTGGAAATTGCAATTTTCAGAAGCAACCCGTCAAGCGTTGGCAGCGCATCCAGCCTACTCGGACTGGGTTATCGCGATGTAATTACTGTTAACTTTATCAACTGAAAATGTTTGTACGAATCGTCAAATTGAGTTTCCACGAAGATAATATTCCGCTGTTCCTGGAAAACTTCGAGCAGATGAAAAACAAAATACGAAACGCGCCCGGAAACCGTTTCTTAGAGCTATATCAGGATCGGCAAAATAAAAGTGTATTTTTCACGTACAGCTACTGGGAATCTGAAGCCGATCTCGAAAACTACCGGGAGTCGGAGCTGTTTTATGATGTTTGGTCTTTTACAAAAAAATTGTTCAACGACAAACCTGAAGCCTGGAGCGTCGATAAACTTGTTACACTTGAATAGAAAAAATGAAAGCAATATTATTTAGAGAAATCAAATCTTTTTTTGGCTCACCGATCGGTTATCTCGTTATCGCGATTTTCCTGTTGATGAACGGGCTTTTCCTTTGGGTCTTTGATGGCGAGTACAACATTATGAAGAGTGGTTTTGCCGATCTGACGCCGTTTTTTACAATCGCACCATGGATCCTGATTTTCCTAATTCCGGCGGTGACCATGCGGAGTTTCTCCGATGAGCGTAAACAAGGAACGCTTGAACTATTACTCACTAAACCGCTCAGTGTTTGGCAGATAGTTAACGGTAAATTTATAGGAGCAATGCTGTTGATTGTTATCGCGCTGTTGCCAACGTTGATTTACGTGCTGGTTATTTCAAAACTTGGATTGCCTGAAGGGAACATCGACATGGGCAGCACAATGGGTTCCTATTTCGGATTGCTTTTCCTGATTGCGGCGTACTCGGCAATTGGAATTTTCACCTCTTCCCTATCCGACAACCAAATCGTAGCTTTTATCGTTTCGGTATTCCTGTGCTTCTTCTTTTACTATGGCTTTGAAGGCCTTGCCGGATTCATTACAGCTGCAGGCAATCTGATTTCGTCGCTTGGAATGGACAGCCATTTTAAGAGCATGAGCCGTGGCGTCCTTGACACGCGTGACATTATTTACTTCCTATCGATTACCGTGTTGTTCTTATCATTTACCGTTTACAAATTAAAATCGCTTAAATCGTAATGACAGCAGCAAAGACACAAAACATTAAATATCTGGCAATTACGATTGTTATTCTAATTGTGGTAAACATACTCGGAAGCATGTTTTTTGAGCGCTTCGACCTTACGAACGACAAACGTTATACGCTTTCGCAGACGTCGCTGAACATCATCAAGAATGTCGACGAGCCTTTAATACTGGACGTTTTCCTCGAAGGCGAATTTCCCGGTGAATTCAAGAAACTGCAAACCGAAACCCAGCAAATACTTGAGGAATTTAAAGCATATAATCCAAATATCGGGTTCCAGTTCATCAATCCGTTAGAGAACGAGGAAGAAGCCGATACGATTATGCAGTCTTTTATGGAACGCGGACTCACACCGTTAAACGTAACCATGAACGATCAGGGAAAACAAACGCAGGAAGTGGTTTTTCCTTGGGCAATCGCAACCTACAAAGACCGAAGCGTTAAAGTGCCGTTGCTCAAAAACCTGATGGGCGCGTCAACCGCTGAGAAAGTCGTGAGTTCGGTGCAACATCTCGAGTATGCTTTTGCCAATGCGATCAACACGATTTCAAAAGCAAAGGAAAAGAAAGTGGCCGTGTTAAAAGGAAACGGTGAACTTCCCGATCTGTTTATTGCCGACTTTGTCCGTTCTGTTCGGGATAACTATTATATCGGAACATTTACTCTTGATTCGGTTGCTAAACAACCCAACGAGAGCCTCGCCTATTTGAAGAAGTACGATCTTGCCATCATTGCAAAACCGACAGAACAATTCACTGACCAGGAAAAGCTTGTGCTCGACCAGTTCATCGTAAATGGCGGCAAAACGCTGTGGCTCGTGGACCAGGTTAGCATGGAAATGGACAGTCTCTATAACGAAAGTGGAACATCACTTGCGTTTCCAAAAAACCTGAACCTGAATGACATGTTCTTTAAGTATGGGATACGCGTGAATCCTGTGCTAATAAAAGACATTATGTCGACGCCAATTGCCCTTGCTACCGGCGAACAAGGGAGTGCAACACAATACACGCAGTTTCCGTGGTTCTACTCGCCCATGATTTATCCGCCTACCGAAAGTGCGCATCCTGTTGTAAACAACCTTGATGCGTTAAAATTCGAGTTTGCAGGCGCCATTGAAGTGCTGCAAAATGACATAAGAAAGACGGTGTTGTTGCAGTCGTCGCCGTATTCAAAAGCGGTTGGAACGCCGATCGAAGTGAGCCTCGATATGGTTCAGGAGCGACCGGAACAAACCGAATTTACCGGAAAAGGAAATATTCCCGTGGCAGTGCTGCTTGAAGGAAACTTTCGTTCGATGTTCGAGAACCGCGTATTGCCTTTTAACGAAAAAACGTTTGCGCCTGTTGGAAAAAACAACAAAATGATTGTCGTTTCCGACGGCGACATAATCCGTAACCAAATCGACAAAAACTATCAGCCACTGGAACTTGGGTTTGACAAATGGACCAATACGTTGTATGCAAACAAGGAATTCATGATGAATTGCGTGAACTATCTTTTAGATGACAACGGACTTATTAACATTCGAAGCAAGGAAGTCGACCTGCCTGTTTTGGACCAGGAAAAGGTGTACGCAAACTATACCCTGTCCCAGCTGATAACTGTCGGATTTCCAATTGGTATACTGTTGCTTTTCGGACTGCTTTTCACGTTCCTCAGAAGACGCAAATATGCCCGCTAATGTTGATAAAATAGTTGCAGATTTCAAGTTCTTTAAGATATATTTGTAAAATGTATGCCGCTTCCATTGCTGAAGTAGCAGCGGAATAAAAAAATAAAAATCAGATGAAATTCATTGTATCGAGTTCGTATTTACTAAAGCAGCTTCAGGTTTTGGGAAGCGTCATCAACAGCAACAACACCTTACCTATCCTCGATAATTTCCTGTTCGAATTAGACAATAATGCACTTACGGTTTCGGCTTCCGACCTTGAAACCACAATGTCGGCCACGCTTGAAATTGATTCATCAAGCACCGGAAGCGTGGCGGTTCCGGCGAAACTTCTTCTGGAAATCCTCAAAACATTTCCTGAACAACCGCTAACGTTTACTGTCGAGGAAAACAGTACCATTGAAATCAGTTCTAATTCGGGAAAATATGCGCTGGCCTATGCTCCGGGTGAAGAATTTCCACGCTCGGTTAATCTTGATGATCCGTCAACAACGCTGGTTCCTGCAGATGTCTTGGCAACCGCTGTAAGCAAAACGATCTTTGCCGCCGGAAACGATGACCTTCGTCCGGTGATGTCGGGAGTGTTCTTCCAATTTTCACCGGAAGGACTGACGTTTGTTGCAACCGATGCACACAAGCTGGTGAAATATTCACGCACCGATGTCCGGGCTTCGCAAGTAGCTGATTTCATAATGCCAAAAAAGCCTTTGAACATCCTGAAAAGTATTTTAGGCGCTTCGGATGCGGAAGTAAGAATTGAATACAACGACTCAAACGCTACATTTTCATTCGACAACTATATCCTGATGTGCCGACTTATTGACGGGAAATATCCAAATTACGAAGCGGTCATTCCAAAAGAAAATCCGAATAAATTGATGATCGACCGCACATTGTTCCTCAACTCTGTCCGACGTGTCGCCATCTTTTCAAATAAGACAACACACCAGATACGACTTAAGATCGCTGGCGCAGAACTCAATATTTCAGCTGAAGACATTGATTACTCGAACAAGGCTGAAGAGCGTCTGACTTGTGACTATCAGGGCGATGACATGCAAATTGGGTTCAATTCACGGTTCCTAACCGAGATGCTGACAAACCTGCAGTCGGATTCGATAATGCTCGAAATGTCGCTACCAAACCGCGCCGGAATCCTAACACCAGTTGACGGACTGGAAGATGGCGAGAATGTGACGATGTTGGTGATGCCGGTCATGTTAAACAATTAAGAAAGTACCTGATTTTAAATAGCAGCCGCGGTTCAAAAGAGCCGCGGTTTTTTTTGCCGGTAACCCCGTTGCGTATTGGAGTGTGAAGAAAAAATGCTATCATTACAACCTGATAATGTGGAGTCTCATACCAGGGCGCAACTGAAAAGCCATATGAGTAGGAAACCGGCCAAATGGACTACAATTGAGACCAACGACGACTCCGCAGACATGCCCGCGCAGCCATCGGGAAGCAAATACAACTCACAGATGCGTATTTCAAGCGATACTTCAAATCCTGCAAAAGCTATAGTGACGGGACTTCATCGCATTGGTTTTACCACCTACAAAACCGGTAAAGTTCAGGGCAGTTTCTTAGCTCAAATAGGTTCGCCGGTAAAACTTCCGGGTGTTGCCGTCTGCGCAAATCCCTTAGATTTAATGGCGGCTCCAGAGCCACTGTTTTTGTTCAGCGGCTTTTAATTCTCATCGTGTAAAGCCATGAGCGGGATCTGGACGTGGAACGCGAGCTTTTGGGTCAGGCTGTGGTGAAACAGGCCTTCGAAAAAGCCGCGTTTGTGGCTGTGAAGCGCAAGCAATTGGGTATTGTGTTCGGAGATAAAGCGCAGGATCGTGCCTTCAACATCATCGCTTTCAAGTATATGGATGCTCATGTCTTCATTCTTAAAAAGATGCTTCCAATCAGCAATGACCACATCTTTTACGTCTGAACCGTGCGTCTTTACATAAAGACAATCAACATGCGCTTCGAATCCTTTGGCAATCATCAGAAGCCGCTTGAGTCCGGCAAGATCTTTTTCACGAAAGCGCGTGGTAAATACGATTTTCTTTATCGGCGTATATTTTGAGCTCTCAGGAATACCAATTACGCAGGCTTTGGTCTTGGTCATTATGTTTCCGGTAGACGTCCCCAAAAAAGTTTCTTTTAATCCCGTTGCACCTTTCGTGCCCATCACGATGTACTCGATGTTCGATTCTTTCACCATGTGCAACACCGTGCTTACCAGGTCACCGTTCATCAGCGTATTGCTGATTTTAATATCGCCCATCCCGTTTTCCTCAGCGATCTTTCGCAGCGCCGGAATTTCATCTTTGTAGTTTTCAAAATTGCTGAGTTCGACCGTATCGTAAATTTCCATCAAGTATGCAGGAACATCTATGTAGTCGACCGCAGGCAACGTATAAACATGCAGCGTAATGACTTCGGCATCCAAATTCTTCGCCAGATGAAGCGCATAAATGAACGCGTTTTTCGAAGTTTCGGAGAAGTCGGTCGGAAATAAAATTTTCTTCATGTTGATTATTTCATATAAAGATGCCAGCTAAAGTTACACAAAGAATTATCGGTTGGGAAATTGTCTTAATTATTTTTTCCTTTTTTTAACGTACCTGTGTTGTTAACCAACTTAATGACACCCTTATAAATTGCGTACTTTTGTCGAAAATTTTAAGATGATTCCCAACGATTCTATTGTAGCATTGGCAACACCTGCGGGCGCGGGGGCAATTGCTGTGATCCGCATATCGGGCGCAGATGCGATTGAAATAGGTGCTTCGGTATTTAAGTCGGTGAAGGATAAAGATATTCGACAACAGAAATCGCACACGCTACACCTTGGCCAGGTCGTTGATGGAAATAAAGTACTTGACGAGGTACTGCTATCGATCTTCAAAGGTCCGAATTCATACACAGGCGAAAATACAATCGAGATTTCATGCCATGGCTCGACGTTCATACAGCAGCAAATTATCCAATTGTTGTTGCGCAAAGGCTGCCGTACTGCCAATCCCGGGGAATTTACATTACGCGCGTTTCTAAATGGCAAACTGGATCTGTCGCAGGCTGAAGCCGTGGCCGACTTGATTGCGTCGGATAATGAAGCGTCCCATCAAATAGCCATGCAGCAAATGCGTGGCGGCTTCAGTAACGAGATTGCACAACTTCGGACTGAGCTTTTAAATTTTGCCTCATTAATTGAATTAGAATTAGATTTCGCCGAAGAAGATGTCGAATTTGCCGATCGGACGCAGTTCTACGAACTTCTGAACCGGATTGAGTTTGTTTTAAAACGGCTTATCGACTCATTTGCGGTTGGCAATGTTATAAAAAACGGAATCCCCGTAGCGATCGTGGGAGAGCCGAATGTGGGAAAGTCGACTTTACTAAATGCACTGCTGAACGAAGAGCGGGCCATAGTTTCGGATATTGCCGGAACCACACGCGACACAATTGAAGACGAGCTTGTGATCAGCGGAATAGGCTTTCGGTTCATCGACACCGCCGGCATCCGTGATACGCAGGATGTTGTTGAAAGCATCGGAATCAGGAAGACCTTCGAGAAAATGGAACAGGCACAGGTTGTGGTCTACTTAGTCGACGGTTTACAGTTAACGGTTAACAATAAGCTGCAACAGGTGTCGGTTGAACTTGAGAAAATCATCAACCAGTTCCCATTGAAACCGTTGTTGATGGTAATTAACAAATCAGATAAAATAACAGCGTCCGAACAGGAAAATATTGCAACGGAATTAGAAAATCTCAACCGCAACCTCTCGTCGATGTTATTCCTTTCGGCCAAAGAACTACGCGGAATCGAGGATCTGAAAAATCGACTGCTTTCATACGTAAACACCGGCGCGCTAAGAAATAATGAGACGATTGTTACGAACACACGGCATTATGATTCGCTTCTGAAAGCACTCGAGGAAATACAAAAAGTCAAACACGGGCTCCAAACGAACCTTTCAAGCGATCTTATGGCGATCGATATTAAAGAAGCGTTGTATCATTTCGGAATGATCACAGGGCAAGTCACCAACGATGAACTGCTCGGGAATATCTTTGCAAATTTCTGCATCGGAAAGTAACTAGACATACTCGATCAACATAGCTCACAGTTATTCCTCGTTAGATGCTTGTTTTATAGCCTATTGTAACGTTCAACGAAATTTTTATTTACATTTGATTTGTGCAATTTTGATATTATTTGTGTCAAAGGTTGTCAATTACGTAAAGAGGTAGTGATAGGATGATGACAAAACAATCGTCATTAGCAATCTTGCTCTAGTTCAATCCATTTATGATGAATTTAGAGCCCATCATCTGCAATTGTCTATTATTGTAGGCTTTGTCTATTATTGCGCAAACTCCAATTGCAGCATTCGCTTTAGTTTTCTTCAGAACTAAAAATATCTTGAAAGCTTTACCAAGTTTATAAAAGAATTTAAGATCCCTTAGTTTCATCTATTGTCACAAATTCCTTGGATTACTAGCTTTCTTCAAGTTATCCTACAACTTTCAATATAGTTGTTAGACCAACGTCTGATTAAACGAGCGTTCTTTATAAGCTAACGGCACTTGATAAACCTAAACCATTAAATTCAAACTGGATTAATTCCAAGTCTTCAAAAATGAATAAAGAATGAATCAGTTTCCTCGCCGTCATCTAACATTTTTATTGCCAAATCACAGAGTCCATCAATAGCTTCTTCTGCCTTGCCTTTTGTCCACCCTACACTTTGAAGTTGAGAAACTAAATCATTTTCAGAGACATTGATCCTATCTCCGCTAATAAATTTCCTTTCATAAATGAAATCGCACAATAATTTCATTAGTTCCAATAATGATGGTTCAATATGATCTTTCAACACAAAATCTTGACTGTCTTCCTCTGCCACCCATCCTACCGTTCCGAATAATGCCTGGCTAATAATTTCATACTTTTCAATTTTCGCATTAAACAAATTGAAAAATGATTCTAAAAATCTAACTAATAAAGTATGATCCATTTTATCTTTTTGATTTACTCTAACCAAATATGCCTACCACTCACTTTGCTGCCCAATCCTTCTACTTGAACATGTGGATGCAAGAACTTTCCCTTAATTGGAGTCATGCCATAACTTAAACTTCCTAAGAATTATTCTGTAAGCTTTTCTAACTGTTTCAACTCTTTTGCAGAAATTTGAGAATTAGGTTGTAATAACTGCCGTACATGGGCCTTAAATTCTTTTGTCTATAATACTCAATCTTCAAGCGAAATAGCTATACCAAAAGATAGAAGTTCTCCGCTAAATATTATACAACAGAATGTATTAATCCTGCAACGAGGCCGATCTCTCGAGTGTTTAATTTAGGAATGACTGTCTAAAAAGAAGAACATGCCATGGAAGATACAATGAAAGCCGCAATTAAAACTGCTGAAGGAACTTTTGAAGTCACTGAAGTACATCTGCCGAAACTTCAAAAACCCGATTGGGTGCTAGCCCGAGTGAAGGTCGCCGGAATTTGTGGCACCGACCTTCGTCATTGGAAGAAAGAAGATCCACACCTGGAGTGCCGAATCATGGGTCACGAACTTTCGGGCGAAGTTGTTGAAGTTGGCCAGGCCGTGACAAACGTTAAGCCCGGTGATCGTGTGGTAATAGAAACCGTGCTCGGCGACGACACGTGCGAATGGTGCCGCGCCCAAAACTATAATCTTTGCCCGCATCTTTATGATGTGCGAATGGAAACGGTATCGCAGGCTTTTGCGTATTATGTTGCCGGACCATCCAAGAAATTCTACAAACTTCCCGATAATGTCAGTTATGAAGAAGCGACATTGCTCGACACTTTTTCTGTCGGAATGCATGCAATTCAACTCAGCGGAATAAAAATAAACGATAAAGTTGCCGTTATAGGCGCTGGCCCGATCGGGCTTGGACAGCTTCAACTTGCAAAAGCGTGTGGCGCCGATGTGCTGATTACTGATATAGTCGGTTCGTCACTAAAGCTGGCAAAAGAGCTTGGCGCCGACGTAACGGTAGACTCGTCAAAAGAAGATGCTTTCCGGAAGGTGATGGAATTTACCGGCGGACGCGGCGTTGACATCACGTTTGAGTGTGCCGGCGGCGAATCTATGCCGGATACACTGCCGCAGGCTTCGAAGTTCACACGGCGTGGAGGAAAACTTGTAATTGTAGGCGGCTTCGACGAAGGAATTACGACAATCGGACTCGAATGGCAGCGCATCCAGATGTCGGAGATACAAATTATTCCGAGTGCAAGTTTTTCGTATTGGGGAATTTACCCTGAAATGCAGATGTGCCTGGAATTACTTGCGAAGGGAAAACTGAACGCAAAGAAACTGATTACGCACCGTTTCCCGCTCGACCAAATCAATAAAGCGTTTGAAGTCGCGCATGATAAAAAAAACACCAACGCGGTATTCGTCGCCTTGACGATGTAAAACAAAAAATCCCGGTGCTACCGGGATTTTTCTTATTTTATGATCAGCTTCTTTATGATTGAACCGCCGTTGTATACAATTTTTGCAAAGTAAATTCCGGCTGATACACCTACATTAACCGGTGTGTCATTACGAACAGGCTGCTCTAGCAACCGGACACCGGAAATTGAATATAAGGTCAGTTTTCCCTCGCCGTCAATTCCGGAAACGGTAAAGCTTGATGTTGCTGGATTTGGATAGATCGAAACCTGTAAACGTTCTTGCACGCCAGTCGAAAGATTCGCGTGCCATTCTTGCCCAACATTTTCACCCCAGATGTAATCGGCAAGATCCGGATAATCAATGAACGGGTTGCGGTTATACTGCCACGTGTAAATGATATTGTTCCGGTTCATTTCAAAATCGTCAGCAGGATCGCTATGGTTCCATGTCAGGAACGACGCAAGGTCACCTAATTGGCCAACCGTAGTATCGGGCGGATTCCCATTTACGACGCTCAACGCATTATAGCGAACGGCCATGTAAAACGCGCTTCGGGCCACATCGCCTTTCCAGCTTCCCTGATTTCCGGCCGGACCGTTGTAGTCGCTTCCATAATCGCGGTTGCTGCGAAGTGAATTTTCAGGGCCATCTTCAGCACGAATGTGATGCGCATCGGCATGACCGGCTAAAATATCATCGGCATCCGTTGGGAGGTACACGTTGATTCCATCGGGCGTCGAATCGGTTCCTTCGGCAAATCCGCCGCGCGATTGCGGATAAATATGTTCGCGGTTCCACGAACCAATGTTGCTTGCGGTGCTCTGAAATTTATACTTGGCCCTTCCCTGCTCTACATACATTAGCCAAACCTGGTTACTGTTTGCAGGATTCTGATCTGCTTCGTACAGAATATCGGTAACATCACCATAATTGTGTTCCCGAACAACTGCCGGATTGGCAATAATATCCTGCAACGCCTGCTTCAGCTCGGCGCCAGCCTTGCCTTCTAATGTAGCGTAATAATCAGTCGGAATTTGAGGCTCAACGATTCCGTAAGTCGGATTCAAGGGCGTTCCCCAGGATGCGACAGTGAAATCGTTATCAATTATCCGAATCTCGATATTATCATTTAACCTGTTGTACCCTGTTGGAAGGGTTCCGAACCGGATCTTTAGAAGCTCGTCACCTTCATCAGCTGCGTCATCAACAAGGGCAACACTCGTTGTATATGTGCTTGAACCCGCAGGAATGAAAACGTTCAGATTTCCTGCGAAATCGGCAGAGTTGAAACCACCGCTATTTAACGAGAAATTAAAAGATAGGTCGGATGTAAGCGTGCTCTCGGTAGTAAAAGTAACACTAAACGCATCGCCTTCGTTTAAGGTCGTGGCCGTGGTTGAAATTGAAACACCTGTAAATTGGATTCCGCTGCCGTCGTTGTTTGCTCCAGGAGTCGGTGCTTTTACCTCGTAAGTTCCGTCGGGCTTACGCTGAATAGACTGTGTAGTGCCGAGGCTGTTCTCATTTTCATTGATCTGTACCGAAAGCCCAAGTAAGCTCAACAGTTCGGTAGCATCGGGATCGCTCGTGTCGAATGCCAAAGCATCGACTAAATTGGTGGTAGTTGCCATGGTTTGGTCGGGGAAATCAGTCGAGTTTCCAAGATATAAACCGATTGCATCTGCGCCGTTTTGGATGATGCTCGATGGGAAAAACTTTTCCGGAACAGGCGAAACCAGCTCGTTTCCAATAAGAATCAGTCCGTTTACATCGGTAGAATATCCATCAAGATCAATCGCATAGTAGCTTCGGTTACCGGTACTCGATGTCGCCGATCCATTAAACATCACTATAACATATCCGTCAAGCGGAAAATTAGCCGTAGCCGATTTCAGTTCGATAAACTCCTTTTCATCAGTGCTTGGCGTATCGGTATCGAGTTCATTTATAACCACTTGGCTATAACCCGTGACCGCGCAAAGCATCAGCAATGCACAAATCGTCTTCTTCATCATTTCAAGATTTTAGTGCTGCAAAGGTAGCATTAATTGAACGTGCTTTTTGGTCCCTGACGCTAAACAATGATTTTCAGAATGTTAAAGTGTGCGGAAAAGTTTTTTTATGCGTAGATAAAAGCTGTACTTTTGCAAAAAATTCCGGAGCGCATCCGGCTTGATTACCACATATGAAGAAAATTAATGAATACCGTACGCTGTTAAACGTTGATAAGACAGCTGAGTTGAAAGATTTGAAAACGATTTACAGGAATTCGATGAAGGAATGCCATCCCGACAAGTTTCAGAACGATCCTGAAGGTTTGGCTGCGGCCGAAAAGAAAAGCCAGGAAGTTATTGAAGCGTATCATTTCTTGGTCAGCATTAACCCTGAAACGATTAAAAACGGACAGGCTGAATACAATGAAACTATTGCTACAGCTACAATTGTGGATTATAAATACGAAAATGTACGGTTGCACGTCACCTTTTCGAATGGTAGCAGCTACGAATACATCAGTGTTCCAAAAGCGACTTATATAAAAATGGTAAACGCGGATTCTCCGGGCCGCTTTGCTAAACGACATATCTTCAACGCATTTCCTTATCGGAAAGTCAGCAATCAGGATTAAATGAAAAAGCGCCAATCGAGGCGCTTTTTTTTTTACAAATTAATTCCGGATTACAGTTTGCTGATATAGCTGCCGTACAAATCCTTAAATTGGTATCCTTCGACAAAGCGGTCTTTACTGAGCTTGTTGAATTCCACAAGTCCCCAAAGCACGAATTCTTTCATAAAATAAATATCATCGGGAGAAACTTCCGGCTGGTATTTTCTAACTAATTTGTCGAGTGGCGGAACTGCATCCAGTTGTTTGCGATATTCTTCATCGGTTGCGTCGTCGAGAAGTTCGAATCCACTTTCGGTAAAAAACCAGTCAATTAACTCTTTGTACGGATTGGAATCGTCCTGGCGCTCGAGCTTTTCAATTTTCGGAAAGTAGCCTGGAAACATGGATTTGACTGCATCATCAATCAGGCTTTGCGCAACAATCGCGGCACCTTCCTGCTCCCCTTCATAAACTAATTCTACTTTGCCTGTAATTGCTGGGATAATTCCCATAAAATCACTGAGTCGCACATTCGTGTGTGTGGCACCCGATTTTAATGCGCGTCTTTCGGCCGTGCTTAACAGGTTTTCGTATGCAGTGATACTCATTCTTGCGCTGACGCCGCTTTTACTGTCGATATATTCGCTTTCACGTGCTTCGAAACTAATCTGTTCGAGTAGATCTTTCGCAAGAGACGGAACATGTACGACCTCTTTCTGGCGTTCATCAAGCCGCGCTTCCTGTTCAGTGATTGTTCTTGCAATTTTAATCGTTTCAGGATAATGCGTCAGAATTTGCGAACCTATCCTGTCCTTTAGTGGGGTCACAATGCTTCCGCGGTTGGTATAATCCTCAGGGTTTGCGGTAAAAACGAACTGCATATCCAGCGGAAGCCTCAATTTAAAACCGCGAATCTGGATGTCGCCTTCCTGTAAAATATTAAAGAGCGCAACCTGAATACGCGCCTGAAGATCAGGTAATTCATTGATAACAAATATCGATCTGTTGGCACGTGGAATCATCCCGTAATGAATTACCCGGTCATCGGCGTATGATAGTTTTAAGTTTGCGGCTTTTATAGGGTCGACGTCGCCAATAAGATCGGCTACGGTAACGTCTGGCGTTGCGAGTTTTTCAAAGAAACGTTCATTACGGTGAATCCATGATATTGGCGTTTCATCGCCCTGGACATCGATCAGGCTTTTTGCGTAACGCGATAGCGGATTTAGCGGGTCGTCATTGATCTCCGAGCCTGTGACAACGGGAATCCATTCATCGAGCAAGTTCACCATTAACCGCGCAAGGCGTGTTTTTGCTTGTCCGCGTAAGCCCAACAGGTTGATGTTGTGGCGTGACAGGATCGCGCGTTCGAGCTCGGGGACGACTGTATTTTCAAATCCGTGAACGCCTTCAAATGTTGGCATTCCCGATTTGATCCTGTCGCGCAGGTTGTCGCGAAGCTCATCCTTGATCGACTTGCTTTTGTAGCCCGACCTGACCAGTTCGCCTACTGTTTCTATTTTTTCTATGTTCATTGGTTCGATCTTCATTAGAGCGGGCAATAGCCCAGATTGAAATGGTTATCCTTTTTTGGGAAAATGTATTTTTTGCCCTGCCGGGATGGCGACGGGACGAAGCCTTTTACGGTTGGTGCAAAAAAATATTTTAGACAAAAAGATAGCAATGGAAAGCTGGATTGGCTTCATATTATTTAATTCGTTTTTTTCTGTTTGTTTCATAATCTTCAAAAATCATTTCGCCCAGGCCTTTAATTCCGGTATAAAATGCTTTGCCTTGGTTTGCTTCGGTAAATCTGTTGACAAATTTTTGCAGGTACGGATCCTGAGCAATCATAAATGTGGTGATGGGAATGTGCAGCTTCCGGGCCTGTTGCGCCTGATTGTAACATTTATCGACGATATATTCATCGAGCCCATTACTGTTCATATAGTACGTTCCATCCCGTTCGCGGACGCAGCTTGGTTTTCCGTCGGTGATCATGAAAATCTGCTTGTTTGTATTTCGTTTTCTTCGCAGCAGATCCATCGCAAGCTGAAGGCCAGCGACAGTATTTGTGTGATAAGGGCCCACTTTCAGATAGGGTAAATCCTTTATCTGGATTGGCCACGCATCATTTCCGAATACCAAAATATCGAGCGTGTCTTTCGGATAACGCGTTGTGATTAACTCCGCTAAAGCCATTGCAACCTTTTTTGCAGGCGTGATCCGGTCCTCGCCATATAAAATCATGCTGTGGCTGATGTCGATCATCAACACCGTGCTCATCTGCGCCTTGTACTGCGTTTGTTCAACAACAAGATCGTTTTCGGTTAAACGGAAACTGTCGATACCGTTATTGATTTGGGCATTACGAAGGCTCTCGGTCAAGGCAATGCGTTCGAGCGAGTCGCCAAAATTAAATTCGCGGAACTCACCCGTGTGTTCGTCTCCGTTTCCGACGTGTTTTGTACGATGATTGCCGGCGCCACTACGCTGAATGTTGCCGAAAATCTGATCAAGTGCCTGCTGGCGGATAGCGCGTTCGGTCTTGGCTGTAATCCCAAGTCCGGCCGAGCCGTCGTCTTTTATTTCATCACGGATATAACCTCGTTTCTTGAGGTCTTCAACAAAATCATCAATAGTATAGTTCGCATCGGTCAGCTCATACTCCTTGTCCAATTCCCGCAGCCAATCAATTGCCTCATCAAGGTCGCCTGAAGTATGGGTGATCAGTTCTTTGAAAATATCAAACAGCTTGTCGAACGGGGAAAGAAACGGTGGCTGATACTGCCTGAACAAGAAACCTTTTCTACGCGCATTTTCCATCATTTTTTAAAATTAGCATTTAATCGGGCGCAGCTTTCCAAACGCTTTACTAATGTTTCGTTAAAAGTTAGACCACGCGTTTTGCCACCCGTCCAGGAATAAAAATCGTAAATAGCACCGCTTAAAAGAAAAACGTCAATTTTGGCAAAGCCTACTCCTATTCTATTTATTTCATTAATTGCTTCGCCAGTTCGCAAATTGCCCGAGTCGTGGCAAACCGCTATTCTGTTTTTATTCCTACTTTTACACCTTCTAAATTCTGCAAAATGAAAATCGAACAAATCTATACCGGGTGCATCGCGCAGGCGGCTTATTATCTTGAGAGCGATGGCCAGGCGGCGATCTTCGACCCATTGCGTGAAGTACAGCCGTACCTTGACAAAGCCACAAAAGACGGCGCAAAGATAAAGTACATCTTCGAGACACATTTCCACGCCGATTTCGTGTCCGGACATCTGGATTTAGCAAAAAAAACGGGTGGCGAGATCGTATACGGATCAACAGCTAAACCCGAGTTTGATGCGATAATTGCTGCTGACGGACAAGAGTTTAATGTTGGACGCTACACAGTGAAGGCTATTCATACGCCCGGCCATACTATGGAAAGTACATGTTATCTACTGATCGACGAAAACGGCAGCCCATACGGAATTATTACCGGCGATACGTTGTTTATAGGTGATGTAGGCCGGCCGGATCTTGCCCAGGAAATGGCTTCCGATCTTACTCAGGAACTTCTTGCCTCCTATTTATACGACTCGTTGCGGAACAAGATTATGCCACTTGGTGACGATCTTATTGTATTCCCGAGCCATGGTGCCGGAAGCGCGTGCGGTAAAAACATGAGCAAGGAAACAACGGATACGTTAGGAAACCAAAAGCGTACAAATTATGCACTTCGTGCTGATATGACCAAAGAGGAATTCATAAAAGAACTGCTTAACGGACTTGGTGCGCCGCCTGCATATTTTCCGCAGAACGTACTGATGAATATAAAAGGATATGAAAGTCTGGATTCGGTAATTCAGAAGAGCAACAAAAAGCTTTCGCCTGCCGAATTTGAAGCACTCGCTAACGACACTGATGCAATAATACTTGATGTAAGACATGAAAATGACTTTGTAAAGGGACATATTCCGAAGTCCATTTTCATCGGAATCCAGGGAAATTTTGCTCCGTGGGTTGGCGCTTTGGTCATGAACGTCAAACAGCCGCTGTTGCTGATTACTCCCGAAGGACGTGAGCAAGAAGCGATCATGAGGCTCGCGCGCGTGGGATTTGACAATGTGCTCGGTTATCTCGACGGCGGAATCGACTCGTGGACCGAATCTGGAAGAGAAACCGACACGATGGCTTGCATTTCGCCAGAACAATTTGCAAGTGAATTGAACCAGCAAAGTATCGTTGTAGATGCGCGTAAGCCCGGTGAATTCGAAGCAGAACACGTAGCCCATGCAATCAATCTTCCTTTGGATACGATAAATCAACAGTTTGATCAGGTTCCCACGAGGTCTTTCTATCTGCACTGCGCGGGCGGTTACCGATCGGTGATCATGGGGTCGATCCTAAAGGCGCGCGGAATCCATAACTTTATAAATGTCGAGAAAGGTGTGAGTGGAATACGGAGCACCAATGTTCTGCTTACAAGTTTTTCATGCCCTTCAGAATCAAAGTAACAATAACAAAAAATTAAGTAGCCGATATATCGTCAGCATTTATTTTTAGATACTTTTGCAATCGCTAATTAAATAATTTTCTAAATGAAAAAACTTTTTCTTGCTTTGGCTTTGCCGGCAATTTTAATTTCATGTAACAAGGCCGGAAAGGATGAGTTTGTACTTACAGGTACGGTCAAAGGTTCTGATGGAAAGAATATCATACTGCAAAGGCAAGACGATTCCTTGGGGATTGTTGCCGTTGACACCGTGAAGATCGAAAACGGTAAATTTAGTTTTACAGGGACAATTCTGGAGCCGTCCGTACATTCACTTACCATTGAAGACGAAGTCGCGAGACCCTACCTCATAGTTGAAAATGGCGAGATCAATATCGACATTAACAAAGACACCGTGTCGGAGAGCAAGATCAGCGGCACTTATAACAATGAACAGTTGATGGTGTTCAACGATATCGCTTCAAAAATACGTGACAAAATGATCGCGTTGCAGAAAAGCCGTGAAGCAGAGATTGCCCAGGCGCGCCAGACACAGGATACCGTGATGTTTAACAAGCTGCGCAAAGAATTTGAAGTAATAGACAAAGAGATGCAGCAGGCAACTCTTGATTACGTGAAATCGCATCCGAAAGCCTTCATATCCGCAGTTTTGATTAACAACATGTTCCGGGCGCCACAACCTGATCTGAAGCAAATCCAGGCCTTGTACAACGGCCTTGACAAATCTGTGAAAGACACTAAGGCGGCAAAGGAGATCGAAAAAAAACTTAGGGAAGTAAAACGTGTTGGCGTAGGTAAGCCTGCACCTCAATTCTCGGCTCCGGGACCAGACGGAAAAACAGTTTCACTTCATCAGTCGATGGGTAAACTTACAATTATCGATTTCTGGGCGTCGTGGTGTGGCCCATGCCGTGCCGCAAATCCCGAACTTGTTGCAGTCTATAACGAGTTTCACCCAAAGGGTTTGAACATCATCGGTGTCTCGCTTGATCAGCCAAACGGTGCCGACAAATGGAAAGAAGCCATTGCAAAAGACAAACTTGCGTGGACCCAAGTCTCAAATTTGAAATTTTGGAATGATCCGATTGCGGTGATGTACAATGTAAAGGAAATTCCAAAGATGTTCATCTTAAACGAAAAAGGCCTTATCATCGCACAGGATCTGAAAGGCGAAGCGCTTCGAAAAAAACTCAAGGAATTTTTAGGTTAACTACCGATTTAAGTATAAAAACAAAATCCCCACTCGTTGGGGATTTTTTTTATGGAGTTCAGGAACAACGGGTTATATTTTTAAACGAAAAATGCTCAATTATTTATTTGCAAAGCCCGAAACTGTTGTTATATTTGCCCCGCAATAGCGATAATGCTGTGGCTTTGGGGAGATACTCAAGCGGCCAACGAGGGCAGACTGTAAATCTGCTGTGAGAACTTCGCAGGTTCGAATCCTGCTCTCCCCACAAGACTTAAATAAAGAAAAAGCAACAAGTTCTACTTGATTGCTTTTTTTGTTTTAAGGCTTGATGATCCTCCCCTTTGAGGATCATCGCAGATAATCCTGCTCTCCCCACAAGACTTAAATAAAGAAAAAGCAACAAGTTCTACTTGATTGCTTTTTTTGTTTTAAGGCTTGATGATCCTCTCCTTTGAGGATCATCGCAGATAATCCTGCTTCTACTTGGAAGCAAAAAACCCAGCATCAGCCGGGATCTTCGTTCAATTAAATATCATTAAGACATTTGAAAAACAATAGTAGTATACTCTTTTTCTTGTCGGATGCCTTATTCTAATACAAAACTTGCTGTTACGTTAGCCGTGATGTTTATTTCACCAATTGCAACCGTTTCGCGGACTTCGCCTCCATCGGCAGCGTTGGCTTTCATCTCTGCCATGTACATCGGCTGTGGATAATAAACCTGAGTGTTATCGTTGATTGTAAATGCCTTGCCTACTCGTTGACCAAGCACCGATACGTAATCTTCGGCTTTTGCTTTCGCATCCTTAATCGCGAGCTTGCGGGCTTCAGACTGATGCATCTCGAGCTTTGATGACTGGAATTCCACTTTATTTATTCTGTTGATTCCTGAATCAATCAAACCCGCCATTATCATGTCGTATCTGTCAAGGTTTTTTAACAGGATTTCGATAGTTTGAGAAGCCATATAATTGTACTTCTTTTTATCGTAGTCATACTGAGGATTTAAAGCTACACGCTGTGTTTGTACATCCTCTTTCGGCAAATTCTTTTTAAGGAACTGGACCACCTTTTCGACCGCAGCGTCATTCTGCTTCTTTACATCGGCAGCGTTGTTGCCTTTTGTCTCAACCGTTACCGATATTGTTGCCTGATCGGGAGTGACTTTGACTTTTCCTTCGCCGGAAACATTGATAAACGGCATCGGCTTCATTTCCTGTGCCGTTGCGCCCGCTGCGAACAAAAGCGTGAGTGCGGCTAATGCCAAGCCTTTAAAGAAAGGCGTTTTCTGATTGTAAAATTTGGTTTTCATTGTCTTGGTTTTAAGTTACGGGTGGCGCTTCCCAAATGTTATGCCATTATAATTTTCCCATTTTTGACATGACAAATAAAATGAAAATTGGTATGGCAAGAACGATCACCATGAAGGTATTGTCAACAAACATCTGCGGCTGTTTCATCAGCGTGATCGCGTAGCCGCCGATCGCACCTCCAAAGTGTGCCGTGTGGCCAATATTATCGCGGCGTGATTTCATTCCGTAGATGGAATACAGCAGATACCCAATCCCGAAAACTGCTGCTGGAATGGGAATCGGGATAAAAAACATGTAAAGGCTCATCTGAGGTTCAAGAAGAATTGCAGAATATAATACGCCGGTCACCGCTCCTGAAGCGCCAATCGCACGATAACTGTATTCATCCTTGTGAAAAAGCAGTGTAAGCAGGCTTCCAAAGAGCAGGCTTCCGATATAAATTAAGGCAAAGGAACCAGCACCAAGATGATTGATTACCACCGGCGCGAAAAAATACAACGTTAGCATGTTAAACGCCAGATGGCCAATATCAGCGTGTAAAAAGCCCGATGAAAACATTCTAATCTGTTCGCCGGCCCGGATGCTGCCAACGTGGAATTCATATTTTCTAAAAAAAGATAGGTCGCTGAAACCTTTAAAACTTATAACGGCGGTTACTCCGATGATAATGATCAGAATGGGGTTCATTAAATTGTTGTTAGGCTCTGTAAAGTTAAAAATAGTTTACTAGCATTGTTAACGTGAACGCCGAATTTCGCTATATAATGTATCTTTGCAAAAAAATCGAATGCAATATCTTCTCTTCCTTGTCATGTATCCGTTGTTGTGGTGCGTGTCGATGTTGCCCTTCCGAATCTTGTATGTTTTTTCCGATTGCGCCTACATTCTTGTCTATTATATCATCCGCTACCGAAGAGCTACCGTCCGCAACAACCTTGCTCTCGCACTTCCGCACCTGACCCCGAAAGAGAGGCTTATAATCGAAAAAAAATCCTATCATCATTTATGCGATATGTTCCTGGAGATGATAAAAACGATGACGATATCCGAAAACGAAATGAGCCGTCGCTTTAGGTTTACAAACCTCGAACTCTATACCAACCTGGAAAAAAGGCAGAAAAGCATCGCGCTGCTTTGTGGGCACTACGCCAGCTATGAATGGGTAATCTCAATGAACCAGCACATTACCTTTAACGGCTATGCGATTTATAAGCGGATTGCAAATATACATTTTGATAAACTTGTTCGTGACATCCGCTCAAGATTTAAAGCCAACCTGATCACAACTAAGGAAACTATACCGACAATTCAGGAAAATGAACAAAAAGGAGTACGAGGTGTGTACGGGTTTGCGAGCGATCAGTCGCCGAAGGCTTCCAAAGCCTATCATTGGGCAAATTTTATGGGAATCCGGACGCCTGTTCATACAGGAGCCGAAATGCTTGCGAAGCGATTTGATATGAACGTTGTTTTCTTGCGTGTAAAGAAAGTGAAGCGCGGATTCTACGAAGCTACTTTTGAGGAAATAGTGGATAATCCCCGGGAGGTTCCCAACTACGGAATCACCGATATGTTTCTGAAAGTCGTCGAGCAGCAAATTCATGAGGCGCCCGAGTTTTATCTCTGGACACACAAACGGTGGAAGCACAAAAAGAAAAAGGCTACATCGTAAACCACTTCTCCACGAGTCGCTTTTCAGTTGCGGGATTACTGATGTGCGTGTATTCGTTTGTCGACTTGTTGTAGGTATACTCTTTTGCCCATTCAAGATGATGCTGCGAAAGTTCAACGATGCTTTTGCATACAAACCTCACTTCTTCATTGGTTGTGGTTGGATGAAAGGACATCCGGATCCATCCCGGCTTTTCCTGAAGCTCGCCACATGAAATCCTGTCGGTCAGGAAATGCGACCGCTCCTGGTCGACATGCAGCAGGTAGTGTCCGTAGGTTCCGGCGCAACTGCAACCACCGCGTGTCTGGATTCCGAAACGGTCGTTCAGCAATTTCACGCCAAGATTAAAGTGGAGTTCATCTATATAAAAAGAAATGACAGCCAATCGGTCTTGATGCTGTCCTGCCAGAATTGTCAGGTTCGGGATTTGAGACAGTTCCGAAAAGACGTAAGTCACTATCTCGTGCTCACGCTTCAGTATCTTGGCCACATCCATCTTATCCTTAAGCTGGATGGCGAGCGCCGTCTTGATCACCTGCAAAAACCCAGGCGTTCCACCATCTTCACGGTCTTCAATATTATCAACGTATTTATGTTCGCCCCACGGATTTGTCCAGCTTACGGTTCCGCCACCCGGATTGTCGGGGATCATATTGTTATACAACTTTTTATTAAAAACCAGGATTCCCGATGTTCCGGGTCCGCCAAGGAATTTATGAGGAGAAAAGAAAATGGCATCAAGATACGATTCCGAATCTTCAGGATGCATATCGATATTTACATACGGACCTGAACAGGCAAAATCGACAAAACAGACACCGTTGTTCCGGTGCATAATGCGTGCTGCTGCGTGGTAAGGCGTCTTAATTCCGGTGACATTTGAACACGAAGTAATCGAGGCAATTTTGATTGGGCGATCCTTATAACTTTCAACGATCCTCTGAAAATTATCAAGGCAAAACAATCCTTTTTCACAAGCAGGAATGACTTCCACGTCGGCGATAGTTTCGAGCCACGAGGTCTGATTTGAATGATGTTCCATGTGCGAAACAAAAACCACAGGCCGATTTTCAAGCGGAATTTTGGTAAACTGCCGCAGATTTTCGGGTACACGCAGTCCAAGAATACGCTGGAATTTATTGACTACGCCCGTCATTCCGGTTCCATCGGTGATTAGAATATCGTCGGGCGAAGCATTAACGTGTTGTTTAATAATTTGTCGTGCTTTATGATAGGCCATCGTCATCGCCGTTCCGGTAACTGTCGTTTCGGTATGGGTGTTCGCAACAAATGGCGCGAAGTTATTTAGAAGGTTCTCTTCGATGGGACGGTAAAGTCTTCCGCTAGCCGTCCAATCGGTGTAAACGATGTTTTTACTACCAAAGGGCGAGTCGAACAGCTGGTTGATGCCGATAATATTTTTCCGAAATGTGTTGAAGTAGTTTTCGAGTTCTGTCTCGAGGTTTGTAGTGGCAGCTATCATTGGGCGAAGATTTGGAGGTAAAGATATGTATTTTCAGAAAATCCTCCACAACCACTTGCAGGCGTTCCGTTTATATTCGCCACTTTTCTGAAAACATTCACAATAAATAGTGGTGGGCGAGTATGGGTTTGATTACATTTAGCGGCTTAAAAGTTACTCAATGAAACGCTCAGGATCGGCTGATTTACCCCTACATTACGGAAATGTTCCGCCATGGCTTGCCGAAAGGATGTGTAAACTCGGGCTAGCGATCGTCGAGACCATAGCGTCTGATTTTTCGTCTGCCGAAGTCGTTTCTAAGCTAAGCAATCCGTTCTGGTTCCAAAGCTTCGGCGCCGTGATGGGAATGGACTGGCATTCATCGGGAATTACTACGTCGGTACTTGGCGCGCTGAAGAAAGCGGTGAACCCACATTCAAAAGAACTCGGCATTTATATCTGCGGCGGAAAAGGAAAACACTCGCTGCAAACGCCGAACGAGTTGCTTTTGGTGGGCGACCGGACGGGACTCGATGGTCGGCTGCTTGGTAATCACAGTCGGCTTACCGCAAAGGTTGATAATACTGCAGTTCAGGATGGATTCCAGCTTTATATGCACAGTTTTATCGTATCGGCTTCCGGCGAATGGGCCGTGATCCAACAGGGAATGAACGCTGATAGTAAGACCGCGCGCCGCTACCATTGGCATTCTGAAAATTTGAAATCTTTTGTGGATGCGCCACACACCTTTATTTACGGGGAAAATCAAGGCAAAATATTGGACCTCACGAACAAAGCGGCTGTTACTACCAGGATCACGACGCTTGAAATCAGTCGGGAACATCCGGATAAGGTGGTTCGCGAAATAAATCATCTCGTAATGCCCGGCCATCATGATGTTCGTGCTGAAGATGTTAACCTGAAACGGCTTGGGGCGATGCTATGGCTGACACATGAAAAACAGCCTCAGGATTTTGAACAGCTGTTGTTATTAAAAGGAATGGGACTGCGCACCCTGCAATCGTTGGCACTTGTAAGTGAAGTCATTTATGGCACACCTTCGCGATTTGAAGATCCTGCGCGTTTCTCTTTCGCTCATGGCGGAAAAGACGGTCATCCGTTTCCTGTACCGGTAGATGTTTACGATGAAACAATAAAGACTCTGGAAACGGCAATTCAACGTGCCAAGATCGGCAACAGCGATAAATTGGTCGCGATTAGAAAGCTGTCTGAATTGTCAAGAGAGGCGGAAAAGTCATTTATCCCGAATACCAATTTCAGCACTGTAATAAAAAAAGAACGCGAAGATTCATGGAAGTATGGCGGGCGCACCATTTTCGGAAAAGCAAAACCGCCGGAAGATAATCCCGGCGGCCAATATAGTTTATTCTGAAATTTCTCAGGCAGCCTGAAAACGCCCATTTTGTGTTTTGCTGTTGCGTACAGGTGCAATTACAATGTCTACGGTGCTCGAATTCCTGTTAACGCTGATCATGTTGCTGTCGACTGTTATCGCATTGTCGATATTTTCCAACTCCTCAACAAACTGCCTGCGTGCCAGTTCAAGGTCGCGATTAAAAATGGGCCTGTCAAGAAGATTGACACGAATTATTGCGCAATCTTCACAACCCTGCAGGTAGTCTTCATAGTTGAAGGAACGGTCTTCGGCTGATCCCATATAGATCATCTCAAGTTGCCCGAAACGTAAGATCTCGGTGACGATCCGCGTCATATTGTGCTGATTCGTCAGATTTTCCTTGAACACAAAGAGGTTCGAAACGTGAGGAAGCTTGAATAACAATGTTGATGTGTCCGGAGGCAACGCTTTAAACGGCATAGTTGAGTCGGTTTGAATGATGGTATAGTCTGTGGACTTTCGTGTCGCGCGTCGGAATATAGATTCCGCGGACATAGATGTCGATGATCGTCTGGGTATGATCTTCGTTTTGAACCGTGCTTTTCAAAACGATGTGTTTTTTGCTGCTGCGGAGTTGCTTTAGAAACCACTTGCAGATTTCATCTTCAGGACGCGAGCAATCAATTACTGAAGGTGCATCGATAACATGTATCTTCGCAATTACGCAATCTTCATCAGGCACTGCTTCCACTTCCGGCTGTTGCGATTCGTTACCGGCAAACAAGACTTCAGGTTCAGCGTACTTAAGAATATCAATCACCGCTTTAACGGCTGCCGCGTTGGTACGGCCATTGTCCGGAAGATCAATCGTTCCGTCCATTTTCACTGTTAACAGTGTCGTATCGAGGAGTAAAATATCTGCCATAGTCAATCATTTTTGACAAATTTCGGCATATCACCCTCAGGAGCTGTTATACGATTTTCAGACTATTTACCAGTATTCACACTTTAACATTCTCCAGCAGAAGTTCAAACTGATAGGTATTTTCCCAACGTTGCTTTTTCGCTTCAGCCGCAATCTCTTCAAGACGGCTGTCGAACTCGCGATAGATTCCGTTACTGATGGAAAAATTAAGTGCCTGATCAAAAGCCGTCAGGATACTTTTGTAGAAGGAATTGTATTTCATTTCGCGCCGTGCCGAATACCGCATCGCTGTTTCAATTGCAAACAGCATCACGTCGGCTACGGCAGGTGGATCAACGCCAAGCACAATAAAATGTTTGATATATTTTTGAGCTACCGACCTGCGAAGTTTGGCGCGTTTGGACTTTATCGGGAAGTACTCGTTCACGATTCTGGACTTTGCTTCCTGGACAAGCTTCTCCTCCCGTGGACTAAACACAAAGTCATAGTAAACTTTCACCTCTTTAAATTTATCATACAACTCCAGCAGTTGATCTTCAACCTGTTCTTTGTCAAGTCCGGAAAGATATTTTTTTAAATCACGTTTGCTCATGTCGAAATGCCGCCTTGTGTGGTTTAGCAGCCTGATTTTTTATTATTTTTGCAAAGGTATCGGAAGCATCCGTGACCAGGCAACCTATCCAAACAAAATGTTGAAATTATTTAAAATAGTAGCTTTCCTTGAGGGAATTTCGCTGCTGCTGCTGTTCTTTTTCGCGATGCCGATGAAATACCTGATGGATGATCCGCTTTATGTAAAACACATCGGAATGGCACACGGCGTGCTTTTTATTGCTTATGTTGTTCTGGCGCTGATGCTGAAATACGAATATAACTGGACCGGCAAAAAACTGACCATCATCTTGCTAGCTTCTGTTTTGCCATTTGGAACCTTTTACGTGGAGAAGAAATATTTGCGCGACCCAACAGACATTTAATCGTCCACTTCAAGCACATCTGCCTGCGTCTTGCCGTGACGCAGCGGCCGGCCGTCTTCATCGAGGCTAACCATCGTAACTGTGTCTATTGTGATGATTGTTTCGCGCGTCATAATATTTCGGACTTCACACTTTAATGTTATCGATGTGTTGCCGAGCTTTACTACATCGATTCCAATCTCCACAATGTCGCCCTGACGTGCAGAACTTCGAAAATTTATCTCCGACAGATGCTTTGTTACGATTCTCGTATTCTTTAACAAAATGATGCTGAACAGCGCCAATTCCTCGTCTATCCACGCTAACAGCTTTCCACCGAATAAGGTTCCGTTTGGATTCAAGTCCTCAGGCTTGACCCATTTCCGCGTATGGAATCTCATATTCCGAGTTTCTCACGTGTTACCCCAATGATCTCACTGTGATCGAAAGCAAGCTCGGGAAGTTCATCAATCGAAAACCACTTTGCATCGGCAGCATCATCGGCAGCTTTTGCGATTGTATCGGGTGCGGCCCAACCACAGAATGCGACCGACACGGTATGGCTCCTCGGATCGCGGTGGGGCTTACCAAAAGCCTGCACCTGTTGCAGCTCGTCGAGGTCAATTCCGGTTTCCTCCATAAGTTCACGCTTAGCGGCATCTTCCAGATCTTCATGCTCATCCACGAATCCGCCAGGGATTGCCCAAGCTCCTTTAAAAGGATCGTTTTTACGTTGAATTAACAAGATTTCTACCGCTGTTGATAACTTTCGAAAAATTAGCGCGTCAACCGTAACGAATATTTTTGACTGTCTCATTTATAAGGTGTTAAAATTGCATTTTCGTTAATTATCCGTTAATCATTTTAAGTATTTTAACATAAAAATTATTTATTAAATCTAAACTGTTATATTTGCAATAGGGAATTTAATATTAAAATTGAGTTGTCGCACTATAAAAGCATGTCAAATATGAAAAAAAACTTACTATTAGTTACACTAGGCTTACTGGCATTTTCAGCCGGTCATGCGCAAGATAACGATAAAGAAACTGCCGACCAGGGCGTTCCTAAACTTGTCTACAATCGATGGACCATTGAGGCCAGCGTCGGACAAAGTAAAGGTGTCCGTCCGTATACTGAAGGATATTACACCAGTAACGCCACCAAAATCCTGGGTACGGTAAAACCTAATTATTTTAACGCAGGGGTACGATATATGTTCACTCCGGCATTTGGTGTAAAACTGGATGCGAGTATGGACAAATTTGAAAATAACGAAGACACCGACAGCAAGCCATTTGAAGTTGACCAATTGCGTTTTGGTCTTCAAGGGGTTGTAAACGGAGCCAGACTTTTGCGCATCCAAAACCAATTAGGGCGTTTCTCCTTTCTTATCCACGCAGGATTGGAATATTCACGCGTGACGCCGAAACTTGAGACAGGTTACGATCCGATCGGCGGTTACTCAAACTACGACCGTACCGAAAATAATGTCGGAATCATTGTGGGATTGTCGCCTCAATTCAGGCTCACGAACAGACTCGCGCTTGTGGGAGACGTTAGCACGGTAGCAAATTTTCGTCAGCATTATGCATGGGACGGACACCTTTCTGAACCAGACAATAACTTAACAGGACAGATGCTTATGGCCTCGATTGGGTTGTCGTATTCACTTGGAAGCGAGAACCTTCACGGTGACTGGGCAATTGTTGAAAACGAAGGAATGGAGCAAATCGATGCTCTTGATAAGAGAATTGGTGAGCTAGAGACCATGATGAACGATGCCGATAAAGATGGTGTTCCCGATTATCTTGACGTAGAGAACAATTCTGTCGCAGGTGTTGCGGTTGACTCTAAAGGACGTATGGTCGACGCTAACGGAAACGGTGTGGCCGACGAACTTGAAAAATATGTTGACTCTAGCATTCAACAAACAATTAACAACAGCGGCAACAACTCCGACGTAATCAAACGTCTGATTAATGAAGGCTACATTGCGGTATTCTTCGACTTCGGAAGCTCACGCCCTACGCCGGCATCCACTCAGAACGTTGCGTTCATCCTGAATTACATGAGAAACAATCCTTCTTCGTCTGCAGAAATCTCTGGATATGCTGATGAGATCGGAAGTACTGAGTTCAACAACGCATTATCCGCACGAAGAGCTGAATTTGTAAGAAACACATTAATTAAAGCAGGAATTGACGGCTCGCGTTTGACTATTGTTCCGGCTGGTGAAGATAAATCAGTTGATAAAGATTCTGAAATGGCAAGAAGACTTGTACGTAAAGTAATCTTCATGATCAAATAAAAATCTTTGAAACTAAAGAAAAACCGCTGCTCACACAGCGGTTTTTTTTATACCTTTAATAAAAACACATGGAAACGCGGGACGAATTCATTATCGCTTTAAGAGGCGAAACACTCGGAATTGTCAACAATCAATCCACTGCTGAAGAAGTATTCCAAAACCAGACGCTACGCCCTATCCTTAAAATGCAGAACAATTTGCTAATCGAGGTTTTCCGTAACTATATAGCAAAATACAAGAATGATTTTTACAGCTATCCGGCCGAAAAGAAGATGGCTTTTATAGAAAATGCAATACAGAAGGATATCAAATTCCGGAATTCGCTCAAAGGAATTGTTATCGGACTGTTTACCGTCGCCGAATATGAGGACTACATAAAAGCCTCGTCCAGCCTCAACAAGCGAATGATGAATATGGTTGTCGAACGGCTGAAAAGTCAGGTACAGCTATTCGAACTACAACCCTGACTATTGACTGTTCCTGATTATTTCTTCTTTACCGAATACTTTCGCTTCTGATACAAGTACGACGCGGTGATCACATGTGCAAGCGCGTCCTTAGCCAGCTCGTTATCCAACTTCGCCGGAGTAAACACCGTATCGTCTTTTACCCGGAATTGCAGCGCCTCTTTATTCGGTTGCATGATCAATACATCATCACCAACACGAAATGCGTTAATATCGTGAAACTGCATGATGGCACGTCCGGGAACAGCTTCGGGTAAAGTAAACAGATTGCGTCCTGGCATAGGGGTTACGACTTCGGTTCCAATCTTTGATAGTACGGTAGGCTGGATGTCGATCTGGCTGCACAGTTTGTCATAGCGCTTGCCTTTCGGAAATCCAGGCCCGATTACAAGCGCAGGAATGTGAAATTTGTGTATCGGAACCAGATGCTTTCCGTATGTTCTGGTGTTATGATCTGCAATGATGATGAAAATCGTGTTTTTGAAATAATCTTCTTTTTTAGCCAGATCGAAAAACTTCCCGATTGCAAAATCAGCATATTTCATCGCATTGTGGACGGTGTACTTCTCTTTGTCAAATGGCACGATCTTGTTATCCGGAATTTCGAAAGGCTCGTGGTTTGAAGATGAAAATACCAATGACACGAACGGCTTTCTGCCCAGTGATTTAAAGTAGTCGTTCGCTTTCACCATAAGATCTTCGTCTGACCAACCCCACGTGCCATGGAAAACGCTTTCGGATGGTTGGAAATCATCTTCATCGATGATCGTATCAAAGCCATTATTATTGAAGAACGATCCCATGTTGTCGAAATTTGCCATTCCGCCGTATATAAAACTGGTGTCATAGCCTTTCTGTTTTAGTAAAGACGCTATGGTATAAAAATCCGACTGAGAGTTACTAAGTTTCACGACGCTTTCCGATGGTGAGGGCAAAAATCCGGTAACAACTGCTTCAATCCCGCGAACACTGCGTGTACCGGTTGAATACAGGTTTGTAAACAACATTCCCTCTGAAGCCAGTTTATCGAATTCGGGTGTTAACGGCATTCCGCCAAGACTTCCGACATACTCTGCGCCCAGGCTCTCCTCAAGAATAATTATAATATTGTACGGCTGTTGCACTACAATATCCGATTTTTGAACGTGCAACAACGGGTTCTCAGGATCAATAAAATCAGCAGCAGGCACATTCATATACTTCTTTACCCGGGAAATCGCTTCGTCGTACTTCATTTTTCCGTACATCTTTTCGGAACTTCCCTCATTCTTTATTGAGTAAGCTGCAAATGCCACTGTGTAAAACGAATTTAGTCCAAGCGAATTGGTAAGCTGATCAACCGAAAAAACGGCGTTACTGGCATTTATCGGGCGGCGCGATGTTAAGCTCGAGCGTGCGCCAAAGAACAGCAGGAAAGCGATCAACGGAAATAGTATTAATTTGGTGCGATAAGCCGAAAAACGTACCCCGAAGAGCCGCTTCCGAAAACGGATCAGTGCATAGGTGAAAGTGGTTAGCAGCACGATCGTTAGGATAATTGACAACAGGTAGCTCTTGTAAAGCATTCCGATAACTTCTTTGGGATAAATCAAATAGTCGATAAAAAGCTTGTTAGGGCGCGTATCGTATTGTTTGATGAAATCAGGAGTTGCCAGTTCCAACAGGAAAATCAACACCAGGAAAAAGATAAAGTAAAAGTTGAAGAACCGCGACATTCTCCGGAGCACCGAATCGGGAAGTAGTGTTATCAATACAACAGGCAGAAACAACAGGTAACTGAACAGAATCAGGTCCATCCGCAAGCCAATCGGAAATATAAACCCAAAGTCGGGCGTCTCCACTACCCTTTCGCGAAAAATAAAAAAAAGCAGCAGCCTGCTTAATGTGGTAATGAGTAAACCTATAAATAAAAAGTTTAGGGCCGGTTTTAAGAAATCAATTTTATTCATTTCAGATATCAGTTAGCTTCAAACGACTTTAGCATCTTAAGATACTCTTCAGGTGTTTCGCCATTATAAACACCAATTTTCCCAAGCACGCGTTCCGATTTGTTAAGCAGGACTACCAAAGGAAAAAAACCGTCTTTGTTATACTTTTCAACAATCAGCAGGTTTTTTGCTTTGGCTTCTGCCGACAACGTTTGGCCGGGACTGTTTTTAAATTCAATCCGAGCCAGTATATATCTTTCACACGCATATTGTAAAAAGGACTCCGATTTCAATACCATTCGCTCTAAGCTCACACAAGCGTCGCACGCATCAGGCACCGTAAAAAACAATAGCACAGGCTTGTTCTTTAAACGGCTTTCGGCCAAAGCATCATCGAGGTTCGCTTTCCATTCCTGCGCTGTTGCTATTGTCGTAAGCAGCACCAACACAGTTACCATCGCACTTTTCATCTTCAAAATTTTGGGTAAAAATACAATAATCCGTCCAACGCAGTAAGAATTGTCAAACTATTTGTCATGGCCTTCAATGCGTTAAAGCATGCCGTTGTACTTCCGGATCAGCCACTCGGATGCAAGCAGAATGGCTATTAGAATAAGCAGCAGAATACTGTCTATTAAAGGGACCTTCTTGGTTATCGCCTTCTGTACGGCAACATAACCACCGTTCTCCAGCAGCGTTTCAATCAGTCTGTCAATCTGGTTTGGCATGTACATTTCACCATTGGTCTGAGCCGCGAGCTGGTGCAGGCGATCCGAATCCGGATTTACAAACTGCTTCTCAATATCAAAATCCAATATTTCAAAATAGCCGTTGTAAACGGTGTTCGAATTAAGTTCCTTTACGGTAAAGTTATATTGTCCCGCCGGAAGTCCGTCAAGGCTCACTTTAAACGCATTGTTGGTTCGCAGCAGGTCGTAGCGTCGTATCGCCTTCGTGTTCTTGTTAGTGACCGCAATCGTTAATCGCGCCTTCTCGTCAAATTCATAATTCTTGTTGAAAAACTGCGCTGTAATGTCGATTGCTTCGCCCGAATTATAGAAGCTTTCATGGTTTACGATGAGGGATCTCCTTGCATTGTTGGACGACAGGAACTGGATCGTCTTGTCGACAAAAATGTCGAATTTATCAAAAGATTTTGTATCGACGTGGCTTTGCAACCTCCATTTCCAGATATTTTCGCCCAAGAGAAACGCGGTACGTTTGCCACCATCTTCAGCAAAAGCCAGTAACGGCGCACCCGTGTTGATGTTTCTGATTCTTGCCTGCAACAATACATCGACATTTCCGGTTATCGAAACATTGCCGAAAGCCGACTGCAACGGCGGGAAGTTTTCGAACCCAATATTGTCAAGCGCAAACAAGTTGAATTGCCCGTTATAACCCGCCAAATAATCTTCACGCTGCGAACTCATCCTAAAAGCCAGATTCTTCTGGTATTGGTTCAACAGCGAAAAATCAGTATTTGGCCCGGTCACTATCCAGGCATTGGCCCCAGCGTTTTTATTGGCCTCGAACAGTGATCTGAATTCCGGCGTGGGCTGGTACAATATCAAAACGTTATAATCCGACAGCGATTTTATTGCCGATGGCTTTACAACCGTTACCCGACGCTGTGCATTTGTTTCAATTGCGCGCTTTAACGCTCCAATGTCCGGATGCGAAATCGAAGAAACAATTGCTACTTCGGTCTTTTGATCGATAATCTCAACTGCGAAGTTCTTGCTGTTGTTATACGTGTTTTTCTCCGGTTCTGAAGACAACAATGTAGCTCTGAAAACCTGCAGTCCAACAGCATTTGCGGGAAGCAGTACGTTGACTACAGCTGAGCGCTTCGATGGTGAAAAAGCAACAGACTGACGGTATACAACCGACTTGCCGTTTGTGACTGAGAAGTCGGCCGTGACGCTTTTGTTTCCCGAATATTGCAGAAAGACTTCAGCTGGAAACTTGTTTTTGTAGAAAGCGTACTTATTTACGTTAACCTGCATCACGCGCAGATCAAAAAATGTTGTCGTGTCGCCCGCTACAACCGGATAAACTTTATTTTTTGCATCAAAGGCATAAACAAAATCGTTTCCTGATGTTTGGTTCCCATCGGTTATTATGACCGTTGGAAACGTCTTGTTCCTGTTGATGTCCTTCAGGCCTCGCGCGACCTGCTCCAGATTCGTTTGGCGGCCTTTAAAGTTAAATGTATCGCCCGCTTCAAGATCGCTGTCAAAACGATACGGCTGTACATCAAACTTATCCTGCAGTGCATTGTTCTGTGATAGTTTTTCGAAAACGTCCTGTACCGTACGATCCGCTTTCAGATCGGTGATCGAGCCAGAATTATCAACAACAATTGGAAGCGGAGTTTTCTCGGTTTCGTACGTGTTTCTGGTAATCTTCGGGTTTATCAATAGCAGAAGAATTCCAAGTACAGCCAGAAAACGTAAAGAAGCCAGAAGCAAGCTGACTTTAGAGCGGCTTCCGGCTTTATAGAAGTATTGGAAAAACGACAAACCAGCAGCGATCAGGATTGAAAGCAGGATCAGCAGGAATGTCGATGTATCCATTTTTTTTGGGTGTAAGGTTTAGGGTTTAGGTTTAGGAATAAGAGATAAGGTTTAGGTTTGTTATATACTTTAAACTGTAAACCGTCCACTAGAAACTACGTCAGCATTCCGCCGTCAACATTCATTACCTGGCCGGTTACGTATGCACTCATGTCGGATGCGAAAAATAAGCAAGCGTTTGCAACATCTTCAACAGATCCGCCACGCTTCAACGGAATCGAATCGCGCCAGCCTTGTACCACATCTTCGTTTAATTTCGCAGTCATTTCAGTTTCAATAAATCCCGGAGCAATAGCGTTACAACGAATGTTTCGCGAACCTAATTCAAGAGCGACCGATTTCGTAAATCCAATTACTCCTGCTTTTGATGCTGCGTAATTCGTTTGCCCGGCATTGCCCTTTACTCCTACTACCGAACTCATGTTAATGATCGATCCCGAGCGTTGTTTCAGGAACGTTTTCTGGATGGCCTTTGTCATATTGAAGACCGACTTCAGGTTGACTTGGATCACTTTGTCAAAATCTTCCTCCGACATCCGCATCAGCAGGTTGTCTTTTGTAATTCCGGCGTTGTTGATCAAAACGTCCACATTTCCAAAATCGGTAATAACCGAATCCACAAATTTCTGAGCTTCAGCAAAATCGGCGGCATCCGACTGATATCCTTTTGCTTTAATGCCCAGGCCGTTCAATTCGCCTTCGAGTGCCAAGGCTGATTCGGCCGATGAACTGTATGTAAACGCTACGTTTGCTCCGTGTTTCGCAAAAACCTGCGCAATTCCTTTTCCGATTCCGCGGCTCGCGCCAGTGATGATAACGGTTTTTCCTTCGAGTAATTTCATAAGTATTTGTTAGTTTTTCAATTTGAAGCTAATCCTGCTGTACGTTGCAATCTCAACTGTTTTAAAGAAAAACAGTTAAGGATTTTCACTGCCATCAGGGCTAGGCTGCCCAAATATAAGAATATTTCTGCTTGCTAAAATGCGACATTCCATTTTGGAAGGCGTCCGTTTTCGTCAAGGAAATTCTGCAATACCTGACCTTCGGCAAACGTAGGGATAACTTTGTTCTTCACATTAAAAGTGTCATACCAGTGTACTTCAAGCAGATCCATATTTTCGATCTTCATCTGCGCCGGCCAAGAATACTTGCGCCCGGTTTTGGCGAACTGATGTCCGTTGACGATCTTCTCATAGAGCCCGCCGTTTTTGCTTTTCAGGCTTCCGTCGTTCTGCACGGTTCCCGTCGAGCCCACCATGATCAGCTCACGTTCTTCGCCGTCTACTTTATAAACTATAAAAATACCATTCCCATTTTCGGGCGCATTGCACTTTTCTTCAAGGCTTTCGTCGGCTGTAAAAGTGAAAGAACCGGTTGTTTTGAACTTTTTTAATTCTTTGTACATACTTAATTTTTGCTACTAAGGCGCAAAGGCGCAAAGTGGTCGTTGGTTTTGTAAATAAAAAGCCCCACTATCGCGGGGCTTTTGATAAGCTGCGTTTGTTTTAATTTCGCACAAATTTAGCGTTTGTTGTGCCTTTATCCGAATTTATCTTTAGAAAATAGATGCCGGTTTTTAGTTGTGAAACATCAATTGCAAAAGTCGCTTCAGCATTTGGAATGGCCATTACCAATTGGCCTGAAACATCGTATAATTCATAAGATGTCACCATAATACCGGCGGCAGCTTTAACGCGAAGAACATCTTTCACCGGATTTGGATAAAGCGTAAAATATCTTGAGAAATCAAAATCAGCCTTGCCCAGCGTTTGAATCGTGGTAACTGCCGGATCGGTTATAATCGGAAAGTTGTAATCGAAATAAATAGATGCACTGTTTTGGAAGGTCGTGCCTACGGTAAGAGTCGGCAGTGTCTTGATCTTGAAGGCAACATACCCATCATTACTCGCATCTTCAAACGGAAGCATTATATTCTCAAACATAAATTCCACTTTGTTTCCCTTAATACGTGTTTCAAAAGAATGGCTTCCACTCAACGGGATCAGGGTTGCTATATTGAACTTAGAGGCATCGATCATATCCTTTACCACTATATTCTCTGCCGGAAATGTTCCGGTGTTCTCAAACCGGATCACATAATGAACATATTGCCCCACCATTTCTGGGGAAATTGTAGTCCCTTCAAGACATGTTTTATCATTTGGATCAAAAGAATTTACCACAATCTGTTTAAGGCCGCTTCCATTATCCAGTGGAAGTTCATCTCCGATATGCGGATAAACCGTAGCCAGGAAATTCAATTGGTCGCCCGCGTTTACTGATGGCGTTTCAGTAGGCGAATTGACGTTGAGCCTAACATCGATTTCACGGGTCTCAAAAGGCTGCAGATTACTGTAATTCCACGTTAGGGTATTTTCAGTCTGCGAATTTACCGTCGGCATAGCAAACATAAAATCCACGAAAATGTCTTCAAAAGTCAGTGTAACTTCGCCCGATTGTATCGTGTTTCCTTTGTTTTTGTAGACCAGCTTGTATTCTGCATCAAAGCCAGGGCGCGCAACCGATGTCGGGACAAGTGTAATCTCTAGATCGTTATGCGTTTCGTTCGCGGAAACACAAAAGTTTTGCACCACGTTAGATCCTGCTCCGGTAAAACTCACCGGCACTGATTGCGGAGATATGGTAAAATATCCGGGATTTTCAATGATCGGCGTAACAACATATTCTCCACCGGTTAACGGGATGCTGTAATTTCCGGACGTATTGGATATATATTGGCTTGCAACAGTTCCGTTCATCACATTAAACTTCAGGTGTGGAAAAGGAATGTCGGCAGTAGTACAGCCGTCGTCGTCAAGATCCAATCTCGTACCGCCGTTCAACGTATGATAGTTTCCACCCGGTGTAAAGGTACAATAGGAATTTACCTCGCAACTGAGGTATGGCATAACATTGATGAGGTTTTGCATGGCCTGCAGTTGGGCATCGTCGACACAAATGTAGGATAGCGAAGGATTTCCTGTGAAATCATAGTTGCTTTCAATACTGCCGTTCTTTAATATCAGTGTCGTGAGTTGATTCGAGCTACAATTCAGCCATGTCAGGCTTTCGCAACCCGAAAAATCCAATATTGACAAATCGTTCGCCCAGCATACAACGTTTGTAAGATTTGCAAGTCCGGCGACATTCAGCGACACCAGCTCATTTTGCTGGCAGGTAAGTACCTGCAAATTGGGAAGCATTGACACGTCAAGTACCGAAATGGCGTTGTTGTACGCCAGAAGATGCGTCAGATTAGTAAAATGCTCTATTCCGGTCAGGTCGGCTATGTTAGAGCCGTTAACTACAAGCCAATATACACTGAGCGCCTCGGCTACCTCAATTTCCCCGTTTGAATTGGCATCCACAACTATTGTTGCGCCCTCGTTGTCCAGCGCAACGTTATTCGTCGCGCTGGCAAGCAATTTTGCCTTGAAATTTGTATCCGGAATGTTGATGATCTGCGCTGAAGCGACCGACACTGCAAAAATGAAAAGCACCGTCAAGTAAAACTTTTTCATAAAACGATTTTAGCAGCGAATATACGCTTTTTGGCACTGCCAGTGATACCAATTGCGCGACATAAAAAAATGCCTCACAATAAAGGTTTTGTAACTGATGTGGTTGTTGGTTAGTTTTTAGGAAATTTAGCGTTTGTTGTTCCTTTATATTAATTTTGAGGAAATAAGTTCCGGTTTTTAGTAGGGAAACATCGATTGCGGATGTTACTTCAACATTTGGGAGCGCGATCAGCAACTGACCGAACAAATCATACGCTTCGCACGTCGTTGCAACAACGTCTGCATCTGGCTTGTTCAATATTGTCCAGCCGGACTTGGATAGATAGTATAATGCTTCGCAAAATAAAAATCTGGTTGTTAAGTCCTAAATTGTTGTAACCTTCGGATCTTAACAATCGGAAAGTTATAAATACAATGATGCGCTATTCCCGAAGTTCGGTCGTATGGTCAGTGTCGGCAGTGTTTAATTTTAAAGGGCAGCGTAACCATTATTTGTAGCATCTTCAAAAGGCAGCATGATATTCTCAAAAAATTCTACTTTGTTGCCGGTGATTCGCATCTCAAAAGGGTGGCTTTCGCAGGATCTGAAATTATGTCTTTTTACCTTTTCACAAACTTGGCAGTAGCCGTCCCTTTGTCTGAATTTATCTTTAAAAAATAGGTGCCTGCTTTTAATGGGGAAACATCAAGGGAGGAAACCGCTTCTGCGTTTGGAATTGCAAGTACCAACTGACCCAATACATTGAATACTTTAAAGGACTTCAACTGCACATTAGACGATGCTTTAACATTTAAGAAGTTTTCCGTGGGAATCGGGTACACCGTAAAGTATTTTGAAAACTCAAAATCGTCGTTCGCGAGGCTCTGGATAGACGTCACAGCAGGATCAGTTACAATCGGGAAATTATAATCGAAATATATGGATGCCGAATTTGAAAAAGTGTCACCCACAGTTAATGTCGGCAGCGTCTTGATCTTAAATGCCAAAAAACCGTCATTGTTCGCATTGTCAAAAGGCAGCATGATATTCTGGAAAATAAATTCTACTTTGTTGCCGGAAACACGCGTCTCGAACAAATGGCTTCCGCTAAGTGGAACCAACGTGGAAACATCGAATTTCGAGAGGTCAATCATGTCTTTCACAACGACATTTTCTGCCGGGAATGTTCCTGTGTTCTCAAATCGTATAATATAATGAACGAACTCACCGATCATTTCGCTGCCAACCGTCGTTCCTTCCAGGCAGATTTTTTCATTTGGATCGAATGAGTTTACAACCGTCTGATTCAAAACAAATGTATTGTCAGCTGGCATTTCATCCACGGCGTTCTCAACTGCCAAAGTGTAGTCCAGTACATCGCCACCATTTATCGCAGGTGTGTCTGTGGGGGCGTTAACGTTCAGTACCACCGCAACTACCCGTTTTTCCATCGGCTCAAGAGCGGTGAAACTCCAGGAAAGATTACCGTCAGTCTGAAGGGTCGGCGAAACGTCAGCAGAGATAAACTCCGATACAGATCCATTAAACGCCAAATTTACAACGGCGTCCTGAGTTTGGTTTCCTTTGTTTCTTACGATAATTTCGTAATGGGCATCAAACCCCGGCCGTGCGGCATCAACAGGAACTAGTACGGCTTCAAGGTCAGAGTGTTCTCCGTTTGGAGTCATGCAAAAACTAAAATTTGTCGGATTTTGCGCAGTTGGAAATTCGACTGCGAAATTTTCGGGTGTAATGGTGAAGTATTCCGGATTTTCAAGAACAGGCGTTATCGTATGCGTCCCGGCACCAACAGCAATAACCGAGTTGCCTGTATCGTTTGCTAAAAAATTTCCCGTTGTCGATCCGTCGGTGATTAAAAAATTTGCATTTCCCACATTAGTATCCGTGGCATCACAGCCATCGTTATAGGCATCGACCGTAACGGAACCTACAATCGAATAAAACTCGCCGCCCGGGGTAAAGGAACAGTAGGAGTTGATAACAACGTTTGCAAGCCCTTCTGCGTAGAGTGTTTGTAATTCCTCAACCTGTACTTCATCGGAACAGATATACTGAAGTGCGGTACTTCCGTAAAAATTAGCCGACTCGTAAACTCCGTTTTTAATATATACGGATTGCAACGCCGAACAGTCGCTACAATTTATTGACTCTAACTGTGTCAGGTGGCCCGCGTCTATCGTTGTTATGGGAGTTAAAGAAAATTCAATGTGCAGTAACAGCGGGTTTGCCGAGATATCAATTTCATGAATCGGATTTCCAGACGCGTCTATCAGGTGCAGGTCAGTGAGGGCCGATATATCTACGGTCTCAATTGTATTTCCAGCAAAAGACAAATACATAATTTCCGTCAGGCCGGAGATGTTGATTTCACTGAGCTGGTTGTAGGAACAGTTCATGTCAAACAAAGTAGGAACCATCGATACATCTAACGCCGTGAGCTGATTGTTAGCACAATCGAGAAACACCAATGAAGGCGTCTGGTCAAAATCTATAGCAGGAATTTGATTGTTGGAACAATATAAAGCAGTAAGCGAACCTAGGGCGTTTGTATTCAAATCAGCAATTTCATTGCCGCGACAGTATACGGCCAATAATCCCGGGGCGGGAGAAAGATCGAGCGAAGTCAACAGGTTATTATCGCAGGCAATCTCAGTTAGGTTGGCGAGCTGCGTCATGTCGATTATTTCAATCATGTTATTCTGGCAGTTGAGTTTCTCAAGATTCGTAAACGCCCCCAGTCCTTGCAGCGATGCAATTTCCGAATTTTCCAGGTATAATAGATCGGGCTGCTGTGCTTCAAGGGGTTGGATTTCACCGTCAAGATTCGTATCGATGCGGATAAACCCGCCATTAAGGCCCGCCACCTGAGTATCGCACGCAGCGCTTAATAACTTTGCTTTTAAATTCGCATCCGGAATATCGATGCCCGGTATGTCTGGACAATCGGTTACAATAGTCAAACAATTACCAACGCTTGGAATCGCAGTCATTTCGGTAACAATGTCCAAAAGGTTTTCACTGACGCAAATAAACTCAAGCGAAAAAGTGTAATTTAATCCCAGTGTATGGTTCGAGACACCAGGTTGATATCCGATTCCTTTCATCTTGAGCGATTGTAGACTTCCCGTTTGGCAATCCAATTGTGTGAGGTTGCTAAATCCCGTAACATCGAGATGTGTTATGGCTGTACCATGACAAATTAATTGTTGAAGATTAACAGCGCCGCTAAGATTGAGCGACGTAATCGGATTGTTTTCACACTGTAAATAAAGCAAGTCAGGTTTGTCACTCACATCGAGACCAAAAAGCGAATTGTTGCTACAAACAAGGGACGTTAGGCTCGGCTGGTCGCTAAGATCGATTGAGGTCAGCTGGTTGTATGGAACAAAAATTTGCTCAAGCAACGAAAGACCCGACAGGTTTAGCGCGGCAAGTTGGTTGGACGATGCATACAACACTTCCAGTTGCGTCAGGTTAGACAGATTAACTGCAGTAACCAAGTTGCTTGAAAACATCAAGATTTTTAGCTGTGGATTGTTTGAAAAATCCAACGCGGTGATAGAATTGCCCGAGCAGTTCAGTTCGTCGAGTAACGGGAATGTTGCCAGGGGAAGTTCGGTGAGATTGTTACCATTGCAATGCAACGTTCGCAGGTTCACAAAATTTTCTATGCCGGATACCGAAGAAATTGCCGGCCACGCGCTTTGCCCAATATTAAGATAACGGACCTGGGCTGCTTCGCCAACTTCAATTTCCGAATTGTTGTTTGCATCAATCTTGAAATATGCACCTGTAAGATTCCGCGCGATTTGGTTTGAGGGCGATGCAAGTAGAAGGCGTGCCTTAAATTCAGGATCGGCAAACGTAATGGCTTGGGCGAACGAACCGGTAGAAACGCAAAATAACAGGAGAACGAACAGGTAGTTTTTTTTCATGATAGCGGATTGGAAACAATGCAAATATATACAAACAAAGGTTTAAGAAACAAAAAAGCCCCGCATTTTGCAGGGCAATAAGTAGGTAACAAGGAACAGGTTAACCCAAAACTTCCTTTACTTTCTTTCCAATCTCTGCGGGCGAATCAACAACGTGGATGCCGCATTCGCGCATGATACGTTTCTTGGCTTCAGCCGTATCGTCGGCACCGCCAACAATAGCTCCCGCATGTCCCATAGTTCTTCCTTTTGGAGCGGTTTCACCTGCAATAAATCCGATCACGGGCTTTCTGTTGCCATTGGCTTTAATCCAGTGAGCGGCATCTGCTTCGAGCTGGCCACCAATTTCACCAATCATGACAATGCATTCCGTTTCCGGGTCGTTCATAAGAAGTTCAACAGCTTCTTTGGTGGTGGTTCCGATGATTGGGTCGCCACCGATACCGATCGCAGTTGTGATCCCCAGGCCTTGTTTTACAACCTGGTCGGCCGCTTCATACGTAAGGGTTCCACTTTTCGATACAATTCCTACAGTTCCTTTTTTAAAGACGAAGCCCGGCATGATTCCGACTTTCGCTTCTTCCGGAGTGATGACACCGGGACAGTTTGGCCCGATGAGCCGGCAGTTTTTATTTTGAATGTAAGCATATGCCTTGATCATATCGGCAACAGGAATTCCTTCGGTAATGGCAATGATGACTTTAATTCCGGCATCGGCCGCTTCCATAATCGCATCTGCAGCAAATGCAGGCGGAACGAAAATGATTGTAGTATCGGCGCCAGCCTTTTCAACAGCGTCTTTTACAGTATTAAAAACCGGACGGTTCAGGTGTTCGGTTCCTCCTTTTCCCGGAGTAACACCGCCAACAACGTTTGTCCCGTATTCAATCATCTGAGAAGCGTGGAAAGTTCCCTCGCTACCTGTAAATCCCTGCACGATTATTTTGGAATCCTTATTAACTAAAACACTCATGTTATCTATTTTAAATTATTTATGGTACGCAAAAGTAAGGTTTTGAAGCCGAAAGCGAAAGTTTTTATCAGGATAATTGGCTCATCTGGAAACCGTGGAAAAGCTTCCCGTCCTTGATTTCCCAAATCACCATAAAATGTGCAAGCAGCATTTCTTCACGCGGATTTTCGATCGTTTTGACGAAATGCGAATAACGCACAGACACCATATCGCCGTCCTGCAGAACATGGGAAACCCTCACTTTCGACCGGGTATAAGCGCGTCCCAATTCGCCCGACAATGCAAGTATTTCGTCGCGCTTCATTTGAAGGTAGCCTTTGCTGCTATTCCATTCAACAGTAACCTCAGGATGCAGAAAAGTGTCCATGATTTCGCTGTCGATCAGCGCGTCTGATTTGTAAAAATCCAGAACAAATTTTTTAGCTGACATATCTTTACTTTAATTTGTCGAGTATAGATGGTATTTTTCTGACGTTGATCATTTGTTTCATCGCTTCGCGTGAATCTTCTGCAGGAGTGCCCCAATAGGTCTTTCCGCCTTCTAGCGACTTGTTAAGTCCCGATTGCGCGAAAATTACTGC
Source organism: Flavobacterium sp. (assembly GCA_036386895.1). Classification (GTDB taxonomy): domain Bacteria; phylum Bacteroidota; class Bacteroidia; order Flavobacteriales; family Flavobacteriaceae; genus Flavobacterium. Next base: position 47,816 of record DASVUR010000011.1, read on the forward strand.
CTTGGCTCCGACCGTTATTCCGCTTGCCATTCCCACTTGTCCCCAAATCGTAACTTCATCCTCGATGACAACGCATCCGGCAATTCCTGTTTGTGCTGCAATCAGGCATTTCTTACCGACAACAGTATCGTGTCCGATATGTACCTGGTTGTCGAGTTTCGAGCCTTCGCCGATTGTTGTGTCTCCAGTAACGCCGCGGTCTATCGTGCATAATGCGCCAATTCCCACGTTGCTCTCAATAACGACGCGCCCGCCGGAAAGCAATTGGTCAAAACCCTCGGGACGCTTTTTGTAATAAAAGGCATCGGCTCCAATTATTGCTCCCGCATGAATTGTTACGTTGTCGCCGATCACGGAATGATCGTAAATGCACACGTTTGCATGAATTACACAGTTCCGTCCGATTTGGACGTTGTTTCCAACAAAAACGTTTGGTTGAATCAAAGTTCCTTCACCAATGTCGGCTAAAGATGAGATTGCAGCAGATGAAGAAGTGAACGGCCTGAAGTGATTCGTCAGTTTATTGAAATCACGAAACGGATCATCTGAAACCAGTAATCCTTTTCCCAGCGGACATTCTACATTCTTATTGATAAGAATGGTGGTCGCAGCCGACTCCAATGCTTTATCGTAATATTTCGGATGGTCTACAAAAACAATATCTCCGGGTTCAACCACATGGATCTCATTCATGCCAAGAACCGGATGATTTGGATCGCCAACAAACTCACAGCCGATCAGCGCGGCGATTTCCTGTAAAGAATATTGCTTCGTAAATTTCATGTTGATTATTTTACGCGCTCCTGATAGGAATATGTTGCCGTATCTATCTTGATTTTGTCACCTTCATTGATAAACAAAGGAACGTTTACTGTCGCGCCTGTTTCTACAGTAGCAGGTTTTGTAGCGTTCGTAGACGTATTTCCTTTTACTCCCGGTTCTGAATACGTGACTTCGAGTATAACAGACGATGGCATGTCGACAGAAAGCGGCGCTTCAGTTTCAGCGTTGATAATTACTTTTACTATAGAACCTTCTTTCAGTAAATCAGGTGCGTCAAGTATATCTTTAGCCAACGAGATTTGCTCGTACGATTCAGTGTGCATAAAGTTGTAATTGTCGCCTTCCGCATATAAAAACTGATATTCATGCGTCTCTACACGTACTTCATCGATCTTGTGTCCTGCCGAAAACGTGTTGTCAAGGACTTTGCCATTGGTGAGGCTTTTCAGTTTTGTTCGTACGAAAGCCGGTCCTTTCCCGGGCTTCACATGAAGAAATTCGATGATCTTGTAAATATTGTGGTTGTATTTAATGCATAACCCGTTTCTGATATCTGATGTACTTGCCATTTGAAGGTATTATTTATTAGAATGATTTATTGCTATTGATATTGCTATTGCTACTGAAACTGCCTAATTGCTCCCGGTGTACCCTTTCATGACGCCCCGTGAGGAATTGCGTATGAACAAAATAATTTCGTCACGCTCAGGAGTTGCTTCCATTTCCGCTTCAATTATTTCGAGAGCCTGCGTTGTGTTATAATTTTTTTGATAAAGAATCCTGTAAATCTCCTGGATCTCGCGGATTTTTTCGGTCGTGAAACCGCGACGACGTAAACCAACCGAATTTATCCCAACATAAGACAAAGGCTCTTTCGCGGCCTTTGTAAATGGCGGAACGTCCTTTCTTAATAGTGACCCGCCTGAAATCATAGCATGATCTCCAACGCTGATAAACTGATGCACAGCCGAAAGCCCGCCAATGATCGCATAATTCCCAATAGACACGTGCCCACCAAGCAGGACGCCATTCACTATGATCGCATTGTCGCCCACATGGCAATCGTGTGCTACGTGTGCGGTTGCCATAATCAGGCAGTTGTTCCCTATCACAGTTTGACCGGAAGCAATTGTTCCCCGATTAATTGTAACGCACTCTCGTATAGTACAATTATCACCTATTATCGCGAGGGATTCTTCACCCCCAAACTTTAAATCCTGAGGTACAGCAGCGATGACGGCGCCTGGAAATATATTGCAGTTTTTACCAATTCTCGCACCTTCCATAATTGTTACATTGGACCCAATCCACGTTCCATCGCCGATGATAACATTGTTATGGATCGTTGTAAAAGGTTCAATAACCACGTTTTTCGCAATCTTTGCGCCCGGATGTACGTAGGCAAGCGGTTGATTCATATATTGTATTTTTGGATTGTAAAGATACGACTCCGTTCCAACAATCTGTTTCTTAATTTACACGGGCGATTTGCGCCATCAACTCGGCTTCCGCGACAAGCTTTCCATTGGCGAAGGCGTTTGCCTGCATGTGGCAGATTCCACGGCGAATTGGTGAAATAAGGTCGCATTTGAATATCAGCGTATCGCCGGGAAGTACTTTGTGCTTAAACTTCACATTGTCGATCTTCATGAAATACGTCAGGTAATTTTCAGGATCGGGAACAGAACTTAATATCAGGATCCCGCCCGATTGCGCCATCGCTTCAACAATCAAAACGCCAGGCATGACAGGCGCTCCGGGAAAGTGTCCGACAAAAAAACTTTCGTTCATCGTCACGTTTTTCAACCCTACCACATGCACATCCGACATCTCGATAATCCTGTCGATTAGCAAGAACGGCGGCCTGTGCGGCAAAATACTCATGATCTTATGGATATCCATCAACGGCTCGGCGTGAAGGTCGTATACCGGAACATGGTTGCGCTGCTCGATTTTGATGATCTTCGACATCTTCTTCGCAAACTGGGTATTGATAAAGTGTCCGGGCTTATTTGCAATGACTTTGCCGCGAATTCTTGTCCCGATCAGCGCAAGATCTCCTATTACATCAAGAAGTTTGTGACGCGCCGCTTCATTGGGATAATGCAACGTAAGGTTATCAAGGATTCCGTTTGGTTTTACCGATATCTCGTCTTTCCCGAAGGCTATCTTGAGGTTCTGCATCGTCTTTTCGGAAATCTCTTTATCGACGTATACAATCGCGTTGTTCAAGTCGCCGCCTTTGATGAGACCGTTGTCGAGCAACGTTTCAAGTTCATGTAAGAAGCTGAATGTTCGAGCGCCGGCAATTTCCGATTTGAAGTCGCTTATATTTTTTAACGTCGCATTTTGGGTTCCGAGCACTTTCGTACCAAAATCGACCATTGCAGTTACCTGATAATCGTCGGACGGCATTACAAGGATCTCGCTTCCGGTGGCTTCATCGGTAAAGGATATTACTTCTTTTACGATGTATTCTTTACGTTTGGCATCCTGTTCTACAACGCCGGCTTTCTCAATCGCTTCGACAAAATATTTCGACGAACCGTCCATAATCGGCGGCTCCGACTCATTCAGTTCAATGATCACGTTATCAACGTCACAGCCTACAAATGCAGCAAGTACATGCTCGGATGTCTGAATTTTAACTCCGCGTTTCTCAAGGTTCGTTCCACGTTGTGTATTTACAACGTAGTTCGCATCGGCTTCTATAACCGGACAACCTTCAAGATCGACGCGTACAAAAGTATAGCCATTGTTAACAGGAGCGGGCTTGAAGGTCATTTTGACCTCTTTTCCAGTGTGCAGTCCGACGCCGGTTAACGAGATTTCGTTCTGTATGGTTTTTTGTTTAACCATTGGTCTTATTTTTTATGGATTTTTTTAGTTCTTCTAATTCAGCGACGATTTTCGAAATATTTCTGAAGTGAACGTAGGCCTTGCTGTAATCGCCGAGTGCGAATGCCGGGCTTCCCTGCAGAATTTCGCCGTCTTTTACGTTCTTTCCGACGCCTGACTGTGCCTGGATGCGAACATTATTCCCGATTACCAAATGACCGGCAATTCCAACCTGGCCGCCAATCATGCAATTATGCCCGATCTTGGTTGATCCTGCAACGCCGGTTTGGGCAGCAATGACAGTGTTCTCCCCTATTTCAACGTTATGTGCAATTTGAATTTGATTATCAAGCTTGACGCCTTTACGGATAATGGTTGACCCCATCGTGGCGCGATCAATGGTTGTGCATGAGCCGATATCAACATCGTCTTCTATAATTACATTTCCGATTTGGGGGATTTTTGTAAAGGTTTTATCTGTTTTTGGCGCAAACCCGAATCCGTCCGAACCGATTATGGCGCCCGAATGAATGGTGCAGTTGTTTCCGATAATAGATTCAGAGTACACTTTGGCGCCCGCAAATAGCGTAACGTTATCGCCTATCACCGTGTTTTCCCCGACGTAGCAGTTTGGATGAATGCGCACATTCATCCCGAGAACTACATTGGCACCGATATAGCTGAAACTTCCCAGATATAAATTCTCTCCATAGGTTACATTCTCGGAAATCACCGACGGTTGTTCGATCCCGTATTTGTTCTGCTTTGCGGCAGCGTAAAATTCGAGAAGCGTGGTGAATGCCAGGTACGCATCGGCTACTTTGATCAACGTGGTCGTGATGGGCGACTCGGGGACAAAGTTTTCGTTTACAATCGTTATTGTCGCCTGGGTAGAATAGATATAATTCGCGTATTTCGGATTGGAGAGGAATGTAAGCGAACCGGGAGTGCCTTCTTCGATTTTAGAAAGCCTGAAGACTTCAGCGCCGGGATTACCAACCACTTTGCCTTCCAAGATTCCCGCTATTTGTTCTGCTGTAAATTTCATCCGTTAAGGTTATCGTCGCACCCGTTCATGGCAAGACTTGCGGTGCTCGTGTCTCAGTAACATTCGGCTGCCACTTGAACCCGACAAAAATATAAAAAATAGATTTGGATTGTTAATTTTCGCTAAGTTGTTTTGGGAAGCAGATATAATACTTCGTAACCGGTTTTGACAATGCTTTAAGATTCAGCTGGTCAGATGCATCGACCACGTCTTCTACAGTGCCGTCCTTCTTCAATATGCGTATCGGCTCAAGATCTTTGCTGTAGGCCTGGTTCTTTATCTTGCCTTTAAATATAAAATACCTCGCCTCGCTGACTGGAATTTCGCGCAGCGCAGAATAGTTGGCAAGGAGTTCCGCGACTTCCTCTTTTGTATACTTCTCGGGGCCGACCTTTATTTTCAGCAGATCGCGGTTTATAATCATGTTGCTGAGTGAGCGCAGGATATAGTCTTCGTGTTCCTGCCACGACTTCAATGCGCTTACGATATCAAAATCGTCAAGTCGTGAAAATTTTTCCAGAATAGCATCGTCAAAAGATTCTTTATCAATCTTGTGTTCCATAAAGTACAGCAAAGGCGCGCTTGCCGGGATTGAAACCCCTTTCTGGACAAGTTCTTTCGCCCGCCGCAGCGTTTTCATCAATATAAGTTCGGCTGCCAGGCTCGTTTTGTGCAGGTACGCCTGCCAGTACATTAACCGGCGCGCCATCAAAAATTTCTCAACAGAATAGATCCCTTTTTCCTCAATCACAAGAGTATCGCCTACGACGTTCATCATCTGCAACAGCCGGTCGGAGTTAATGTTTCCTTCGGCCACGCCTGTGTAAAAACTATCGCGCTTCAGGTAATCCATCCGATCCATATCGAGCTGGCTGGAGATAAGCTGGAGCATAAATTTTCGATGATATTCGCCTTTAAATATCTGGATCGCGAGCGACAGTTGCCCGTTGAATTCGGCGTTCAGCCTGTCCATGAACAGCATTGAAATTTCTTCGTGGCTGATATTCTCGACAATACTGTGTTCCATTGCATGTGAGAAAGGTCCGTGCCCTATATCATGCATCAGGATTGCAACGAGAAGCGCAGTTTCTTCTTCAGACGAAATGGCAACTTTTTTATAACGCAGCACTTCAATTGCTTTTTGCATTATATGCAGACATCCGAGCGCATGGTGAAACCGCGTATGATGTGCACCCGGATAAACAAGATACGAAAGCCCCATTTGTGAAATCCGGCGCAGCCGCTGAAAATACGGATGCCTTACCAATTCATAAATTAGTGGATCGGAAATCGTAATGAAGCCGTAAATCGGATCATTAAGCGTAGTAAGCTTGGTAATGTGGCTCATTTTTAGCGTTTGGACACAAATATAGCAATTTCCGATGGAGGCGGTGCGTGCCGAACGGGCGTTAAAATCAGGTTAATCCCCCAAGAAAGGTAGTCAGTCCCGAAATAGAAAACGTATCTTGGTAAGTAACTAAATATCAGCAATCATGAAAAAGTTCCTGTTATCCATATTATTCCTGGCGCTTGGCGTGACAGCCTCGGCCCAAAACGGTCAGCCAAATGATGATCAGTTGCAGCAACAGCCGCCGCGTCCGGCGCAGCGCCAAGTAGAACGATCGGCCGCGACCAATGCAGTCCGTAATCAAAGTGCAAATGAAGTACAGGCGGAGCGCGAATCAAAAGAACGCGGTCAGACGCACAACCAGACCAAGACACAGCCAAACGGCCTGCCGCCAAACCTGCAAGATACGCTAAATCCGCCCAGGCGGCCAGACCGCACCATCCCGGCAAAAGAATAAACACAGAAAAGGAGGCTTTAACGGCCTCCTTTTCATTTTGGGTTTTGATTTATCAATATCAGTACTGCTTTTTGCAAAATCGACCGATGGTGGAATCTTTTATTTTTAATCCTTAATGAATCAAAACCTACTCAAATTTAAACAAATATTTACATCAAGGCATTGTCTCAGGCAACTTTAACACTAATCTGCAACCTATTGTAAATAAATCACACGCCCTACTCCACATTCATACAGTTTTCGGATTTCCTTATATTTGCCACATGCTGAAACAGATATTCCGGAACCGGCGCATTATCTTCTATGGGCTTTCCATGGCTTTGCTGCTCTTTCTCCTGAAATGGCTTGAGTTGCGGCTCATAATTATTGACCACGCCTTTGAATTGTACGCCGGAACTATAGCTGTGTTGTTCACTTTGATCGGAATCTGGCTTGCAAGGTACATCCTGGACTTTAAGTCGGCCGTGCAACAATCTCCACCTTTTCCAGAAAGGCCGTTTGAACCGCCGGGCACTACTATCAGTAACCTCAACATCAGCAAACGTGAACTTGAGGTATTGTACCTGATTTCGAAAGGACTCAGTAATCAGGAGATTGCTGCAGAACTGTTTGTTTCGGTAAGCACGGTTAAAACCCATGTTTCAAATCTTTTTGAGAAGCTTGATGTTCGCCGAAGAACTCAGGCGCTTGAAAAAGCAAAGCAACTTAAACTGCTTCCATAACCTCATCCTTTAGTATGAAAAGTGTGTCCGGTGCGCGATTTCATCCGAAAGTATGAGTCGGAAAAACAGGGAATCCCACAACTTTGCAGCACTAACAAATAATTTTACACAATGAAAAAATTAGTACTTACTTATGGATTGATTGCTGGAGCAATTGTGAGCGCTTGGCTTTTTGTGGGCGTCGCGATCGGAACTGAGAACATGATTGAGAACGGCATGTTCTTCGGCTACACGGCGATGCTTATCGCGTTTGCATTCATTTTCGTGGCCGTAAAAAACTTTCGCAATCAGAATCAGGGGCACGTAAGCTTTGGAAAAGCATTTAAAATTGGATTGTACGTTACATTAATTGCCTCTACAATGTACGTATTGGCATGGCTGATCGATTACTATTTTTTTGTGCCCGATTTCATGGAAGTGTATTCGACACACGTGCTTGATAAGATGAAGGCCGACGGTGCATCAGCAACCGAAATAGCTGCAAAGACAGCGGAAATGGCATCTTTTAGCGAAATGTATAAAAACCCGCTGATGGTTATCCTGTTCACCTATTTCGAGATCCTGCCGGTCGGGCTTATCGTATCCCTCATTACTGCAGTGTTCCTCAGCAAACGCCAAACAGTCGCAACTTCCTGATACGCAGTTAAAAAAAAGTTAAGCAGGTGTTGCTTTTTGAAATTTTGCTGTAAATTAGTGTCATTATTATCGACAGTATAATTAATTAAGAGCCTGAAGAACAGCTAGATTCTATTTGTTATTTAGGTTATTGATGAGAGAGGTTTCATTTATATGAAACCTCTTTCTGTTATATATATTCCTGACTATTACGGATATCCTTAAAAAAAAAGAGGCTCCTGTACAAGAGCCTCTAAATGTTTGTTCATTTCTGTGCTGAACGCCGGTTAACGTTGACAGTACTTTGGCTAGCTTCTCTATTTTTTTGCTACGTATACGATCAAAAAAATACAGTCCATCACAAATTGGAACAGCGTAAATCTACAATATCAACTTGAAGGTTGCCTGATTCACGTCGGGATTTATACTTTTTTTAACGCGTTAACACATAAGCGATTACAACATGATCTTTTAGATCGCCGGAGCGTTTCAGAAAATTGGTGAAACCTTAAACACACTCGGACAAATTAACAACGAAGCGCCCAAGGTTTTGTCGACTGAAGGCAGCGATTATTCAACTTTACAATAAATTTAAGAACGGGCGTTTTTATTAAATGTTAAATTGCCACTTTAATACGATACAATGGATAAAATAAAAATACTCTGGGTAGATGACGAAATCGACATGCTCAAGCCACACATCCTTTTTCTGGAAAAGAAAAACTACGAGGTCACCACGTGCAATAACGGCCGCGATGCTGTAGAAGTTTTTGAGGAAGGACACTTTGACATTGTATTTCTTGACGAAAACATGCCAGGCATGAACGGACTTGAGGTGCTTTCTGAAATAAAAGAAAAGAAAGCAGCGACGCCGGTGATCATGATTACGAAAAGTGAGGAGGAATATATAATGGAAGAGGCGATCGGATCAAAAATCGCTGATTACCTTATAAAGCCCGTAAATCCCAATCAAATATTACTGAGCCTGAAGAAGAACCTCGATCACTCCAGATTAATCTCTGAGAAAACGACACTTGACTACCAAAAGGAGTTCCGCAAGATCGCAATGGAGATGGCGATGGTGAACTCGTGGGAAGACTGGATCGACTGCTATAAAAAGCTGCTATTCTGGGAACTCGAACTTGAAACAATTGAAGATCAAAGTATGGTCGAGATCCTTGAATCGCAAAAGGTAGAAGCCAACTCCCAATTCGGGAAATTTATAGAACGTAACTACGAAGACTGGTTTGCGGCACCAGCAAAAAACGCTAAAGTCGATAAACCTGTGCAATCGCACACGCTGTTCCGGGAACTCGTCGTGCCCGAAATAACGCGGAAAGACCGTCCTGTGCTATTTGTGGTGATTGATAATTTGCGATACGATCAGTGGAAAGCCTTCGAAAGCGTAGTAAGCACGCACTACAAACTGGAGAAAGAAGTCCCGTATTACGCGATTCTTCCCACAGCTACCCAATATGCCCGAAACTCGATTTTCTCGGGACTGACGCCCCTTGAAATGGAGCGGCAGTTTCCACAATATTGGAAAAATGACGTTGAAGAAGGTGGGAAAAACTTATATGAGGCAGAATTCTTGACCGCGCACCTGAAACGCCTCGGACTTAACATTAAACAAGACTATTTCAAGATAACAAACCTCGCAAGCGGAAAAAAACTTGCCGAGAACTTCAAATCTTTCCGCGATAACGACCTAGTGACGGTCGTTTACAATTTCATCGATATGCTGAGCCATGCAAAAACCGAGATGGATGTTGTTAAAGAATTAGCATCCGACGATAAAGCCTATCGGTCGTTAACATTGAGCTGGTTCCGGAATTCGCCACTTCTTGAAATCATTCAGCAAGCGCAACAACTCGGCTTCCGACTGATTATCACTACCGATCACGGAACGATCAATGTTAAAAACCCGTCGAAAGTGATCGGTGATAAAAATACAAGTTTAAACTTGCGATATAAAACAGGGCGGAGTCTTTCATACGAAGATCGCGATGTTTACGCGGTAAAAGATCCCAAGAGAATCGGACTTCCGGCAATAAACATGAGTAGTTCGTACATTTTTGCAAAAAACGACTTTTTCCTCGCCTACGTAAACAATTACAATCATTATGTGAGCTATTATCGCAATTCGTACCAACACGGCGGAATTTCGCTGGAAGAGATGATTGTTCCCTTTTTAGTGTTTAATCCGAAATAAAATGCAACAGGAATTTTCATTGGACCAAATCCACATCGCGGCAAGGTACATTCTGGATAACGCTCCACATAAAGTCATGCTGTTTTATGGTGAAATGGGAGCAGGAAAAACTACGCTTATTAAGGAAATTGCGCGAATGCTCGGTGTTGTGGGCGCAACAAGCAGTCCGACGTTCTCTCTTGTAAACGAATACCATATCAACGAACATAATCTTTTTTACCACTTTGATATGTACCGGCTCAACAATGAGCTCGAAGCATACGATATGGGAATGGACGAATACCTGCATTCCGGCCATTGGTGTTGTATCGAATGGGCTGAAAAAGTCCCGAACCTGATTCCGGAGCATCACACAGCAGTCCATCTGCAAGTAACGCCAAACGGGACAAGGCAAATTACCGTCGAAAACATTTAACAATCTTTGTCCTGTCTTTGCCAAATTGAAGGTTTTTCCTAACTTAGACCGATAATTTACGCAAGATCATGTCACTTACCCCTTTCACAAAACAACAGCTACTGCCGCAAGAAGAAAAACTGGAAGTTGCCCGCCAAAAAAGCGAATTGTTTATTGGTGTCCCGAAGGAAAACAGCTATCAGGAAAGGCGTATCTGCTTGACGCCGGATGCCGTAAATTCGCTTACTTCACATGGTCATCGCGTTATGATTGAAGCTGGCGCCGGACTAAGTGCCAGTTATTGCGACAAGGAATATAGTGACGCCGGTGCGGAAATTACCTCAGACACCAAGAAAGTCCTGAGCTGCCCGATTATACTGAAAGTCGAGCCGCTGACAGTGAAGGAGATTGAGATGGTGAATCCGCAGGCAATCGTAATTTCAGCAATTCAACTCAAAACGCGCAAGAAAGAATACTTCGAGGCAATGGCCAAAAAGAAAATTACCGCGCTCGCATTTGAATACATTAAAGATGAAGACGGATCTTATCCTGCTGTGAAATCATTAAGCGAAATCGCCGGAACGGCGTCGGTTTTGGTTGCTGCCGAATTGATGATCAACAACGGATTCGGAAAAGGGCTGCTCTTCGGTAATATCACCGGCGTTCCTCCTACCGACGTTGTTATTATTGGAGCGGGAACCGTAGGCGAATGGGCTGCCAAGACCGCGCTCGGACTCGGAGCAGGGGTCAAAGTGTTCGATAATTCGATTACCAAACTACGGCGCCTGCAAAATAGCCTGGATCAGCGCATTTTTACCTCCACAATACAACCGAAGGCGCTTCTCAAAGCTTTGCGCCGATGTGACGTTGCTATCGGAGCCATGCGCGGAAAAGAACGCTGTCCGGTTGTGGTCACCGAAACAATGGTAGAACACATGAAACGCGGCGCCGTTATTGTCGATGTCAGCATTGACACTGGCGGATGTTTCGAAACTTCGGAAGTTACTACCCATGAAAAACCGACTTTCATAAAACACAACGTAGTACATTATTGCGTACCCAACATTCCTTCACGATACTCAAAGACTGCCTCGCTTTCTATCAGCAATATCCTCACGCCGTACCTGCTTCAGATTGCGGAAGACGGCGGAATCGAAAGTGCGATCCGAATGAACAAAGGGTTGAAATGCGGCGTTTACCTCTACCATGGCATCCTGACAAATAAAGCAATCGGCGACTGGTTCGGACTGCCGGACAGTGACATAAACCTGATTGTTTTCTGATAAAGATTGACCTACATTTGCAAAAAATTATTTCATGAAATTTTATCAGCGTTTTGCTTACTACATGCTTGGCCTCGTAATCGGTTTATTTGTAGTTGCGGCGATATGGAGCGGAAAGGATACCCGCTGTAACTATTTCCCCAATTCACGTGTGCTGAACGACCTTCGCAACAAGCCATTTCACTATTCGGAAAACGCTAAAAAAATTTTGTCAGAAGGCTGGATAAAAACGGCCGACGTAAAAAACACGCTGACGTATGGTGATGTCGATTTTGACAAAAGTAATGTGAAATCGGGCTCTGGAAAGCTGTACGTTATCGATGGAAAAACAGCGAAAAACCAGCAAATAACGCTGGAAGTTGTAAATTATTCAGATAAAGCCGAACTTATAAATATTGTCAGGCGCTAAGCACCAACCCATAAAACCTTGTAACGGCAAGGTTTTTTTTATATCTTTAATTAAGCCGCTACGGCAGAAATGTCGTACCAAAGGGAAATTTGGGAACAATACGCCAGAATGTTGTAAGATATTTTAGCGGATTTTTGACAGTTTTGTTAACACGTGTTTAAGCACGTGAAAACGGTACAAGTATCGCAAAACTTAATCTGAAGGTATGAAACAGCTACACCAGAAACCAGAAATTTGGGCAGGAATAGAATGTACGATAAACCGATTAAAATCGGGCTATAAAGATCAACTCGAATATAACGGACATTATACACGCGAAGGCGACTTAGAAGCCATAGCCGATCTGGGAATCAAAACGCTTCGCTATCCCGTTTTATGGGAAAAGCATCAACCTCAAAAAAATCAGAAGATCGATTTTTCGTGGATCTCCAAAAATCTGAATAAACTTCGGGAACACGGCATAAAACCCATTGCAGGTTTAGTTCACCACGGGTCAGGTCCGGAATATACGAACCTACTCGACCCTGGGTTCCCTGAGCTCCTTGCCGCTTACGCGAAGGAAGTTGCAACGAAATTTCCGTGGCTTGAGATGTATACACCGGTTAACGAACCCTTGACGACAGCTCGGTTTTCCGGACTATACGGACATTGGTATCCGCACGAAAAAAATGACGTCAGCTTTGTAAAGATGCTGCTCATCGAGCTGAAGGCGACCGTTCTGGCGATGCAGGAAATACGGAAGATCAATCCTAAGGCGCTTTTGGTACAAACTGAAGATCTTGGTAAAACATATAGCACGCCGCTATTGCACTATCAGGCCAAGATGGAAAACGAGCGTCGCTATCTAACGTTCGATATACTCTGCGGACAGTTTACCGTTGAACATCCGATGTACGACCACTTTATGCATTTGGGCATTGATCCTTCAGAACTCGCTTTTTTCGTTGATCACCCTTGTCCGCCTGATTTGATAGGGGTCAATTACTATTGTACATCGGAACGTTATCTCGACGAAGATCTCAGTAAATATCCCGAATCCCGTCATGGCGGAAATACGCTGCACGAATATGCCGATGTCGAGGCTATTCGTGTCAGATTTGATGAACCGCACGGATTTAAAGTATTGATGCGCGAGCTATGGGAACGGTATAATTTACCGATAGCTGTCACTGAAGCCCATCTGCACTGTTCGCGCGAAGGCCAAATGAAATGGTTTCTTGAGATTTACGAATCGGCATGCGAACTAAAGTCGGAAGGAATGGACGTGCGATCTGTTACCGCCTGGAGCGTTCTCGGGTCATATGGCTGGAACAAACTCTTAACCAGCGATGAGATGGAATATGAACGCGGCACGTTCGACGTCAGCTCAGGAAAAAGGCGGCCTACAGCAATGTCGGCTGTGCTAAAAAACCTTGTTGAGAAGGGCGAATTCAAAAGTCCGCTGCTCCACGGTGTGGCCTGGTGGAAAAGCGAGTCACGATATTTCCCGTTGCAGGAGGCCGATCACGATCATGAATTTCCGGAACTTTCGAAGCCTATACTTATCATTGGAAAAACAGGAACGCTTGGAAAAGCAATGGCGCGTGTGTGTAAATCGCGTTGCTTGCACTATGTCCTGCTTGGTCGGAATGAACTTGATATCTGTGACATGTCGCAAATTGAAGCGGCAATCCAGCAACATAAACCATGGGCAATCATCAACACGGCAGGATATGTACGGGTTGACGACGCCGAAAATGAACCCGAGAAGTGTTTTCGCGAAAATAACGAAGGTGCGAAAGCGCTTGCCGTTATCTGCAAGCAACATGACATCCAGTTGCTGACATTCTCTTCCGACCTGGTTTTCGACGGATCTAAAAAACGTCCTTATGTCGAATCCGATCCGGTAAATCCGCTGAACATCTATGGAGAAAGCAAAGCAAAGGCTGAGTCTGCTGTACTTGAAGTTTATCCACAAAGCCTTGTGATCCGCACTAGCGCATTCTTTGGCCCGTGGGACGAACATAACTTTGTGCATCATGTGATGGCAACCTTAGAACGAGGAGAAATTTTTGAAGCCTGTGATGATGTAATCTCGCCAACCTATGTTCCGCATCTTGCCGATGCAGTGCTCGATATTCTGATTGATCGGGAACATGGCATCTGGCACATTTCAAATTATGACGCAATTTCATGGTATGAATTGGCGAAAGAAGTTGCCCGTCGAAGTGGATTCGATCCCGACATGATAAAAAAGACTACTTTGCATCAAGTGGCTAAACGCCCTGCTTATTCTGTGTTAAACAGCGAAAAGGGAATATTAATGCCTTCACTTGCGATAGCACTTGATCAGTACTTCGCAAGCAAATTGGTGTTGGCGTCGGCTCAGAATAGCTGATAACGCGGATGTTTTTTAGTACTTTTGTTCAAAAATTTTTATGGCGCGGCTAAAAGAGAATGATCTTCCAAAGGCTAAAATAAATGCGGGCTCTGTAAACAAGGCATTGCTCATATTCAAGTACGCTGAAGGCCATCGCTGGAAATTTTACACTGGGCTCGTATTTCTGTTGCTGACTGGCGGTACTGCACTTGCCTTTCCAAAACTGATGGGAATACTGATTGACTGTGTGCATGACCGCGACATCGCACGTGCAAATAACATTGCCCTCGGACTCCTTGCAATATTGCTGCTGCAGTCGTTTTTCTCCTTTTTCAGGTTGTCGCTGTTTATCAATTTTACTGAACACACACTGGCTGCTCTTCGGCTATCGCTTTACAGCAATCTTGTTAAGCTTCCGATGTCGTTCTTTTCCCAGAAACGTGTTGGCGAACTTAACAGCCGGATAAGCTCTGATATCGCGCAAATTCAAGATACATTAACATCAACAATAGCCGAATTCTTAAGACAGTTCATCCTGATTATTGGCGGCGTAATACTTTTGGCCGGTGAAAGCTACAAACTGACGCTGATGATGCTATCGGTTGTTCCATTGGTGGCAATCGCAGCTGTAATCTTTGGACGATTTATCCGCAAGTATTCGAAGAAGGTACAGGATACTGTTGCAGAAAGTCAGGTGATTGTTGAAGAAACGCTGCAGGGAATCACAAATGTTAAGGCTTTTGCAAACGAATGGTATGAAATTGCGCGGTACAATGGGAAAATTAGCGAAATCGTAAAACTCGCCATCAAGGGCGGAACGTACCGAGGCTACTTCGCATCGTTTATTATTTTCTGTCTGTTTGGATCCATCGTCGCGGTCGTATGGTACGGCGTAAGGCTCAGTATCAGCGGCGAGATGACTGTGGGGCAACTGATTTCTTTCGTATTGTATTCGACGTTCGTCGGCGCATCTTTTGGCGGTATTGCCGAATTATATGCACAAATCCAAAAAGCAATTGGTGCCACCGAACGTGTTTTCGAACTCCTGGACGAGACGCCAGAAAATATAGCCGCAAAAAACAACGAGCGCATTAAAATTAACGGCGATGTGACGTTTCGAAACGTCGGCTTCAGCTATCCTTCGCGAAGGGAAATCAAGGTGCTTAATGGTGTGAGTTTCGACGCAGCGTTCGGTCAGAAGATTGCGATCGTGGGACCGAGTGGTGTTGGTAAATCAACGATTGCTTCGCTGCTACTCCGGTTTTACGACATCAATAGTGGTGAGATCCTGATCGACAGAACTTCGATCTCATCGTACGACCTGGAAGACCTGCGTGGCAACATGAGCATTGTACCACAAGATGTGATCCTGTTCGGCGGAAGCATCCGTGAAAATATTGCTTATGGCAAACCCAATGCCACCGACGCCGAAGTATTCGCGGCAGCACAGCAAGCGAACGCGCTTCAGTTTATTAACGGATTTCCTGAGAAATTTGAAACTCTTGTCGGAGAACGCGGAATCAAGCTTTCGGGCGGACAGCGGCAACGTATTGCAATTGCACGTGCGCTTTTAAAAAATCCACGAATTCTGATCTTGGACGAGGCAACATCATCGTTAGACAGCGAAAGCGAAAAACTCGTACAGGAAGCGCTCGAAATATTAATGCAAGGGCGAACGAGCATCATCATCGCACACAGACTTTCCACGATCCGTAACGCCGACCAAATTCTCGTGCTTGATAAAGGAAAGATCGTCGAACAGGGAACGCACAACGAACTTCTAAAAATTGAAGACGGGCTTTACCGAAATTTGAGTTCGCTCCAATTCTCTGATTACTAAAAATAGTTATATTTTTATCAGCGCAACCTATGTGGAAATCCTCTACTAATAAGGATCATTAAGCCGGAAAGGTAGTGTACTTTTGCTATATTGTAACCGACCGTAGGTTTATTGAAATAAAAGCACGAATCAGATCTAGAACTTTAATAAATTTCTATTATGACAAAATCAGAGAGCCTAATATTACTATTGGCTGTATGTTTTATTTTTATACGTTGCAGTAAATCTGCGGACATTCAGCTCACGACATTGGATTGCCTTCCTTCAAATCTTCAAAATGGTGTTGTGGCCTTCTACCCATTTAACAATGGTAGTTTACTTGACGCATGGGGAAATAACGATCTAAGCAATCCGACGTCTGCTGTTCCGGGAACTGACAGGACTGGAAATGAATCCTGTGCCTACAGCTTTAATAGCAGCCAGTACCTTGAATGCGACACTTCCACATTCTTGGACAACTTGCCATCAACGCAATTTTCAATTTCCTTATGGCACAATTCTTTTGAAGCGTTTGGTGACTCTGCCGTTATAATCAGCAGAGGCGAGGCAGATGATGATTGTCCCTGGGTAACCGGGGAATGGTCGCTTGAATTTGTTAATCAGGCAATGACTTGGGGAGCAAACGGAAAGCTTACTTATGGGGTACATTCGCTTCCGGCAAATACATGGCATCACATGGTGGTTACTTCTCAGGAAAACGAAATTCAAATATATACCGATGGGGTACTAACATCTTCTCCATCAAGCTTTATTTGTATGCCGCCAATACAAAATTCAGGAAATTTGCTGATTGGAAAAGAACTTGATGGTTTGATCGACGATATTGTCATATACAATAGAGTAATAACACCAGCTGAGGTAGAAGAACTACATGCTTTACAACCATGTTGTCAGTAATTCACCGTCTGTGACAAAGGGATTTCGTTAAGGCGTGGATCAAGAATATCAAGCGAATCCACATAAAGCAACGAAAAATTAATGACTAATTAATTCAGACTGCAATGCTTAGATAAATTGCTAAAAGCGTCCTTTTATTGACTATTTCGATTTACGTCGGCTGCGTTCTGTTTTGAGCAGTGTTAACTCACGGCTTGTTTGTCCGGCGACAGAAGTATTTTCTTCGGCACGGCGAATCAGGTACGGCATAACATCGCGAACCGGACCGAATGGGAGATATTTCGCAACGTTATATCCGTGAGCGGCAAGGTTGTAACTGATGTTATCGCTCATTCCGTAAAGCTGTCCAAACCAAATTTTCGTATCGCTCGGCTTGATCCCGCGCTGCTCCATCAGTTCCATCAGCTTATAAGAGCTTTCCTCGTTGTGCGTTCCGGCAAATACTGACATCTGCCCGATGTGGTCAACCATGTAGCGAATTGCGTCATCATAATTTTCGTCGGTTGCTTCTTTTGACGCACAAATTAGCGTTGGATAGCCTTTCACTTCAGCGCGACGGTGTTCTTTTTCCATATAAGCGCCGCGTACGATTTTCATTCCGATGAAAAACCCTTCGGTTTTAGCCTGTTCGTGTAGTTTCTTCAGATAATCCATCCGGTCATGGCGATACATCTGCAGTGTATTAAAGACGATCGCTTTCTCCTTATTGTATTTTCGCATCATATCGGCAACGAGATCATCGGCAGCATCCTGCATCCAGCTTTCCTCGGCATCGATTAGCAGCGCTACATTCTTGTCATATGCTGAGCGGCAGACCGATTCAAAGCGTTCCACTACCCTATTCCATTCTGCCTGTTCCTTATCTGTCAGCGCTTTTCCTTCACCCAGCTTCTCATAAAGTTCAAAACGGCCAAATCCCGTTGGCTTAAATACGGCAAACGGTATCGCTTTACGTTCTTCGGCAAACAATATCGTCTTTAACGTCATCTGCAGGGCTGCATCAAACTGCTCTTCTTCTTCTTTTCCTTCAACAGAATAATCCAGCACCGACGATACGCCGCGGGTAAACATCTTATCTACAACAGGAAGGCAATCTTCTTCATTGACGCCGCCGCAGAAATGGTCGAAAACTGTTGCCCTTATCAATCCTTCTACCGGAAGGTGTGCCTTAATGGCAAAGTTTGTTACAGCCGTGCCAATCCGCACCAGTGGTTGATTATCGATCAGTTTAAAGAGAAAATAAGCGCGATCAAGTTCGGTATCGCTTTTAAGCGAAAATGCCACCTGAGTGTTGTTGAAGATTTTTTCCATCCGTAAAGTATATATGCAAATATAACCACCATCGTCCAAAAATTAACTAAAAATAACCTTATTTTGCGAAGCCAAATCCATTAAGAACCCACCTTCTATGCAGTCTGTCACGGCCAACGGATATACGATTTCATTCAACCAAAACGGTTACGAGGCGTTAAACCTTCTGTTACAGCAAAATAAATACTCGGGCATCTACCTATTGGCCGACAGCAATACGAACGAACAGTGCTCCACTCGGTTGCTCCAACAGATTGCTACTGATTTGCCAATCGAAATAATAGAGATTGAAGCCGGTGAAGCCACTAAAACTATTGACACATGTGTTGAAGTCTGGAAAGTGCTTACCGAGCTGAACGCCGACCGTAAGAGTGTTATTATCAATCTTGGCGGTGGCGTTATATCGGACCTTGGCGGATTTGTAGCTTCAACATTTAAACGCGGCATCGACTTTGTTCATGTTCCCACTACGTTGCTTGCGATGGTCGACGCGTCGATTGGCGGGAAAAACGGCGTCGATCTGGGAAGTTTAAAGAATCAGGTCGGCGTGATCAATGTCCCGAAGATGGTATTGATCGATACCTCATTCCTCGATACATTGCCACAGAATGAAATGCGCTCGGGATTCGCCGAAATGTTAAAACACGGATTGATCGCCGATAGAACGTATTGGGAACGGTTTTTGAACCTCTCCAGCGTCGATATTTCTGAACTGAACAGCCTGATCCATCGGTCGGTTGAAATCAAAAATAACATTGTACTGGCCGATCCGACGGAAAATGGCATCCGAAAAGCATTAAATTTCGGCCATACGCTTGGCCATGCAATTGAAAGTTATTTTATTGAAAATGCTGACAAGGAAACGCTGTTGCATGGAGAAGCTGTTGCCGCGGGAATGATACTCGAATCTTATTTGTCAATGCGGCTTAATTTATTATCCGACGCCCAATATTTGGCTATTAAATCTGTTATAAAAAACATTTTTCCTGACATTCCCGTTTCCGAAGAAGACCTGGCGAAAGTGACGAAATATCTGGTACACGATAAGAAAAATGAATATGGCCAGGTGCAGTTTGCGCTACTCGATGGCATTGGCCAGACCAAAGTAGGACAAACTGTTGAAAATCAATTAATTTTAGACGCATTCGCAGACTATAAAAGTTAATATATTTTTAATAAAACCCGATACCGAACCTTTGTTTTATTTTTTACATTTGCGCCCATGAATAAAACGCCTGATACTGTCTTCTTCATCCGTAACGGCTTTACGAACGTGAAGTCTTTCCGCGGGTTGCTGAAACGTTTTTTTGCAGGAAAAGAACTGGTTGATCTGGATGTATTTTTCAGATTTTCAAACACCTATCACGAGAAACTTCCAATAATTTACGCAAATATCCGGGTTTGAATGTAGCGCGGAGTCTTAGCTATATTCTAATTTTAACCCTCTTACAATAAATGAACACAAAATATTTCGATCTAATAAATCAAACTTACTATTTCCCACAGGAAGAATTTAAATTAAATAAAGACAACCTGCAATTCCACAACATCGATTTGATGAAGCTTGTCGAGCAGTACGGAACGCCACTGAAATTTACGTACCTGCCGCAGATCTCCAACAATATTAACCGGGCAAAAAACTGGTTCCGGAAGGCAATGGAAAAAAACAAGTACGAAGGGAAATACTACTATTGTTATTGTACAAAGAGCTCGCACTTCTCTTATGTGATGAACGAGGCTTTTAAGAACAACATCCATATTGAAACATCCTCGGCGTACGACATCAACATCGTCGAAAGTCTTATGGAAAGCGGAAAGATCACCAAAAGCACGTATGTTGTTTGCAACGGCTTTAAACGCGGCCCGTATGTTACGAACATTGCGCGGCTGATCAACAACGGGTACAAAAATACTATTCCGATTATTGACAATTACGAGGAACTAGATCTGCTTCAGGCCGAGATCAAAGGAAAGTTCAAAATCGGGATTCGGATTGCTGCCGAGGAAGAACCCAAATTTGAGTTCTACACCTCGAGACTTGGAATAGGTTACCGAAATATCGTCGGTTTTTATAAGAAACAAATTCAGGATAATCCAAACCTGGAGCTTACGATGCTGCACTTTTTCATTAACACCGGGATCAACGATAACGCGTATTATTGGAATGAGCTTGTAAAATGTATCAAGGTTTACATCGCCTTAAAACGTGAATGTCCTACGCTTACGGGTTTAAATATTGGCGGCGGCTTCCCGATTAAGAATTCACTTGCATTCGAATACGATTATCAGTACATGATCGACGAGATCATCAACCAGATCAAAATAGCCTGTGAGGAAGAAGAAGTCGATGTTCCGCACATCTTCACCGAATTCGGATCGTTTACCGTTGGCGAAAGCGGTGGAGCGATTTATCAGGTGCTGTATCAGAAGCAGCAAAACGACAGGGAAAAGTGGAACATGATCGATTCGTCGTTCATCACGACTTTGCCCGATACGTGGGCCATCAACAAGCGTTTTATCATGCTTGCCGTGAACCGTTGGAACGATACTTATGAGCGTGTGCTTTTAGGCGGAATGACTTGCGACAGCGACGATTACTACAACTCTGAGCAGAACATGAACGCGATTTACCTGCCAAAATACAACCGCGAAAAGCCATTGTACATTGGGTTCTTCAACACGGGCGCATATCAGGAAACCATCGGAGGTTACGGAGGTTTGCACCACTGTTTGATCCCACAGCCCAAACATATCCTGATCGATCGCGACGAGAATGGGATTTTGGCTACAGAAGTTTTTTCGGAACAACAAACTTCCGAAGATGTTCTTAAAATCTTGGGTTACGACAAAAAATAAATTATTTTTGAGATACCATAAACTTAACCAAAAAAGAGAAAATGACTAAAGGACCAATTAGCCAGTTTATTGAAAAGTATTACTTACATTTCAATTCGGCGACCATTGTTGATGCTGCAAAAGCGTACGAACAACAGTTGCAGAATGGTGCGAAAATGATGGTGACACTGGCAGGTGCAATGAGTACGGCTGAGATCGGAAAGATTTTTGCCGAAATGATCCGACGCGACAAAGTGCAGATCATTTCTTGCACAGGGGCCAATCTTGAAGAGGATATCATGAACCTGGTGGCGCATTCGCACTACGAGCGTGTTCCTCACTATCGCGATCTTACACCGCAGGAAGAATGGGATCTGCTTGAGCGGGGATTGAATCGCGTAACCGACACCTGCATTCCTGAACATGAGGCTTTCCGCCGCTTACAGAAGCACATTTTCAAGATCTGGAAAGATGCCGATGATGCAGGCGAGCGTTATTTCCCACACGAATTCATGTACAAAATGCTACTTTCGGGCGTCTTGGAAGAGTATTATGAGATCGATTTGAAAGACAGCTGGATGTACGCTGCTGCTGAAGCAAACCTTCCGATTGTTGTTCCGGGTTGGGAAGATTCAACCATGGGTAATATTTTCGCATCCTATGTTATCAAAGGTGAACTCAAGGCTTCAACGATGAAATCCGGGATTGAATACATGGGTTACCTTGCGGATTATTATACCAACAACAGTCAAAATGGTATTGGTTTCTTCCAGATTGGCGGTGGAATCGCAGGAGATTTTCCTATTTGTGTCGTACCGATGTTGTATCAGGATATGGAGATGCATGATGTTCCGTTCTGGAGTTATTTCTGTCAGATTTCCGACTCCACGACCAGCTATGGTTCGTACTCTGGTGCTGTTCCGAATGAAAAAATTACTTGGGGTAAACTGGATATTAAGACCCCAAAGTTTGTGATCGAATCTGATGCTACAATTGTAGCTCCGTTAATTTTTGCATACCTGCTGGATTTTTAAAAAAAATTTATGAAAAGAGTTATTGTAGATTATTCCAAACTGACAAATGAAATCCTGACGCTTCTGGTGGAACGATTTCCTGACGGATATGATGATTCTAACATTGTCCGTTTCAGAAATGCACAAAACGAGTTAATTGAAGCGGTGGAAGTCCGTACTGAAGATACCATTTACCTTGTTAAAGTCAGCACCAAGCTCGCGAGCCGACTCGAAAAATTTGATGAGGATGATTTGGACGATGTTGTAGAACCAATCGATGCCATTAAAGACCTTGATCTAGATGACGCGGATGATGACGACGATGACGACGACGTCGAAAAAGACACCCTGGATACTGATGAAGATGCCGACGATGATGATGATGATGATGATGATGATGCAGAGGCAGCTGATCCGGGTGATGACGAAGATGAAGATGACGAAGATTAATACAAAAGGAACTTTCGGGTTCCTTTTTTTATGCCAGATATGATAGCTTCATTTGCCCCTATAGCCGACGAAAATGCCGAAATCCTGATTTTGGGAACAATGCCAGGTGCAACCTCGCTTGCAAAGCAGGAATATTACGGTTATCCCCAGAACCAGTTTTGGCGGATTGTGTTTACGCATTTCAACGCGCTTCCTGTTCCCGAGCTTTTCGAACAACGTGCAGCGCTTCTAAGACAGAACAAAATTGCACTGTGGGACGTTTTGGCCTACTGTGAAAGAAAAGGCAGCTTGGACATTCATATAAAAAACCAGGTCGAGAATGATATCCCGGGCTTATTAAAAAAGTATCCCAAAATCAAAAAAATCCTGTTCAACGGGAAAGAAAGCTTCCGTTATTTTCACAGGAAGTTTGGGGAGATTGACGGAATCAAATACCACGTAATGCCTTCTACAAGTCCGGCGAATACGGTCGCTTTTGCGGAAAAACTTAAGCTCTGGTCAGAGGCGTTAAACGGTTAAAGATAGCGTTCAGAAAAAACACGCTGATGGTGATTTTGGTGACCGATAATCACAAATCCGACCGCGCGAACCGACATAACACGTCCCGATGCTACTCCGCTTCGCAGCAATATTTCATCTGAAAATGTTTGGAACAAAGCGAGCGTCGACTGCCGTACAATGGAGAGCTCGGTAAGTAGATCCTTTATACTTCGATGATGGCCGTTTGCAATTGCGGCATAGTCATTCTCTTCAAAACCCGGAAGCTCCGTACTGTCGTTTCGGGCAAATCGTAGCGCACGATAACTGAAGATACGTTCGGCGTCGATCAGGTGCTGCAGGATATCTTTAATTGTCCATTTTCCTTCGGCATAGCGATAATCGAACTTATCCATTGGAAGCTCCTGTACGAAACGAATCAGCCGATGCAGCGAAATTTCCAGCTCTTCAAGCAGGTCATCGTTGTTAAGCGTAGCGACGTACGGCGCGTAAAATTCGGCATACTCCCCAGATGTCAATTCTCCTGATCTCATAGGATTAAATTAAGGTTATAAAAAACCCCGGGACGTGCCGGGGGTGGATTTTAAAAAACGGAGTTTACATATTTTTAAAGATGGTATGCATCAGGCGCTTCTTGTCGTTGATACTCTCTTCAAGTGAAATCATTGTTTCGGTTCGGTAAACACCTTCAATATCGTCAATCATAAAGATAACGTCTTTCGCATGTTTTGTATCCTTTGCGCGAATCTTACAGAAAATGTTGAACTTTCCGGTGGTAACATGCGCGACAGTCACAAACGGAATTTCGTTGATCCGCTCCAGAACAAATTTGGTTTGTGAGGTGTTGTTCAAAAATACCCCGACATATGCAATGAACGAATAACCAAGTTTCTCATAATCCAGCGTAAGCGACGAACCCATAATAATGCCTGCATCTTCCATTTTCTTGACCCTTACGTGAACTGTACCGGCAGAAATTAGCAATTTTTTAGCTATATCGGTAAACGGAACTCTTGTGTTATCAATCAACATGTCCAATATTTGGTGATCGACTTCATCTAAACGAAATTTGCTCATAATGTATATTTAAATGTAATTTGGTTAAAGGCTAGCCGACAGGCGCTCCGTTTAAAAACTTCTGGTTTCCGATGTAAAAATCGGCGCGGCTGTCGATCTTAGGATCGCTTCCGGAAACATCGGAGTATGGCGCCTGGTTGGCATCATATTCGAAATGTCCGAGTCTCTCAAGATTTCCGACTGCGATAATAACTGCTTCAAACGCAACTTTATCGCCAATCAGCGTCTCTTTGAATTGAGCTGCAAAATTCGTTATTATTTCCTTACCGTCATAATTTATCTTGACGTTTTTATATACAAAATCATAAAAAACGGCTTTATTTTGAGGAATGTTTAAATATTCAGCAATTCCGCTGGTTACTACAACGTTTTCGCAATTCGCGATCAGACCTGCTAACATAGAGGTAAAAAAGTATTCCCGGGTCACTTCCCTTTCATAATCGTGCTGAAAATGACCGGCTTCGATTAGGATTGTAGGCACACCTTTCATTTGAAAAGTGTCTCCCGCGCAGTTGTTATTAAATGCGTCATCGAACCGGCCGACCTGTCCTGGGATAAATTGTTGCAACACCCGGTTCATAGCAATTATAACCGTGGCCGCGTCAGTACGATGCTCATTCCAATGCCGGTTTTCATCAAAAGAAGGAGCAAGAAATGATATTGTTGCCGGTTTTCCGGTATCGCCAACGCCGAATATCGTCCGCTGATCATGAAGATTGTAACAGTAATTGGGGGTAAAGTCATCAAAAATCGCCTTTAGACAGCGGCTTTCTGGCTGTGAATACGATGAGAAATCGCGATTTAAGTCGGTTCCTGCTGCATTTTCGCGGGTGTACAGCGCTGCACCATCAGGGTTCAGCATCGGAATAATACACAGTGTACAATTCTCGAAGATCTTTTGTGCCACGACATCGTCGCATCTAAGGAATCTGATAAGGTCAAACAGCGCCTTCGTTGCCGTGGATTCGTTTCCATGCATCTGAGACCACATCAAAATGCGGGTTGCGCCGGTTCCCACAGTCAATGCGTATATCGGATTTTGCTGTACAGACATTCCGATAACTTCAAGTGAACCAATTTGCTGTTGCCGAAGCAGCGGTTCGATGTGACCAAGTGTGATGTAGCGCCCGTACAGTTGCGGTTCGCGACAGGTCTTAAAAATGTTTTTGTAGTCCATTGTTCTGAAAATTCGCGTCTGCGCCGATACAATTATTCGCCAGCACGTAAAAATAGTATTAATTCTTATTTTTGATAAAAAATTAAGATGCTAAAGAGGTTGCTGAGTTACATTGTGCCAATTAATATCCACCAGCAGAAGTCGGCTGTCAGCAAGAATCTTGAGGTAACGTGGAACAATGGCGAACTTGTACTGGATTCAAAAAACACCAATTATTCGTACGGAAGCCTTCAGCGGATCCTGCGAAAAGGGCTGCTGCATATTGGCGCAAAGCGGATATTGGAGATGCAACACATACTGGTGTTAGGCGTTGCAGGCGGCAGTGTCATCCGAACACTGACAGATGAATTGAAGTACGCTAATAAAATTACGGGAGTCGAAATTGACCAAACCGTAGTCGAGCTTGCCAATACGTACTTCGGACTGAATAAAATTTTGAATCTGGAGGTTGTGATTGACGATGCGTTTGAGTTCGTTTTGAAGACAAAGGAACGGTATGACCTGGTTATCATTGATATCTTTAAGGATACTGATATGCCTAACTTTTTATTTGAGAAGTTTTTCTTTAACCGACTCGCCCATTTACTTAACCACGGCGGCTATATCTTGTTTAATACGATGACGCTCAATGGCATGCATGACCAGCGGAACCGGGATTTTTTATCGGCTATCCCTTCAGCCGGATTCGAAGCGCAAACGATCCCGCGGGTTGAAAACCACAATGAATTAATCGTTATTAAAAAACTTTAGTACACAATCAATTCTTGTCAGAAATTTAAGTTAGATTTTGTATTTTTGGGTAGAACCCTAACTTTTTGTCTATGCTCAACGTCCACGAACAGCTTATCGAAGAATTTTACGCCGGCTTTGCAATGCATGATCCGGAAACCATGTTAAGCTGTTATCACGAAGATGTCGTCTTTAGCGATCCTATATTTGGCACCCTAAAAGGCGATGATGTTGCTGACATGTGGCGCATGCTGATCGACAGAAGCAAAGGGAAACTTGAAATCGAATTTTCGAATATAAAAGCAGACAATAACAGAGGCTCGGCAAATTGGATCGCAATCTATCACTTTTCGAAATCCAACCGGCGCGTCGTAAATGAAATTTCAGCGCAATTTGAATTTAAAGACGACCTGATCATCCGGCATACCGACAGTTTCAACGTGCACAAATGGGCAAAACAGGCACTCGGCATCCAGGGGTTGCTGTTGGGATGGACACCATTTATGCAGAAGAAAATCCAGCAACAGTCGATTGGGCTTCTCAGACAATATCAGCAAAGGGATTAACGTTTCCCAAGTTTGAAAGATCCCATTTGAATTTGGGATTATAATGTAAACGTCCGTTGCGAACTTCAAGCGGACAATCAAAATTATTGGTGTACAAGCCACCTGTTCCCAATCCTTGCGGAATTTGATTGTTCAACGTGAATGTAAATTGTGCAATCGCGTTTAACCCGATGTTGCTTTCGAGCGCGGAAGTAACCCACCAACCAATTTTATATTTTTCTGCGAGGCTGATCCATTCGAGCGTTCCCCGAAAACCCCCTATAAAACTCGGCTTCAAAATGATGTACTGCGGACGTATCTTCGACAACAACGCTTCCTTTTCTTCAACAGATTCAACACCAATCAACTCCTCGTCAAGGGCAACAGGCAAAACACCGGATTTACAGAGTGCTGACATACTGTCAGGCTGATTTCTTGCAATAGGTTGTTCAATACTATGTAGTTTTAATTCAGACAATTGCGTTAATTTATCTAAAGCAGAATCAGCAGTAAAAGCACCGTTGGCATCTACTCGGATTTCGATCTGACCCGGCTCGAAGTTACCTCTAATTTCGTGAATAATTTCAAGTTCCGCGTCGAATTTAAGCGCTCCGATCTTTAATTTTATGCAAGTGAATCCCGATGATATCTTCTCCTCCACCTGACGTTTGATAAAATCAGCGTCGCCCATCCACACTAATCCGTTGATCGGAATCGAGGCGGCACCTTTTGTAAAAGCCGAAGGAAAAAGTACAAATGGAGATTTGCTATTGAGTGAACGGAAGGCAGTCTCAAGTCCGAATTGTATTGATGGAAAACCCGCTAACGATTTCCACAGTTCTTGTTCACCGAGATGAATGTTCTTGCAAACCCATTGCAGCTTTTCCTCATAATCGGGCCGATCGTCAGCGCTTAGTCCGCGTAGGATGCCACACTCGCCTATTCCGCATCGTCCTTTATCCCTGATTGTAAGAAACCAGGTTTCCTTTTCGGTCATTACGCCGCGCGAGGTTCCCGAAGGACGTTTAAAACCCAGGATGTATCTATGATAAGTAGCTTCCATATGATTTAAGACAGATGCCTAGCCCTGATGAAGCCGATATCCTTTTGGCGCGGAGCATCGCGGAGCGGCAAAAGATAAAGGCGAGAGCAGGAACGTGCTCCAGAAACGTTATAAGTCGATCGATCCGCCGATGGGCAGCAGCATCAGGTCCTTGCCGGCGTCGAAGAATTTCTTCTTCGCTTCGTTGTGGTCTATTTTGATGTATCCGAATGTATCGTAATGATAGCCAAGGATTTTGTCGCACTCAACAAAATCGGCTGCAAGAATCGCATCCTCGACATCCATCGTGAAATTGCTTCCAATAGGTAGAATAGCCAGGTCAAGCTTCGTGCGCAGCGGAATTAGCTTCATATCCATCGTTAGCGCCGTATCGCCGGCGATATAGATGTTCTTATGTTCACCTTCAATTACAAACCCGCCGGGATTTCCGGCATAACTTCCGTCGGGAAATGAACTTGAATGAATCGCCGCGACGTATTTTACTGTTCCGAAATCGAATTTCCAGCTTCCGCCATGGTTCATGGGATGCGCTTTAAAGCCTTTTGCTTCGTAGGCACCGGCAATTTCAGCGTTGGATACAATTGTTGCGCCGGTTCGTTTTGCTATCGGTTCTACGTCATAAACATGATCGCCATGTGCGTGCGTGACGAGAATATAGTCGGCTTCGAGCTCGTCTATATTAACTCCTGAAGCTAATGGGTTAGGAGAAATATACGGGTCTACAATAATTTTTTTTCCGCTCACCTCGATACCGAGGGACGCGTGTCCGTAGAAGGTGATCTTCATAATTTATTAATTTAAATATTTTGGTATAAAGCATTAACAATCTGCACGATGATATCCTGAAAAAAAAATATTAGCGAGAGTGAGAGCAGCACCGAAAGGAAGAAGGTGCTTAACGCAAGCCGCTTGAGTTCAGGGTCGAGATTCTTAGGATCGGCCGTTTTGCGAACCCGGATAAGATGCGCGGTCAAAGGCACGTACACAATTAAAAAGAGGTATTGGTCGAATTGAAAATTTGCCAGTACTGCAAACAACACCACCAGCACCATTGCCGATACGACAAGAAAATAATGATACACTCTCGCCTTTGCGCCGCCAATCTTGACAACGACTGTGTTTTTGTTCGCTTTGCGATCAGACTCCTCGTCGCGCATATTGTTCAGGTTTAGTACGCCGACGCTCAGAAACCCCATTGCAACAGCAGGAAGAATTAAAAGCGTATCAATTTCCTTCATGAACATGAAATAGATTCCGAGCGTACTTACGAGCCCGAAGAACACAAAAACAAAAACATCGCCATAACCGCGGTAACCGTAGGCGGTGTTTCCCACTGTATATCGGATTGCCGACGCAATGGCTAGAAATCCTAACACAACGAACGCAAATGAATACAACAGGTATTTATCCTTAAAGGAGCAATAAATCAATAGGATTGCGGAAATCATGGTTAAAACCGACGTTATGATCATCGCGCGCTTCATCTGTTTTGGCGTGATAGTACCACTTTGAATGGCCCGCGTCGGCCCGATCCGGTCGGCGTTGTCTGTTCCTTTTACGCCGTCGCCATAGTCGTTAGCAAAGTTGGACAAAACCTGGAGCCCAAGTGTGGTCGTAAGCGCAAAAAATACGATCTTCCAGTTAAAATTGGACTGCGACATTGCGTAAAAACTTCCAAGTAGTATTCCCGATACGGAAAGTGGTAAAGTACGTATCCGTGCGGCTTCGATCCAATGTCTCATTGAAAAATATTATTTATTATTTATTTGTATTGCATTGTCATTGATAATGCCTTTGCTCTACATCCAGTTGCTGTCGCTTGTCTCGAGTTCGTACAACCATAAATTCACATAACTTTTAATGGCTGTGTAGTCTCCAAGTTGAAAATGAATACTTCCTCCTGCCGTGTGAATGGTGAGCGAACCGATATTGAGTGGCTTGTGCCAGAACAATTGTGAGGTTGTGACTGCCTGTATCTTTCCGGGTTCAATGATCTCATTTGTTATATCCCACGCGCCGCTTTGCTTAATTATAAACCTCTCGTTGATAAAGAGCCGGTAATTCCGGAACGAGAAGAACAGAACTACTCCCGTAAAGAGAGCATAAGCCATCGCAAATAGCGCGAAATCAAAAACTCTGGCATCCACGTAAACCCCCATTATCCAGTATACGACTAAAGGTACGACTATTGTCAAAAACAGCGAAAAAACCAGCTTGCGAAAATTCGGCCTTAGCGTGTATCCTTTTGTCGGTATCGTGCCGTATAGCAGGTTCAAAACTGCATCACGCTCCAAAGTGTTGCAACCCGGAATTTCGATAGCCGACTTCTTTTCTTCCTTCTCTCCGCTTGTGGCCTGCTTTATCTGAAGTTCAAGAATATCAAGCTTCTTCTGAAAATAGTTCTGCGATATAGCGGCAATCTGGACCTTTTCAGGCTTTACAATCGTGCTTTTCGTGCTTAGCAGTCCGAACGACAGCAACAACGAACCACTCTGACGCGTAATGGTAAAGTCATAATAACGAACCACGACACGAACGATATTGATCACTAAAACTGAAACGAGTAATATTCCAATTACAATTGCAATAGACCGTAACACGGCGCCTCCGTCAAAGTAGTTATGGATACGGCTACTGTCATATTCTGAATACCGGGTGTATTGAGTGACGTTTTCGTAAATGGTCGCAAGAAAAGCCACGATTAAACCGAAACTCTTTAGATAGTTTGAAGTAACTCCTACTTTCAACAGGCTCAGGAAGCTAATTGCGATAAACGGTTTTTCGGTCTTGATATCGATTTCCGGCGATTCCTCTTCGTTTGGTATGCCAACTTTCGGGCTATCGTTCTGAAGCAGCCTTGCTTTTAGCGCTAACGCAAGTTCATGCGAAACCGCCCTGATTTTGCCTTCTTTATTATTGCTTCCGGCCGTATCAACATCGAGCGCGTAAACGTTGATCAGTCGCTGCAATAAAGATTGCGTGATGTTCACCTGTTGAATTTTATTGAGCTGGATGACCGTTCGCGTTTTGTTAAACACGCCTTCGGTTATTACAAATTCCTGGTTCTCCTGATCGAGAAAGAAGGTAAAATTTCGATATTGAAGGTACGCGACAATTGCAATCAAAACTAGAACCACCACCAATCCGATTGTGAGCCAAACCTTATTGAGTTGGTCAAATTTAAAAATCCAGAGGAAAAGCACAGGTAACAGCGCGCGGGCATACTGCTGAAGCGTGTTGAAAAACATCACCAGGATGCCCACTTCCGACTGACGTTGCGGACTGCTAAACCCGTTATCCATTAAAGTTGCTTTTGGATTTTGCCCATCAGCAGTTGCTTGATGTTTTCGGCCTGTTCCTTTTCAATTCCTGGAATTTCGATGTCGCTGCTGCTGCCCCCGGCTGTGAATATCTCCACCTTTGCTACCCCAAAATATCGTGACAGCAATCCTTCATGTAAGGCTACATGTTGTATTCTGTTATAAGGGATTACGACGGTGTTGGTTGCAATAATCCCACTTCGGAAAAGCACATCGTGCGTTCGGAATGCGAACCCTTTTTTCTTAAATCCGATTCTGCTGAACAACAGCACCAGCAACAGCAAAATGATCCCGCCGCCAATTATTGGCAATTCAGTTCCAGATAATTCATCGTTATAAAGTAACAGCACTGCTATCGCAACACCCAAAACGAATGCAAATATCAGAAGGCCCACCATCTGCACTTTCCAATAATCTGGATGAAGCGGCGTAAACTCTACGTGCTCAAATTTCGGAAGCTGGGTCGTGTCGATCATCACATTTGTGAAATGCTCCATATTTGGTTCGTTTGTACCCATTATGGAAGCCATTTTTTTTCAAAAACGGGCTTTCGCTTCTCGAGAAACGCATCGCGGCCTTCCTTAGCTTCGTCAGTCATATACGCCAACCGTGTCGCTTCGCCGGCAAAAACCTGTTGGCCAACCATTCCATCGTCAGTAAGGTTCATTGCAAATTTTAGCATTTTAATAGAAGTTGGCGACTTCGCGAGTATTTCTTGTGCCCACTCGTAAGCAGTTGCTTCAAGTTCGCTGTGCGGAACTACGGCGTTCACCATTCCCATTTCATACGCGTCCTGGGCTGAATAATTACGTCCGAGGAAAAATATCTCGCGTGCTTTCTTTTGTCCGACCATTTTTGCAAGGTAAGCCGAACCGTAACCGCCATCGAAACTAGTGACATCGGCATCGGTTTGCTTAAAGATTGCGTGTTCCTTACTCGCAAGCGTCAGATCGCAAACCACATGAAGGCTGTGTCCGCCGCCGACGGCCCAACCCGGAACAACGGCAATAACTACCTTTGGCATAAACCGGATCAATCGCTGGACTTCCAGAATGTTTAAGCGGTGCATTCCGTCATCGCCAACATATCCCTGGTGGCCGCGTGCTTTCTGATCTCCGCCGCTACAGAAAGAGTAAACGCCGTCTTTTGACGATGGCCCTTCTGCTGAAAGCAATACTACTCCTATTGAAGTATCTTCCTGAGCATCGTAAAAAGCCTGATAAAGTTCGCTGGTAGTTTTCGGACGGAAGGCATTCCTGACGTCCGGGCGGTTGAAGGCGATGCGAGCAACACCATTGTATTTCTTGTATGTAATATCATCAAATTCTTTTGCCGTGATCCACTCCATGCTGGTGAAATTTTAATTTAGTGTAAAAATAAAATAATTTCCCATGGCTGGCACCGTTACGCAAAAGAATGTTACTGTATTTCAAACCACGCGAAACGTTTCTACGACTGCTGTAATAGTACTCGTGGTTGTATTGTTGCTGTCGGTCGCTTTTCATACCGCCAGAAGATGAATAAATAGTATATGCGGCTTTGGATCACACGGCCAGTTGCCGGCTTTTAATTT
The DNA here is from genome assembly GCA_036386895.1 of Flavobacterium sp. GTDB lineage: Bacteria > Bacteroidota > Bacteroidia > Flavobacteriales > Flavobacteriaceae > Flavobacterium. Next base: position 80,612 of record DASVUR010000011.1, read on the forward strand.
GGGGCGTGCTCGATCCCCATTACCTGTTTCACGAAAAGTTTTTAGGATACAGCAGCGGTCCAATTACGGGAAAATAGCCTACGAAAGAATCAACGGCATGGAACCCGGCAGCTCCTTCTTTAAATCGACGACCCTAAAGCCCGCATCTGGCGAGAAAAGGGTTGTTGATCCACTACGAGAAATTCGAGCAGATCTTTGTGTCGCCTGTTGAACCTGATGAATTTATGCGGGAATGGAAAAAGCACGCGAAGCCGGACTGATTTCTATCTTTTGATCAAATAGATCCCGTCATCCTTTATTTCGATCAGTTTTTCCTTATAAAGCAATCCGATCGCTTTTTTGAACGTTTTCTTGCTCATTTTGAGTACCGTTTTGATGTCTTCGGGATGACTGTTATCGTTCAGGCGCAAAAATCCACGCGAAGCCTGAAGCTCGTCAAGAACTCTTTCTGCATTGGGCTCAACTGATTCGTAGCCTGGTTTTTGGAGTGAAACGTCGATTTTATTGTCAGGCCGGATCGTCTTGATATAGCCGCGCGCGTGGTCGCCGGTACGAACGGCGTCGTCATAAACCTCGTCTTTATATAAAAGTCCTTTGTGTTTGCCGTTGATGATAACGTTGATCCCAAGGTCTGTTATGTGCGATACTATAAGATCGACCTCCTCGCCTTTTTCAACGGTAAGGTTATCATTGCTCAGGAATTGGTTGATCTTGCTCGAGGCAACAAGCCGGTTGGTTTTTTCATCGAGATACAGGTAAACAAGGTAGCGTTTGCCTTTTTCCATCGGACGGGCCTGTTCCCGAAACGGAACAAGAATATCTTTTTCGAGTCCCCAATCCAGGAAAGCGCCAACCTGATTTACGTAATTCACGCGAAGCAGCGCAAACTCGTTTAGCAAAATATAGGGTTCGAGCGTTGTTGCAACAGGTCTCTCCTCATGATCGAGATAAATAAACACCGTCAGTTCATCGCCGATTTTGAAGTCCTGCGGAACGTATTTGTTCGGCAACAGCACGTCTTCGGCCTCGTTCCCGTTTCCTAAAAACAATCCGACCTTTGTGTCGCGCAAAATCGTCAGCGTGTTGTATTTTCCGATCTCTATCATAATCCTATTTTTTGCAAAGATACGGTGTTGCCGTTCGATATCGCAATGTTAAGTTAGCTCTTCAAAATAACCCAGCAGCACTTTATCATTTACCTCTGTCGGAGTAAAAACCTCAAGGATCGACGGCGCATCATCGTTCCCATATACCTTTTCCAAAGCCTCTTTCAGGTTCGTCTCGTTACTTGCGGTATAATACTGAAAGCGGTACATTTTTGCGAGATGTTCAGCTGTGAGGCAATGCGATGTCTCGAAAAAGGTGTTGAATACTTCGTTTTCCTGATGGCCGGGGAGAATCCTGAAAATTCCGCCGCCACCATTGTTGATCAGGATGATCTTAAAGTTCTTCGGAATGTAATTGTTCCAAAGCGCATTGCTATCATACAAAAAGCCAATATCGCCTGTTATTAACACCGTTTGCTTTTCGGACGCAACTGCAGCACCGATTGCCGTTGACGTGCTTCCGTCAATCCCGCTGGTTCCGCGGTTGCAGAAAACAACTACCGAAGAATCTATCTTGAAAAGTTGTGCGTAACGGATCGCCGCACTGTTACTGATCTGCAACATCGCGTTTTGAGGGATAGTCGCTGCTATTTGTTCGAAGGCTTTGAAGTCTGAAAACGGTGCATCCTGAACATATTTCTGATGCTTTTCGGCACGGAGTTTCTTCACGTCGGCCGCCTTTAAAGCATAATCACTTTCTATTGAGGGAAGTTGCGTCATCTGTTTCAGAAAATCTCCCGGAGTTGCAACTATATGTTTCGTAAGGCAGCCGAACGTATTATACGCACGTAGTAAATCGACATGCCAGTGGTTCTTTGGCCGATGCTGGCGCAAAAAGGATTTTATCCGTTTTGAGACTACCATTCCGCCGAGTGTTATCAATAAATCAGGTCGCAACGCCGTAAACGCTTCTTCGTTGAAAGGCGTAATGATTGTATCAATATTCGATAAGAAACCTGGATGATGCAAATTAGAAGTTACCTCGGTCATTACGACCACTGACGGATCTGTAGCCAATGCGTTAATTATTTCGTCACTGATCGTGTTTGGATCGAGACCGCCTACAAGCACCAGTTTTCTCGTCGCCCATTGCCATGTCTCATTATATTCTTCTGGGGAAAAGGCAGCCGCAGCTATTTTTCGCGCTTTCATAACTTTGGGAGTCACCATCAATTCAGCCACTGTCTGATACAACGGCTCTTCAAACGGCGCATTGATATGGACCGGGCCTTTGCCTGATGTAGCTATATCAATTGCCTCATTTATCTTCCGATCATTTTCGGCAGAAGCCGCTTCCGACAAGTTGGCGTTGTATAACGAATGGTTCTCAAACACGTTTCGTTGCCGTATGGTCTGGCCGTCGCCGATGTCGATCTTGTTCTCGGGACGATCGGCAGAAATTACGATGAGCGGAATCTGGCTGTAAAACGCTTCGGCCAAAGCCGGATAAAAATTAAGCACAGCCGAGCCCGAGGTGCAAACAACCGCAACAGGTTCCTTACGTTGCTGCGCAATTCCCAATGCAAAAAAAGCAGCACAACGCTCATCAGCAATGCTATAACAGGTAAAGTTGGGGTTATTCACAAACCCAATTGTTAGCGGCGCATTTCGCGAGCCAGGAGAAATCACAATATGCCTGACGCCTTTTGCGCTACAGATGGCGATTATGCTTTGCGCAAGCGGTATTTTTGGAAAAATCATTGCAGTCTTAGTTCGTTTTAAAAAGGCTCGCATGGAAACGTCTCGATCTTGCAAATTTACTATCTACGCAGGCATTTTCGCCTAACCACGGTGAAAAGTTTTATATTTGAGCCAAAACAGAAGGATGAGCGTAACTATACGAGCTGCCACAATTGACGATGTTCCGGCAATACTTGAGATCGTCAATTATTCGATAATCAATACAACTGCAAATTACAATTACGAGCCACAGACGCTCGAAGTGCAACAGCAATGGTTTAACGGCAAAATCGCGCACGGGTTTCCTGTTATTGTTGCCGAGGATAACGCACATGTCGCTGGCTTCGGCGCATATGGAACTTTCCGGGAAAAGATCGGCTACCAGTTTACTGTTGAGCATTCTGTTTATGTGTCAGAAGAAAAAATTGGCAAAGGCATTGGTAAACTGCTACTGTCGGAACTTATATCGGACGCAAAACGCCAAGGCTACCATACCATGATCGGCGGGATCGATGCTTCAAATACTTCCAGTATTGCGTTTCACGCGAAATTTGGATTTATCGAATGCGGCGTCATCAAAGAGGCCGGATACAAGTTTGGCCGTTGGCTGGATCTTCTGTTTATGCAATTGATACTGAAATAATCAACTTTTTATCCAGTTGATGATTTCGGGATCTGTCGGAAGCGTTTTAGGAGCAATCACCTTTTCGAGCCGGCCGTCTTGGTTGATTAGATACTTTTGAAAATTCCACATTACCTCTGAATCTTCAAGTCCGTTTTTAGATTTCTGCGTCAGAAACTGATACACTTCGTGCATGTCGTCACCTTTGACCGAGATCTTCGACATCATCGGAAACGTAACGCCGTAATTGCGTTCGCAGAAAGTACTGATTTCGGCATTTGTTCCCGGCTCCTGGGCGCCAAAATTGTTGGCCGGAAATCCAACCACTATAAAATTCTGGTCTTTGTATTGCTGGTAAATAGCTTCAAGATCTTTGTATTGCGGAGTAAGGCCGCATTCAGATGCTGTATTTACAATCAGTATCTTCTTCCCTTTGAGGGTTGAAAAGTCAAACTTATTTCCCGAAAGATCTTCTACTTTAAACTGATAAATAGTTTGTGTCTCCATTGGCGTTGTTTGTTGGCTGTGGTCTTTGGTGGTCACCTGTGCATTGTTGCGGCAACCCAATACTATTGAAATAATGCATGCAATTGCTATCTTTTTCATGTTTTAGATTTCCTATAAATTTAAAGAAAGAATTTGATTAAACGCCTTTACCGGTTTCGCTGTTCGATAAAAAGTGGTAAGTTTACTAAAATACCTACAGATGACACAGGACGATTTATTGTTACTGATTGCAAAGAAAGACGAAAGGGCTTTTACGCATATATATACTATGTATTCGCGGAGCTTGTTCAGCGTCATCAGCAACCTCATCAGAGAGCATGAAGAAGCGGAAGACGTGCTGCAGGAAGTTTTCGTCAAGATTTGGCGGAACATCGACAGTTACGACGAGTCGAAAGGCCGTTTTTACACTTGGATCTTAAACATTGCGCGCAATGCCTCGATTGATAAACTTCGTTCGAAAGGCCTTGGCAACAGCCGCAAAAACCTGTCGGTCGATAATTTCGTACATCTGCATGACAGCAGCAATCAATTGGCGCACATGATAGACGCTATTGGAATACGCGAGTTTGTAAAAAAGCTTAAGCCGAAATGCATTCAGATTATCAACCTTTTGTTTTTTAAAGGATACACGCAACAGGAAGCATCCGACGAACTTGAAATTCCGCTGGGAACGGTCAAAACCCAAAACAGGAACTGCATCAACGATTTACGTAACTTTTTACAGGTCTAATGGAAACCAGGGGATATATCGAATCCGGAATTCTCGAACTTTATGTGTATGGCTTACTTAGTGAAGCCGAGAACCTTGAAGTCGCCAAGATGGCAAAACAGCACAAGGAAGTTCATGAAGAAATTGTTTCGATCGAAAAGGCGATCATCAGCCTTTCATCGGGATTTGCACCGTTTCTTTCACCAGAGAATTTTGAACGCCTTCGCGAGCGCCTCGAATTAAAACATGCCATCGTACTAGTGGAAACACCTAAGCGTCGCCGAAATTATGCCGCGTACATCGGATGGGCAGCGGCGTTACTGTTACTTCTTGGCGTCGGCTATCTGTTCACGCAACTCAGCGAAACCTATGAGAAGGTAGAGGTCGTGCAGCAAGAGAAATCGAAAATTGAAAAAACCCTTGAACAGGTTAAACTTGATAAACTGCAGACAGAAACTGCACTCGCCGTTGTTCGCGATACTTCTAACGTAGTTGTTCGCTTGAGCGGACAGGCAGTTGCGCCGAAAGCCATAGCCACAGTTTACTGGAACCGGGAGACGCTTGCCGTGCATGTTGACGCATCGGCTTTGCCCGTACCTCCGGAAGGTATGGTGTATCAGGTCTGGGCCTTGAAACTCGATCCGCTAACGCCGACAAGCATCGGCTTACTTGAAAATTTTGCCGCTGATGACAGAAAGTTATTCACCCTGAGCTCTGCTACCGAAGCCGAAGCGTTTGGAATAACACTTGAGCCTGCGGGTGGAAGCGAAACACCAACTTTGGAGCAGCTTTATACGATGGGGCAGATTTAGTTGAGGGTTTACGGTTGACAGTAGAACACAGAACAACAGGCAACAGAAGACGACACAAGAAGACAGGCGACAGAAAGCAGACGACGAACGCCAGAGATATCAAACAACCGGGAACCGACAACTAAAATTACTTGGTTTGGCGACGCACCATTTCGTTGATCCAGCTTGGCGCAAATGGCGAAGTACACCCTTTGGACACTGGATAATCTCTGTAAATCCCTAACTTCTCCCCTATTTCAAGAGCGCGTTTCCGATGTTGCGCATGATAAATTCCGGTGTTAGCAAGGGCAAAATTCATTGTCCATTGGACTTCAGGTTCTGCGGTGGACATTTCAACCTCGATCCGATCCAGAATTTTATCTAAGTCCAATCCTTCCGCGCCTCTTGCAATCTTGCCTGCAGTTATACTCCAGCCTGAACGAGCAGCCCATCTATTGCCGGAATTCATCCATTCTTCGCGAACGTTTTCCTTTTCGGGATGATCTTTAAGAACATAGGAATTAAACCAGTCGGCCAACTGGAAGAAGTCGATTGATTTCACCAAAGTATCTAACTCGGTTTTTGACAGTTCCTTTGGCTTCATGATAAGGCAAGCCAATAAACGCGCTTCAACATTCTTGGTCTTCCACAGCTCCAGCGCTAATTTATGGTTTGTTTTAATGGTGGCAGCAATCTTTCGGATATCGCCCATTTTAACACCAAATTGATTGTCGCCCGCACCATACTTGACGTTATGTGCAAACATCTTTTCGTTGCTTAAAGCCTTAAGTTGGGAAAGAACTTCATTGCCGTCCATAGCCAAACGAATTTAAATTTTTGTCTATTTAACGTGCTTTCTTTTAAAATACGCAGCAGCAGACAACGCTACCACAAACGCGATGGAGTAAAACACAAATGCTGGTGTAACCACTTTGTCTCCGCTTGCATAAGAATGGAGTCCGCTTAGGTAGAAGTTTACTCCAAAATAGGTCATCATAATCGAATAAAATGCCACGACACTCATCACATTAAAGATCCACTTGCCTCGCATTCCGGGAACAAACCTGGCGTGAATCACAAACGCATAAATCATAATACTGATCAACGCCCATGTTTCTTTTGGATCCCAGCCCCAATAACGTCCCCAGCTTTCATTCGCCCATTGGCCACCAAGAAAGTTTCCGATTGTTAACATCACAAGCCCGATCGTGAGGGCCATTTCGTTGATATACGTGATCTCTTTGATATGAAGGTTCATTTTCTTTTTGTTGCTTTCGGTAGTGAAAAGCATCAGGATCAATGCCACGATCCCAAGCACCATTCCGAGGGTAAACGGTCCGTAGCTTGCCACAATTACCGCCACGTGGATCATCAGCCAATAGGAATTCAGCACCGGGACAAGGTTTGCAATGGCGGGATCCATCCAGTTCCAATGTGCGATCATCAGGATCATCGATGCAACAAAGGTTCCCGAGGCGACAGTCAATTTCGATTTACGGTTTAACGCCAGCGTAAAGAACATCGTAGCCCATGCAACATATATCATTGATTCATAAGCATCGCTCCAGGGCGCGTGGCCTGAAATATACCAACGTGCAATTAGTCCCAAGGTATGTAATCCAAAGAAAATTCCAATCAGAACATGTACCAAATTAATTGTGACCCGGAGCGCTTTCTTCTGAATAAAAATGTTCACAATCGTCAGGATCAGCATCAATACGCCGCTGAGCATGTACCAATAATAGAGTTTCTTAAATATATCGTATTTGTTGTACAGGATCTCAGAGGTAATCCGTTCCTGGTCGGGCATCACTTCGGCACCATATTTCCGTTGAAACTTACTGATGCCGTTCAGGTAGAAATCGGCTTCTTTATAATTTTTTGTCTGCGATGCATTTTGCACTGCCATGAAATAGATCGGCAGAATTTGCTTCGTAAAAGTGGAATCGGCCGGTGAAAGCTTCACGCGACCAAGTTCGGGATAGGATACCCATTTGTTGTTCGGATCGTTCGGGATCGGGAAAATTTTTAAGATAGATCCCATTAACGCGGAACTCAACAGATTCACTTTACGATCGGCTTCGATAAAATCTTTTTGAAACTGGTTTGGAACCGCCTCTTTATACGCTTGGTCGAGGTACGGTGCCAGTTTATAATTGCCGCGCTCGTCAAAAAAGTTCCTGAACGAGGCATATTTTGCTTCACTGTCAATGCCAATGATCGATCGTAAACTGTCATTTCCGCTTTTCAGATAAACCAAAGGTACTTCAAACCAAATGTCGCTGTATTGGGTCATCGACATAAATACCTGATCGGCATTCATCCCTTTGTATGTATCGCTTTTGCTGACTTTCCGCAATAATTCCGACGAAAACGTATTGATCGGCTTCATCCTTCCTTTTTCGTCCTGAATGATCAATCGACCGAACTTTGCGGCGTGTTCCTCACCGACTTTATATTTTTGCAGCACAGAGTCGATTTGCTTTTCGCTCGCCACATGATCGTGTTGCTGGGAATAACCGCCAACACTTAACATCAGAACAACAATGGTTATGAGTTTAGCCTTTTTCTTTTTAACCGTTTCCAGCTTCCGCTTCAGATCGGCGAAACGCGAATGCTTCGTAAACAGGATCGCAAGCATGCCAAAGAACAGCATAAAATAACCGACGTACGTAATCCATGTTCCCCAGAAATCATGGTTTACCGATAAGACAGTTCCACTTTCATCTGGAGCAAATGAAGCCTGAAAAAATCGGTAGCCTTTATGGTCCAACACATTGTTCATGAATATCCGCGCTTCAAAAGGCTTTGTGTCCTCAACTGTTACGCGGCTTTCAAATGCCGAATAGCTGTTCTCTGTGCCGGGATAACGCGAGGCGATAAAGTCGTTGAGTTTGATTTTGAAAGGAAGCACGTAAGCCTTGCTGCCGTAAAAAAGCGTAAAATCGAGCTTACCAACGCGGACCGTTTTGGGTTCACCGATTTTGCCTTTCGCGCCAACGAGCGTCACTTCCTGCTGCTGATTACCGGATTTTACGGTAACAATTAACGCGTCGTCGCTGTTCTTGTCTTTCCAGTCGTTGTTTGATGCAACAGTTTTCACGCCTTTTATTGCCGGTTCCGGAAAAACGAATTGTGCGCCGCCTACATTGTACAATGACCGCATCATCAGCGGCTGGACAGAATCTTTTACCACGCGGCCCTGCATCTGATCGGCCATTCTCATAAATCCGCCTTCGAACGGCATTTGAACCGTATATTCCTCTCCGGTAGTATTGATGTTGATCGCGCCGGGTGTGAATTTGTTTAGCGCAAATAACAGGTTGTGGATGTTTTCGACAGTGCCTTCCTTCAGATAATGCTCATGTCGCGTGCCGCCGCCCGATTCGACAAGCTTCAAATAGGTCAAGCCATTGGGATCTTCTTTTATGGTGTCTTTGGCATTCATAATGAAATCCTTGTAGCTGACTTCAAAATCAGTATCGTTGAATTCCTCGTCGATCGAAAAATCATTATCGGCAACCTGCGATAGCAACAGCGGCTTTTCAAACGTACGCCGGCGCATCTCGCCTTTATATTCGCCATCAACCATAATAGTCAGGAACGTTTTATCCGAATAAAATTGATTTTCCGACGCGCCTTCCGTAATCGGCATCATTCCTTCGTAACTTATATACCGCGTTACAAAAGCCCCAAGCAGGATCAGGATAAACGACAAATGCAGGATCAGCGTCGCCCATTTTTCTTTCCGGTAAAGTTCATATTTTTTTATGTTCCCGAGGAAGTTCAACATGAAGACAAACATAATGGCTTCAAACCACCTGGTATTGTAAACCCAGATTCGTGCGGTGTCGGTATTGTATTCGTTTTCTATCAAAGTACCTGCGGCCATAGCTGCTGCGAAAGCGATAAAAAGAAACGCCATCAAGCGCGAAGAGAACAGAATTCCGGTGATTTTATTCAGCATGGGAAAGTAACAATTTACACGTTTTTAAAGTGATGCAAAAGTAACTAAAAAGAAAGGAAGGGCCGTTCGTTTAACGTATTTTTATTGCCGTCCCTTTAACAGCCGCCGCGGCATGGTTACTGGATTTAAGACCGAAAGCAAAGGTTTTTAACTGTTTCATTGCTGCGACGGGGATCAACATCTTTTTGGTGCTGTTCTTCTTCTTGCTTTGCCCGATACTCATTGGCATGTTTTCGGAAATTTTAAATCTCCGCACGGTGAATGCGAATACGATTGTCCCTGTATCAGTGCTGTTTTTCGTGTTATGGCTGTTGTTTTTCGCACGCAGATTCTTCGGCGAAAACGGGTTCGTATCTTTTTCAATTGCCATTGCATTGATGGTGTCGCATGGGTTTATCGGCCGGGCCATCTACAAAGCGGTACTTTTTGAGATCATGTTTGTGCTTATCTGACGCTTTGTTTTCTTAATGCAATTATTTTGGATAATTTAGCAGAATGATTAGAATCGGTTTAATCGGTAACGGGAATGTCGCCTACCATCTGGCGAACGCGTTCAGGAAAAGCCTGGAAATAGAACTGGTTCAGCAATATTCACGCTCGGCTTCTCCAGATTTCATTAATGACTTAGGCGATTTGGCTGACGCCGACCTTTATATTGTAGCGGTTTCCGATAATGCAATCGCCGGTATCTCAACTAAGCTGCCATTTGAAAATCGGCTTGTAGTTCACACCTCGGGGAGCGTTCCGATCACCGATATTGTACCAAAAAACCGGCGCGGCTCATTCTACCCTTTACAGACATTTTCGAAAGAACGTGCGATCAACTGGAATGATGTCCCGATCTGTCTTGAGGCAGAAAACGAAAAAGATTACCAAACCCTTCATCACGTTGCGCAAACACTCACAAGCAGGATTTTCAGCATCAGTTCACTACAGCGAAGGGCGCTTCATGTGGCAGCGGTCTTTGCTTCAAATTTTACAAATCATCTGTATGCTATCGCGAACGACATCTGCAATGATAACGATGTCCCGTTTGAAACCTTGCTTCCGCTGATTGCCGAAACAGCTGCTAAGATCAATGTTCTGTCACCACCAGAAGCACAAACCGGTCCGGCAATCCGAAACGATATCAACACCATAGACGCGCACCTGGGTTTCCTTACGGACGAACGGCAGAAAAAAATATACGAACTCTTAACCCAATCGATACAGCGGCATGGCAAAAAGCTATAAAGAGGCGATGAACGACATCACAACATTTATTCTGGATGTCGACGGCGTTCTGACCGACAGTTCGGTTCATATCACCTCCACCGGTGAAATGCTGCGGACCATGAACATCCGCGACGGCTATGCGATGAAAGCTGCAGTGGAGAGCGGCTACCACGTTTGTGTAATCTCGGGCGGAAGCAACGAAGGTGTCCGAATCAGGCTTCACAACCTTGGGATTTCCGACATCCATCTTGCGGCTTCCGATAAAGTAATTACTTTTAAAGAGTACATCACAACCCATAACATCCAGCCGGAGCAGGTTTTATACATGGGCGACGACATTCCTGATTACCAGGTGATGCGATTGGTTGGGCTGCCAACATGTCCGCAGGACTCTGCACCCGAAATAAAAGCGATTTCCAAATACGTTTCACATCGCAGGGGCGGACGCGGCGCTGTTCGCGACGTGATCGAGCAGGTGATGCGCGTGCAGGGAAAATGGATGAACTATTTTGATGCTAAATACGATTAACAACTATCCAATGAAATACCTAAAATTAATACGTTACCCGAACCTTTTGATGATTGCGCTAATGCAGCTTCTGTTTCGCTATGGATTTTTCCAGATGCAAAACATCGAAGTCGCGTTAACTGACTTTCAATACCTGATGCTTGTAGTTGCAACCGTGGCAATTGCCGCCGCAGGTTATCTCATTAACAATGTCTTTGATCAGGCCACCGATCGTGATAACAAGCCTTCAGAGGTTATTGTTGGGAACACGGTTTCAGAAAGCCTCGCGTATAATATTTATGTCGCTTTGAACATCATTGGCGTTGGGTTAGGGTTTTGGCTTTCCAACGGGATCGGGAGACCGGGATTTGCTGCACTGTTTGTTGTAATTGCGGCGACCTTGTATTTGTACGCTTCGTCTTTTAAAAGGAGCCTCCTGGTTGGCAACATTATCGTGTCGTTGTTGGTTTCTATCAGCATATTGATCGTTGGCATCTACGATCTCTACCCGATCCTGACGATGGAAAACCGTCCGCTAATGGGAATCATTTTCCAGATTTTAATTGATTATGCCATATTTGCTTTCATCGTTAACTTTATTCGGGAGATCGTTAAAGATTTGGAGGATGTAAACGGCGACTACAACCAAGGAATGAGTACCCTGCCTATCGTTCTTGGCGTTGCGCGCACTGCAAAACTTGGATTCGGACTTGCGGTAGTTCCTGTCTTGGCCTTGCTCTGGTACACCTATACTTACATTTTCCATCTGATATACGCCGCAATTTACATGATCGTATTTGTGGTTGCGCCCATGGTATATTTCCTGTTACGGATGTGGTCGGCGCAAAGCCAGAAAGACTTTCGACACTTGAGCTTTATCCTGAAACTGGTGCTGTTATTCGGCATTCTGTCGATCTTGGTCATCTCCTTAAATATGAAATACAATGCTTAGGGATAAGCTACACAACTGCCGGATCATTCTTGCCTCAGGTTCACCGCGGCGCCAGCAGTTTTTTCGCGAGCTCGACATCGACTTTGTAATTAATGTAAAAGAGGTTGAAGAAGTGTATCCGCCACATTTAAAAGGAGCCGAGATCACAAACTATCTGGCAGCACTTAAGGCTTCGGCTTTTGATGGCGAACTTGAACCGAACGATCTTCTGGTAACAAGCGACACCATTGTCTGGCACAACAGCGAAGCTCTGGGGAAACCTAAAAACTATGAAGACGCGGTGCGAATCCTAACGCAATTGTCGGATTCGACGCATGAAGTCATTACCTCTGTTTGTTTTCGTACGGTCAGATCGATCGATATCATCGATGAAACCACCAAAGTGACGTTTGCGCCGCTAACTGAAGAAGGGATTCGCTATTATCTTGATAAATATAAACCGTTTGACAAAGCCGGCGCGTATGGCATCCAGGATTGGATCGGACTGACCGGCATTTCGCGAATTGAAGGTTCGTATACGAACGTGGTCGGACTTCCAACCGAGAAAGTGTATCAGTATTTAAGTCAGATGCAATGATGTTCGAACAGTATCTACCAGAAATTATCAGTACCGGGATCCTGCTGCTGATTATCGTACTGCTCCGCGTGATCAGTGAGAAGCTTATCAGGCGCTATTCCAAACTTAGCGAACTGCTTGAGCACCGTACCAATCTCGTGATCAAGTATGTCAGCATCCTGTTAACGATCATCACAATTATCGCGTTGTTCACAATCTGGGGCGTCCAGAAAGAAAATATATTTACAACGTTGTCGGCCGTCGTAACAGTCATTGGCGTTGCCTTATTTGCACAATGGTCGATCTTGAGCAACATTACCTCCGGGTTCATCCTGTTGTTTTCCTTTCCGTTCAAGATCGGTGATATCATCCGGATTCACGACAAGGATTTTCCGATAGTGGCCGAGATTGAAGATATTCGCGCTTTCCATACGCTTTTAAAAACAAAAGAAGGCGAGTTAATCACGTATCCCAACAACCTGCTGCTACAGAAAGGGATTTCGATATTGAAAGAGTTCTACCAGGAACAGGAATTCACTGACTAATCTTACTTTTTTATATGAAAATTCTGTAAAATTCGGAAGCAGCCGTGTAACGGGTTTGTGCTTGTTATTCGGCTAATTTGTATCTGGTTTGGCCCATTCCGCCAACTTCCGAAACCGATGGCAGAAACAATGAAATTTCCGTTCTACGCGAAACTGGCCTTTACGCTTGTCAGCATCATTTCTATTACCGCCATCCTGTATCTCGCGCAAACCATCATCGTGCCGGTGCTTGTGGCGATGCTGTTCGCCATTATCCTGCGCCCCGTTGGTGCATTTCTAGAGCGACGGCTTGGTCTGCCACACGTAATTGCTACCATTCTGTCGGTTATGCTGATGGTACTGATCGTAGTGGGGATCTTCACCTTTATCTCGCTCCAGGTTGCTGATATTGCGAACGACTGGAACACTATCAAGCGAAATTTTGGGATCCATGTCGACCATGTCCAGGATCTGGTTCGTCAAAAGTTTAACCTTACTAAGGGCGAACAACAGGAAATTATCGACGATGCTACCAGTGATTCAATGAAAAATGGTTCCACAATTATAGGTAGCACGCTGATGACCTTTACGGATGCGCTGTTGAACATGACACTGATTCCAATCTACACCTTTCTGCTACTGCTGTACCGAACGCACTTTATGAAGTTCTTCGCAAAGCTTTTTCATAAAGAGGATCACGATACCATGCATCAGATCTTGTGTCAGGTGAAGGTTTCCGTCCAAAGTTATATTGTCGGGTTGATGATTCAGATGGTCTCGGTTTCGGTGTTAACGACCGCCGGGTTTATGATAATCGGACTTGAATATGCAATTCTGCTTGGCGTTATAGCCGGAATCCTAAATCTTATTCCGTACATTGGCATACTAACAGCCGGCGCTTTAAGTATCGTAGCCTCGTTAACTACAACGCCGGATTTGTCGATTGTTGTGGGCGTTATTGTTGTAATCGCAGTTACACAACTTATCGACAACAACCTTTTGGTACCGCTTATCGTAAGTTCGAAAGTCCAGATCAACGCCTTTGTTTCTATTGTAGGGATAATTATTGGCGGAACAATCGCAGGAATTGCAGGTATGTTTCTCGCTATTCCGATTATCGCTATATTGAAGGTTATATTTGATAAAATCGAGCCGTTGCGGCCTTGGGGTTATCTGATGAGCGACGATTTGCCAAAAACATACCGGTGGCATCGTATAAAATTGCCGCTGTTTGGGTATGAGAACGCCTCCGACACAGTGAACGTACATCCGGAAACGCCGCCTGTTTCACTGTTTACAGAAACAACGACCAAACCTGAAGTATAATCAGGAAACCGAAAGACTATGAAAAAAATTACTCCGGTAAACATTAAAAAATACGCCGCCCGAAAGTCTATTAATGTCACAACGGCAACGCTGAAGCGGAAACAACGCGCGAACAAGTTCCTGGTAAACGTTGGCGATGTGTCGCTTTTTCTTGCCGGGGTTTTCCGTGAAACGTTCTCCCGCGGCTTCGAGTTTCGCGAATTTCTAAAGCAATGCTATCAGATCGGGAACAAATCACTCGGCCTCATTTCTGTTACCGGTGTCATCATTGGACTTGTACTCACCATACAGTCGCGTCCGGTGTTAGTCGATTTTGGTGCAGAATCCATGTTGCCCGGAATGGTTGCCATATCAATTATTCGCGAAATGGGACCTGTTATCACTGCGTTGATCTGTGCCGGAAAAATTGGTTCCAGCATGGGTGCCGAACTTGGGTCGATGCGCGTTACCGAGCAAATTGACGCTATGGAGGTTTCATCAACAAATCCGGTTAAGTTTTTGATCGTTCCGCGAGTGCTCGCTGCCACGCTAATGATTCCGTTGTTGACGATTTATGCCGATGCACTCGGAATTCTCGGCAGTTGGGCAGGCGCAAACATAAAAGGTGACATGAGTTTCGTCCTTTTCAATTCTCGTGCATTTAGTTCGGTAGGGTTCTCAGACCTTTTTCCAGCCATTATCAAAACATTTTTCTTCGGGATGGTAACGGGATTAGTAGGCTGTTACAAAGGTTTTAACGCCGGCCGCGGAACCGAAAGCGTTGGTGTCGCAGCAAATTCGGCTGTTGTTATGGCGTCTTTGCTTGTGATTATAGTAGATTTAATAGCGGTTCAATTAACTGATTTATTACGATAATGGAGGATAATTCAAACGATACTGCCATAGAAGTACGCGATCTGCGGAAGCAATTTGGTGGACTGGAAGTGCTTAAAGGCTTGACGCTCGACCTGAAAAAGCAGGAAAACCTTGTAGTGCTTGGAAAATCGGGAACAGGAAAATCAGTTTTGATCAAGTGCATCGTTCGCCTGCTCGATCCCGATAGCGGCAGCATCAAAGTGTTTGGCCAGGACGTGACGTCGCTCGACAGAAAGGAGCTGGCAGAAATTAGAAAAAAGATCGGTTTCCTTTTCCAAAGCGCTGCGTTGTACGATTCGATGACGGTTCGGCAGAATCTGGAATTTCCCCTGCGACGAATAAAGAAAGGCATGAAACAGTCGGAAATAGATGCAAAAGTGATGGAAGTACTCGAGAATGTAAGCCTTCCGGAAGCAATCGATAAAATGCCTTCCGAGCTTTCAGGCGGACAAAGAAAGAGAATTGGTTTGGCACGAACCATTATCGTTGATCCCGAAATCATGCTGTATGACGAACCTACAACAGGCCTTGATCCGGTTACGTCCAATGAAATCAGCGAACTCATTAACGATATCCAGAAACGTTATAAGACTTCTTCAATAATTATTACTCATGACATAGAATGCGCGAAGACCGTGGGCGATCGGTTTATCATGTTGAAAGAGGGCGAAGTTTATAAAGACGGCAGTTTAGCCGAGTTTGAGGCCGATACCGATCCGTTTGTCAGCGCGTTTTTTAGTCAGAATCAAAACATTAAATAAGGAAATTATGAATACAAATTCAGACACATTTAAAGTACGGTTGGGTTTATTTATTACCGTTGGTATTATACTGTTCATAGCCGCAATATTTTTTATCGGAAGGCAGAAGAACTTGTTCGATCCGGTTTTCAAGCTGTCGACACACTTTAACAACGTCAGCGGATTACAGGTCGGAAATACCGTTCGGTTCTCCGGAATCAACGTTGGAACTGTAGACAATATCCGCATTGTGAACGATACGACGGTTCAGGTCGACATGCTGATTCAAAAGGATGTTCAGGATTTCATTAAGACAGATGCGATGGCAATTATCGGTTCTGAAGGTATTATTGGCGACCGCGTCGTTGTAATATCAAACGGAGAGCCAGGATCTAAGCCAGTGCGTGACGGACAGGCCATTGCTTCCACTGAGCCAATTGAAACGGATGCGATTATGGCGAGTTTGCAAATTACGGCCGATAACGCTGCGATCGCTACAGATGAAATCACTGAAATCCTATACAAAGTCAATAATGGCGAAGGAACACTTGGCCGACTGCTGAACGACGAAGCTATTGCGAACAACATTGATGCGACGATAGAAAACCTCAAAAGCAGTTCACAGGGATTGGAAGAAAACATGGAAGCCGCCAAACATAATTTCCTGTTGAGAGGTTATTTTAAGAAAAAGGAAAAGGCCGCAGCAAAGAAGAAAGAGGAAAACCAGAAAAAGCTGGAGAAAGCTGAAAAGGCTAAAAAAGAAGCTGAAGAGAAAGCTGCTAAAGAGGCCGAAAAGACGAAAAAGAAATAATGTAAATCGTGCAACTTAAGATTAAAGTTGTGTAACATCTTCGGCGGCGTTAATCTGCAATTTTACTTTTAACTATTTTTTATGACATTGATACTCTGTGAAGTGGATTATCGAGTAAAAGGTAGTGGAACTCACGTCAAAAAAGTAATGAAATGAAAGTAACTGCTACGCGCCAGGCAAATTTAAATTTTCGCAGAAAAGTTGCCGTTCCACAACGGATCGCTATCAATGCTGTAGACAATCTTAAGAAAATTACGGCCGACTTCGGCATTCTGCAACACGAGAAAATTACGCAGTTGCATAAAAAATCATTTCATTCCCTGTGCGACAATGCTTTGGCATTAATATCTGCATGCAAGCATTACCAGATCTCTGCTGATCCATCCTTTCTTTCGATGATTAACAGGTATGTCGATTTTATTGAGCTTTGCCAACTACCGGACGGCTCATTCGAACATACAAAATCCGATAAAAATATTTCTGAAAACCGGCCTGCAATTCTTGCTGAAGCGCACGGTTATACAATTTGGGCGCTGGGCTACCTGATTGCAATGCAACCAATACTACCTTCGGAAGTTACAGACCGCGCCGAATTCGTCATGCACAAGGCAATGCTCCATACCGAAAAAATCTATAGTCCGCGTGCAATGGCGTTAATTATCAAAGGCCTATACTTTTATAATACAACCGCAAATTCAATTGCAGTTGGATCCCTAATCAAAACGTTGGCCGACCGGCTTGCGCAAATGTTCCTTGAAGGATCTACAAAAGAGTGGCAATGGTTTGACGAAAACATTACGCTTGGCGACAGTATTTTGCCTGAAGCGCTACTTTGTGCATATTTGGACACCAACGAGTACGTCTACAAGGATATCGCGAAAGCCTCTTTCGATTTCCTGCTACTGAAGACCTTTACGGAATTCCCGTCGAACACCAATAAGACCAGGATCAAACCATCACGAAAGACTTCAGACGTTGTAAATATGATACTTGCGTTAAGTAAATTCTTCGGTTACTTCAAGGAGAATTATTACCTTTCAAAGATCAACTCTGCTTACGGCAGATTTTCCGACCATCAACATTACGAGGGAATGCGCGTGGCGTAAATGTAAATCTTGCAAAATTCGCTCTTAGTTTTATAACAGGTTCTTTTCGAAAGAAAAGCATCTTTGTATTGTAATCGAATCTAAAACCAAGATATATGAAGGACACAAGTAAAATAGTTCTGGGAGCTTTAATAGGATTGGCTGCCGGCGCAGTTTTAGGTGTATTGTTCGCACCGCAGAAAGGATCTGACTTTCGAAAGACGGTCGCGACAAAAAGCGGGGATTATATCGTTGGGCTGAAAGACAAATACAACAGCGTGATCGATTCGCTAACTTCTAAACTCGACCATGCGTCAAACAAAGGTATCGATCTTAGTGATGAAGTATGGGAAGAAGCGGCAAATCCCGGAAACACTTTCAGCCACTCTTAAATCTGCTATTTATGAACGAAAAATTAGAAATCGCCGAGGAGCTTCTGGAAAAAGTAAAGCTTTTAGCCAAAACCAAGCTCGAGCTATATAAACTAAAGGCTATTGATAAAGGTGCTGACGTTTTTGCGTCGGTCGCAACAGGCGTAACATTAACGGTTATCGCGATTTTCTTAATAGCGATGCTTTCCACGGGTCTCGCCCTTTATCTGGGAGAACTGTTTGGCAAAGCGCATCACGGTTTTTTCGCTGTTGCGGGGTTGTACGCCGTTTTTGCAATCTTGGTAATTCTTCTGAACAAGAGCCATGTCAGCAAGTTTTTTACGAACTACATTATTAATCAGATTTTTAAAGATAAAAGAGATGCAAGCAATAAAAGATGACGCCTCGCTGGCAGAAGCCATTCGCGTCCTGGAAAGCCGGAACCTGATGCAGACTGAAGATCTGAAGTTACAATGGGAAAAGGCGAAAGAAAACCTGAATCCCGGTGCAATGATTAAAGATGGAATTCGCGATACGGTTACGGCGCCCGACTTTAAGGAAAATATGATTAAAGGTGCTGTGAGTTTCGCTACAGGATTACTGACCAAGAAGGCAATCGTTGGATCTGCACATGGCGGACTGCGATCGCTGCTCGGTACCTTAATTCAAACAGGCGTTACGGGACTCGCCTACTCCAATGCAGATCCTATAAAATCCAAAGGCGCTTCGCTGCTGTCGGGATTTCTTAAGAAAATTCGTATTAGCTAAAACTGCTACGTTGTGACTCGCGATAATTGTACTATTTTTATACTAATTTATCGCTGACCCAAACCCATATATGTCTTCCACCTATCGGATCTTTTTCTTTTTGCTGCTATTCTGCTGCTGTTCGGGCGCAATTGCACAGGAAATTCCGCAAGACTCAGTTCCGATTTACCGTAAGATCGAAACCTACTCCCAAAAAAGGAAATTTACTAAGTTCCTTCACGGACTCATATTCGAGCCTGTAACGCCAAAGACGTTAAAGGCCAGAAAAAGGGACCAGCGCAAACGGTTCCGCGCCTATCAAGGCAAGATCATTCGCCATATAAACATTACTACGCTCGATCCGTTTGGCTATTCGGAGTCCGACACGGTTTCCAAACCACGGCAAAGAGCTTCCAAAATTGGTAATGCATTGCACCTGAAAAGTAAGGATCTTACAATTTGGAACTTGCTTCTCATAAAAAAGAACAAACCTTTCGATTCTCTTTTGGTTAAAGAATCGGAACGTCTGATCAGGTCGCAGCGCTATGTGCGGCGGGTTTTAATCACACCTGTAAAAGTTTCCAAAGATTCAGTAGACATTGATATTCGCGTGCTGGATTCCTGGAGTCTGATTCCAGATTTTTCAACAAGTGCCTCAAGAACTACCTACGGGCTTACGGAGCGCAATTTTCTTGGCTTCGGACATCAGGTGGAGACCCGTTATATGAAGAAGCTAGGTACCGATGACGATGCGTTTAGTTCGCGTTATACGATTCCGAATATTATGAACACTTATATCCGGACAACATTGACGTATCAGAAAGATCTCGACAATAATTATGTAAAGAGCCTTAACATCGAGCGGCCGTTCTTTTCGCCTTTTGCCAGGTGGGCCGGCGGATTGCACGTGGGCCAGGAATTTCGTCATGATACACTACCCGAGGCCGATTATAATTATTCAAGGCAAAACTTTAAGCACAATGTTTTTGACATGTGGGGCGGCCACTCGTATCAGGTTTTTAAAGGAGATTCAGAAGATGACCGGACAACAAACCTAATTACGACTGCGCGTTATTACCAGTTGAGATTCATCGAAAGTCCAACGATAGCATACGACTCTGTCGACTTTTATTCCAACGAGCGCTCATGGCTGTTTGGTATCGGAATCGCTTCACGGCAATATATAGAAGACCGTTATCTTTTCAACTATGGTATAATTGAGGATGTACCCATTGGAAAGTCAGCCGGAATAACACTCGGTTTTCAGGAGAAGAACAACATCCGCCGGCCGTATCTCGGCGCCCGCCTTATATTGGGAAAATATTATGACTGGGGATACCTGAGCTCAAATTTCGAATACGGAACATATCTGAACAACGGTACAACACACCAAAGTGCTTTCTCATTCCAGTCAAACTATTTCACCCATCTTATTGAAACAGGCAAATGGAAATTCAGGCAGTTCTTTAAAGCGGGAGTAATAATTGGTGCAAACCGACAGGCTTCCCAAGGCGACCAACTTACGCTGAACGATAACACCGGACTTGAGGGTTTTCGCAGCGCGTTATATGGTACCAAAAAAATCGTGCTTTCACTTCAGACGCAATCTTACGCACCGTGGGACGCATGGGGATTCCGCCTAAATCCCTATTTCAATTATTCCGTTGGAATGCTCGGAAACAGCGGAACGGGTTTTAGCAAATCTAAACCGTACTCTAAAATTAGCATAGGATTACTGATCAGCAACGACTATCTTGTATTTAGCACCTTCCAACTCTCCATTTCATACTTTCCTGTTATTCCAAATGAAGGAGAAAACCTTTTTAAGACTAACGCATATAATACGGAAGATTTTGGTTTTCAGGACTTTGAGCTCGCCAAACCGCGCACAGTTTTATATGAATAGCAGCGTTATGCAAATTTTATAAGTATATCATCTAATTGTATAACCGGCAGGCTGTGACTGTGCGTAATTTTATATCTCAAATAAACCAAAACTAATACGTATGAGAAAATCTATTTTGCTTGGAATGCTATGTTTGCTGTCGGCAGCTTTTACTCCGCAACAAATTGCCGCAGCAACACCTGAGCCGGTCACGATTACCGACGCGGTAAACAATCCTGAAGTTCCTGAACGAGTAAAAACACTACTGTTAAGGGTAGAAGAGATCAGGGCAATGGACAGATCCAAACTTACGCGTGCAGAACGTAAGGAATTACGTAAGGAACTTCGTGCAATAAACACTGAACTTAAGTCAACCGGTAACGGGATCTACCTCTCGGTAGGGGCAATCATCATCATCATATTACTACTGATCCTAATCTTATAACACAAATATTATGAACGTAAAACGTATATTCGGCACCGTACTCACGATCTTGGGAATAATAAGTCTGCTTTACGCGGCTTATATGTTTATGAACGGAAGTGACGGAACACAAGATATTAAAGCATTAGCGATCTACGGCATTCTCGGATTGATATTTTTCATATCCGGAATCAGCCTTGTTAAAACTACAAAAGACGAGGCTTAACAGCTGTCGGAATTTGAAAAAAGAGGCTCCAGTGGAGCCTCTTTTTTTTGAATTATAATCAACGTAAAGATGGAAATTCTGCAAAATTTTTACAAATCGTGCAACTTGGCACGTCTATTTATGAACGTTTTAAAAAAACGGTGTGAATTATATAATCATCGAAATTAGTTTTGTAAAACATTTCTAAGCCTCCGTAGTAACTTTGAATATGCTAATTTAAAAAAGAAAGTTATGAAAACGATACATTACTTATCACTGGGAATACTGCTATTCTTAAGCTCAGTATCAACGGCACAGGTTTCTGCATACCCTGATCTAAACCTTGAAGCAAATACCATTCTGCAACATGAGATGGCAACGGATATTCGCTACTACTACTATCCAAATCTACAGGCATATTTCGATACCAAGACGCTAACCTACCTATATTCTAAAAATAGAGAATGGGTAGAATCTACAAGAATACCTTCAGGGCATATGGGGTATTCGGTATATAACACAACCAAAGTTGCATTAACAGACTACCTTGGCGACACGCCATATGAAATGATCGAAGACCATAAAAAACAATACCCACCACAGTACATCGCAAAACGCCAGGCACCACCAAAGCAGCAGAAAGCAGACGAGAGCACGCTCGCGTATAACTAACTATACATCTTATCTTCAAACAAACGGAAATCTTAACGGTTTCCGTTTTTTTTGTATATATTCGGCGCAAAAAAACATGTAATTAGTAAGCTGATTCCTATGATTAACATTTTTATGGTGCATTTCGTCGATATTATTTGCTTTTAAACGATTTTTAACATTACTTTACCCCGTTTTAATTAGGTACCCTCTTTTAATCTAACCAATCGAGAAGTATGAAAGATTTAAAAATTACCCTTTTTGCCCTTTGTTTACTGACTATGTCTGCTGTACATGCACAAAAAGCTGCAAACTTGTCGGCCACACCCAAATTAGTTGACCCGGCTACGAACTGCCAACTTCGGTATTACTACTTTCCCAACCTTGAAGCCTACTTCGACACCAAAAAGAACATTTATTATTATACAGAAAAAGGAAAGTGGATTGTAGCTGAGGAAATTCCCAACGGCTATCGGGGCTATTCGTTGTATAATAAGGTCAAGGTTGCCATCACAGATTATGATGATGAAGATCCAACCCAGTTTTTGAAGCTACACAAGAAGCAGTATCCGTACGCTGCAAACGGGAAGATCAAGAACATGATGGCTATAGCCGACTAGTGTTAAAATCTTTTTAAATAAAATCCGCGTTTTATTTAATTAGTACATTTGAAGCTATTGCAAAAACATTAAAATGCAAAAGCTCTACGTCCTTTTTGCCCTTTTATTATTACCTACTACCTACTACGCCCAACGGCCTGAAAAACCTACTGCCGTTGAAATTTATAACAAGATTCAGAAGCTGAATTTCCTGGGCTCGGTGTTATATATTGCGGCTCATCCGGATGATGAAAATACACGATTGATATCGTACATGGCTAACGGTGTCAAAGCACGAACCGGTTATCTGTCACTTACCCGCGGCGATGGCGGACAAAATCTTGTTGGTCCCGAACTGCGTGAACTGCTCGGCGTAATTCGCACACAAGAACTTATTGAAGCACGCAAAATTGATGGTGGAGAGCAATTCTTTTCACGTGCTAACGATTTCGGTTATTCTAAGACCCCAAACGAAACGCTTAACATTTGGAACAAAGAAGACGTCCTTGCCGACATGGTCTATATTATACGCAAGTTCAAGCCTGACGTAATCATCAACAGATTCGACGCCCGAACGCCGGGAACCACTCACGGCCATCATACAGCCTCGGCAATGCTAAGCCTTGAAGCGTTCGATAAAACCGCAAACCCTACATTTCTTCCATCGCAGCTTCAACAGACTTCAGTATGGCAACCCAAGCGTGTTTTCTACAATACTTCGTGGTGGGCATATGGAAAGGAAAAGTTTGACAAGATGGACAAAACGCACCTATATGCATTGAACATGGGAGTATATTATCCTATGTCCGGAACTTCAAACCAGGAAATTGCGGCACTGAGTCGGAGCAGCCACAAATCGCAGGGATTTGGATCTACCGGGACACGAGGCGACGAATTAGAGTACCTCGAACTTATTAAAGGTGACGCTCCGGCGAACAAATCGAACATTTTTGAAGGAATCGACACATCCTGGAACCGCGTTAAAGCCGGAAAACCCATTGGAGAACTTATCTCGCAAATCGAAAAAAATTACGATTTCAGGAATCCGTCGGCAAGCTTGCCCGATCTTTTCAAAGCATATGCAATGATCCAAAATGTCGATGACAGCCACTGGAAAGCCATTAAATCCGCAGAAATAAAAGACATTATAGCAGGATGCGCCGGGCTCTATCTTGAAGCAGTCGCATCGTCCCAACAGTCAACCCCCGGAAGTAGCATCAACCTGAAAGCGGAAGCGATTAACCGAAGCCACATGGCATTAAAGCTCCAGTCGGTGCGTTCATTTCCCGAAGCGGCGATACCGTTCACCTCTGGTGTATTAGCACAAAACATTCCCCAGTTTGTGTCGTTCGAAATGAAAATGCCTGAAAACACCTCCTATACGCAGCCGTACTGGCTTGCCGAAGCGGGAACAACAGGAATGTACCGGGTTGATGATCAAAAGAAAATAGGGTTGCCTGATGTAATTCGGGAGACAAAAGTAATTTTTGATATTTCGTACAATAACATTGTGATCCCGTTCGAACGCACTGTGATTTACAAATACAATGACGACGCCCAAGGCGAAGTCTACGAGCCATTTGATGTTGTTCCCGAAGCCACGGCATCCATAACAAGCAAGGTTGTAATTTTTCCCGACCCGAAACGAAAGTCAATTTCTGTCAATGTGCGTGCCGGTCGCGCTAATGTAAACGGAAGCGTTCAGTTGAGAATTGGTGCCGGTTGGAGCGTCACTCCTGCTTCAATTCCGTTTGCCATTGCTGCAAAAGGCGGCGAGCAAACCTTGATCTTCGACGTATCGCCACCGGAAGGCGCAAGCGAACTGAATGCTAAGGCGGTGGTTATGGTCAACGGAAAAGAATTTGATAAAGAACAAGTTGATATTTCTTACCCGCATATTTCGAAACAGATTGTCCTTCGCCAATCGGAAGCGAAATTAATTAAACTTGACATCAAGACAGGGGCCGAGCGCATCGCATACGTTATGGGCGCGGGCGATGAAGTTCCAAAAAGTCTGCATCAACTCGGTTACGACGTCACGATCGTAAAACCTGAAACATTATCAGACGAAACGCTTGCTGATTATGATGTAGTTATTACCGGAATACGGGCGTACAACACGGTAAAAGAACTTTCGCACAAGCAAAAAATACTATTTGACTTCGTCAGAAACGGCAAAACGATGATCGTACAATACAATACACTTGATGATTTTGTTACCGATGCGATTGCTCCGTTTCCACTTAAAATTTCGCGCGAACGTGTGACCGAAGAGGACGCCGAAGTCCAATTTATTGATCCTTCCCACCCGATTTTAAACTATCCGAACAAAATTACTTCATCTGACTTTAAAGGCTGGAAACAGGAACAGGGACTTTACTATCCAAGTGAATGGGACGCCGCGTTCACTCCGATCTTAACATCCAACGACAAGGGAGAAACACCAAAAAAAGGTGCCTTGCTTGTAGCGTCGTACGGAAAAGGGAAATACATTTATACCGGATTGAGCTTTTTCAGGGAATTGCCTGAAGGCGTTCCGGGTGCGTTCCGACTGATGGCCAACCTTATCTCACAACAAAAACTTCAAAAATAATATGCCTGAACAAAAGCGATCTGCATGGAAAAAAAGCTACACATGGGTGCTCCTGTCAAACATGCTGTATATCCTGGTATTTTATTTCCTGATGCAAATTTACTCCTAAGATGCAGCAGATAGATTGGATTATTTTATCGGTCACGCTCTTGTTCATCGTGTTCTATGGCGTTTATAAAACACGCGGAAGCAAGAATGTAGAAGACTATATCCTTGGCAATAACGAAACGCCGTGGTGGACTGTCGGTTTGTCTGTTATGGCAACACAGGCGAGTGCAATTACGTTCCTGTCAACTCCCGGCCAGGCATATCATGACGGAATGGGATTTGTACAATTTTATTTCGGACTGCCGATTGCCATGGTGGTAATCTGTATTACGTTCATTCCGATCTATCAAAGATTAAAAGTATTTACAGCCTACGAATACCTTGAACAGCGGTTCGACCTGAAAACACGTTCACTGGCAGCGCTGTTGTTCTTATTCCAACGCGGACTGGGAACCGGACTTACGATCTACGCGCCCTCGATCATATTGTCATCCTTGTTAGGCTGGAACCTAACCCTTCTGAACATCATCATCGGGATCCTTGTAATTATCTACACGTTTTCGGGTGGAACAAAAGCAGTAAACGTCACCCAGAAACAGCAGATGTTTGTGATCATGCTTGGGATGTTCCTGACATTTTTCCTGATCCTGCATTATCTGCCGAATGATATGACTTTTGCTAACGCAATGCAAATTGCCGGAGCGAATGAGAAAATGAACATTGTCGATTTCTCGTACGATCCTGAAACCAGATATACTTTTTGGAGCGGAATCACAGGTGGGTTTTTCCTGATGCTTTCGTATTTTGGAACCGACCAGTCTCAGGTGGGACGCTATCTTTCCGGAAGATCTGTCCGCGAGAGCCAAATGGGGCTTATCATGAACGGATTTCTGAAAGTGCCGATGCAGTTCTTTATCCTCTTGACAGGAGTAATGGTTTTTGTATTCTTTCAGTTCAACCCGGTACCGCTGAATTTCAATCCGAACAATCAGGTTGTAATCGAAAAGTCGAAATATAAAGATGAATACAAACAGCTTGAGGTTCAACTAGCTGCACTCACAGATGAAAAGAAAGAGTTCAACCTGTTGTACATGGACCACCTGAATCAGAATTATGATAATCCAATCCTTAGAAAGCAACTGATCGCGCTATCCGAAAAAGAAAAAGACCTGCGTGAACAAGCCCGAGAGCTTATTGCCAAAGCCGATCCAAAAGCAGAAACAAACGATAAGGATTATGTATTTATCCACTTCATTCTGAACTATCTTCCACAGGGATTGATCGGGTTGTTGCTTGCGGTAATCTTTTCTGCCGCGATGTCGTCTACCGCATCCGGCCTGAATGCATTGGCGTCGACAACATCAATCGACATCTACAAACGAAATGTAAAAGGGGAGAAATCGGAAAAGCATTACGTTAACGCAACGAAGTTCTTTACGCTGGTTTGGGGTGTGATTGCTATTCTTTTTGCGTGTGTCGGAACCTTATTTGAAAACCTCATCCAGCTTGTCAATATCGTTGGATCGATCTTTTACGGTACCGTACTCGGAATTTTCCTCGTCGGATTCTATATCAAATACGTACGTGCGCAGGCGATATTTGTTGGCGCCGTAGTAAGCCAACTGACCATTTTCTACATCTACTACCTTGATGTGGTGAGTTTCCTTTGGCTAAACTTTATTGGCGCGATGCTGACGATCTTCCTGTCGATGTTGCTTCAGGCTACTATTTTCCGAAAGGAAAAACTCCTGGCATAAAAAAAGCGCCCCTAAAAGGAGCGCCTTACAATTTTAAGTGGACTAAATTACTTACTCCATTCTTTGATACTGTCTTGGTTCATTTTCACGTAGTCTGCATTATTGGCCGCCTGAGCTGCCGCAAGTGAAATTTTTGCAGTTTCGACAGCCCCTTTTTTGTCGCCTAATTTAGCCTGAATAAGCGACTTTTGTCGGTAGAAATAAAACGGTTTGTCTTTACTAAGTTCCAACGCCTTATTCACATACGTCAGTGCTTTGTTCATGTCGCCGTTTGACTGATAAAAATACTGCGCAGAAGCGAAATAATCAGTTGCCGATGGACCTGCAAGAACTTTTTCAATGCTCGCTATTGCTGTTTTTTGGGTCGGAACTTCAAAACGCACCGGTACAACTGTTCGTTCCCACGAGATTTCCAGATTGGCATAGTTATTATCAAGGTTGTTGACTCCAATAGTTAACGACTCTATGTTTCGGTTGATCAATTCCGGCTTTACATTGGTCCGTAACGCAACGTTCGCCTCATTCCACTGCTCCGGTATTCCCCAGTTGTTAGTGTCGGAATAGAAAATAACTTCCCACTGATCTGCTCTTGGCGTGGTGAATATCGCATATTTGCCTTTTTTCAACGTCTTACCGTCGATCGTAACATCTTCGCTAAAAGAAACGGTAGAGTTTGCGTTGGCACCGGTTCTCCACATCTTTCCAAACGGAACGAGATCGCCGAAAATCGTGCGCCCCTTCATGCTCGGACGTGAATATTCGATTTCAACATCGGTTAACCCAACAGTTTGGGTAACAACTGCACGCGGACTCGCTTGTGGCGTCCGGACCTGGGCATTTGAAGACAGGCCGACAGCGACAACTGCTAATGCAAGGAAAAAATTTTTCATATGTATTGGTTTTTGATAATCGCCAAATTTACAAAATTCAAAAGCCTCTGAAACGTTAATTTTTATATAATATAGTTTCCGTTGCCATTGCTTCTGCGACACATAAAAAAGCATTGTTCTATCTTTAAAGAAATTCTCTCAATGGCTACACCAGGTAAGACGGTTTTTTGGTTTCGGCGGGATTTGCGACTGGAAGATAATGTTGGCTTTTATCATGCACTGCAGCACTCGACTGAGGTTATCCCTATCTTTATCTACGACAAGAATATTCTCGATGATCTTCCGAGAGACGATTCGCGCGTCGCCTTCATAGGCACATCATTAGCAAAGATCAACGAACAACTGTTGGCATCTAACTCCTGCTTTGCCACTTTTTACGGCGACCCACTCGACATTTTTCAACAACTACTTACGCAGAACAACATCAACGCGGTTTACGCAAACAAAGATTATGAACCATACGCAACAAACCGCGATGCGGCCGTTAAAGATTTACTGGCGTCGGCCGGAATACGATTCGAGCTGTACAAAGATCAAGTACTTTTTGAACAGAATGAAGTCGTTAAAACTGACGGCACGCCCTACGTAGTTTTTACGCCTTACTCCCGAAAATGGAAGCAAGAGTTGCGAATTTCAGGCATTTCTTCATTTCCTTCAGAGTCACTGCTTCAGAATATAGGGGCGCACTCATACCCTTTTCTTACGCCTGGAGAATTCGGTTTTATTGATCCCATTGTCACCTTCCCAAACTTTCAGATAAGTGACGGTTTTGCAGCAAATTATGAAACTGTTCGGAACTTTCCACATCTGAATCAGACAACAAAGCTGAGCGTGCATCTGCGTTTCGGCACCGTAAGCATCCGAAAAATTGTTGCCCTCGCGATGAAAGAAAGCGATACCTTCTTAAACGAACTGATTTGGCGGGAATTCTTCATGCAAATACTATGGCATTTTCCGTTTACCGTACGCCGAAGCTTTAGGCCGAAGTACGATGCAATCCGGTGGCGAAATAATGAAGCGGAATTTGGAGCCTGGTGTAAGGGCGAAACAGGTTATCCGATTGTTGATGCAGGAATGCGTGAACTTAATGCTACCGGATTTATGCAGAACCGCGTAAGGATGATTACCGCGAGTTTTTTATGTAAACACCTGTTAATCGATTGGCGCTGGGGCGAAACCTATTTTGCAATGAAACTGCTCGACTACGAACAGGCGTCGAATGTGGGCAACTGGCAGTGGGCAGCCGGCAGCGGAGTTGATGCAGCGCCTTATTTTCGCATTTTCAACCCAAGCGAACAGGTAAAAAAATTCGACAAAGATCTTTTGTACATCCAAAAATGGGTGCCCGAACTTAACGAACTTACGTATCCGCAGCCGATTGTTGACCATAAGGAAGCGCGCAAAAGATGTTTGCGCGTCTACAAAGAAGCTTTAGGCTAGCCGTGGCTCGATTGCAGTGATTTTTTCGAAGTTGAGTTCGTCAAAATGCTTAATAACACGATCAGCCTCAGACAGGTCTTGCAGCTTCGAGTGTTCACTATCGTAGCCAACACAATACAATCCCGCTGCTTTTGCGGCCTTGATTCCGTTCGTACTGTCTTCAATAACAATGCATTGGTTCTTCAGATCGCCCGACAACGCTGCTGCATGTTCGAAAATGGCCGGATGCGGTTTTGACTTCGGGAAATCTTCGCCGCTTACGATTTGCGAAAAGTACTTGTGCAGACCAAATCTTCTAAAGATACGTTCTATTGTAACCTTGGCCGATGACGAAGCCAGAACAAGTTGCATTCCGTTTTCATGAAGGTTTTTAATAAGGTTCTCTACGCCTTCAAGCAGAAAGAGATCTTCCTTACTATCGAATGCGTCATTGAATATCGCGCGCTTGATGTCGATTAGCTTCCCGACTTCTTCTGTAAGGCCAAATTGATCTTTCAGCCGTTCGTAAACATTCCGCGTAGAATTTCCGGTAAACGTCGCGTACAATTCGTCCGAAACATCGATGTCAAGCAACTTGAAATGCTGCTGAAATGAAAAATAATGTACAGGCTCGGTGTCGACGATAACACCATCCATATCAAAAATTACGGTTGTGATCATAGTTCGTTTTTCAGAAGATAACGGATAACTGTTTCGGCAGCATACAGCCCGAAGAGTCCCGGCATATAGGAGTTCGTTCCGTAGAACGACTTTTTGTAGTTTTTCCCGTCAGTTGTCTTAAGACTGGACTCATCCTGGATTTCCGACGAATAGACGACTTTTATCCCTTTATCGATTTTGACTTCCTTGAGGCGCTTCTTAACGGCTTTTGCCAGAAAACAATTTTCGGTATTGCTAATGTCGGCTACTTTCACTTTGGAAGCGTCCATTTTTCCGCCGGCGCCCATGCTGCTTATGATCTTTACCTTCTTCCGCTTTGCACCAATTATCAGATTGATTTTCGGAGTGACGCTGTCGATGCAGTCCATCACAAAATCATACTCATCTGAAATGATCTCAAAGGCACGCTCAGGCGACAGAAATTCTTTAATTTTCGTCAACCGCAACTCCGGATTGATGTCCATAAGCCTATCGCCTACCACATCGATTTTAGATAAACCGACCGTAGAATGTAAAGCAGGTAATTGCCTGTTTATGTTTGTGATATCCACCACATCGCCGTCTACAATTGTAATTTTTCCAACACCTGATCGTGCAATAAATTCAGCCGCAAACGATCCGACTCCGCCAACGCCAACTACTAGTACGTGTGCATCCCGAAGTTTGTCAAGACCTTCCTTTTTATAAAGCAATTTTGCTCTTTCCGTCCACTCTGCCATCTATAGTATATTGTAATTAAATTTATTCAATTGATATTGAAAACTCTTCTCGTATTGTCAGATGTTATCTGCGCAAGCTGTTCAACGGTTGTTCTTTTATGCTTCGCAGCGATTCGAAACACTTCTTCAATCCCGGCTTCGTGCCCGTCTGTCTCAAGGAAAAACCTATCGTCAGGAATCTGATTCAGGATCTTTCCGTAATCTTCACGATGCAGCAATTGCTTCCCGAACGACAAATAAAAGCCACCGTTCAATAGTTGTTGTGCAAGTTCCGTTTTTTTTGAAAATCCGTGTACAATCATCGGCACCGCGATCTTTAATCGTTGTTTTACTTCGATCAGTTCCTGAAAAGCCGCCACACAATGAACAATTACCGGTTTTTGGTACTGTTGCGCCAACCGAAGTTGTGCCTCAAAAACAGGAAGCTGCTGTTCGATCGGAATGTTTGCTTTTTTATCCAGGCCACACTCGCCCACTGCAACACATCCGGAAAATAAAAGCTTCGACTCAAGCACCTTCAGTTCGTTGTCCATATCGCCGCAAACCTGCCATGGATGAATTCCCACTGAATACAACCGAACATCAGCGTCGAATTCCATCGGATACTGGTTCACGATCTCGACGACGCTCTTTTTATTTGTTCTGTTATGCGTGTGTAAATCGATTAACGTCATCCTTGAATTGGTATCACTGAATCTTCAACAAAAATAAGGAAAACATCATGGCAGCGGCAGTATTCGGTTGTACGTTTAAAGTTATATTAACTTTTGCATTTGTAACTTTACGAAGTAAATCTGCTTCATGATTCAGTCAGCCTTTCATCGTTACATCAATAATTTCAGAGGTTTCAGCCGTGAAGTGTGGATTCTTACCCTGGTTACGTTTATTAACCGTGCGGGAACAATGGTTTTGCCGTTTCTGTCAAAATACCTGAAAGAAGATCTGCATTTTGAGAATAATCAGGTTGGCTGGGTACTCGCCTCATTCGGACTTGGGTCGTTAGTGGGTTCGTGGCTCGGGGGAAAACTGACCGACAAAGTTGGCTTCTACAAGATCATGGTGTTTAGCCTGTTTACAAGCGGACTCATGTTCTTCATTATTCAATACATCACCTCTTTCGTCGGACTCTGTATCGGAATGTTTGCTATAATGACTATAGCCGATATGTTCCGCCCAGCGATGTTCGTGTCGATTGGCGCCTACGCTAAACCCGAAAATCGCACACGGGCGCTGACATTGGTGCGGCTCGCGATAAATCTCGGGTTTGCTGCCGGACCTGCTTTAGGCGGCCTGGTGATAATGGGAATTGGCTACCAAGGACTCTTTTGGGCAGATGGTGCAACGTGCATTGTGTCGATTCTCATTTTTGCATTGCTTGTCAAAGAAAAGAAGAAGGTAATTGAGCAGCATCACCACGAACCGGCGGCCGTTTTATCGGTACTCACCGACAGGATTTTCTGGATTTTCCTGTTTGTAAGCTTCATCACCGGAATGGTTTTTTTCCAGATACTGACAACGCTTCCGCTGTACCACCATGAAAAATTCGGCCTCACCGCGTTCCAGACCGGACTGCTGATGACACTGAACGGACTTTTGATCTTTTTCCTCGAGATGCCGATCGTAAGTTACTTTGAACGAAAAAATGTCGATAAACTGAAGATTATCCTATGGGGCGCATTACTGATGTCGGCCAGCTTCTTCCTGATATTAATCGACATTTGGTCGGGTATTCTCGTAATCAGTATGATCGTTATCACGTTCGGTGAAATGTTTGCCTTTCCGTTCTCAAACTCCTTCGCGATGGGACGTGCACCACGCGGACATGAAGGCCGTTATATGGCGCTTTATACCATGACCTTCGGCCTCGCCCATATCGCAAGCGCGACAATCGGGATGGCTGTTATTGAATATTCCTACCGGATGAATTGGTTGCTGATGGCTTTACTGGGACTAGTAGCCGCGGTGTGTACTATTTACCTGATCCGGAAAGTCGATCTGGAGCGTGCGTAACCATTTGACATGATACCGTTTTCAAAATTTAACATATTGAACTAATTTTTTAGTTGCATAACTAAATTTATAGTTATAGGTTTGTCATGTAGTTCTGAGACTACTAAAAAAAATAGCTATGCAAAAATTGACGAATAAAGAAGAGGAGATCATGCACATTCTCTGGAAGCTGGAAAAGGCTTTTGTGAAGGAAGTAATGGCTGAGATTAAAGAAGAGCAGCCGCATTATAACACGTTGTCGACAATCATTCGAAATCTCGAGGAGAAAGGGTTCGTGTCGCACAATGCTTTTGGAAATACGCATCAATACTATCCGATCGTAAAAAAAGAAGACTATCGTAAGAAATTTATGAATACGGCTATTGAGACGTACTTCAACAGTTCGTATAAAAGCATGGTATCGTTCTTTGCAAAAGAGGAAAAAATTTCAGCTGAAGAGTTGCGTGAAATACTGGCAATGATCGAAAAAAAGTAAATTATGGAGGCACTGTTCGTATATCTGATCAAATCGGCCGCTCTGATGAGTGCGTTTTTCCTCGCCTACCAGTTGTTTCTCCGGAAAGAAACCTTTTTTAAAAGTAACCGATGGTATTTGCTGGCGGGGTTAGTTACATCAGTGGTTTTACCGTTGGTTACTTTTAAAAAAGTGGTTTGGGTCGAACCGCAACCGCTTGATTATACGTATAGTGGGATCGCTGTGCCTTTATCATCACAGATTCCGGTAGTTGTTCCGGCTGAACCGGTCTACGAAACCGATTGGCTTCTGGTCATCCTGGGGATGTACTTGCTTGGTGTCGCGGTGTTCCTAATCAAATTCGTAGCCGATTGTTATTCCGTGTACACCATCCTAAAAGGAAAATCGATACAAAAAGAATCCAAATTTAAATTGCTGGACGTTCTGGAAAACGTGTCCCCTTTCTCGTTCTTCAACTATATTGTATACAACTCATCAATGTATACACGAGTTGAACTGCAAAGCATTTTGGAACATGAGAAGGTTCACTGCCGTCAAAAGCATACTGCCGATGTGCTTCTTGCGAGGTTGTTCTGCATTTTCTTTTGGTGGAACCCGATGGTTTGGTTTCACAAGAAAGCGATTTTGCAGAACCTTGAATTCATCGCCGACAGTGAAGCATCAAAAAATCTCGAGGATAAAAAGGCGTACCAATTCACGCTGCTCAAAATCACAACTCATGAAAACTGTCTTTCAATCACCAATCATTTTTATCAATCATTAATCAAAAAACGAATCGTTATGTTAAACAAAAATCAATCAGACAAAAGAAATTCCTGGAAGTACGCACTAATCATTCCTCTGCTTCTTGCATTCATTTTCTACTTTCAGGTACAGGTTGTGGCGCAGGAACGCAATAGTCCTGTTGAGCAGCGCGGCCGTGCAGAAATCGAAGTTGTAGTCGATAAAAATTCAACCGACTTCTACCTGAACGCAGAAGCCAAACGACTTAAAGAAGAGCATGGCATTACGCTGAAATTTTCCGGGATCAAAAGGAACAACAACCATGAGATCATCGCTATCAAAACCAGCTTTAAAGACAAAGACGGTAACAGCGGAAAATCTGCATTTTCGGGAACAGAACCAATTGCACCTTTCCGTTTCTACAAAGACACCGATGGGAACGGCAAAAGCATCGCAGGTATTGGAACAGTTACTAATTCGGCAGTGGCATTCAGGACTTTCATGCGACACATCCCAAACGCGCCCGATTCGCCGGAAGCACCAGAAATGCCTGAAGCGCCAGAAGCTCCGGAACTGGCTGAAGCTTTGGAAGATCTCGAAGAACTATCGGACCTTAACGGCGAGCGAATGGAAGTTCAGACAATTGTGAAAGATGGGAAAACGCAGGTTATCATTAACGGTGAAGTGGTTGCCGAGGTCGATGTCGATCAGGTCCTGGCTGATCTGGACCCCATTTTCATTAATGGTATCGATGTACTGCGTACGGGTAAAAAAGGTGGCGCAAATGCGGTTTATATCGACACCGACAAGATCACCAAAGAAGCGTTAGAGGATGCACACCGGCAAATGGAGCGTGCACATCTTGATATGGAACGTGCAAGACCCCAAATGGAGCGCGCACACCGTGAGATGGCCAAGGCGCACCGTCAACTCCGCCGCGCACCAATTGCCAACCAGAGCCACGAGGAAGCCAGGCGCGAGATCGACGAAGCCCGCCGCGAAGCCGAAGAAGCAAGGCGTGAGGTCGAGGAGGCAAAACGTGAAGTTGAACAGGCAAAACGTGAAGTCGAGCAGGCAAAACGTGAGCTGGAACTCGAAAGGAAACGATAAGAGTTAAATGAGAGGCCTCCACTGGGGGCTTTTTTTATATCTTTATGTAAAGAAGAGAATATGTACAAGTTTCTCGCAAAGATCAACAAACTGCTATTGCCTTCATTAACCAAACGAGGCACCGACCTTTCAAAAGCAACAAAGTTTCAGAAAGCTCTGATTGCGTGGCGATACTATGTCACAACCCGTTCGCTCGAAAAGTAAAGCCAAACCGCGCCACCAAAAAGATCGAGGACGAGGACGAATCCGACGACATTTTTTTCAGTTTTTCTCGATTTTCGATTTGCTTGTTTCTGAATTATTCCTATATTTGCAGCCGTTAACAGGCCTCGTGGCGCAACTGAATAGCGCACTTGATTACGGCTCAAGAGGTTACTGGTTTGAATCCAGTCGAGGTCACTTAAGAATGGAAAGCTCACACGAAAGTGTGGGCTTTTTTGTATTCTGGGCGGGCGTCGTGCCCGCACGTAAGAACGTCGAATCACAAAAAGCCACCAATCCTTAATTGGTGAGCTTTACATTTCCACTACGGAGCATAATTGGATATGTAATCCAGTCGAGGTCACTTAAGAATGGAAAGCTCACACGAAAGTGTGAGCTTTTTTGTATTCTGGGCGGACGTCGTGCCTGCACGTAAGAACGTCCAATACAAAAAGCCACCAATCCTTAATTGGTGAGCTTTACATTTCCACTACGGAGCATAATTGGATATGCAATCCAGTCGAGGTCACTTAAGAATCGAAAGCTCATACGGAAGTGTGGGCTTTTTTGTATTCTGGGCGAGCGTCGTGCCTGCACGTAAGAACGTCGAATCACTAAAAGTCCCCAATTTCTGGTTGATCAAACTATTATATACATTGCTGGCATAATAGAAAGATGCAGTTCTGTCGAGGCAATAAATAAGCAAAAACAACAGGCAAGCCGGAAGTGCCTGAAGCCTCAACCTCCTCTCCTCCAACACATAAACCCACCAATCCGAAAAACGTACAACTCGCGACCAAAATTATGTAAGGAATCTGCCATTACATTAGCGATATTTGATTATTGGAAAGACAATTTCTTTTCAGAATTTAAAGAGCCAAACCAATGAAGATACTAAAGATACAAGTTTTGCGCGGACCGAACGTCTGGAGCAATTACCGTAAAAAACTCATCCAGATGCGCCTCGACCTTGAGGATCTTGAGGCATTCCCAACCGATAAGATAGAGGG
Source organism: Flavobacterium sp. (assembly GCA_036386895.1). Lineage (GTDB taxonomy): Bacteria > Bacteroidota > Bacteroidia > Flavobacteriales > Flavobacteriaceae > Flavobacterium. The sequence continues at coordinate 117,084 of DASVUR010000011.1, forward strand.
CTTCCGCGAACGGATAGAGCAACTGCTGCCCTCACTTGTCGAGCATAAATGTTCGGAAGGAAAAAGAGGCGGATTTTTCTACCGCGTCGAACGAGGGACATGGATGGGACATGTGATCGAACATATAGCGTTGGAACTGCAGACGCTTGCAGGAATGAACACCGGTTTCGGACGCACACGGGAAACAAAGGAAAGCGGTGTTTATAATGTAGTATTCAGTTATATGGAGGAGCGCGTCGGTATTTATGCTGCCGAAGCTGCTGTACGTGTAGCCGACGCACTTGTAAGAGGCGAAGAGTACGATCTTCAGGCAGATATCCAACGCATGAAAGAAATCCGCGAACGCGACAGGCTTGGCCCAAGTACGGCAAGCATTGTAGACGAGGCGGTTTCAAGGGGAATTCCGTGGATGCGACTTGGGTCAAATTCACTTGTGCAGTTGGGTTATGGCGTTAATCAAACACGGTTTCAGGCAACCATTACCGATAAAACTAACCATATCGCAGTAAGCCTTGCAAGCAATAAGGAAGAAACGAAAAGGATGCTAAAAGCTGCATCAATTCCTGTTGCAGGTGGCGGAATCTGCTCAAACGAAGAAGGTCTTGAAGATATAGTCCGTGAGATCGGGTTCCCTATTGTGATCAAGCCGCTCGATGGAAATCATGGAAAAGGTGCGTCAATAAACCTTACGAATTTAAATGATGCCAAAGAAGGACTTGAATATGCGAAAAAATACAGTCGGCGCGTCATCGTCGAGAAATTTATTACCGGCTATGACTTTCGGGTTTTGGTAATCGACAATAAAGTGGTTGCCGCTGCCCAGCGCGTTCCGGCCAATATTGTCGGAAACGGTACCGGCACGATTCAGCAGCTTATCGATAAAGAAAATATGGATCCGCGACGTGGTTACGGGCACGAGAATGTGCTGACCGAAATTGTTGTTGACCGGGATACAACCGATCTTTTGAATAAAAAAGGCTATACGCTTGACACAGTACCTGCTGAAGGTGAAGTTGTATACCTGAAGTCCACCGCCAATCTAAGCACAGGAGGAACCTCGATAGATGTGACCGACCTGATGCACCCAGAGAATATTTTTCTGTGCGAAAGAATCTCGCAGGTCATCGGCCTGGATATTTGCGGTGTGGACATAATGGCCGAAAACCTTACGGAGCCACTCAAAGAAAGCGGAGGTGTTATTCTGGAGGTTAATGCTGCTCCGGGTTTCAGGATGCACTTAGCACCATCAGAAGGATTGCCTAGAAACGTAGCATCACCCGTGATCGACCTGCTTTATCCGCCGGGGAAACCTAGCCGTATTCCGATATTTGCAATAACAGGTACAAACGGAAAAACTACTACTACCCGATTGCTTGCACATATTGTGAAAAATGCCGGGTACAAGGTCGGTTTTACAACATCAGATGGGATTTACGTCCAGAACCACATGATGGAGAAAGGCGATACGACGGGTCCTTACAGTGCCGAATATATACTTAAAGATCCAACAGTAGACTTTGCCGTGCTCGAAACAGCGCGCGGCGGTATCTTACGATCTGGTCTTGCGTTTAATAAGTGTGACATAGCAATAGTTACCAACATTAAAGAAGATCATTTAGGAATGGCCGATGTACATACTATAGATGATCTTAGGAATGTAAAGGCTGTAGTTCCGCGAAGCGTGAGAAAAAATGGCTGGGCCATTCTAAATGCAGATGATCCGCAGTGCGTTAAAATCGCGCGCGAACTCGACTGCAACGTAGCGTATTTTAGTCTGCATGAAGACAATGAGATTGTGTGTGAGCTTGGTGAACAAGGCTGCGTGGCTGCAATCTACGAAAATGGTTATATCACGATAAAAAAAGGCGAATGGAAAATCCGGATCAATAAGGCGAGCCATGTGCCTCTTACGATGGATGGTAAAGCAACATTCATGATCGCAAACGTACTTGCCGCGACCTTGGCGTGCTACTTATGGGGATTCAAAACCGAAGACATCAGTCAAGCGCTTCAGACATTCCGTCCGGGAGCAGCACAAACGCCGGGCCGTATGAACATTTTTGACTTCAGCAGGTTTAAAGTAATGGTCGATTTTGCTCACAATCCGGCGGGCTATCGTGGAATCGCTGAATACCTTCGAAATGTAGAAGAGCCGGTGAAAGTCGGATTAATCTCTGCCGTGGGCGATCGCCGGGACGAAGACATTCGAGAGTGCGCCAAAATTGCGGGCGAAATGTTTACCCACATCATCATTAAAGATGAGAAAGATCCGCGCGGTCGTAGTTATGAAGAAATCCAGAATCTGTTGATAGAAGGAATTAAAGAAGCCGGAACAGACACAACGTACGAAATTATCCCAAATGAAGAAGAAGCCATTCTCACGGCAATAGCGCGTGCAGATGAGCGTACTTTTATCACCGCATTCAGCAAGAAGGTCGGTTTTGTTCAGCAATGCCTGGACAGGGAGCACGAGAAACGGATACTAAACAAAAAAGAAGCTTAACAGCTTCTTTTTTGTTTTATCCTTGCTTTAGGTAGTATTTCCAGTCGCTTGTCATCTCGATAAGCTTATGATGCTTGACATCATTGACAATTTCCGAATCGATTTCCAAATGTTTGTGCGTCTTGTTCTCAAAAACTGTGATAAAGTCGTTAACTATATCCTCAGCCAATTTTCCATCCTGCGACAGCGCCGACCTCATATTCATACTTAAGCTAACGAACACACAATCTTCATATATGGTTCGCGACGTATTTAGATGATGGAGACCAGCTTTGTCCGGCCTATAGCCGATGTATTCGATCGTCACATCTCTTAGCTTAAGAACCTTCAGGATGGTGTCAATCACACCCTGCCTAAAATGCTCCCTGTTATTGTTTGGCGGAGTTTCGATCGTTCCCCAAAATCTTACAGCCAATGTTGTAATAGTATTTCTTTCCATAGCTACATTTTTTATCCACATCACCTTCTGCTACAAATTGACAAAATATTTTCGCTCAATGCATTACAGCATTTACTACCATAGGTTGCAGAATATCCACAATCCGTTGCACCTTGCCACTATAACCTTTGTGAGACATAAAAGGCTTTAACAGGAATTAGGCAAGGTTTTAACAAGTGCTGCAAAACTGCCGTTAAATCTGTTCTAAGAATATGCGAAAAAGATAGCTTACCGCTATATAGCGAACTAACTTTGAGTTAATATGAATGCAATATATTCTAATAACTTAACTGGAAAATCATGAAAAACACATTTTTTATGTTGGCTGCCTTACTGGTGTTTGGCGTCACATCTGCACAAACGGACAAGAACAAGGCCACAAAATCGACAAAGTCTACCACTACGACAACCACGACAACCAAAAAGGACCAAAGCAATTCTAATGCTGCTACAAAAAACGGTAGCTCGACCACAAACGGCACCACGACCGGAAGCCAAGGAGACGCAGGAACTGAAGTAAACGGCACAGGAAAAGTATCAGGTGGAAATATTGGTGCGGGCGCGCCTGCACAAAGTCAGTCAGGTACGACCAACGGAACAGCAACCGGAGCAACCAGCAATGGTGATGCAGGGCGTGAAGTTAACGGTGCCGGAAAGGTGTCAGGCGGTAACATTGGAGCTGGCGCGCCACAGTCAAGCGGTACCACGACCAGCGGAACTCCAGGTACCGGCGCAACCGGCAGCGGACTTACCGGTAGCGGAGCCGGATCTGCGCAATCTGGAACTGGATCGGGTTCAGGCTCTGGCTCGACCTCTGGCTCTGGGTCAGGCTCTGGGTCAGGAAGATAACTCCCGATCTCAATTTTTTTTAAGGCTTGGACATTTCCAAGCCTTTTATTTGCCTTCGTACGAGCCAAATATGTTGTAAATTTGCGTCACATTGACCACATGACAACGTACATCGCCGAGAAGCACTTTGCTAACAAAAATTTTCAGAAAAACGAGGCCAACCTGACAGAATTTGAAGGGTGCAGCTTTATTGATTGTAATTTCTCCGAATGCTTGTTTGTAGCGGTGACGTTCATCGACTGTAGGTTCGAGCGCTGCAATTTTTATGGGGCGCAAATCGCACATACTTCTTTCCGCACAGTGCATTTCCATACCTGCAACCTTAGCGAAGTAAACTTTGCAATGGCAGACAAATTCATTTTTGAAGTTGCATTTACCAATTGCTTACTTGATTTTTCAAAGTTTTACGGACTAAATCTGGGTTCAACTGCGTTCACAGGCTGTAGTATCGTCGCAGCGGATTTTATGGGAACCGATCTACAGAAAGCAATGTTCTACGAGTGTGACCTCTACAGGTGTGAATTCGACAAGGCGAATGCCACTCGGAGCGATTTCAGCACAAGCACCAACTTTACAATTGATCCGGAACGCACGAAGATAAAATCGGCTTTATTCAACCGGGAGAATGTCAGGGGATTACTTGCAAAACATCAACTTCAGATTATCTGAGCTCTTTCTGCATAAGGTAATCTTCCATTAAGTAGCCATGTTCAAGCTCGATATCGACCTCCTTCGCTATTTGGAAGCCTAACCGATTGTAGAAGCGTTGTGCTGGATTCGAACGGTTAACGTTAAGTGTAATGTAATGCGAGCCTTCAGAAATGGCCTGTTGCTCCATTTCCTGCATCAGCTTCTTCCCTGCTCCACATCCATGGAATTGCGGCAACACATAGATTTTGTTGATATGCGTCGTTCTCGTGGCCGGCGTGGCTTCATATGCTGAAAATCCGACTACCGTGTTATTAGCTTGCACCAGCAAAAAACGCTGGCCGTCCAGCATATTTTTTTGCAGGCTTGAGGCCGAATAAAATAAGCGGAGCATATAATCAAGTTGTTCTGCCGATAGTATTTCACCATAGGCTACGGGCCAGGTCGCATACGCTATCTCAATAATAGTCGGAATGTCGGCTTCAGTCGCGTTGCCGATTCGTAGATTTGGGTTTCTATCAGGCATAAGGTCAAACACGCTTAGCCGTGGATTGTTTCGCTTTTACCGTACTTCTCGATAATCGATGCTTCGAAATCAAGCCATTCGCGCCAACGTTTCTCAACGTCGATTCCCTCGCCGTATTTCCGCGCATACGTAATAAAGGTTGTATAATGTCCGGCTTCACTTTCCATCAATTCACGGTAAAATTTCGATAGTTCGGCATCCTGAATGTTTTCCGACAGCACTTTAAAACGTTCGCAACTCCGCGCTTCGATCATAGCCGAAAACAGCAGTCTTTCCACAAATCCGGAAACCCTGCTTCCAGTATTGCTTCGTTTCATGTATTGCGCAAGTTCACCAACATATTCGTCTTTCCGTTCGCGTCCGAGCTTCAACCCGCGACGTTTAATAATTTCGTGGACCATTTCAAAATGTTCGATTTCCTCTTTTGCCAACGCAAGCATGTCCGATACCAGATCAGGATATTCAGAGTTGATGGTAATAATTGTAATTGCGTTCGAAGCTGCCTTTTGTTCGCACCAAGCGTGATCTGTCAGGATTTCCTCGATGTTTTTTTCAACGATATTGACCCATCTCGGATCAGTCGGAAGCTGAAGTCGTAGTACAGACATATACTTTTATTAAAAAGGCTACGACAAATGCCATAGCCTTTAATTAGTTAATTTTATTTTTAGAATACAAAGATCGCACGCTCGCTCATCATTTCGTTTACGGCATCGCCTACTTCTGCAATAACATCTTCATTATTCATATTCGAAAGTACCCGGTCAATTAATTCAACAATTGCTTCCATATCGGATTCTACTAAGCCGCGTGTTGTAATAGCCGGCGTCCCGATGCGGATTCCCGAGGTCACAAACGGTGACTTATCATCAAACGGCACCATATTCTTGTTCACGGTTATCTCGGCTTTTACCAGGGCATTTTCCGCTTCTTTTCCGGTAATTCCCTTGTTTCGCAAATCGATCAGCATCATGTGGTTGTCGGTTCCGCCCGAAATCAGATTGTACCCGCGCTCGATAAATGCAGCTGCCATTGCTTTTGCATTCTTCTGAACCTGCATCGAATAATGGAAAAACTCGTCGGTCAGCGCTTCGCCAAATGCCACCGCTTTTGCAGCGATAATATGCATTAATGGTCCGCCTTGGTTACCAGGGAAAACTGAAAGGTCAAGTAATGACGACATCATGCGGATTTCCCCTTTTGGCGTTGTCAATCCCCACGGATTTTCGAAATCTCTTCCCATAAGGATCATTCCACCGCGTGGCCCGCGGAGTGTTTTGTGTGTTGTTGTGGTAACGATATGGCAATGCGGAATCGGGTCGTTCATCAATCCCTTTGCAATGAGTCCGGCAGGATGAGAGATATCGGCTACAAGCAACGCATTTACACTGTCGGCAATTTCCCGGAACCGCGCGAAGTCCATATCACGGCAATACGCCGAAGCGCCTGCAATAATCATCTTCGGCTGCTCGCGTGTTGCGGTTTCCTGAATTTTATCGTAATCGAATCTTCCGGTTTCTTTTTCAACACCGTAAAACACGGGCTGATAAAGTTTTCCTGAAAAATTCACCGGTGAACCGTGAGTAAGGTGTCCGCCATGGGCAAGGTCGAAGCCTAATATTTTGTCGCCCGGTTTCAGGCAAGCCGAATAAACCGCTGTATTTGCCTGCGACCCGGAATGGGGCTGAACGTTCGCATATTCAGCGCCGAAAAGCTCTTTCGCACGATCAATTGCAATTTGTTCAACGACATCGACAATCTCGCATCCACCATAGTATCTTTTCCCCGGATAACCCTCTGCATATTTGTTCGTGAGGCATGAACCGGCCGCTTCCATAACCTGATCGCTTACAAAATTCTCTGACGCAATAAGTTCGAGTCCGTGTATCTGCCTATCCTGTTCATCAAGTATAAGATCGAAAATTTGTTGGTCGTGTCGCATTTGATAATATTTCGTTAAAATGATAGCAAAAATACGAAAAGCGTTTGTTAAAATGAATCATAATTCTATATTTGGTAAGTCATTTTTTCAACAACCTAACAACCCGATAATGCCTATAACTGCTAATAATACCAATCGAAAATCCTGGCTTGAAGTCCCCGCCGACAGTGATTTTCCAATACAAAATATTCCGTTCGGAGTGTTCCTTACGAAGGAGCATGTGGTAACGATCGGAACCCGGATTGGTGACTATGCAATTGACCTTGGCGCACTGCAACAGCTTAACTATTTTGAAGGCATCGAACTGACCGACGACATGTTCATGCAGGACACTTTAAACGATTTCATATCGGACGGAAAAAAGACCTGGCGTCTTGTGCGAAACCGCATAGCCGACATTTTTGACAGTACCAATCCTGAACTGCGTGATAATGAAGCACACCGCGATATTGTAGTATTTAACATAGACGATGTCGAAATGCAACTGCCCGTGCTTATCGGCGATTATACCGATTTCTATTCGAGCCGGGAGCATGCAACGAACGTCGGGATGATGTTTCGTGATCCCGAGAACGCGCTGCTACCAAACTGGCTTCACATCCCGGTTGGCTACCACGGCCGCAGCTCTACGATCGTACCTTCAGGAATTCCGGTGCACCGGCCAATGGGACAAACATTGCCACAAGGTGAAAGCACCCCTGTTTTCGGACCGTCGCGTAGTGTGGATTTTGAACTTGAGACAGCATTTATTACCACCGATGCTAACATCATGGGCGAAAACATTCCCGTGCATGAAGCTGAAGAACATATTTTCGGGATGGTGCTGCTGAACGACTGGAGCGCGCGCGATATTCAGAAATGGGAATATGTCCCGCTTGGGCCATTCCTTGCCAAGAACTTCGCGACATCAATATCACCTTGGATCGTAACCATGGACGCTTTGGAGCCCTTCCGCACGAAAGGGCCAAAACAGGATCCGAACCCGTTGCCGTATCTTCAGCAAAAGGGAAAGAATGCTTTCGATATTAGTCTTGAAGTTTCGATCGCGCCAGAAGATGGTGAACCAACAGTGGTCAGCAATTCGAATTTTAAGTACATGTATTGGTCTATGAGCCAACAGCTTGCGCACCATACCTCGAATGGATGCCGCGTGAATTCTGGTGACATGATGGGATCGGGAACGATTTCCGGTCCCACGCCCGACAGTTTCGGTTCTATGCTCGAACTTACATGGGGTGGAAAAAAACCAATTAAACTGAGTGATGGAACCGAGCGAAAGTTTATCAATGACAACGACACCGTTATCATGAAAGGCTATTGCAAAAATAACGATGTCCGAATCGGGTTTGGAGAAGTGTGCAGTAAGCTGTTACCGCCTTTCGTCCGAAAATAATTAGCTAACAACAACGCCTGTCTTGGGCGTTTTTCATTATAACGTGCATCTGTAGCACAAATTCGCGAACTCCTGAATGGACGCCTATAAACTTGCATTAGACCTCTTTTCACTTTTAGCACTAAGCACAGTTGTGCTTCCGCTAGTCAAAAAAGATCACTGGATTTTCCGGATTTTTGATTACCCGCGGCTACAGAAGTTCATTTTGATAGGTGTCGCGCTGTTCCTGTGGATCGGCTTCTATCGCGAAACTCGGCTTTGGTATGAGCTTATAGTAATCGCCGTATTGCTATCATCCTTTCTTTATCTTGGGTATCGCATTGTCCCTTTTACACCTCTTGGGCGGAAGATGATCGCCAAGTCAGAAAACAAATCCAGGACAGGAACGCTGAATGTTCTCGTGGCAAATGTTTATCAATACAATGATGCATTCAATAGGCTGCTGAGCCTGATCAGTGATCGCGATCCCGATATTATATTCCTGCTGGAAACCGATAAAAAATGGCTTGATGCGATGCAGGAACTAAAGGCGGATTATCCGCACGCGATTGAAGTTCCGCTGGACAACACTTACGGATTACTGTTCTACAGCAGGCTTCCATTGTCGCACAAAACAGTCAATTATTTAATCGACAACGAAATTCCTTCGATAGTGGCCGATATTCCGTTTAAAGGTGAGACAGTGCGTATATTTGGTGTTCATCCGGCTCCGCCTGTACCACAAGAGGCTAAATATAGTACTGACCGCGATGCCGAACTGCTCATGGTTGGCCAAGAGGCAAAGCGCTACAAAGGGCCGTGCATCGTAATGGGTGATCTCAATGACGTTGCGTGGAGCTATACTACCAAACTTTTTCTGAAATCCAGCGGCCTACTCGATCCGCGCCGCGGCCGTGGAATGTACAGTACGTTTCATGCCAAATATTTCCTGCTGCGATGGCCGCTTGACCATTTCTTTGTTAGCAAGCATTTTCATCTGGTCGACATGAGAGTCGAGCGCCACATCGGATCCGACCACTTCCCTATCAGCATTAGCTTAGTATTATCCGATGAGATGGATGCGCATACTTTAAAGGCTGATCCGGCCGACAAAGAACTTGTTGCCGAAAAAATCGAAGCGGGCATCAACAATGAACCCCGGTAAGAATTCTGTGACAACTTGTTAAAAAAAATATTTTGCCGTTCCGACTTCAGCCTAAAAATCAATACTTTTGAAAAAAAACTCTAAAGCTTAATGAAGAACGTTACACTCCTGTTTTTAATGCTCATCGCCGCGTCATGCGGAGTCAAGCAGGCTGAAAAAAACCTTGCCGCAGGAAACTACGACAGCACAATAGCAACTGCGGTAAACGGCTTGCGCAATAACAAAGACAAAAAAGGAAAACAGGATTACGTGCTGTTACTCGAAGATGCATACGCAAAGGCCAAAGAGCGTGACCTTCGGGAAATTGCCTTATTAGCAAAAGATGCGAATCCGAGGAATCTTGAACAGATATTTGAAACGTACCGCCAACTGAACGAGCGTCAGGAACAGATCCGCCCTTTGCTTCCGCTTAAAGTGCTGAGTGAGAACCGTGAAGCCCGGTTCGTTTTTGAGGACTACTCCGAGCAAATCATAAACAGCAAAAATGCGCTTTCATCCTATTTGTATACCAATACAAAAGCGCTGCTGATGACGACCGACAAGAAGAGTATTCGCCGTGCATATGACGACTTACTTTATCTCGAGCAAATAAATCCAAACTATAAAGAGGTACGCCAACTGATTGAACAAGCCAGGGTTAAAGGTTCGGAATATGTCAACTTGTACACCAAGAACGAGACAAACATGATTATCCCGATCCGGCTCGAGAACGACCTGTTGGATTTCAGCACATACGGGTTGAACGACAAGTGGACGGTCTATCACAGCAACAAAGTCAAAGGCATCGACTATGACTACGGAATTATCCTGAACTTCCGTCAGATAAATATTACTCCTGAAAAGGTCGAACAAAACCAATTCACTCGCGAACGTGAGGTCAATTTCGGAAAAAAGAAAAAAGTCGACCGCCGCGGAAATGTCGTACGCGACAGCTTAGGAAACATTGTAATGGTTGATGATATACGAATGGTCCGCGCGACGGTTTATGAAACACGCCAGTTCAAAGCCGCTCAGGTCACCGCTAAAGTAGATTACATCGATTTCAGGAACAACCAGCTGCTACAGTCGTTTCCACTTTCAAGCGAATTCGTCTTCGAAAATCGCTACGCACGAATTAAGGGTGACAAACGTGCAGTCGAAGAACCTTATCTTGATTACTTGATGCGTTCGGCCGTACCTTTTCCTTCAAACGAACAGATGGTATTTGATACCGGTGAAGATTTGAAGGCAAAGCTGAAGGAGATTATTACGCGGAATAGGATTAATAGATAATTTGCGTTCTACCGGTCAAACCGGACTTTCGGTGATCTTATGCGATAGCGTCCCGGCATCGATATCGCCATGCGACGCATCGTAGACTACTTTTCCGTCCTTGATCAATAGTAGTTGCGGCGACTGGTGTGTTACGCCAAATTTCTGCGCGATCGCATTTGAAATTTCGCGGTATTCATGCAAATCCAGCATATACAAATTCGCGGCCGCACCCGGAACGGTATAGTCCCGCTCAAAATTCTTTAATGCCATCCTGCTGATGCCGCATGTGGTGCTGTGTTTAAAGATGACAGCCGGAATCGTAGCCGACTCAGCTTCAATTTCATCCAACTGTTTTAATTCTGTTAAAGGCCTCCAATCGATGCCTGTTTCAGGCGTAACTTTACTGTTACGGTCGCCTACAATCTTATTATACAAGCTCATAAGGTTCTTCTTTAAGACATTTTGTCACCGCTTGAGATGCAAGCGTTGACTTTTTGTCGGTTATTTCTTATTGGAATATTAATTGAAAATCCCGTTTCACCCAAAGTTAAAAATTTAATAGAGGTCGAACTGTTAAACTTAAAACAAAATCAAAATGAACATACATAAATTCACAATCAAGTCACAGGAGGCATTGCAGCAGTCGCAGCAGCTCGCACAATCGCTCGGACAGCAGCAGATTGAGAACGAACATTTGATGAAAGCGATTTTCGAAGTTGATGAAAACGTTGCACCGTTCGTGCTTAAAAAGCTCAATATCAACGTGCCGCTATTCCGACAGATACTTGACAGCACGGTACAAAGTTTCCCGAAGGTTTCCGGTGGCGAGCTTCAGTTTTCACGTGAATGTTCGCGAACATTAACCGAAGCCGAAATTCAGTCCAAGAAAATGAACGACGAATTCGTATCGATCGAGCACTTGCTACTTGCCATTTTCCTGTCGAGTAGTAAAGTTGCACAGATTCTGAAAGACCAGGGCGCAACCGAAAAAGGCCTTCGCGCGGCGATTGACGAACTTCGTAAAGGAGAACGCGTCACCTCAGCTTCAGCCGAGGAAACCTACAACGCGCTCAACAAATACGCAAAAAACCTCAACGAGCTGGCACGAAGCGGAAAACTGGATCCTGTTATTGGACGTGATGAGGAAATCCGGCGCGTGCTGCAAATCCTGACCCGACGTACCAAAAACAACCCGATGCTCGTGGGTGAGCCGGGCGTTGGTAAAACAGCTATTGCCGAGGGCCTCGCCCACCGTATTGTTGATGGCGACGTGCCGGAAAATCTAAAAGAAAAAATTGTTTTCTCACTTGATATGGGTGCTTTGATTGCCGGAGCAAAGTACAAAGGAGAATTCGAGGAAAGATTAAAGTCGGTTGTGAAGGAAGTTACTTCTGCCGAAGGCGATATCGTATTATTTATCGATGAGATCCACACCCTCGTAGGAGCCGGCGGTGGCGAAGGCGCAATGGACGCGGCGAATATATTAAAGCCTGCCCTTGCCCGAGGCGAGCTCCGTGCAATTGGAGCGACAACACTTGACGAGTACCAGAAATATTTTGAAAAGGATAAAGCGCTCGAAAGAAGGTTTCAAAAAGTAATGGTCGAAGAGCCTGACAGCGAAAGTGCGATTTCGATCTTACGCGGAATCAAAGAAAAATACGAAACACATCACAAAGTTCGGATCAAAGACGACGCAATTATTGCCGCTGTTGCGCTTTCGCAGCGTTATATCACGAATCGGTTCCTCCCGGATAAGGCAATTGATTTAATGGATGAAGCAGCTTCAAAACTTCGTATGGAGATCAATTCGAAGCCTGAAGAACTCGACGTGCTCGATCGGCGTATCATGCAGCTCGAAATAGAAATTGAAGCGATCAAACGCGAAGATGATGAAAGCAAGCTAAAAATCCTCGGACTTGAGCTTGCCAACCTGAAGGAAGAACGCAACGACATCTTCGCAAAATGGAAAAGCGAGAAAGACGTTGTGGATAACATTCAACAGGTAAAGGAACAGATTGAAAATTATAAATCGGAAGCCGAACGTGCCGAACGTGAGGGCGATTATGGTAAAGTTGCCGAACTCCGTTATGGAAAGATTAAAGAAGCCCAATCAACACTTGAAGGCTTGCAGACGCAACTTCGCGAAAATCAGGAAGGAAATTCCTTGATAAAAGAAGAAGTTACACGTGAAGATATTGCCGAAGTTGTCGCAAAATGGACCGGAATCCCAGTAATGAAGATGCTTCAGGGCGAACGCGAGAAACTGCTTAAACTCGAAGATGAGCTTCATAAACGTGTTGTTGGACAGGAAGAAGCGATTGAAGCCGTCAGCGACGCCGTCAGGAGAAGCCGCGCCGGGCTGCAAGATGTGAAACGACCAATAGGCTCGTTCCTGTTTCTTGGGCCTACAGGTGTTGGTAAAACCGAACTTGCCAAAGCGCTTGCCGAATATCTGTTTGATGATGAAAATGCGCTGACGAGAATCGACATGAGCGAATACCAGGAACGTCATAGCGTAAGCCGACTCGTAGGGGCGCCTCCGGGATATGTTGGATATGATGAAGGCGGACAACTAACGGAAGCTGTTCGCAGGAAGCCGTACTCTGTCGTACTTCTTGACGAAATCGAAAAAGCGCATCCTGACACGTTCAATATCCTGTTGCAGGTGCTCGATGAAGGAAGGCTGACCGACAACAAGGGCCGCACTGCCGATTTCAAGAATACGATCATAATTATGACCTCGAACATGGGAAGCGCGATCATCCAAGATAAATTCGAAGCGCTTAAAGGCGGAATTGAAGCGGCTACCGAAGCGGCTAAAACGGAAGTCCTGGGACTGCTGAAACAGACTGTTCGCCCAGAGTTTATCAACCGTATTGATGAAATAGTGATGTTCCGACCGCTGACAACGGACAATATTACGCGAATTGTCGGTTTGCAGCTCAAGGGTGTTACCAAAATGCTCGCGCAGCAAAATATTACCCTTGACGCTACACCGGAAGCAGTACAATATCTGTCGGACAAAGGTTTTGATTCCCAATATGGCGCAAGGCCGGTGAAACGTGTTATCCAACGAGAAGTGCTGAACCGGCTGTCGAAAGAAATTCTTGCAGGCAACATCAAGACCGAAAGCATTATCCTGCTTGACAGCTTTGATGGCGAATTGGTATTCCGAAATCAAACGGAGCTAATCGATTCATAATTTACCAGAAGTTTAATATTCCGTTAATACGATCGGCGGCTGCTTTTGACTAACTTGTTGTATAACATAAAAACACGTACAAATGGACAAGAAAGTAGCAATATTGGCAACCAACGGTTTCGAGGAAAGTGAACTCAAATCGCCTAAGGAACATATTGAGCAACAAGGCTGGACTGCACATATCATCAGTCTAAAACCGGGTACGATCAAAGCTTGGGCCGATGGAGACTGGGGCAGCGAGTACAAAGTTGATTATACGCTTGACGAAGTATCCGCCGGAGATTATGACGCTTTAGTGCTTCCGGGAGGCGTGATCAACCCTGACAAATTAAGGGTCGAGGAAAAAGCAATTTCCTTCGTAAAAGAATTTTTTAATGCCAAAAAACCTGTTGCGGCAATCTGTCATGGACCTTGGACACTGATTAATGCCGATGTCGTGAGAGGACGCGAGATGACCTCATACAAATCTATAAAGCAAGATCTAATTAATGCCGGTGCAGTGTGGAGCGACCAAGAAGTTGTTGTTGATCAAGGGCTTGTAACGAGTCGGGATCCAAACGATCTTCCTGCATTTAACAAAAAAATGATCGAAGAAATAAAAGAAGGCATCCACAGCGGAGCTTAACAACTGAGAAGAACGCCGAACTCCAATTCGGCGTTTTTTTAGTAGCTTTGAGCAATGAAAAAAATCGCCTTGCTCCTCTTATTGGGCACCGCCGCCATTTCTGCACAACAAACTGCTTTTGAGTCGCCACAGACCCAAAATATATATCGAAGCGCTGATACCGATACCAAGCCTGAGCTCGCCGACGGCATGTATACCTTGTCGATGTTCATCAGTAAGAACCTTAAGCTGCCGGAAACACACAATAGGAAACTGATGCTCTTCATTGGGTTTGTCGTCGAACCCGACAGCACAATCTCGGATATCCGGTTCATTCACCTCAGTGCAGAAAAGCTGTACGAAAAAGAATCCGATTCCGCCGAAGATTCCTACGATCTGGCTGCCGATCCTGCTTTCGAAAAGCTGGGTGAGCAGGCCGTACGGGTTGTTAAACAGTTCAAAGGACGATGGATTCCTGCTACAAAAGACGGCTTACCAGTTCGCTGCCAATATAATTTCCCCATTATAATTAACATAGAATAAAAAAACCGGCTCAAGGCCGGTTTTTCGTTTTAGTACAAGTACTATTTCTCCCGATTGAACTTAAAGCTCATATCGCCTTGTGAAAGGGTAAACTCATTTTTTGAAGCACTGAACTGAACGGTGATTCCGCCTGCCTCAAATATAAATTTGTCGGTTCCGGCCGGCGTCAGCGGGAAAGACTGCTGGCCAGTAGCCGTTGCCATCAGCTGACCGTTCTCTTCAACAAATGTTACCTTCAACGGAATCGAACTACTCCCAAAAGTTCCGAGATACGGATCAAGAATGACATCTTTTTCAAGCGTACCAGTTCCAGCTGTCCAAGTATTATTCGCAGGATTTTGATCCGGGAATACATGCTCAGGATCCAGTTGAATGCTTGCGATTTCTTCAGTCGATGGTTGTTTGAAAGTCCAGCTGACGTTACGCTGCCAAATTTCCACCGGAAGTTTTACGCGTGTTGTAGCGCCGCTCTTAAACTTTATGTCCATTACCACCGGCATCGGCATTTTCTCAAGATTATCGATGGTAATGACCGCGCCTTTCGAAGGATCGTTCTTAGGGTACATTACTTTTGTTATTGACTGGTCCATTTTCCACTTGTTCATAAACCAGCCTCTCCAGAACCAGTTTAGGTTCTCACCCGCAACATTTTCAATTGTATGAAAGAAATCATCTGGCGTTGGATGCTTGTATGCCCATCTGTTGATATACGTTCGGAGAGCAAGATCGAAACGCTCCGGCCCAAGGATCTGCTCCCGAAGTAATGTCAGCCCTTCACCCGGTTTACTGTACGCAAGAAGCCCGAGGTTCGATTCTTTTAGATTATCAGGAGCAGTCATAACCGGCTCGACCCCTTCCATTGTAAAGTACTGCGCCATCATGTTCATATCGGTTTTGGGCATGGCGTACTCACCATTATTGAAGTTTTGCGTACTAAGGGTATTGATGAAAGTATTAAATCCTTCATCCATCCAAGCGTTTGCACGTTCGTTCGAGCCCACGATCATCGGGAACCAGATGTGTCCAAACTCGTGATCGGTCACGCCCCACAAATCGGCGTTTTTGGCTGTCCATTCGCAGAACACGATTCCCGGATATTCCATTCCGCCTGCAATTGAAGCAACGTTTACGGCAGCTGGATACGGATATTCGAACCATTGCTTAGAATAATGTTCGATTGCGGCTTTTGTGTATTCTGTAGATCGGCCCCAGCTGTCCCTGGTTGCGCTTTCGACCGGATAGGCGGAAATTGCTATCGACTTTTTGCCGCTTGGCAAATTAATTCTTGCTGCGTCAATTACAAAAGCTGCTGAAGAAGCCCAGGCAAAATCGCGGGTGTTCTTCATTCTGAACTTCCATGTAAGTGACTGTTTTCCCGTAGGACGCGACGTCGCATTCAGCACCTCATCGGCTGAACGGATTGCAACGGTTGTTTCGCTTTGCGCTGCCGTTGCCCATCGTTTTTGCTGTTCTGCCGTGTATACTTCTGCCGGATTTGTCAATTCGCCTGATGCAACCACTATATGATTTGCAGGCGTTGTAATAGTTACCTCATAATCGCCGTATTCGAGGTAGAACTCACCCGCGCCCAAATAAGGTTCCGTGTTCCAACCTTTTAGGTCATCGTAAACACACATCCTTGGAAACCATTGCGCAACAGAAAATATTTTGCCATTTTGTGTCGCAAGAACACCCATTCTGTCCGATCCATAAATTGGCGATATGAACGAAAAATCAATTCTTAACTTTACTGTTCCACCGTTAGCACCCACTTCCTGCGGCAGCATTACCTGCATGCGTGTATCGGAGATCATGAACTTTGCATCGCGTTCAACCGACTTTCCATCGACTGTACTAATAACTTTTACAGATTTAATATTGTGTCCCCCTTCAAATACTTGTCCGCGTGCCCCGTTCCGGCTTCCGTTCACCGGAATTACGGAGTTTCCTCGTGAGTCAGATTTGAATAGATTCTGATCGACGTTCATCCACAAAAAGCCCAGCTTATCCGGGCTATTGTTCGTGTAGGTCAGCACTTCGCTCCCGGATATCTCGTTTGTTTGGTCGTTTAGTTGTGCAGTAAGCTTGTAATCGGCGCGGTTTTGCCAATATTTGGCGCCCGGTTGCCCGCTTGCAGATCGCGTTTCGGTGGCGCTATTGAGATAAAAGAATGGCCCGAACGCTTCGCGGTAGTCGTACGTTGCCACCGGCGTTTCCTGAGCAATAAGCATTGAGCTTCCGAAGAAAAATGCGGAAAGGAACAACGCCTTACATAATAATTGTTTCATAAAAATATAGTTTGATAAGCAAATTAAAGAAAAAACACGCATATAAAAAATTCAACGGCTAAATCAGCTTTAGCGTATACCGATTTGCTAATAATTAAGCCGGTTTTTGTCTTTTTAAACGATTTTTATAACTTCACCAAAAACCAACTATATGCTCACCATAAATTTTGATCCGTTTCCTGAACTCAGGACCGGCCGGCTGTACCTTCGGCGACTGCACCTCGATGATGTTAACCAAATGTTTGCTATGCGTAGCGACCCTGAGGTTATGAAATATGTGCCGCGGCCTTTGGCGAAAACCCGCCAGGATGCCATAGATCATATTACGGTGATTAATAGTCGGATCGACAGCAATGAAGGGATCAACTGGGCTATTTGCAAAAACGACGATCCAAGAATGATCGGAATAATTGGTCATTATCGAATATCACCTGAGCATTACCGGGCAGAGATTGGCTACATGCTGTTGCCCGAGTTCCATGGCAATGGATATGTCAGCGAAGCAATTGCTGTTGTGGTTGAGTACGGTTTCGAACAGATGAAACTCCATTCAATTGAGGCCATTATTGCTCCGGAAAACATTGCGTCGGCACGTGTCCTTGAAAAAAATAATTTCATAAAGGAGGCGCATCTGCGTGAAAATGAATACTATGAAGGCAGGTTTTTGGATACGGTGATTTACTCGCTCCTCGAGAGTGATCATAGAAATTAACTATTGCCGTAGTTTCGGAAGCGTCTTTGTGTATAGTTCCTCTACTTTCTTTCTCGCCCATTCTGTTTTGCGAAGAAACGTCAGGCTTGACTTGATGGTCGGATTTTCGGTGAAGCAGCGAATGCGGATCAGTTCGCCCAAGGTGTCAAACCCATAAAAAGCCACGAGGTCTTCAAGCATTTTCAGAAGTGTCACCCCGTGCAACGGATTGTTTTTATGCGCATTTTCCATAAACAAATTTACAAAATTTGCACCTCATTTCGGCTGTCGAAAAAGATTGCGGTTTAAACGTAGAGTCCCTACATTTGCGATATGCTTAAAACGGTCAACATACTTAACAAACGCGCACGATTCGATTATGAAATTCTCGAAACTTATACCGCTGGCATCGTTCTGACCGGAACCGAAATAAAGTCGATCCGTTTAGGGAAAGCACAGATAACCGAAAGTTTCTGTGAATTTAATGAAGCAGGCGAACTTTTTGCGATTAATACCTCGATTGAAGAATACGCATTTGGCAACCAGTTCAACCACACCGCACGATCGGAACGCAAGCTGTTGCTTAACAAACGTGAACTGAAAACCCTACATAGAAGTGTTCAGGCAAAAGGGCTTACGATAATTCCGCTTCGTCTCTTCACTAACGAAAAAGGAATTGCAAAGCTTGAAATCGGACTTTGTAAAGGAAAGAAAACGTACGACAAACGTGAATCGCTGAAGGAACAGGATACAAAGCGCGACCTTGACCGCATCAAGAAAGAGTTTAAACGGTAATGAAAAACCTGCTGAAAAACGGGCGAAATGCGAAAGGTTTAACCACACGTGAAGTTGCCATTAAACTAAAAATCGATCAGGCGCTGATCAGCAAATTCGAAAGCGGCACGCGGAACCCCACACATGCTCAACTACTTCAGATTGGCGAACTTTACGAGTTAGATGTCAATGAATTAGAGCTACTTTGGCTCACAGATCGGATAATCCACACCGTCAAGGGATACGGTTTCGCACTTGAAGCGATAAAGGCTGCAGAAAAGAAACTCTCGGGAGAAACAGCTCAGGCAGAACCGCAACTTACTGCTGCGTCGATTCAAAAACTTATGGACGACATGGAGTCGCTAAAATCGATTCTTTCAGGAAAAAAGATATAATCACCTTTTAACGATTTTCCGGGTTGCAGTCGCGCCGCCGCGCGTGATTTCAACAATGTAAGTTCCGGGTGGCAAAGCGGAAACATCAGTAGCGCGGTTTGCAACGGCTGCGATGTTAGTGATTGCACGACCGGCTTGATCGTATATTCTTATAAGCGCTCCGTCACTTTGCGATATTTGCAGCACCTCATCAACAGGATTAAGGATCTGTACAAAAGATTTATCATGATCACCCGCAGATAACACGCAATCCGGTCCTTCTCCTGCTACGACTTGTAAGCTTCCATTGATCACCGACCAATCCTCCCAGTTCCCACCCGATGCGACAGGAAGTCCCCAAGCACCAAGATCAAACCAATGTTCACCATCCATCGTTCCGGGAACTTTATAAACTTGTAGTGCTTGTCCGTTATAATCCCAGGTCAAAGGCGTCCCAGCTTGGATAGTTTCCGCACCGTTCGTGTTATGGCAGTTATCCTGAATGAAATATGCAAATTCCTGATAGTTCGGATAGTCGCCAAACACATGTGCAATTCCCGATTGATTGACACAGACCGCAACATATTCGTTACAGGCAATCCCGTAGACATTCGTAGAGAATTGCATGAGCCGCGCGAGGAATGCCGCGTGACGTCCGCGCCTGTCGGGATTATCATAGTGTGTATCCGTAATAACGCCAGTTAAATAGGGAACTGAAAGGAAATCGTCATACATAACTGTCATATATGGATTAAACGGATCTGTCAAGGCTTCCGCAGAAGTTACCGATCCGTTTTGCGCCGAAAAATACCTTCCTCCCAATATGGCCATTCCTGCACTGGTTCCACCAATTGGCGCACCTTTTTCATTGACATGCGCGTTTAGCAAATCTTCCAGCGCATTGTCTTTGAAGAAATTCACGTAGTTCCACTGGTCGCCGCCGGCAAACCAAATAAGTTCAGCATTGGCGATCTTGTTCAGGACATACGGACTCGTTGCGCCTGCCTCAGAAGTAATTACCAGCGTTTCGACGGAGTTTAAGCTAACGCCCAATTCGGAATACATGTAATTGTTGTAACCGTTGCTTCCCGAACATCGCAATACTACAACGTCACCGCCGTTTGCTTTTTCAAGAAGCCACGCCATTGCATTGTCATGTTCGGTCGCGCCGCCCATTAGACAGACGCCAAATTCAGGAATTGTTGTAATATTAGTCGTGCTCCCGGTAAAATAACTTGTATATCCTTGTGCAAACAGCGCCGCCGGAAAAAGTAGGAATGAAAGTAGTTTTAATTTCATCAGTTTTTGTTTTCCAATAAAGGTACAAAACGGAACTCACCAAACTCATGTTTTTCAAACTGTGTTTCGTTTTTTCGGATCAGCAAGGTCATGATCTGGTGCTCGTTACCGAGTGGAATTACGAGTCGGCCGCCGACTTTAAGTTGTGCCATTAACGGCTTTGGAATAATTGGCGCACCGGCAGTCACGATAATGCTGTCGAATGGGCAATGCGTTGGAAGCCCTTTATAACCGTCGCCAAAGGAGAGATGTTTCGGGCGAATCCCGAGTTTGGGCAGTAGCACCGACGTTTGTTTAAACAGCTCGTTCTGGCGTTCAACGGTATACACTTTTGCTCCCATTGCACACAAAACGGCAGTTTGGTAACCCGAGCCGGTTCCGATCTCCATTACTTTATCATCCTTTTTCACTTGCAGCAATTGCGTCTGAAACGCCACGGTATACGGCTGAGATATCGTTTGTCCGGCGCTAATAGGAAAGGCTTTGTCTTGATAAGCATAATCTTCAAAACTCGAATCAAGAAATAGGTGCCGCGGAACCTTGCGTATTGCTTCCAGCACATTTTTGTCGGTGATGCCCTTTTTTTCAAGCAAGCTCACCAACTGATTTCGAAGTCCCTGATGTTTGGCTGTATCTTTCAAAACGTAGCTTAGGTTTATGCGGTAAAATTAAGAAAGTAAGGAGCTACTTTGCTCCGCCAGTTCGCTTTTTTTTAAGGTCCCGTCTGCTTGGGGTTTATCTTTTTTCTTGCGTGAATAAAACGGAGGCCAAAAAGGGTGCCGCCGTGATCAGGGCTAAAATAATGCGGATAATCAATATGCCGTTGCGATTTATTCTTATTTTTGTTCACTCGGGGCTGTAGCCCGAACTCTTTTGAAATGAAAAATACAGTAATATGCTAAAAGTCGGCGTTTTGGGTGCGGGCCACCTTGGAAAAATTCACTTGCGCTTACTCCAGCAGTCCGAAAAGTATGAACTTGTTGGGTTCTACGACGAAAATCAGGAAAACGGCGAAAAAATCGCGAAGGAATTTGGCTATAAGCAGTTCCACACCATTGCCACATTGATTCACGCTGTAGATGTAATTGATATTGTTACCCCAACGCTTTCACATTACAAGTGCGCTAAAGTTGCCATCAAATCCGGCAAACACGTCTTTATCGAAAAACCCATTTCAAATACGGTAGAAGAAGCCGAAGAAATTATTGCACTTGCAAAAGAATATAATGTTAAAGGACAGGTTGGACATGTGGAAAGATTCAACCCGGCTTTTATCGCTACAAAAGACATGATCCACAATCCGATGTTTATTGAAACCCATCGGCTGGCCGAATTTAATCCGCGCGGCACAGATGTTCCCGTTGTGCTTGATCTAATGATACATGACATTGATGCGATCCTAAGCGTCGTGAAATCGCCTGTCAGAAATATCAATGCGAGCGGCGTTTCGGTTATTTCGGACACTCCGGACATTGCGAATGCCCGTATCGAGTTCGAGAACGGCTGCGTCGCCAACCTTACGGCCAGCCGCATTTCACTTAAGAATATGCGGAAGTCAAGGTTCTTCCAAAAAGATGCGTATATCTCGGTTGACTTTCTCGAGAAGAAATGCGAGGTTGTAAAAATGCAGGATGCCCCTGAAACGCCAGGCGATTTTGATATGATCCTCCAAAACGCAGAAGGTATCAAAAAACAAATTTATTTCGATAATCCTGAAGTGCAGCAAAACAACGCAATCCTTGATGAGCTCGAAACTTTCGCTGACGCAGTTACAAATGATACAACTCCAATAGTAACTTTGGAACAGGGAACGGAAGCGCTTCGGGTTGCATATCGCATTATTGGGTGTTTTAAAGTTTAATATTAAAATTATAAAACCATTAAGGCCTTTAAGTGCGCTAGCTATAATGTTTTTAAGGACCTTAACGGAGAAAAAAATCGCAACAGTACATGAAAATTATTGCAGTAATTGGTGCAGGAACTATGGGTAACGGAATCGCCCACACGTTCGCACAAAGCGGCTTTCAGGTTAAGCTTATAGACGTTTCTGAGAAATCAATCGAAAAAGGTATGGCGACAATCGCCGCGAACCTTGACCGAATGGTCGCAAAAGGAACTATCACAGAAGGAGACCGTGCAAATACAATCGGGAATATCATATCGTATACGGATGTGAAAGATGGCGTTGTTGGCGCCGACCTGGTTGTGGAAGCCGCAACAGAAAACGTCGATTTAAAGCTCAATATCTTCCGTCAGCTTGGCGAAACCTGCAAACACGATGTAATTCTTGCTACAAACACTTCCTCTATATCAATTACGCAAATCGGCGCCGTTGTTCCGCATCCTGAGCGTGTTATTGGAATGCATTTTATGAACCCCGTGCCGATAATGAAGCTTGTCGAGATCATCCGTGGCTACAATACCTCAGAGGAGGTTACCAAAAAGATCATGGAGCTTTCTATAAAACTTGGAAAAACGCCTGTCGAAGTCAATGATTATCCGGGGTTTGTTGCCAACCGCATCCTAATGCCAATGATTAACGAATCGATAGAAACGTTGTATAACGGTGTGGCGGGAGTTTATGAAATTGACACGGTGATGAAACTCGGAATGGCGCACCCAATGGGCCCGCTACAATTGGCAGATTTTATCGGATTGGATGTCTGCCTTGCGATTTTAAACGTAATGTACGATGGGTTCAAAAATTCGAAATACGCACCATGTCCGCTTTTGGTAAATATGGTACGAGCGGGAAAACTAGGAGTAAAATCAGGTGAAGGTTTTTACGATTACTCTGAGAGCAAAAAGGCGGAAAAACCAGCATCGCAATTTAAACGTTAAACGCTTTAATGGCCAAAATTATTCCTTTTAAAGCTGTCCGCCCAACGCGCGAAAATGCAAGCCTGGTGACGGCCCGGTCGTACGACGACTACTCACCTGCCGAACTCGCGGCGCAACTGGATTTCAACCCGCTATCGTTTCTGCACGTTCTGAACCCGGCATACATGAATCCGCAGAAAGACAGTATGGAACGCCGTTTCAGAATGGTGCACCAGAAATACCAGGAGTTTAAGGACGAAGGGATTTTGGTTCAGGACGCAAAGCCGTCTGTTTATATTCATCGGATGGTTTCCAAGAAAAATGTCTTTACCGGGATTATTGTCGGAACCAGCATCACAGATTATAAGAACGACGTGATTAAAAAGCACGAAGACACACTACAGTATCGCGTTGAAACGTTCAAAAATTATATCAAATACGCAGGTTTTAATACCGAACCCGTTTTAATGACCTACCCCGATGACGAACCAATCGCGCATTGGCTGACGCGCAAAACAACCCTTGCTCCCGAGCTCGAATTTACTACCACAAAGAAACACATTCATTATTTGTGGAAAGTCGACGATGAACACGAAATCGCGTTTCTGCAGGAATCATTCGACAAAATTCCAAATTTATATATAGCCGATGGGCATCACCGATCGGCGTCGGCCGAATTGTTGTACGATGAAAATTACAATGAAGGCCACTGTTGGGTGCAGGAATACTTTATGAGTTTTTTGATAGCCGACAGCAATGTGCGAATTTACGAATACAATCGGCTCGTAAAGGATTTAAATAACCTGTCAAAGGCGGCTTTTCTGGAAAAGGTCTCAGAGCAGTTCAATGTGACCCAGGATGGTGATCAACCTGTGTACCCGGCGGAGAAGCATCAAATCGGGATGTATCTTGACAAAGAATTTTACCTGCTATCGCTTAAAAAAGAACGCTGCCGCTTCGATTCACCGCTTGACGAACTCGATGCACAACTGTTGTACAGCAAGATACTGCATGCTGTGCTCGGCATCACCGATCTTCGAAATGATGAGCGCATCGACTACCTTTCGGGCAAACATCCGCTCAGCGAGATCAAACGAAAAGTCGATGACCAAGAGTTTGAAGTCGCATTCGTCCTGTTCCCGTCAAACATTGATGAGATAAAAGCAATAGCCGACGCGCACCTGATTATGCCGCCGAAAAGCACGTACATCGAACCTAAGTTCAGAAGTGGGCTTGTGGTCTATGAATTGAATTGTGACAACGGGATTACCGGAAACGTATGATACGAGAAAACTTAATTGCCATAAAGTCGGCGCTTCCATCACATGTAACGCTTGTGGCTGTTTCGAAAACGAAGCCGGTTTCAGATTTAATGGAAGCTTATAATGCGGGACAGCGTGTGTTTGGTGAGAATAAGGTTCAGGAGATGGCCGAGAAATACGAGCAGATGCCAAAAGACACCGAATGGCATATGATTGGGCACGTGCAAAGCAACAAAGTGAAATATATGGCGCCATTTGTAGGTTTGGTACATGGTGTTGACAGCTTGCGGCTGCTTCAGGAAATCGACAGGCAAGGTCAAAAAAATAATCGGATTATCGATTGCCTGCTGCAGATGCATATCGCAAAGGAAGACACCAAATTTGGCCTGAATGAAAACGAATTGATGGAACTGATCACGGCAAGGGTGTTCGCCAACTTGAAATACATCCGCGTCTGCGGACTAATGGGAATGGCCACTTTTACAGACGATCAGGAACAAGTAAAGAAGGAATTTCAATTCCTGAAATTAGTATTTGACCGGCTCACCACTATGCCTCAAACCGAGAACTTTGCTCCAGAAATCCTTTCAATGGGAATGAGCGACGATTATCCATTAGCAATAGACTGCGGAAGCACGATGGTTCGGATAGGAAGCAGTATATTTGGCAGGCGAAAATGAGGGAGTCCAAACGTGAGATCGGGCATTTAGTATTGGAGAAGTTAATATTGAGAATTCAACATCGGGTTTACACGATACTTTTGTTTGGCTTTTGACGTTCCCTTTTAACTCTTGACTTTAGACTATTTACATTGTACGCAATTCTTGATATAGAAACCACCGGAGGACAATTTAATGAAGAAGGAATCACTGAGATTGCTATCTACAAATTTGACGGGCATGAGATCGTGGATCAGTTCATCAGCCTTGTAAATCCTGAAATCCCAATTCAGCCTTTTGTTGTAAAGCTTACCGGAATCAATAACGCCATGCTGCGGTCGGCGCCGAAGTTCTTCGAGGTTGCAAAGCGCATTATCGAGATGACCCAGGATTGTGTGGTTGTCGCGCATAACGCCACGTTTGATTATCGGATCCTACGTACGGAGTTCCGCCGCCTCGGGTATAACTTTGAAGCGCGGACATTGTGTACCGTCGAGCTGGCACAAAAACTTCTACCAGAACAGCCGTCACATAGTCTTGGAAAATTGGTACGGGCACTCGGAATACCTATGGCCGACAGGCACCGGGCAAGCGGAGATGCAATGGCGACAGTGAAACTTTTCAAACTGTTGCTCGCAAAAGATACCGAAAAAACTATCGTCAAAGAGCTTATCAAGACCGAAGTGGAAAAAGGCATCGCGCCGAAACTCCTTGACATCGTCGAAAGCCTTCCTTCTAAAACCGGAATCTTTTATATTCATCGCGAAGACGGAACGATCATCTTCATCGGAAAAAGCCGCAATATCAAAAAACGCGTAAATCAGCATTTCGTCGGTACTTCCCCAAAATGCAAAAAAATACAGGCAGAAGTTTTTGCAGTTACTTACGAGGAAACCGGTAGCGAGCTAATTGCGAATTTAAAAGAAATCGAGGAAATTAAAATCAACCTTCCGGTTTACAGTAGGCCGCAGTCCCGCACCGGGTTTCCGTGGGCTTTATACTCTGAAGTTGATGAGAACGGCTATCTAAACCTGAAACTTCAAAAACCCGACCGGAAAAAGCGCGAGATCCTGTCATTTGCGTCACTCTCAGATGCAAAGAACGTGCTGTTCCGGCTAACCGACCAAAATGATCTTTGCCAAAAGCTTACGGGACTTTACGAATCTGACACCAGTTGTTTTCTTTACACGATAAACGAGTGCGATGGCGCCTGTATCGGAAAAGTTTCTATTGAAATATACAACCAGCGGGTAAAAGAAATGATCGATAGCCTTACATACGATAATAAAAACCTGATGATCATTGACCGCGGGCGAAATGTTAACGAACGATCGGCAATATTAATCGAAAACGGAACCTTTAAAGGATATGCGTTTTACGATTTGAACTACCAGATCAACAACATTGGCATTTTGAAAAGCATCCTGGTTGCAATGGCCGATAGTCGGGACACGCGCAATCTTATTCAGGCGTACGCGCGAAAGAATAAACACATTAAAATCGTCCCTTTCTAGCGAATTTGTTTATTTTTGGAATACACCGACGAAAATGATTTTCAAGCTATCCGAGAAAGTTCGCAGTAAATTACATACGATTGTATACGAGGCAGACACGCCAGCCGGAAAGCTGTTCGACCTGATCCTGGTTGCACTAATCGTAATCAGTATCGTCACGCTGATGCTTGAAAGCGTGGTTAGTGTCAATAACAGATATGGCCGTGAACTCGAAATCATCGAATGGGTTATCACTATTTTCTTCTCGCTCGAATATTTGGCAAGATTGCTTTCGGTGCGGCAACCACTGCGGTACGCACTGAGTTTCTACGGAATCATCGATTTACTGGCGACGCTTCCAAGCTATATCGACCTGTTCTTTCCTGGCCTGCACTTCCTGTTGGCACTTCGCGCAATACGACTGCTGCGGATATTCAGGATACTAAAACTTGCCCACTTTGTTGGCGCCTCAAACCAACTTTCTGCCGCGTTGATGCGGAGCCGGAATAAAATTGCTGTCTTCCTTTTTACCGTGATTGTTTTGTGCATCATATTCGGAACCATCATGTATATGGTTGAAGGTGAGGAAAGCGGTTTCTCAAACATTCCTGTCAGCATTTATTGGACTATCGTCACCCTGACCACAGTTGGATTCGGTGATATCACGCCGCAGACGCCATTTGGGCAATTCCTGTCGATGGTGATCATGATACTCGGCTACGGAATCATCGCTGTACCAACCGGCCTGGTCACCGCCGAGATAATGTCGAAGCCATCTGTCCACACCAATACCCAATCATGCCCCAACTGTAGCGCCGAAAATCATTCTGACAATGCAAACTTCTGCTACAATTGCGGTGAAAATCTTCATCAATAGACAGTGCAGCCAAGAAAATTGATTACAGTCGTCGGTCCTACCGCAATTGGAAAAACATCGTTGGCAATCGAACTTGCACAGCATTTCAGTTGTGAAATTATCTCATGCGATTCCCGCCAGTTCTATCGTGAAATGCAAATTGGTACTGCAGTTCCTTCGGACGATGAACTCGCGGCAGCACCCCATCACTTTATCCAGCACATTTCCATTTTTGATCATTATACTGTTGGAAATTTTGAAAAGGACGCGCTTTCAAGACTGGATTCTCTGTTTGCCGATAACAATCATGCCATAATGGTTGGCGGCTCCGGACTGTATGTTGATGCCGTCTTAAAAGGTTTGGATGTGTTTCCGGAAGTTGATCAGCAAGTGCGTGCGAATTTACAACAGGGATATGAATTGCACGGATTGTCGTTCTTACAACAAAAATTATTGAAGCTTGATCCGCGATATTTCGATGTTGTCGATACAGAAAATCCCCAAAGGATAATGCGTGCATTGGAAGTTTGTATCAGCAGTGGAACGCCCTACTCCTCTTTCCTTGGAAAAAAACAATTACAGCGTGGTTTTAAACCGGTTTTGATCGGACTTGAAGCCGACCGTAACGTAATGTATGAGCGAATCAACAGTCGCGTCGATCAAATGATGGAACAAGGATTATTGGATGAGGCGCGAAAACTATACCCGAACAGAAACCTAAATGCATTGAAAACAGTTGGCTATAGCGAATTGTTTCGATATTTTGATGGCGAAATTTCACTGGACTTCGCCGTCTCGGAGATAAAGAAGAACACGCGCCGGTTTGCAAAAAGGCAAATGACTTGGTTCCGAAAAAACACAGCGATCAAGTGGTTTGATTTCACTACTTCGCCAGGTGAAATTTTTAAATCAATTAAATTTTAAAAAAAAACTGGGATGAGGCAACGTTTGCCACCTTTATGCATCTACATTTTACTAAGCGCTGCTCAATGAAAAACCGATACATTCTACTACTGTTTTTGCTTTGCATCTCATGCCACGAAATTGAATACTACGGAGAGACAAGATACGTTGTTCAAACCATAATCAAAGACACCGATGGAAATCCGCTTCAGGATAAAGAAGTCGGGATAATGGTTTCTGATCTTGAGGATACAGACCAGATATCCGGCGGGCGAACCGATGCAAACGGTAAACTTACGGTCGTATTTCCTGCGGCTAAAGGCGACAGCACGCGGTACACGATAAGCATCATAGGAGATGACTTTCATCAACAAAAAGAGTACTTCAACATAATAGACGAACATTTTGTTGATTACAAATTTTCGCTCCATGACATTGTTCTATATCGGCTCAACCAAATTACTACCCTAAGTGTCGGCCTTGAACAGGTGAATCCCAATATAAGATTTGACGGCTATACGATTGCGGCTGAAACGCCTGGTTACCAAGTCAATTTAGGCACACCACTTCCTGAATACGGCTATTACCACGATGTAACTTTCGGGATCCTGACAAACCAAAATGTGTTGCTAAATTATACATTGACCGACATGAGCACAATGGTGACAACAGACTATACCGTCGAAATCCAGGTTGCTAATGATCCTGCGACCTACGTAATATCATATTGATGGAAAAAATTACGCTCCTCTTTTTACTGTTTACGACAATGGCATCCGGACAACAAGATGCAGCAAATCATTTTGAATTAAATCCGGTTTGGAAATTTGAATTATCACGCCCTTTACCTTTTGGGGACAACTCACTTGCCAAAGCCTATAGCAATAATTTTGGTTTTGGAGTGGAGCTGGATCTTTTTAAATACGATCGTTTCAGGTTGGGCGGCGGGTTCAACTTTGTCCGGTACAAGGTAGCCGAAAAGTCATTGATTGGCAATTTTGAATATGCGAACTACTCCTCAGAATATGTAGCCGTCTCATATGAGTATCCTGTGACCGAAGCAATTTCAATTACTCCCGAACTTGGATATGGCTATGCAAAGCTCCACCAAAAGAGTGCCTCAAGAAGTTTTGGCTGGCAAGACGGCAATGAACTTCGATTGGGCGCAACCGGAAATTGTTACTTCAGCGAATATTCATCAGTGTATTTGGCTATCAGGTTTATTCATACTAGTCTTGATATTACGACAAATCGCGAGTTTGCCGACTTCTATAGTAAAATGAACCAGTTGCAGTTTGCCGTCGGACTTCAATTTGATTAAATTTGGGATAAAAATTGAAATGCCCATTTCCGCCGACTTTACTTCTGTCTTTAGCAAAGATTTCGTGATCGATTTCACACAGTGTTACCCAAACGGCTTCCTGAAATATACCGAGCTTTGTAATGTATTGCAGCTGGCCGCGGCCGATCATGCCGAAAAAGGCGGCATCAGCTTTACCGATATGCAGCAGGCGCATCAGGCATGGGTGGTAAGCCGAATGCGGATCGAGATTGTGGCGCTTCCGAAATGGCGCGATGTTGTAACAGTAAAAACATGGATCGTAAGCCTTGAAAATTCAAGGTCGGTGCGTGCACTAGAAATGTATTGCAACGGCAAAAAGATTGTTGGATGTGAAACTTTCTGGGCGGTTTTTAATACGCAGACCCGACGTCCCGAAGCGCTGGCACTACCCTACGAACACTTCACCATATATAATAATGTTTTTTCCACTGCCGAAAGGGTAAGAAAAGTCGCTGTCGCGGATGCCGGTAATATAGTTTCAAAAAGGAGCGTCATGCTATCCGATCTTGACATTGTAAATCATGCGAACAATGTGAAATATCTTGAATGGTGCTTGGATCTTCTTGATCCGAACGTGGTTTTGAGGCAACGGATACACACCCTCGACATGAATTTCATGAAAGAGCTGATGCTTCACGACAAAGTTGAAATTGCTGGCAATGAAGCGGCCTCTTACTCGGTTATAAAAGATGGAAAACCTTGCTTCACTATGGAACTGGGCATAAGTTAACGCGGAATTCGGATTATCAATTATCAATTGGTTTAGCCCGGATGGAAGCGGCATCCTTTTGCGGCGGAGCGCAGCGGAGCCGCAAAAGATACAGCGCACAGCCGGAAAAGCTCCCGCCCATAAAAAAAGCCCCGTTTCCGGAGCTTTCAATTATTCTGTAACTTTATTTTTAACTACGAGCCTGAAGCCTTCGCCATGGATGTTCAGGATTTCCACTTCGTCATCGCGCTTCAGGTATTTACGCAGTTTTGCGATGTAAACGTCCATTGAACGGGACGTGAAGTAATTGTCGTCGCGCCAGATCTTCGTCAAGGCCAATTCCCGCGGCATCAAATCGTTTTCATGAAGCGTCAGCATTTTAAGCAGTTCGTTTTCCTTAGGCGACAATTTTATAGGTTCTTCGTCTTTGTAAGTCAGGAACCTCAGTTTTGAGTTCAGGTGGAAGTTTCCGATCTGGAATTCAAAACGGACATGGTCGTTCTTTGTATCCGCTGCTTTACGTTGAATGATCGCGCGGATCTTCATCAAAAGTACTTCTGAATCGAACGGCTTGTTCAGATAATCATCGGCGCCGACTTTGTAGCCCTTCAGTACATCTTCCTTCATCGACTTCGCAGTCAAAAAGATAATCGGCACATCTTTATTTTTTTCTCTAATCTCCTTCGCAAGCGTATATCCGTCTTTGTAAGGCATCATCACATCGAGGATGCAAAGATCGTAAGTGTCTTTCTTAAACTTCTCAAATCCTTCCATGCCGTTCTTTGCGAGCGTGACATCGAAGTCGTTCAGCGTCAGGTAATCCTTGAGAATCGCACCAAAATTTTGGTCGTCTTCAACTAAAAGAATCTTTTTATTTTCGGTTTCCATAGCTAGTTAATTAATGGTATTTTTAATATGAAGGTACTGCCCTTCCCTTTTTCGCTTTCCACAAATATCTGACCATTGTGGTCGTCAACGATTCGTTTCACATAGGCGAGCCCGAGCCCGTGACCCTTTACATTATGAAGGTCGCCGGTATGTTCGCGGTAGAATTTTTCAAAAATCCTTTTTTGAGCTATTTTACTCATTCCGGAACCGTGGTCTCTGATTTTTATGATTATAAAATCTTTGACATTTTCAGTATAAACATCTATAATGGGCGTGTTTGGCGAGTATTTAATTGCGTTGTCGAGTATGTTGACGATGACATTCGTAAAATGCACATCGTTTAGCAAAACAGTCGTACGCGTGGCGTTGTAATGTGTTGTAATGGTGCCTTGCCTGTCTTCGATAATCAGGTTAACATGTTCTATGGCCTCATCGATTATCTCGTGTATGTTGTTCGTCTCCTTTGTAATTTCGAGCTCCTTCTTCTCGAGTTTGGAAATCCTCAACACATTTTCCACTTGGGCGTGCATCCTTTTATTTTCGTCACGTATCATTTGAAGATAGCGCTTGACTTTCTCATTGTCGTCGATGATCTTTGGATTCTTGATCGCGTCGAGCGCCAGGTTAATGGTCGCAATCGGCGTCTTGAATTCGTGTGTCATATTATTGATGAAATCCGTTTTTATTTCCGAAATCTGGCGTTGGCGGATCAGTTGGTTCAGCGCACTCGAATACGCGATGATGATGATCAGCGTAAACACGATCGACAGCACTGTGATTCCGATCAGTTCTGAAAAAAGGAACTTCTTTTTCTGCGGAAAGCTTACCAGCAACTGATACTGGTTGTTGCCTTCGTTGTCCGGAAATATCGGAATGCTGTAGGTGGCCTCTTTGTCGTACCGGAATTTGTCTGAACGAATCTTTGTTGCCAGCCCGTTGCTGTAAACTCCGAATTCAAACGGAGTATTAACGCCAAATTCCTCAAGCTCATCGGCCAGCAGCTGCTGCAGGTATTCTTTGGAGACCCGGTCCTGTAACGGCTTTGCGGCAGCGATATCTTTAAAAGCGATCTCAAATTGCGTCTGCTGAAGAATATCGAGTCCACCCGACTTTTCCACTTTCAGATCAGGCGTTACATCCCGCTGAATACCGGAATTGTCTATGTTATCATTATTGTAGACTTCGGTCACCCGTTTCGACGAATAATTTTTAACACGCACACTATCCATCTTTTTATCAAAGAACGATGATGAAATGTTGTAATCTTCAGAGATTATGCTGTTCGAATAGATAATCGTTTCATTGGTCCGCGGATCGCGCTGATAATATCCGAATTCAAGAAAGTCACTTTTTTGAGGTTCTTTCCCGATGCTGTCCTTAATCCTGTTGTACCGGTCGATGAAACTATACGCTTCACGCTTCTGAATCTGATAGGCGACATTGCTGATTACCTGCTTAACGTGAAATCTGAACTGTTCATCATTATTCTTAAAAGAACTGTTAAACCAGTAAACCTGAACCAAAATTATCCCAATTAAGGATAAACTCATAAGAACGACAAGTAATCTGAAAAACAACTTATTCATCATCACAAAATTAACATTTTAACACATAAAGAATTAATACATTAACCAAATATTAACACGTGGGTTTTAAATTAGAGATTTACTAATTTTTTAAATATTTGTGATACGTGCTCCATCGTGGCAACAGGATCTGTGTTCACAATTATATAGTCGCTTTTGGATATACGCATTTCGTCCGTCCATTGGTTTTCTATGCGTTTCAGTACGTTTTCGCGTGTTGTTCGGTCGCGTTCTACGACACGGCTGATCCTCGTTTCCAAAGGCGCCGTTACAGTGATTATTTTGTCGCAGTCTAAGTAACTCCCGCTTTCAAAAAGTATCGCAGCTTCGCGAATTACAAAGGCACAATCTTGTAGCAATAACCATTCCTCAAAGTGCTGCCTAACCTGCGGATGGACAATATTATTTAGCCGCTGCAGTTGTTCCGGCTCATTGAAGACTATCTCTGAAAGTTTTGTCCTGTTTATTACACCATCTAAAACGACTGCCGGAAATACTCTCGAAATCTTGTCTATTGTCTTCGGTCGAAGCATCACGTCTTTTGCGGCATCATCAGCGATATAGACGGGCACGCCAAGCGCCGCAAAGTGTCGGGCCACGGTAGATTTGCCGCTTCCGATTCCGCCCGTCAAGCCGATTACTTTAGGTTTCATACTTTAAAAAATAATTCAGGAAAAGCTTCCTGAGGTTTTTTTCCGAGCATCTGGATTTGAAAGTACGACTGCAGAAAACCCGTTCCATAACCGTAAAATTGTATCGCTACGGCCATAACAGACAGCGCACCGACCTGAATGCTACGGTTAGCTATAGCCGAAAGGACAAACGCAACTACAAAGTAAAATGCATAGAGCCAGATAAAAAAACTGAATCCAAAAAACACCGACAGTATTGCAACAATGAATCCCAATAGGAAAGCGGACGGGAGAAAATATGTGGCCTTAGCAAATCTTGGATGCCAGGTATCCAGAATTGGCCTGGCCTTTCCAAACTTGTTAACCTGAATATAGAATCTTTTCCAACTTATCCGACGCTTGTGATAAACATAGGCTTCAGGTATCAGTCGGGTTTTGAAACCGAGCTTCCATAACCGAATCGAAAGGTCAGGATCTTCACCGGGATGAATGTCGGCAAAGCCTCCGGATGCTTCAAATGCAGATTTTGAAATTCCCATGTTAAAACTCCGCGGTTGAAACCTGTCCAGCCGTTCAGAACCGCCGCGGATGCCACCCGTTGTCAGGAATGAAGTCATTCCGAAGTTTATCGCCTTCTGAATGTTGGAAAACGACTTCATCGCTTTATCGGGCCCACCAAAACAATCGGCGTACGAATCTTGTAGGGACTGCGATACGACGCGAAGATAATGTGGCGGTACAATGCAGTCGGAATCAAAAATGAGATAGTAGTCGCCTTTCGCTTTGTTCATTCCGTAGTTTCGTGAGTCGCCTGGGCCGGTATTGGGCTTCATGTAATAGGATATCTCCAGATCGGGGAAACGTTCCAGAACGACCAGGCACGGGGCTGAAGATCCGTCTTCGACGATCACCACTTCGAAACGTTCGCTATAATCGGAACGCGACAAGCTTTCCAACAGTTCCCGTACTTCCTCGGGACGATTGTAAACCGGAATGATCAACGAAAAAAACATAATCGAAATTTTAACAAAGATAACTTTAAACGGCTAAACCGTTAAATAAAAAAGGCTGCCATTTCTGGCAGCCTTAGTGTTCTCATGAAGAAGAATTTACTCCTTGATCACTTTTATGGTCTTTGTTTCATTGTCGGCAGTAACCTTTACCAGGTAAGCACCTGCGGCTAAGCTTGACATGTCCACTTTACCTTCTGTTGCGTTCAAAACGTTAACAGAAACCTGTTGTCCCAGAAGGTTAAATACACTAACACTAGTGATATTTCTGGTATAGGACAGGTTCAATACATTCTGTACAGGGTTTGGATATACCGAAAGATTCGCCATGTCAAAATTTGAAGTCGCCAAGTCAGTATTCGTTGCTACTTTCAAACAGAAAGAACCAACTTCATCTGCGCTGTAACCAGAAACGCGAACAAAGTACATTTCGCCAACGTTTACGTCAGCGTTTGTAATAACAGAATTCCAGCTTGAACCATTGCTAAGGATCGTAGTTCCACTATCCTGATCGCAATCGATTTCCACTAATGAGCCACATGCTCCTGAATAAAGAGCAATTTCGGTATCTGTCAAAGTTCCACCTGCAAAGTCGGTAGAAAGATCGATAGTATCAACACCTTCAGGGACAATGAACGAAAACCATACATCGTTCTCACCATAATTGAAGCAATCTGCGAGTGCAACACCTGAATCGGTAGCACCTAGGTTCGTGCCATTGTTGTTCGTTCCGTTACAGAAGGTTGAATCCATAGTAAGTGGCGTAGCACCGGAACAGTCATCATTTGCAGGAGCAGGTGGCGGAGTAACCGTAAGAACGCCGCTTTCGTTTGTAGTCCCGTCCCAGAAACCAGCGTCAAATCCTCCGTATACGAATACGCCAGAGTTCAGTCTGAATCTTGTTGCATAGTAGTAAGTACCCGGCTCGAGATCAGCACCAATGGTTGCCATATATTCGTCGTTGTTTCCAACAACCGCTGCATTGTGAGTTGCAGGAATCCATGTTGTCCATGTTGACGGATTCGTGTTTTCTCCTTCCGGACTGATTCCTACCCACGCAGTAATTCCAGGTGCCTGTCCAGCAATGTTCGGCGCCACGTCTGTTAGACCTGCTTCATAAACCTGTCCGTAAACAACTGCTGAGCCACCTTGTGTAATATTAATGGTAGCAGGCCATTGAAGGTTGGCATAATCCGGTGCATCCGGTGCAACAACACCACAGATGATAGAACGTGTTCTGTTTGTAGTATTGGCTGTACATTGATCGTCAGCATGAGTAAAGAAACGAACTTGACCTGTTATAGTCGATACCCATGTTAATGGTGTATCACCAGCGGCAAACGAAGTTGTTCCTTCAAAGTTACTGATGGTGATAAAATCGGTTGCGATTGAACTTGCGAACTGGTAGGTCTGTCCGGCGGTAACATTCACAAGTGAATACTCACCTGCATAACCGGCAGTTGTGATAGTATTAACATAAAGACCATCGCAAGTTGTAGGCGTAAATCCGACTGTACCACCCGGGTATTGTCCGCTCGGGGCATTAAGACAGTAACCTGGTGCTGGTTGAGTTGTAAAACTCCATACCGGGCAACCTGTAGCACTTCCAGCGCTATTTTTAGGAACTACTTTCCAGTAAACAGTTGCATTGTAGTTGTTAACGACCAATGCGTTACCCGTAGTATTTGTTGGATAGTTACCTACCAACGTTGTTACTGTAGCGGGCGTGTTACCCACAAATACATCATAAGAAGTTGGAGCATCACCACTTGTAGGCACATCCCAAGTTAATGTTAGCGGTCCAACAGCTACGTTTGTAGCAGCGTCAGCCGGTGTCGGGTTTGAAACACATCCGGGAAGTTGAGTTGTATTGATTGTAAGCGGGCCAGCCCAAGAACTTACGTTTCCTGTTCCACAGATGCTGCGTACCCAAACATAAGTTAGAGATGCTGCAGGCAAGCCTGTAAGGTTAGCCGAAACCACGCCTGCGCCTACTGAACCCGATGGAGTCGTTGCTGCGACAGGAGCAGTATTTGATGAGCTGTAGTAGTATTCGTAACCATTTGCAGGAGCTGTCGGCGGAGCAGTCCAACCGATTGTTGCAGAGGTTGAAGTAACCGCTGTTGCATTTAATGCACTTGGTGCAACGCAAGAGGAAATGACCACATTTAATGTGTAATCTTCAAAAGTTCCATAAGTACCGCTGTAACATGGAGTTGCAGGACCTGTATCTGCGTCAGTACCGCCGATGCGCATTGTATGGGTTCCTGGCATGGCAGTTGCAGGAACCACGAATGAACCTGACAAAGTTGTAGGATTTGCCGCAGTAGATAGCCCTGTATAGACTAATTCATCCGCATCCGCAAAATCAACATCATTGTTCCAATCGACCCAAATCTTTGTACCATACGTATATCCCGTAGAGTAAGTGATGCTGAAACTAACCGTATCTCCAGTTCCAACTGTAGTAGACATGGAGGTGAAATTTCCGTAGTTCCCCGTTTCGGCAGCCGTTGTATTGTTTATACTTCCGACCGTTACATTTGTAATACCGTTAGCATCTACGGAAGTAGGAGCCGGCGTACAATATCCTGTAAAGAATGAACCTGAAGAGAAAGCACTTTCGCCAGTGGCACTACATATGCTTTGTACCCAGAAATAATACGTAGTATTTGCAGTAAGACCTGTTAACGACGCTGTTGTTACACCAGCAGCTGTTGTTCCTGAAGGTGTTGTAGATGCATCGGGAGCAGTATTGGAAGTACTAAAAAAGTATTCGTAACCGTTTGCAGGATTGCTTGGTGAAGCAGCCCATGATAAATTCGCTGTAGTAAAAGACGTAAGCGTTGCAACAGCACCTGACGGGGCCACACACGCTGGAACTACTACCGAGACAGAATAATCCTCTGCCTGCCCATAACCTGCCGCTGTACTATTACATGAATCGGCATAGCCACCAAAAGCTTTTACTACACGCATACGCGTAGTTCCGGCGGCCGCCGTTGCGGGAACAGCAATAGAAATTGACGCCTGCTTGGTATCAACACCTGTAGAGTTAACAATGGTTCCAATGTTGTATTCTTCACCCGCATCAGTAAAGTCATTATCCTGATTCCAGTCAAAGTAAACGCGGAACCAGTTTGTCCAGTTACCGCCCGTATTACCTTTGACAGTAATCACGTAGGAAGCACCGGCTTCGACATTGGCAGTAATAGCGGTAAAATCGTCATGACCGATATCCGATGCTAAGGCTGCCGGAGACGAGTTGTTGATCCCCGCAAAGTTCACCAAGGTAATGGGCTCCTCATCCGAAGCCCATGTTAAAGGGCCGCAGTAAGGTGCGGGAAACTGAGCATGACTTTGCGCAACAAAAGCCAGCAAAGCCACAATCAAAAAAGTAATTTTTTTCATATTAAATGATTAAGAGGTTAAATATTTGATAAATATAGAGATAAAATTGAACTACGAAATAGGAAGTGAAATTTTTTATCGTCGACCGGACGTCTTTAAATACCTAAAATAAAAAAAGGCTGCCCGAGGGCAGCCTTTAAAACCATAATCAGAAGTTACTACTCCTTAATCACTTTCATTGTAGTTGAGCCATTCTCAGTATCAACCTTTACAATATAGGTTCCAGCAGGCAACGATGACATATCAAGCTGCCCCTGAGTAGCGTTTACTTTTGTAGAAACCAACGCTTGTCCAAGCATGTTAAACACCGTTGCTCCGGTAATTGACTCAGAATATGAAATGGCAAGTACATCTTTTACCGGATTCGGATAAAACGTGAAGTTTGCTCTGTCGAATGATCCCGATCCCAAACTTGCATCGTGTGCTGAAATCTGGAACTCACCACCTACTCCTGTACTATATCTCCAAACACCAACAAGGATTGTGGAGCCCGGGGTTTGTCCTGTGAGTGAAATTAAAGAGAAGTTTCCAGTCCCTTCGTCATCGCTACAACCAATTTGTGTAAGTGCGCCGCATGAGCCGGAAAATGCAGAAAGTACCGTATCTGTAATTGGAGATCCTGTCACGGCGTTGGTCTCAATTGTAACACTTCCTGAAGCAGGAACCACTACTGAATACCATACATCCAACGATCTGGTCGTCTGACATGTGTAAGTAAGACCGGTTGCTGTTGTCGACGCTGCGAAGTTGCTGCCCGTTTGAGCATTTTCTGCAAAAGTTGCACCAGGAATTAATGGCGTCGCGTTAGCACAAAGGTCATTTGCAGGTGCCGCCGGTAAAGCCGACAAACATACGGTGAAATTAGTTGTAGTTGAAGCAGTAGCGGTAGTTGTGTAAACTCGAACGTAGTAAGTAGTTCCAACGGTAAGTCCTGGGAAATCCAACGTGGTTCCGCTTTGACAGCCATCAGCAACCTGGGTCAGGCTACCTGGAGTTCCAGTATATAGGGCGCTTGCCATTGTTCCCGTTGTAACGGCGCTATACACCAAACGTACAGCTGTTGAAGTTGCAGTAAACGTATACCAAACGTCATCGTTGACCCCTGTAGCATTACATGACGGAGCTGTTTCTGTTGAAGCTGTAGCCGACACAGTTGAACCGTTTGTTGACGCGGTACAGTTGGTATAATCAGCATTTACGGTCAAGGCAATTGCACCTGCAGCTTCATCGTTAGCCGGTGCAGAAGGAAGTGTTCCGACACAAACCGTAAATGTAGTCGACGTAGTTGCGGTTGAAGACGTTGTATAAACGCGGGCGTAGTACGTCGTTCCAGCCGTAAGTCCGCTAAAGTCCTGCGTTGTAGTGCTAAAACATGCGTTTGCTACGGGCACAAGGCTTCCAGGCGTTCCTGTATATAGTGCAGTAGCAATAGTTCCGGTTGTTACGTTGCTGTAGACGAAACGTTGTGTTGCAGCTGTTGCTGTAAACGTATACCAAACATCATCATTGGTGCCTGTTGCGCTGCAAGATGGAGCAGCTTCAGTTGAAGCGGTAGCAGATACGGTCGTTCCGTTAGTAGTAACACTACAAGCAAGATCTGCATTTACTGTCAGGGCAATTGCTCCTGCAGCATCGTCATTCGCAGGCGGTGGAGGAAATGACCCAACGCAAATGTTGAAGGTCGCGCGCATTGTTGAACCCCACGAATAAACCCGGATAAAATAAGTTGAACCTGCAGTCAAACCCGTAATGGTAGCTGTGTTGTCGTCGCTACATTGTACAGAAGTTAAAGCGCCGCAAGCTCCTGAAAGAACTTGAAAATACATGTCGGTACCTGTTCCTTCAACCGCAGTAATACCCGTCAAAGATACCTGATGCATTGCACCTGTAGCAACAAAGCTATAGTAAACGTCATCGTCAGGAGTTCCGCCACACGGCGTTGCTGCCATCGATTGTGTCGCATACTGCGTTGTGCCCGCCGTAGTTACCGTACAGTTCAAATCTGAATTTACAGTTAACGCAACCGCTGCGTCACAGCTGTCGTTTGCTGGCGGTGCTGGTGGCGTCGAAACACATACAGTAAATGTGGTCTGTGTTGCAGCCGTAGCGACTGTAGTGTACACTCTTGCATAATAAGTTGTTCCAACTGTAAGTCCGCCGAAATTTTGAGTCGCTCCGGTTTGGCAAGCACCAGCTACCGGTGTAAGGCTTCCCGGCGTACCTGTATAAAGCGCTGTAGCCATTGTTCCTGTAGTAACGGCGCTGTACACAAATCGGTGCGCAGTTGATGTTGCTGTAAATGTGAACCAAACATCATCGTTGATTCCGGTTGCGCTACATGACGGAGCCGCATCCGCAGACGCCGTACCTCCTACTGTAGTGGCGTTTGTTGTTGCTGTGCACGTAAGATCAGCGTTTGCTGTCAAAGCGATTGCTCCTGAAGCCTCGTCGTTTGCAGGCGGAGTTGCCAATGTAGTAAACGAAAATGTCCTCCACTCGCTGTTTGACGCTGAACATACTGTACGAACGTGAAAATAGTACGTCGTAAGTGGTGTTAATCCTGTCGCCGCATATGAGTTAGCTGAAATAACCGTTCCTGAAGCAGGATCGGCAGCAGTCGTGTTCAATACATATTCAAAATTGGTTACACCGGCAATTGTAGCCCATGTAATGGTAGCAGCGTTATGTGTAAGCGCTGACGTAGCCAACAAAGACGGTGCAACGCAGGATAGCGACTTAATTACAGGTGCGTCAAAGCAGAATCCGTAATTATAGTCGGCTCCTGTAAGACTATCATTGTAATAGATCCTATAGCGAAAACCGGCAAGCTGCGCCGGTGTAAATCCAGAGATGTCAAGCGCAGGCGTCGTAAAAGTAGTTTTAGTGATTGTCGTACAATAGTTATTGTTAGCCGAGGTATTGTTCCCAGGAATGCTTGCGCCCCATGGAACCCATGTAGCTGTTGCTGCATCCCAATATTCAAAACGCAGGACGTCATCAGCCAAATAGCGGTATCCATATTGCACGGTTACTTCAACGTTCGTTTCACCACCGGCATGTGCCGCTGTTAAATCGATAATCGGTGATTCTGCAGCAATGTTGTCTTCGTGCCCACTTCCGGCATCATCATCATCAAATGCAAAATTCGTAGTCGTAGTCGGATCGGATTCGAACATTAATGCGCCCGTCGCATACGATCCCGTAATCGTCCAGCCGGCGTTTGGCCAGTTTGCGGATTGGTTCAAGATCTGCCCGTTGACCTTTGATCCCATAGCTAAGACCGAGGCAAAAAGCAGTAAGTAGATGTTTCTCATAATATTAAGTTTTAATGGACGGCTAATTTACGCCGAATTGAAACATTTACATAAAAAAACCCGGAGAGATTTCCGGGTTTAACATTTGATGAAGCCTTTATTTTACTGGGCTAAGCTTGGAATTTGTACAACTTCGTTAGTATCAGACTGATAGTCTACCTTTTCAAAATTAAAGCCAAACAAGTTGTAGAAATCTTTACGATAACCTTCGAGGTCGCCGATCTCCGAAAGATTTTCAGTCGTAGCTTCCGACCATAGAGCAGCGACCTGTTCCTGAACATCCGTTCGCATCTCCCAATCGTCTATTCTGATTCTGCCTTTTTCATCAGTAGGCACTTCACTGCCGGTGAACAAACGTTCGGCGTACAAACGCTGGATTTGCTCAATACATCCTTCGT
This sequence comes from Flavobacterium sp., assembly GCA_036386895.1. Lineage (GTDB taxonomy): Bacteria > Bacteroidota > Bacteroidia > Flavobacteriales > Flavobacteriaceae > Flavobacterium. The sequence continues at coordinate 158,840 of DASVUR010000011.1, forward strand.
GAACGTTTTTCTCCTTCATTATCTTGTATAATAATGAAATGTATAAGGGTATGACCGGAATTGCCGAACTCGCCTGCGTTACCAATGCTTTGTTGACTGAAACATATGCTTTTCCGTCGATGTCTTTGAGGCTGTCGCTGATTTCAAATGCTGTGGCCTCCAGATGATCCTTCGCGCGTCCAATTGTTCCTTTTCGGTAAACCGGCTCGGTAAGCGCAGGTCCGATATACGAATAAGCGACCGTCATCGCGCCAGGCGCCAATAGATTTTCTTTTTGTAGTGCGTCCATCCACATCGCCCAATCTTCGCCTCCCATCACCGCAACCGTATTCTCGATATCGTCCTCTTTGGCAGGTTCGATGGATACTTCAGACACCTTTCCGGTATGAAAATCGACTGTTTTGTTTGTATAGGTTGTACCAATAGGCTTCAACACCGACCGATGCGTTACCCCGGTATTCGGATTTGTACGTACCGGCGAGGCAAGGCTATAAATTACAAGGTCAACCTGATCCAAATCGGCTTTGATAAGGTCAAGTGTTTCACGTTTGATTTCGTTTGAGAATGCATCACCATTGATACTCTTCGCATAAAGCCCTTCTTGTGCTGCCAGTTTTTCAAATGCGGCAGAATTGTACCAACCCGGTGAGGCCGTCTTCCCTTCAACAGGCGGTTTTTCAAAAAAGACACCTATTGTTGCGGCACCTGAACCAAATGTGCTAGTGATGCGGGAAGCTAATCCGAAGCCGGTTGAAGCTCCGATTACCAAGACTTTTTTGGCCCCGCTTATCGGCCCTTTTGCCTTCACATATTCAACTTGATTCCTGACATTTTGTTCGGCGCCACCAGGATGGGCAGTCAAACAAATAAATCCTCGCATTCTTGGTTCTATGATCATATATGGTAAAGTTTATTGTGCGGAAGTTGCTTCGCATGATTTTTTCACCAACAAATATAACCTGATTTTTTAGTTCAGCAAAGCCCTGGCGTGATTAATGGCGGAGTCCGAAACGTCCCGTCCAGACAGCATTTGGGCTATTTCAATAACACGTTCCTCCGTTGAAAGCCGCGTCAATTGTGTATAGGTCTGATCTTCACCAGCGGTCTTGAACACTTTGAAATGTACATTGCCTTTGGCAGCAATCTGCGGAAGATGCGTAATGGCGAAAACCTGCATCTGATTGCTCATGCCTCTCATGATCTCGCCCATCTTGTTGGCGATCTCACCCGAAACACCGGTATCAATTTCGTCAAAAATGATCGTAGGCAGATTTGAGTATTGTGCCAGGATTGCCTTCACAGCAAGCATAATCCTGGACAATTCGCCTCCTGAGGCCACTTTCTTCAACAGCCCGAAGTCGGACCCTTTGTTCGCAGAAAACAAAAAAGTCAGCTCGTCTTTCCCGTTCTGGAAATACGATTCGCTCTTTGCGATCCCAATGCGGAAACGAACATTAGGCATTCCAAGCTGTTCCAATATCTGAACCAGTTTATCCGAAAGCATTGGCACTGCAGACTCGCGGCTTAAATGTATCTTCTCGGCAATGGCATCAAGTTCTGCTTCAGCTGCAATAATCTGGTGTTCCAGCTTTTGCATTTGCTGCTGCAGGCTGTCCTGCGAAAGTGCTTTGTTATCGAGTTCCTCCTGAATAGTCAGTAGTTCTTCAACTGAGGTGACCTGATGTTTTTTCTGAAGATTATAAATTGCCTGAAGCTTTTGGTTTACCGTTTCAAGCTGCTGCGGGTCCTGGCTGATATTTTCCGATAACCGGAAAACCTCATCTATAATGTCTGCAACTTCTATGGCAACACTCGCAGCACGTTCGGCAAGTTGGGCATATTCAACAGAAAATGATGAGATCTTTTGCAGTGACAACTTGATTTCCTTTAAATTTTTTATCGCCCCCACTTCATCATCGTTTGCAATTGCAGCCGAGCGATCGAGTTGCTCTTTTATTAGTTCGACATTGTTCAGCTGCTCGTAAAGAATTTCAAGTTCCTCCTGCTCACCCGCTTTCAATTGCGCCGCAAGCAGTTCCTCAAGTAAAAAAACATTATAATCCTGTTCCTTTACCGACTGCTGAAGTTGTTGCTGTAGCCCGTTTAGTTCGTTTTTATCGTTTTTATATTTCTTGAGCAAACCACTATAAGTGCGAAGATCGGAGTGGTTGCCGGCAATCGCATCGAGTATCTCGAATTGAAAACTTTCTTCTGAGAGTTCGCGAGTTTGATGTTGCGAATGGATATCAATCAGAAAGTCACCCAAATCCTGCAACTCCTGAAGGTTCACCGGACTATCGTTTACAAAAGCGCGTGATTTTCCGGAGGGCAATATTTCGCGTCTGAGTATGGTCTCATCGTCATAATCGAGATCATGGGCTTCGAAGAATTCCTTAAGATTGTATTGTGAAATTTGAAAGTGCGCTTCTATGACACACTTCTCGGATTTGCTTTTTAGCGATGAAAGATCGGCGCGCTTGCCTAGTACGAGTCCGAGAGCTCCTAACAAGATTGATTTTCCCGCGCCCGTCTCGCCTGTTATAATTGAAAATCCGCCTGAAAAGTTGATTGACAGCTTTTCTATCAATGCGAAATTTTCAATTGAAAGGGAAGTTATCATTCCTTTAGAACTTTATAGCCGACCATTTGCTGGCGTTTGTCGGTGAAAGCCTGTTCAGGTTGTCAACAAGATCCGTAATCGGAATATTTGGCCCACCGGAAAATATCGAGACGATCTCATCCGATTTTGCATCGAAGAACACCCGGGTTATATACGCATTGGGGCGCACCGAATACAACTGCCGAAGTGTTCCGAGCGCCGTTTTAATATTTTCTTTGGCAACCTTTTGGTCCTTGGCCATATTATCGAGTCCAAGATAATGATACTCGTACATTGCCTGCCTGTAGGGCGCAAACGTCGGAGCCAACATATCGTTGATCAGGAAGAACCGGTTTTGGTTTCCATCGCCCTGGCTCCAGCCTGCGTATCCGCTTTGCTGTGCAAGGTTTGCAATATCCTGGGCAGTTGCCAGATACGGACTTCCGCCTTGTGGTGAAAACGTGTCGGCATCCATTCCAATAATCATGTGGCTGTAAAATGCTATTACGGCAATCAGGTTTGAATCAAATGCGGTCGGGTTATACGACAGGTTTTGGAATTCGGTATAGTTGAACGTAAAGTCCTTGTCGTTGATGTTGATTATTGGCGAAGAATATGTAGAATTAAATACCGGTCGCGCCGATTGTACCTGTATTGATGCATTAAATGTGCCGGTGTTATACGAATTGACCGTAATAAACATGGCACAATTTATTCTTTCGTTTTGCCGAAAGCCCTGTCCTGTCCAGTCGGTTCTGTTAACAAACTCATTCAGCGATTTCTCAAGTGTCTGAAATACCTGATTGTTTGTCGCTCCCACTTTCTCGGCGTTAACCGTTACAGTACAATTTAACTCCTGCGCCTGTGATGTAGCCAGGCAGATCGTCAACAGAAGAGTGAATATATTACGCATAATGTTTTATTACTTTGTTTAAAATATCTTCGGCAACCGCTTCCTTAGATTTCAACTCCATTGGTTCGATGTTGAAATCACTGTCGATAAACGTCACCTTATTAGTCGGCAACGCAAAACCCGCGCCGTCGTCCTGAAGCGAATTCAAGACGATCAAATCTAGGTTTTTTTTCGAGATCTTCAACTTCGCATTCTCGATTTCATTGTCGGTTTCAAGGGCGAAGCCAATCAGGTACTGTGTTTGTTTTCTTTGTCCAAGTGTTGCCAGAATGTCTTCGGTCTTTTCCAGTTCTATTGTCAGGTTCAGCTCTGATTTCTTAATTTTATATTCCGATGGATTGACAGGCCTGTAATCGGCAACGGCGGCAGCAGCGATCATTACATCAACATCTGGAAAATGCTTTATACATTCATCGTGCATTTGCTGAGCTGAAACAATGCGAACCGTTTGAATCCTGCTATCCCCAGTTGAAAAATGTGTCGGCCCAGAGACTAATACGACTGAAGCTCCTAATTTGGCAGCGGCGTTTGCGATGTCAAAACCCATCTTACCTGACGAATGGTTCCCAATAAAACGCACCGGATCTATCGCTTCGTATGTCGGACCAGCAGTTATAAGAATTTTTTTTCCCTTTAGCGGAAGTTTGGCGCCAAGATCGGCCTCAATGAACGCTACAATGTTTTCAGGTTCTGCCATTCGGCCTTCACCGGATAAACCGCTGGCGAGTTCGCCATCCTCAGCCGGAATCATACTGTTTCCAAATTGTTTCAGCGTCTGGAAACTGGCAAGTGTAGACGGATGTTTATACATATCCAGATCCATTGCAGGTGCAAAATAAACCGGACATTTCGCTGAAAGGTAAACCGCGATCAGCAGATTGTCGCAGTTACCGGAGGCCATTTTCGAAAGGGTGTTAGCCGTGGCAGGCGCGATTACAATAAAATCGGCCCACAACCCAAGTTCGACGTGGTTGTTCCACTGTGCTTCCGTGTCGTCTTCGTTGTAGAAGGAGGAATAAACAGGATTCTTTGAAAGCGTCGATAAAGTAAGCGGTGTTACGAAATCCAAAGAAGCAGGTGTCATGACCACGCGGACATCGGCACCTGCTTTTATAAATAAACGAACTAACGCTGCTGTTTTGTAAGCGGCAATTCCGCCAGAAACTCCCAGCACGATCTTTTTACCGCTTAAAACTGACATGTCAGGTTCTTATTTGTTGGTATCCCTGTGATAAATTTTATCATCAAGCCATTCCTGCACGGCAAGAGCGTGTGGCTTAGGAAGCTTTTCGTAAAACTTAGAAACTTCAATCTGTTCTTTATTTTCGAAAATTTCTTCCAAGCTATCGTTGTAAGTAGCAAACTCTTCTAATTTTTCAGTGAGTTCTTTCTTTATCTCCGAGTTGATCTGGTTTGCCCTTTTAGCCATAATTGTGATTGCCTCATACACATTCCCGGTTGGTTCCTCAATAACACTTTTGTTGTAAGTGATTGTGTTCACCGGAGCATTCGTCTTTTTTAAATCCATGACTTTATTTATTAGAAAATTGTTTTAAATCGTTTTCAATTCGTGCCAGCATGTCGTCGGCTTTGGCCTTATATTCAGAATTCGGATTAAATTTTACCAATCCGCTATAGGCTGTTTTCGCAGCATATAGGCGCTCTTCCATCTTCGTAGAAATTGAGTTGATGGCAAGATTGTATGCAGAATCGAGCTTGTAATACAAAGCAGCTTCTTTGAACGGCGTGCCCGGATAATCAGCAATAAAATTGTCGAGTGCTACGAGAGCCGACTTATAATCCATTATTGTATTGTATGCTTTGGCGATCTCGAACGCCTTCTTCTCAAGCTTTTCACGGAGTTCTTTTACACGTTCATTGGCTTCTGGCAGATATTGTGAATCGGGAAAGCGGTTGATAAACCCCTGCAACTTGTCGATCGCTTTTTGGGTGTCGACCTGGTCGATGCTGTAAACCGGCGAAAGCATAGCATAACTTTTAGCGCCTAAAAACGCAGCTTCTTCAACCTTATCGCTTTTTGGGTAAGACGATACAAAACTTTCAAACTGATAGCCGGAAAGATGGTATTGTTCGGTTTTATAATACGATTGCGCGAACATGTAAAACATCTTTTCTGCCTGTGGCTTTCCGCGAAAGGTTGTAGTCAGTTCTTCAAACAGGCGAATCGCCTTCATGTATTTGCCTTTTTCGTATTGCTTTTCAGCTGCGGTGTATTTTACGGCAACGTCATCCGACTTCAGTGCCTTCTGGTACTCACTGCAAGCGCTAACAAAGATCGCGAGCAGCAGTATCGATATTATTTTCTTCATTGATTGAACAGGTCTTCTTATAATGCAAAAAACCAACTGCAAATTTAGTTAATAATTTAGCTATTGCAAATTTTTCTTTTGGCAGCCTAATTTGCTCTGCGACCGCAGATTTCCTTAACAAATGCGGCTATTCTTCCAGACAAATCTTCGTTTGCCGGAACAAGCGGCAAACGTACTGTGTCTTCGGAAAGGCCAAGGGCTTTGAACACCGATTTGATTCCGGCAGGATTTCCCTGTTCGAAGATCATATCGATACAGTCGGCCAGCATATAGTGAATTTGATATGCTTCGTCCGTTTTGCGCTGCAACCCTAAACGTACCATATCGGAGAATTGTTGTGGAAAGCCTTCTGCAATTACAGAAATTACTCCGCTTCCGCCCGCCAGGATCATCGGCAGCGTGATCATATCGTCGCCTGATATTACTAAAAAGCCTTTCGGTTTTTGCTGGATCAGCTTCATCGCCTGGACGATATCGCCTGCTGCTTCTTTAATAGCAACGATGTTTTTAAAGTCTTTTGCGAGCCGAATCACCGTCGAGGGAAGCATGTTACTTGCAGTCCGACCCGGAACATTATATAAAATCACTGGCAGTGGCGATGCCTGTGCGACCGCTTTAAAATGCTGATAGATGCCTTCTTGCGTTGGTTTGTTATAATAAGGAGAAACCGACAACACCGCGGCAAAAGCCGACAGATCGCGGGCCTGAAGTTCTTCGACTACGCGTGCCGTATTGTTCCCGCCAACGCCTATCACCAATGGCAAACGACCGTTATTGGCCTCAACGACAGTAGAAATGACGAGTTCTTTCTCTTCCTGGCTAAGTGTGGCGCTTTCGGCAGTGGTACCCAGAACCACAAGGTAATCGATACCGTTGTCTATCTGGAAGTGTACTACTTTTTTCAATGCTTCGGTGTCTACCGAAAAATCCGCTTTAAACGGAGTAACCAACGCAACGCCGGTTCCTGTTAATGACTGCATATCAAAGTTTGTTTAGTATTACTAAGTATTTGAACAATTCTTCCATAAAGATTTTATAATCTTCAGCGGTCGTACCGATCATGAAGTGGTTCAGTTTAGTATCGACCGATGCAAAACCTACTTTAAATTTTGCCGCCGATAAATTTGAAACAATCAACAAAGCTGATTTTTCGGTGTCGTAATAATTCAGAAGCAGGTCAAAGTCTGTTTCGATAAAGTCTTTTACGTCTGAGTTGCTGAAAGTGGCGCGCCAGCTCAAGTCCCTATGACTGAAAACCGGGTAATCAAAGACTTCATTCTTCCTGACTTTGTTCTTGAAGACCAACACCTTTACCTCACTTGCCCCAATGCCCCGTTGTATCAACTCTGCTACAAGAGCGTCTTTTCCGTAAAAATAGCTTTCATCCAGAATGATACCGACTGTTCTTATTTTGGATTCTGGTGCGTTGTGCTTTGCGTTTGATAAGCTGTTTTTAACTATTTTTTTCGTGAAAAGATTTTTCAGGTAATTTAAAAACATCTTACTTTTACTTGGAATACAAAATTATCAAATTCGTCGCACAATCCGTGGTAAAACTAAAAAAGTATCCCATCCGAATAACGCATTTTGTTTTATTCTTAACATTTGCAGGTATTGCTTCTTGCGGGCCACAACAAACGGTTTCCACCATCAACGGCAAGGAGTTGCGGATCACCGATGCTTCGGGAGAGAACGCTAAGATTGCCAAATTCATTGCACCTTACCGGGAGCATATCAACAAAGAGCTCAACACGGTTCTTGCGTATGCTCCTCAAACACTCGATAAGAGCGGCCAATGGCAATCGGCTATGGGAAACTTGTTTTCGGATGCCGTGATCAAAAAAGCTGATCCTGTATTCTTAGCGCGCGAAAACAAGCACATCGACATCTGCATGCTGAACCATGGCGGAATCAGGGCCGTCATCCCGCAAGGAAACATCACAAAGAAGACTGCGTTCGAAATTATGCCGTTCGAGAATACTGCTGTGGTCGTCGAACTCAAAGGCGCACAAATTCTGGAACTGGCGGAATATATAATTGCTGAAAAGAAGCCGCATCCACTCTCAGGACTGACCTTTCTGATCGACAAAAATAATAAACCCGTAAAGCTGATGGTCCAAGGGAAATCTTTGGATGTCAATAAAACATATAATGTTGTCACAAACGACTATTTGTATAATGGCGGCGACAATATGGTCTTTTTCAAAAAAGGAATTCAGGTTTACGATCTGGACTACAAACTTCGAAACATTCTTATTGACTATTTCATTGATGTTGATACGGTTCCATTAATTGCCGATAAGCGAATTATAACCGAATAACCCAGCCATGATCAAGGCGTTACCCATTTTACCCGAACCTTACGGGAAAAAGATATAGCCGAGAGCAGGTTAAAGCTCCAAAAAAATGAAAAGAAGGGAATTTCTAAACGGAACATTAGCGACTTCAGCACTGCTGTCGGTTGGTGGTTTATCATTGTCAGGCTTCGCATCTGCAGATCGCAAACATCTGACTGTTTTGCATACCAACGACGTGCACAGTTATATCGATCCCTTTCCTGGGGATCATCCGAAGAATCCAAATATGGGCGGCGTGGCCCGGCGTGCGGCAATTATCGACAGCATTCGGCGCGAAAACCCAAATGTGCTCTTGCTGGATGCGGGCGACGTTTTCCAGGGAACACCGTACTTCAATTATTATGGCGGCGAGCTCGAGTTTAAGCTGATGAGCATGATGAAATATGACCTGGCCACTATGGGAAACCATGATTTCGACAACGGGATCGAGGGATTTGTTACCCAACTTCCACATGCTTCATTTGATTTCGTGAGCGCAAACTACGACTTTAGCAAAACCATTCTTGAGGACATCGTTAAGCCCTATAAGATCATAAATAAAGGCGGAATAAAGGTCGGGGTTTTCGGCCTCGGGATTGAACTCGCAGGACTTGTCGATAAGAAAAATTACAAAGAAACAGTGTATCTTGATCCGGTTTCTGTGGCGCAGGACATGACCAGTATTCTGAAAAAAGATAAGAAGTGCGATCTGATAATTTGCCTTTCGCACCTGGGCTACGAATATCCGAATGAACCTTCAAAAATTTCAGATGTCAAACTTGCGGCTCTTACTACCGGCATAGATCTGATCATCGGCGGCCATACACACACCTTTTTAGAAAAGCCTGTCCTGGTAACGAATGCCGCCGGCCAGCAGGTTGTAGTGAACCAAGCCGGATGTTACGGACTGAACATGGGCAGAATCGACTTTCATTTTGACAATGATACAAAGGAGTCAACCGGTCGCACTATCGTGGTCTGATGTTTCTGTAGCAAGCACGAAACGGTAAAAAGTGTAGAACGCAAAAGCGTTCAGCACCATTGCTATCGGCCTGAAAATTACTGGCGACATACCCGAGAGATAGTATTTTTCTATAAATACCACGAACTGCAATACGGTGAAAAGCAATCCGCAGATGAGCAGCCATGAGTTGCGTTTCGTGTCGGAAACCATGTAGGTAGAGAAAGCGATGCCGCCAAGCATTGCAATCAATATGTTCTGAATGATCAGTAGCCAAAAAGTGGTCTCGGGTATTTCGTTGGTGATCGACAGTAAGTAGCAAAAGATCAACAACAGTGGAATCGACGCAATAACTGCCGGAATATAATCGGTGATCCTGAGCAGCCTCAGGATGAACCAAATTACGATAATGCGATGGATCATAAATGCAACGACCGCACCCAGGAGCATTCGGTCAGATGTGAAAATGAACAACAGGTTTGTCAGCATCGAAAAAATCATCGCCAGAAAAAATAATATGTTGCGCTTTGGTGATGCAATCCAGTAGAAACAGATCAACATCAGCGGAATAAGCGGCTTCAGGATAATCAGCGCTGGCCGGTACTCAACATATTCTGCTGTTATTTCAAACGCTGTAACCACGAAGTACAAGCCGTAGAGAGGTTTTAAATTCGAATTAACGGCTTTGGGCATATGTTCTGTGATTGAAAACGGTTAAACCGATCCTACTTCATCTGGTTCATCGGCAGGTTCTGTTTCTGATAAAATAAGGTATCTGTAAAACGCGAAGTGCGCCGTTGAGAATATGATAACCGACAGCGGACGGAATACCGGATTTTCAAGATAAAAACGTTCGATGACGAAGATAAACATCAGCACCACAAATAACAGCGAACTGATTAACAGCCACGAATTCCGCCTGTCATCCTCAAAAACATAGTTCGAAAGGGAAAGTGCTGCCAAGACAGACATGACTAATGCGTTGGCCATTGCAGGATACAGTCCCGTAGAAAGCGTGGCCTGGGTCATGTCGAGCAGGTAAATAAATATAAACAGAAACGGAATTATGGCAATCACAAATGCCAGAGGATGAAACTTGGCTGTGTAGTTAACCACCACAATTATAACCAATGCGCGGTATACCAGGAACGCAGTCACTCCGTAAAAAATAAGCGGGTTAGTTGAAAATATCAGCATGACATTTGATGCTACTGCCATTAACAGCGCCAGAAAATAAATGCCACTCCTTTTGGTTGAAGACAGAAAGTACAACGCAGCAAGTAAAGGTATTAATATTGGTTTAAAAACAGTTACAAGCTGCTGGTTCCGAATTGCTTCACCAAATACGAGTATTGATGCAACAACGAAATAGAGGATGCTTATGATCGTGTCCTTTTGCCTTACCACTGACTCCTGCTTTTCTAGTAAAGGTATATAAATTTTCAATTGTTAATCTTTTCTTAAAACAAAATATTTGACGATGAAGAAGTACGAAAAAAGCTGGAGTCCGAGGTCGAAGAACAGCAATCCGGGAAACAGCAAGATCATGCTGAACATCACGTAAAACACATCTGAAACGACACAAAACAAAGCCGACATAATCATGTAAAACCCGATTGTCGAAGCCGTTGAGTAAAAGTGGTATGCAGCAAGACCCACATATATTGCGAGTATTACACCGTAGGTTACAATCGGAATTGCTAAAGATTGCTGCTCGTATGAAAACGACTGCACCAAAACCGGAATAAGGGTCAACAGCAATAAGAATACAAAAATCCCGATTCCGGCGCCAAATCGGTCGAAGCTAACCTTTCGTATGTCCTTAATTGCCATATATAACAGGATCAGGTACGATAGAAAGTACGGAACCATTAGGATCAGCATCGGATCTTGCAGATCTAAAAGCACGATCGTATCGCCAATAAAATTCAGTGCCAGGAAAAAGACGACCAGCTTGCTTCGTTGTGTTTTTCTGGCTGATAGATAGTAAAAGAAAATGGCTGGAATAACGACCGGCTTTGTTAACAGAAGAAGTGTATCACTTTCTAAATACGCAGCGATAATTGCCGCGATGCACGCAACAAAATACAGTATCAGCGCCGGCTTTTTAGTTCTCATTCAGCATATTTAGGAAGTCTGTTTCTGAAATGATACGCACGCCAAGCTTGTTTGCTTTCTCCAATTTGGCAGGACCCATATTTTCACCGGCAATTACAAAATCGGTCTTTGCAGAAATTGAACTGCCAATCTTTCCACCATTATCTTCGATCGCATTTTTCAATCCGTCGCGCGAGAATTGTTCAAACACACCCGAAACAACAAACGTCTTTCCCAGTAACTTTTCTGTAGCATCAGGGTTTACAACTTCTAAAACTTCAAGTTGGACACCATAATTTTTCAGTCGGCTGATGATGATTCGATTTTCTTCATTTTCAAAAAACTGAATCACTGATTGTGCGATACGCTCCCCTATTTCGTCTACCAAAACAAGTTCGAGCATTGTCGCATGGCTTAATGCGTCTATGTTTTTGTAATGCTTGGCAAGCTTCTTTGCAACAGTTTCGCCAACATATCGGATTCCGAGTGCAAACAATACACGTTCAAATGGAATTAATTTGGATTTCTCGATCCCGTTGATCAGATTTTCAGCCGATTTTTGGGCCATTCGTTCCAACGGCATCACCTGATCGACGGTCAGTTCATACAGATCGGCGTAATTTTGCACCAGTCCGCTGTTAAACAACAAAGCTACTGTTTCGCCTCCAAGCCCCTCAATGTCCATAGCTTTTCGCGAAATATAATGCTGGATGCGTCCGATGATCTGCGGCGGACAACCGTAAAAGTTCGGGCAATAATGTTGTGCTTCGCCGGCGTTACGAATGAGTTCCGTTTGACATTCCGGACAATGCGTAATATATTCTGTAGGATAGGTGTCGGCTGGTCGCTTGGTGAAGTCGACGGCAATAATTTTCGGAATGATCTCCCCGCCTTTTTCGACAAATACGGTATCGTTGATACGGATGTCGAGTTTCGCAAGCTGATCAGCGTTGTGAAGCGAAGCACGTTTTACTATCGTTCCGGCCAAAAGTACAGGTTCAAGGTTTGCAACAGGCGTGATTGCACCGGTGCGTCCGACCTGGTACGAAATTGAATTCAGACGTGTGAAAACTTGTTCCGATTTAAACTTATAGGCGATTGCCCAGCGCGGCGATTTGGCGGTGTAGCCGAGTTCATCCTGATAATGAAGGTCATCGACTTTTATCACAACGCCATCCGTTTCGTAAGGCAGGTTGTGCCGGTGGACATCCCAGTAATCAATAAAATTATAGACCTCGTCAAGATTTGTAGCCAGAACGGCTTCCGTTGGTACTTTAAATCCCCAGGTTCGCGCTTTCTGAAGGCCTTCAAAATGCGTTGAAAACGGTAGATTATTGCCCACGAGGGAATATAATAGGCAATCGAGCGGACGTTTGGCGACTTCTGCACTGTCCTGTAGCTTCAGGCTTCCCGACGCGGTATTACGTGGGTTCGCATACGGTGCCAGTCCGAGTTCGACAAGATCGGCGTTCATTTTTTGGAACCCCGCGAATGGAAGAATAATTTCACCACGGATATCGAATTTTTTCGGATAGTCACCTTTTAGCTGTAGCGGAACCGATTTTATGGTTTTTATGTTCGTGGTTACATTATCGCCCTGAAATCCGTCGCCACGGGTTACCGCACGTTGCAGCTTTCCATCTTCATACGTTAGGCTAATTGAGGCGCCGTCGTACTTTAATTCGCATGTATATCCAATCGGCACGTTGCCCAGCGCACGTTGAATACGGTTCTGCCATTCGGCAAGATCTTCTTTTGAGTAGGAGTTGTCGAGCGAATACATACGGTACTCATGGGCAACAGTCTCAAAGTTTTTAGTGATTGTTCCACCTACACGCTGGGTCGGTGAATTTTCATCAAATAATTCGGGATGTGCGGCTTCGAGTTCCTGAAGTTGTTTTAATTTCTGGTCGAATTCGAAATCGGAGATAATTGGGTTATCCAGTACGTAGTAATTGTAGTTATGCCCGTTGAGTTCTTCGCGTAAAAGCTGTATCGCGTTTTGGATATCCATCAGATGTTTTGCCTATTAAGCTACTAATTTAACCAAAAACAACTGTTGACGCAAATTACGAGTTGATGATCGCGTTGATTTGCTTGTACAATTGGCCATCACTAAGGAACGCGCCCTGTTTAATCAGCTCAAAGATTGAGGCGTTTCTTTCTTCTGTAAATTCTTTCTTTCCGATCTTCATTTCGATATTGTCGGTAAACATATTGTCGCTAAGGAACTGCAGCCCGTTAACCGTGAGAAAATCGGTTTCCGGAACAAGCGATTTAAGTACGATTGAGTGCACATGTGTGGCAAGACAGTGAAACAGGAAAATATGATTTTTTGAAAAGTGCTCGAGGTATTCGGCACGTGAAAGTACGCCTTCCCAGATCAGGTCGGAGAAAACGTCAAGCTCCTGCTCGGCTATGTGCGGCTGCTCAGACTTGATTTTATCCCATTCGGCTTTGTCGATGGATTGGGTGGCGAGGAAGTTTATGAATTCGGGGTGAAGTTCGTCGAATTGTTCTTTGGTGAGGCGGGAGTATTTCATAGTTGACAGTTCGCAGTTGACAGTTTACAGTAGTTGCAAAGATAGTTCTTCCTATAAATTTAAGCGCTGTTCTTCTGGAGCAAATTACTGTTCACTGACCACTGTTGACTGCTGTTCTAGCCCGGATAGAAGCGGTATCCTTTTACTGCTTTCTTTAAGCAGGAAAAGATAGTAGCGGATAGCGGGAATAGCTTCAAATCACAAAAATAAAATTAGTGGCCCGAGCAATTTATTGCGAACTGGCGAAGCAATTCGTGAGTACCCTTTTTCTACAAAAAAGCCCCGATTTCTCGAGGCTTTCTAATTTTAATCTGAAATTACTATTTCTCAGCTACGATCTCGTAAGGAAGTTCCACTACAACATCGCGGTGAAGGCGAACGCTTGCAGTATACTTACCTGTACGTTTTACAATACCTGAAGTGATGAACTTTCTGTCAATTGACTGTCCGTTTTTCTCAAGCGCCTCAGCAATATCGCTGTTTGTAACCGATCCGAAAAGCTTCTCGCCACCTGCTTTTGCAGTAATCTTGATGTCGATCGCCTTAAGTGATTCAGCCAGTTTTTTGGCATCGTCTACAACTTTCGCCTCTTTGTGCGCTCTTTGCTTCAGGTTTTCAGCCAATATTTTCTTTGCAGAAGGTGTTGCCATTTGAGCAAATCCTTGCGGGATCAAGAAATTACGTCCGTAGCCCGCCTTCACGTTCACGACGTCGTCTTTAAAACCTAAATTCTGAACGTCTTGTTTTAAGATCAATTCCATGTTGTTGTCCTTGTTATAGAAGTTAGGTTCCTTTTACGGGAAACCAACAACTGTTGTTTAAATTATTTTAGTAAATCAGCCACATATGGCATTAACGCTAAATGTCTTGCACGTTTTACGGCAACTGACACTTTTCGTTGAAATTTCAATGAAGTTCCTGTTAAACGACGCGGAAGGATTTTCCCCTGCTCGTTTACGAATTTCAATAGGAAGTCAGGATCTTTGTAATCTACATACTTAATACCTGATTTTTTGAAACGGCAATATTTTTTTTGCTTGTTTGTTTCTATGTTCAAAGGCGTAAGATATCTGATATCCCCGTCTTTTTTTCCTTTTGCTGATTGCTCGATTGTAGCCATGATAATTACGCTTTTGTTGCTTTTAATTTTGTTCTTCTTCTTTCAGCCCACGAAATTGCATGTTTGTCCAAACTTACCGTCAGGAATCGCATAACTCTTTCGTCACGTCTGAATTCCGTTTCAAAAGCGATCAAGACCTCGCCAGATACTTTAAATTCGAACAGGTGATAAAACCCACTTTTCTTGTTTTGGATTTCGTAAGCCATTTTTTTCAGGCCCCAATCCTCTTTAGATACCATTTCTGCTCCTCTGGACGTAAGAAAATCTTCGAATTTGCTTACTGTTTCCTTTACCTGAACTTCAGATAAAACGGGATTTAGAATGAAAACAGTTTCATAGTGATTCATAAATATTGATTTAAATTATTTAAAATGTGTGCAAAAGTATAAAATTTATTTTACCCCACAAGCAAAAATCGACTTTATTCGTCGTATGGTAAAAAAATCCGATAAACATTAGGTAGGAAAGAAAATTTGACTTAGTTTCGTTGTACCAAATCTTAGAACCAACAAATATGAAATTAAATTGTGTTGTTGTGGATGACAGCTCGATCCAGAGAATGATCATCGCAAAGTTAGTGAATAATCACCCGAATCTACACCTGATAGGGGATTTTTCTAATGCAATCGAAGCAAAGAACTGCATGTCGGTGCATACGGTCGATTTGATATTCCTCGATATCGAAATGCCCGTTATCAGCGGATTCGACTTTCTTGACGGACTAAAAGTGAAACCCCAAATCATTTTTATTACATCGAAAGCAGAATACGCAATGAAAGCCTTTGACTATGATGCGACGGACTACCTACAGAAACCGATCGCTCTGGACCGCTTCAATGCATCTGTTAAACGTGCCATGGATTTCCACCTTCTTAAGAAGGAGAACCAGGAAGAAGACGGAGAGCATATCTTTATCAAGAGCAACCTGAAAAAACTGAAAGTCTTCACCTCCAAAATCAAATGGATCGAAGCCTACGGTGATTACGTGAAGGTCGTGACCGAAGAAGACAGCAACCTCGTACTTTCGACTATGAAGTCGTTTGAGAAAGACCTGTCGAAAGATAAGTTTATTCGTGTCCACAAGTCGTATATCATCAACATCGACAAGGTCGAACGATTTAACAGTAAATTCGCAGAAATAGGAGTAACAAAAATACCTTTGAGCCGCAACAAGAAAGAAGATCTTGTGCGTGCTTTAGCAATAGCTTAAATATTAGTAGAAGTCGACGTTCACCGTTGCCTTTATCGCCCTGAAAACGGGGACAGCACCGAAACTATCCAGAATTTTCCGGATAGTTTTTTTTGTGCCCTGAAGTGGCTTGTCGGCGGGGATTTTAATCATGATCATACGGATGTACTCATTCCGGATGCGTCCGATAGCAGGTTCTTCAGGTCCTAGCACAGGAATATCGAGGTTTTGGCGCAGCACTTCAAACAGCCATTTCGATCCTTCGTTGAGCTTGTCGAAATCGCGATGCTTCAATGTTAGCCGGATCAGCTTATAATAAGGAGGATACTTATATATATGTCGTTCATATAATTGTTCACGGTACATTGCATGATAATCATTTGCGGTGACCTGTTGGATCGTATTATGAAGCGGATTATACGTCTGGATAATTACCGTGCCGCGCTTTTCAGATCGCCCCGCCCTACCTGCTACCTGGGTCATCATCTGGAAACTGCGTTCAAACGCGCGAAAGTCAGGATGATGTAGCATATTGTCTGCGTTCATGATCCCAACAACGCTGACATTCTCGAAGTCCAATCCTTTTGCAAGCATTTGGGTTCCAACTAATATATCCACTTCCCGATTCTTGAAGCTGTCGATGATGCGTTCAAAACCGAACTTGCCGCGCGTCGTATCTTGATCCATTCGCCCAACCTTCGCCTGCGGAAACAGCGTCATTGCTTCCTGCTGGATTTGCTCTGTTCCGAACCCTTTGGTTGTAAGGTCGATACTGCTGCAAACATGGCAGCTTGTTGGATTTCCCATCGAATAGCCGCAGTAATGGCAACGCAACTGGTTTTTATGTTTATGATACGTCAAACTCACATCACACTGCGCGCATTGCGGAACATGCCCGCATGTCATACATTCGATCACAGGCGAGTAGCCCCGGCGATTCTGGAATAAAATGATTTGTTCGCCAAGTGCTAGTGCATCCGACATTTGCTCGAGCAGTGTATCGCTGAAATGACCCGACATTTTCTTACGGAAATATTTGTCTTTTAAATCAACCAACGTAATTTCAGGCATCATCACATTGCCGTATCGCTCGTTGATTTCCACAAGGCCATACTTACCGGATACAGCATTAAAATACGTTTCTAATGAAGGCGTTGCCGATCCGAGCAATACTTTGGCTCCGCCCGGTTCGGATTTGCCTGCAGTTGCCGGATGGCTTGCGGCAAGTACGATTGCAGCATCGCGTGCATGATAGCGTGGTGCCGGATCAGATTGCTTAAAAGTTTGTTCGTGTTCCTCATCAACGATTACGAGTCCGAGATTCTGAAATGGCAGGAACAAAGCTGACCTTGCCCCTATCACAACTTGCGCTTTGTCGGAATTTTGACGTACGTAATTCCACGCCTCAATACGTTCGTGATTGTTATATTTTGAATGAAAAACGGCGACTTTATTCCCGAAATACGCAGTAAGCCGTGAAACAAGCTGCGTTGTAAGGGCGATTTCGGGTAGCAGATACAAGACTTGCTTTTGTTTTAAAAGCATCGTTTCGATCAACTTGATGTAAATTTCGGTTTTACCGCTTGAGGTTACGCCGTGGAGCAGGCAAACCTCCTTTTGTTGAAAAACGGACTGAATTGATTCGAGCGCCGTTAGCTGGGGCGAACTCAATTCCAAAATGTGGTTTTTGAGGTTTTCAGAGAAATCAACACGGTCATGCTGAAGATGATATTCTTCGAATATATTTTTGTCAGTCAATGCTTTTATTGCCGTAGCCGACGCACCCGATCTTTCAAGAAGCTGTTTTACAGCTATCGGTTTTTTAACCGATGCGGTGAGCTGGAAGTACGCAAGTACCAGATCTTTTTGTTTTGCACCTTTCAGTGTTTCAAGCAGCGACGACAGTCCTTCAGGGGTATCATAGTGGTCGCTGAGTTTAATATAGCGTACAAATTTGGGTTTATACGTCTCGATAATTTCTTCTTCGATAGTCAGGATATTGCCATCTATCAGTTGCTGGATCACCGGAAAAACGTTCTTCTTATTCAGGATCGCGATCAAATCCTGGACTTTCAGCGAACTCTGCCGCTCCAAGGCCTGTACAACCAAGAAAGCATCATCGGAAAGCGACGCCGGATTAATTTCAGCATCCATGCGACGGGTAACAATGGTTTCGCTTTCGAGCAAAAACGCTGAAGGCATTGCACTTCGGTATACATCGCCGATCGAACACATGTAATAGGAAGCGATCCATTGCCAATGTAAAATCTGTGTTTGGGTAACAACCGGAGCTTCGTCGAGGATCTGGTGGATTTCTTTTGCTTCGTACAGTTTGGGTTCGTTCTGGTGCAAATCGATCGCCAACGCCGTGTACATTTTGTTTTTCCCGAACGGAACTACGACGCGCATTCCAACCTCTATGAAGCCTGATTCAGCTTCAGTAATACTATAGGTAAAGGTTTTGTTTAGGGAAAGCGGTAAGATGACTTCGACGAAATGCATGTTTAAGAGGTACAGGGTTTTTGAGGAAGAGTTTGATATTTTGGATTGTAGACTTCAGATTAAAAAGAGCTAAAAAAGCGAATGTCGGATAAGGGTGATTCTGTGTGCAAAATTTAATCTGGACTTGAATTCAAATATTAATTGTTAATTACTTCACCCTTTGCCAATACTGCGTTCTTCCCAACAGCGAAAAGCCGATGTAGCCACGAACTTTCAACCGGTCGGGACCTTCGTTCGTAATATAACATTTGTAGAGTTTGCCGTACTTCGGATCAAGAATGTGGCCGCCGTTGTATTCGTCGCCGTCTTTGGTAAGTCCCTTGATTACCGTTAAGCCCAGAATCGGCTTGTCTTTGTCTTCGCCGGTGCAGTTGACACACTTTTTGTTCTTGTCGGCTGGATTGGTGATTTCTACAATCTTGCCGTAAACTTTTGCGTTGCGCTCGAATATTTCAACAATGGCTACGGTTTTTCCGGTTTCATCATCGACTGATTTCCACTTTCCGATCACGCCCTGAGCCAGCGCCGGACTAGCCAGCGAAAGTACGAACGCACTTATCATGAGATACTTCTTCATTGGGACGGGTTTTAGCCCTGATGGCAGCGGCATCCTTTTGATCCGCTGCTGCCAGCGGGCAAAAGATACAGCAAACAGCAGGATTAGCTTCAAATAAAAAACTAAGTAAAAAGATTTTTTCGCCTGATCCTATTCACCGCCGCGTTGAGTTCGAACCCGAGCAGCATGATCGTACAGTTTAGCCAAATATAAAACATCACGATCAATAACGTACCTATAGAACCGTATAATTCGTTGTATTTTGAAAAGCGGACGACCCAAATTCCAAAAATATATGACGAGATGATGATCAATACTGTCGTAAAAACCGAACCGATGGAGATGAACGAGCGTTTTCCGTGTCGCTTTGTGCCAAATTTAAATAATATCGAGGTTGTGATCAAAATCATCAGGATCAGGAATACGTAACGGCCCATCTGGATCAGCGGGATATTTTCGTTGAAATAATAGCGACTGCGTAAATCCTGGATAAAAACCTCAAAAACGATAATCATTGTCACGGTGAAAAGCAGGATGAACGTGAGCAATATCGACATGCCGAGTGCAACCACGTACTGCCTTAGAAATCCACGTTTTAATATTACATGATGCGATGTTTCGAAGCCGCCTAAGATGGAATTGAGTCCGTTTGCCATCAGGAAAATCGACAAAATAACCCCCGACGACAATAATCCGCTGTGGCTGTTCAGCAAAATATCTGCGATGATGCGATAAATGGCATCATAGGTATTTGGCGGAACGCTTTCTTCAACGAATTTGAGGAAATCGCGCTGAAATCCTTCGATTGGGATATACGGAATCAGGTTTAGTACGAACAGCGCAAACGGAAAAAGCGCCATAAAGAAGCTGAATGAAATGGCCGCCGCACGATAAGTCAGCGCACTTTCGGCAATTCCGATAAAATAAATTTCAACGAGCTCGTATAGCGACAGCCCTTCGAGCCACGGTAGCCTGATGCGCTTAAGGAACCGCACGACATTTCGTAGCACCGGGATTTTTATGAGCTTGTCTTCTATTTCTTTGGACACCTTTTGGGTTTAGAGTTTTAGGTCTTGGGTGTAGGGCGAACTCACCGTGCAAATTTAGTTTTTTCCCAATTGTTAATTATTAATTATCAATTGCCTTGAGGCTCAAATCCATATTGTAAACCGAATGCGTCAGCGCGCCCGATGAGATAAAATCCACACCACAGTCAGCGTAATCCCGTATTGTTTTTTCGGTGATGTTGCCTGAAGACTCGGTTTGGCATTTTGCTCCGATCAGCGTCACGGCCGTACGCGTCGCTTCAAACGTAAAATTGTCGAGCAGTATTCTGTATACGCCATTATTTTGCAGGATCTCGGCAACTTCATCAAGGTTCCTGGCTTCCACAATTATCTTTAGATCCAGATTATTCTTCGCCAAATACGCCTGCGTTTTTTGAATCGCGAGTGTTATTCCACCTGCAAAATCAATATGATTATCCTTGAGCATTATCATATCGTATAACGCAAACCGGTGATTTTCGCCGCCGCCAATCTTAACAGCCCACTTTTCGATAGCCCGGATTCCGGGCGTTGTTTTCCGCGTATCAAGGATTTTCGTCTTAGTTCCTTCAAGCAGCTTTACGTACTGATTGGTTTTTGTTGCTATTGCCGACATCCGTTGCATCGAGTTCAGCACAAACCGTTCGGCTTTTAAGATGGACTGCGACCGACCCGAAACGCGGAACACGGCATCGCCATGGGTAACAGACTTGCCGTCAGTAAAAAAAGTTTCGATTTGCAGTTCCGGATCAATATGGTGGAAGATCATTTTTGCAAACTCGATTCCGGCGATTATGCCTGTATCTTTTACCAATAATTGGGCTTGTCCCATCGCATCAGACGGAATACACGCGAGCGAACTGTGGTCGCCTTCGCCAATGTCTTCACGGATGGCGTTTTTGATAATCAGTTCAAGTTCGTGGTTGAATTGTTTTTCGGAAATCATCTTTTTCTGATTGAATTGCTAAAGTAGGACATATTTCGTGGATTTGGAAATCATGCCGGCGTGAATATCTTCGTATATTTGTTAGACAAAACCATCACCATGAATAGTAAAAAACGGGTTGCCATTATTGCATTTCTGCTGATCGCGTCGATTTCAAATTACCTGATGAAAGACAACGATAACGTCCGCGCGGTGCAGTTTGTATGGGTATTTGCGATCGGCGCACTATCGGCTTTGTTGGTACGCGAACTTTTGGAGTTTTTCAGGAAGCAGCCGTGAACAACACCATTATTCGTCTTGCCGATTATGCTTTTGAAGGCGTTGCATCGCTTATGCGGAGTGCAAATAGGTTAAAAAACAGGAACGATCCGACTACACGACAATAATGAACATCAGGCTACTCGCAATTGGAAAGACCGATAACAGGCATCTACAGGCGTTGATCGAAGAATACTCAAAAAGAGTGTCTTTTTATATCCGATTTGACCTTGAGGTCATCCCCGATATTAAAAATGCCAAAAATCTTTCGGAAGAACAGCAAAAAGAAAAGGAAGGCGAATTAATTTTATCCAAACTTACCGCAACCGACCAGTTAGTCGTTCTTGATGAAAATGGAAAAACCTTTTCGAGTGTCGACTTCTCAAACGAACTTCAGAAGAAAATGAACGCCGGAATCAAAACCCTGGTTTTTGTTATCGGCGGCCCGTACGGATTCTCGGCTGCTGTTTATAAAAAAGCGCATTCCAAGCTTTCGCTTTCGCATATGACATTCTCGCATCAAATGGTGCGGCTGTTTTTCATCGAACAGTTGTATCGTGGCTTCACGATATTGAAGAATGAGCCCTATCACCATCGGTAGTTCCCAATCAGTAAAAAATAAAGCCAGTGTTCCGACTATTTCACCAGTTCAAAAAGTTTTACACAAGCAACGGCTTCCTTAACATCGTGAACCCGAAGAATTTTCGCTCCGCGTGAAAGCGCCACCATGTGTAAGGCTGTTGTTCCGTTTAAAGCCTGCTCACTGTTGATTCCCAACGCTTTGTAGATCATTGACTTTCGTGAAACACCCACAAGCAGCGGAAGGTCCAGCATCTCAAAAAGCTGAAGTTTCTGCATCACTTCATAATTCTGCTCAAGCGTTTTCGCGAACCCGAACCCGGGGTCGATGATAATATCGTTAATGCCAAGGCTTCTTGCTGCAGCAACCTTTTCTGCAAAATAGAATAGCATTTCCTTTACAATATCATCATACTGCGTGAGTTGCTGCATGGTCTGGGGATTGCCGCGCATGTGCATCATAATGTACGGCACGCGAAGCCTGGCAACCGTTTCCAACATATCCGTATCAAGGCTTCCAGCCGAAATATCGTTAATCATTGCTGCTCCGTGATCGACACAAGCACTGGCAATGCCGCTTCGAAAAGTATCAATAGAAATCGGTACATCAGGAAATTCATGGCTTAACGCATCTAACGCGGGAAGCAGCCGTTGCAGCTCTTCATCAAAGGAGACATACTCGGCATGTGGTTTTGATGAATATCCGCCGAGGTCAAAAAATGTCGCACCTGCAGAAAGCATGTCGGTTGCCCGTTTTAACAATCCGTTAAGGCTGTTGTACTTTCCAGCATCGTAAAACGAGTCGGGTGTCACATTTAAAATGCCCATTACTTTAGGAGTCTTAAGGTCGATAATCTTGCCTTTACAATTGATTGTCATGTAGTTATCGTTTAACTGTGATATTGTTTGCGACGGTGGCCAAACAATAGTCCGGCATGGCACAGCATTAAACAAAATAATTCCTATTTTTGAAAAAAAAGTTGATTACAAATATACCGATAATGAGGAATACGGCGCAGGAATACGACAATGTTATTGCAAAATGCCGCTCGCTTTTCATCAATAAAATGTCAGATTATGGAAGCGCCTGGCGGATATTGAGATTGCCGTCTTTAACCGACCAGATCTTTATAAAAGCACAACGCATCCGGAGCCTCCAGGAAAATGACATCCGCAAGATCGACGAAGACGAAACAGGCGAATTTATCGGAATTATAAATTATTCGGTAATGGCCCTGATCCAATTGGATCTTGGTGTTGCCGATCAGCCAGATGTTGACACTCCAAAAGCAACCCGATTGTACGATGAAAAAATCACACTGACCAAGTCGCTTATGGAAGCAAAGAACCACGATTACGGCGAGGCGTGGCGCGATATGCGCGTTAGTTCGTTAACGGATTTGATTCTGCAGAAATTGCTTCGGGTAAAGCAGATCGAAGACAACAAAGGCAAAACCATTGTTTCGGAAGGCATCGACGCCAACTATCAGGACATAATCAATTACTCTGTATTTGCTCTTATTTTAATGGACTTCAACAAATAAATTATGAGAAATATCATCACCCAGTTCTCAAGGATATTCGTAGGCCTTTTATTCATAATATCGGGACTTATCAAATTAAACGATCCTGTAGGGTTTTCGTATAAGCTAGAAGAATATTTCGGTGAAACGGTGTTGAACATGCCGGCACTGATTCCGTACGCCCTGGCGATAGCGCTATTTGTGGTGATATTTGAAACGGTACTCGGCATCATGCTGCTGTTGGGTTATCAACGTCGTTTTACGATATGGAGCCTGCTTTTGATGATCGTTTTCTTCACGTTCCTGACGTTCTATTCGGCTTACTTCAACAAAGTCACCGATTGTGGCTGTTTTGGCGACGCGCTGAAACTTACGCCGTGGCAATCGTTTACAAAAGATGTGGTGTTGCTGTTTTTTATATTGATATTGGTATTTAACAAGCACCTGATAAAGCCTGTTTTCCCAAAAGCAGTGCGAAATACGCTGGTATACTTGAGTGTTGCGGGTTGTATTTTTATGGGTTATTGGGTGCTGAACCATCTTCCGATCGTGGATTTCCGCGCATATAAAGTTGGCAACAACATTCAGCAAGGCATGGCCATACCCGCCGGCGCGCCTAAGTCGGTAACCGAAATGATCTTCATCTATAAAGTCAATGGCAAGGACACCGAGTTTACACAGGATGATGTGATGGCGATGAAAGTTCCCGAAGGAGCCGAATTTGTCGACCGGAAGGACAAGATCATTACGCAAGGCTACATTCCGCCGATCCACGACTTTTCCATGGAGCTTGATGGTTCTGATTACAAAGATGAATTGCTTCAGGAGCCCAAACTGTTGGTCTTCGTAGCGTACGATCTTTCAAAAGCAGATCCTGAAGGAATGTCGAAACTTGAAGACCTTAAAACGACTGCAACTGCAAAAGGCTATAAGGTGATTGCAATGACGGCAGCACTTGAGGATGAGATTGCGCGTACCAAAGAGAAATACGGGCTAACATTCGACTTTTATTTTTGTGATGTAACAACGCTAAAAACGATTGAACGTGCTAATCCGAGTCTGGTGCTCCTGGAAAAAGGTACGATCCGGCAGAAGTTGCATTGGAAGGACGCGGCTGATATCGACCTTAAATAAAAAGTGATGTTTAAAAAAGAAAGGCAAAGCTGTTACAGGGCACTCGTGCTGTGTGTAATTATGTTTTTTGCCGGGGAATACATGCTGAACTCGATCGCACCGATGGAGAGTCCGCCGCTGGGCCGCACTTTCCACATCGTTGTAGGATGCGGATTAATGATATTGGCGTTGCTCTCGATAGTTTTGCTGATTAAACACCTTATATACCTAAACCGGAAGGAAAAACGCCGGAAAAACAATCCTGTCCCTTTCCTGGAAGACGAGCTGAATAAGAAGGCCGAGGAATAGACTTTAATATCTTATTAGCAGCTTTCTGTTCGCCATTCCGTAAATTTGCCAAAAACATTCCAATGAAAATTATAACCATTTTCCTGTTTGCCGCAATGGTAACCGCTTCGTGCTCCCAGGCACAAAAATCTTCATTTTCCAATGAAACGATGAAATACGAACTACAGAGTTTGGATGGAACTGATAAGGCTTTTGCCGATATCATGGCAGCGCACAGGGGCAAAGCCGTTGTCATCGAATTTTGGGCCTCATGGTGTGGCGATTGCGTGAAGGCGATGCCGAAGCTAAAGCAACTGCAGGCTGATCATCCGGAAGTAGCTTATGTATTTATTTCTCTTGACAAAACTGCTGAAAAGTGGCAGGCGGGAATTAGCAAACACGAACTGAAAGGCGACCATTTTCTGGTAACAGATCCGGAAGGAATGAAAGGAACGTTTGGTAAAAGTGTCGATCTGGATTGGATTCCGCGATATATGATATTGGATAAAGACGGCAAAATTAAACTCTACCGTGCCATTGAAACCGACTTTGATCTAATAAACAGCACCTTAAATCAACTGAAATAATGAGAAGAAAGATTGTTGCCGGAAACTGGAAAATGCACAAGAACGCTGAAGAAACCGAAGATTTGCTGAACGAACTTATCGACAAGCTTCCTGAAGACGCTGAAGTGGAAGTCATTGTTGCACCCACTTTCGTAAACCTCGCCTCTGCCGTAGACCATCTGGAATTCACCAACATTGGCGTTGCCGCTCAGAACATGCATCAGGCGGAAAACGGTGCTTATACCGGAGAAATCTCGGCCGATATGCTAAAGAGCATTGGTGTGAACACCGTGATTTTAGGCCATTCCGAACGTCGTGCCTATTTCCATGAAACCGATTCGATCATTGCTTATAAAACCGACACCGCTTTAAAACACGATATGACGGTTATTTTCTGTTTCGGCGAAGAACTTAAAGATAGGCAATCCGACAACCATTTTAATGTCGTGGAGAACCAGCTGCGCGACGGACTTTTTCACATCGGCGAGAAATCATGGGAGAACCTTGTGCTTGCGTACGAACCCGTCTGGGCAATCGGAACCGGTGAAACTGCTTCGCCTGAACAAGCACAGGAAATGCATGAATTTATCCGTGAGACGGTCCGAAAACAATATGGGAGTACGGTTGCAGAAAATGTACCGATCCTTTACGGCGGCAGCGTAAAACCTGAAAACGCAAAAGAAATTTTCTCAAAGCCGGATGTCGACGGCGGATTAATTGGTGGCGCGGCGCTAAAAGCGGCCGATTTTGCAGCTATTGTAGCCTCAGCATAAAATCAGCGCACTTTCAAAACCTCAAGCTCTGCGTTGTCAGAGCTTTTTTTGTGCCTAAATTCTGTAAAAAATAGTTAAAATGACGAAAAAAGCCGATCAACTGCATCATCATTGAAAAAAATGTATACTTTTGACCCAATGAAAATTTTATATAATTTCCCCTAAATCGTTATATAATTCCCATGAAAAAGTCTCTTGCCCTACTTGCCCTTCTCTTCAGCGCGCTTTCGTTCGCGCAAGTTGATTCACAAACCCGCTTTATTTCCGATTCCCGCCAGTTCTATATGTGGAACGCCGAGAAAGACGATTACGAACTTCGGGAAACCGAGTATGAAAACTCCCTGATTGACATCCGTGAAATCGGATCAAAAAGCAACGGCTATGTCGTGATCAGCCTTACTGACAATGGTGTTGTACGTATGTACCACGGGTCAATTACACAATTTACATCAAAAGAGAACGAAGGTTCCTGGTCATTGCGTTCGAAACTTCTTCAGGGGAAGCTAACCTACAACCCCGAGAAAAACCAGTTCACGTACATGTACGAAGCCGGCGACAAACGTTATAACAAGATTTTCGTCTTCAACGTGTCAACCGACAAAGTCGCGAGCGTGAACTAGATCCCGATTTCTACCTGAAACCGGACGTACCAGTTGTTTCGTGAAGTACCGTCGGAAAAGTCCAGCGTGTCATACGTGAATTCCGTTTGTAATTTAAAGGCGTGTTCCCAAATGTACTTGGTTAAGCCGATGCTGTATTCCTTCGTATGCGGAGCAAGCTCGCGAATGTCCTGGCCTACTTTCTGTATTGAGTACCTACCGATAATCTCGTAGTTGCTTGGGAAGTTATAGCTGAGCTGATAGTCAAAGCCGCTTCCGGTGTATACATAATTCGATTGGGTCAGATCCTCTGGATTGAACGTTATGGCATTGTCGCTTGTGGTGCGCGACATATAACTCGACATCGCAGCCCAGCCGTTGTACTTAAACATCGCATCCAGGAAGACCGATCGCATCGTACGCTGTTCAAAAAGATCCTCGCCCAGTTGGCCCTGTGTCCGCCGGGCGTTGTTATTTTGTTGAAGCGCTCCGGAAAACATCAGCTTCGGTTTTTTCTCACGAACAAGGTCACCTTCAAAGTACGTCCCGTCTTTTGTAAAGGCTCCAAGTGGAAAGATCTCAGCTTTTGCGGTAACGGCAACACCATCATCGGCTTTGCCTGTAATGTTACGGCCTTCACCGGTCGACACAGCCGCTTTCAAGTTATACGAGAAGCGGTCGGTGTATTCGTTCAGATGATGTACCTGGAAACCGAAATCGCGATCAATTGTAAACCGGGCGTTATTGATCGATCGATCAGTAAGCTGCAATCCGCCTGATGAGTTCACGCGTTGGCGGTTCCCCGGGAGTTTAGTTTGACCGAACGTAATGTTCCAGTGTTTGCTTGGCCGGTAAAACACCGCTGCATCCCGGATAATGTTGATATTCTCACCTTCTCTGATTTCACCGACATCGCCTGGAGCAAATGACAACTGGATTGCATAAAGAAATTTTGGGTTGCCCACATAGCCGTCAAGACGAAGCCGCAGTCGGCGGATCTGCCCGTCATAAGCCGGATCTTCACCTTCGTTGTCAATATAAGTAACCCTGTTTTGCATCCGGAAACGGATATTTAACTGAAACAGGCTATCAGGTGAAGTCATTCCGAGACCTTTGCCGTAACTATAATACGGAAGTGCCGATAATCTTAGGTCGTTTTCGTCTTTATTCTGCTCAAGCGTAACTTGCGCCTGTAATGAAAATGCGCCAAAAATGAGCGCTAAAGCAATTAAATTCCTCATTAAGATTGTATTAGGTAACCATTATCTGTAGGCAAAACTAATGTTAATTTAAAGGTACAATATTAAGATAATATTACCTTTGCGGAAAACTAACGTTATGGCGATCTCTTACCTCGGTTATCATTTTACGGTCGAGCCGAAAGAACTTGGATCTGAAATTTTAATAGCCGAATTGGGAGAAAAACCTTTTGAAAGTTTTGTGGAAACCGACTTTGGAATTGTTGCTTATGTGCAAAAACAGCTGTGGTCGGAAGATATATTAGACGATCTCTATATTTTGCGGTCGCCCGAGTTTGTGATTTCCTACAAGGTGGAGGAAATCGAGCAGGTAAATTGGAATGAGGAATGGGAGAAGAACTTTGAGCCGATCGATGTTGATGGCAAATGTCACGTGCGTGCACCGTTTCATCCCAAAACTGACGCCGAATACGACATAGTCATCGAACCTAAAATGAGTTTTGGAACAGGGCATCACGAGACGACACACATGATGATCCAGCATTTGCTGGAAACCGACATTGCCGGACTAAAAACACTTGACATGGGTTGTGGCACAGCCATTCTTGCCATTTTAGCCGAGAAAAAAGGCGCGGCACCAATTGATGCGATCGACATAGACAACTGGTGTTATCTGAATTCGATTGAGAATGCCGAGCGCAATAATTGCGGCATGATATCCGTTTACGAAGGTGATGCAGCGCTTCTGAAGGGCAGGTTGTACGATTTAATTATCGCAAACATCAACCGAAACATCCTGCTTAATGATATGGCTCAATATTCGGAATGTCTGAATCGCGGCGGAATCCTGTTGCTTAGTGGCTTTTACGCCGAAGATGTGCCTTTTATTGATGAAGCTTGCACAGCTAACGGACTCACATTCGAAAAGAATCTACAACGGAATAATTGGGTTTCCCTGAAATACAGGAAGCCGAAACAGAATTAGATATGGCAAAAGAACAGGTATTAGAACAATCGGAAGTCAGCGCAGCAGTTTCTATAAATAACGAAATCGTGGTGTTTAACGATGATGTGAACACATTCGACCACGTGATCGAAACATTGATCCGGGTTTGCCACCACACGCCTGAGCAAGCTGAACAATGCTCGCTGATCGTACACTACAAAGGAAAATGTACGGTAAAGACCGGTGTACTCGACGAACTGAAACCGCAGTGCACCCAGCTGTTGGAAGCGGGCCTAAGCGCCGAAATAATTTAAAAAAAAATCCTTAACATTGGTTAAGGATTTTTTTTGATGTCCTGACTTTACACTCTCTTAAAAACTTTAGTAACTTCGAAATCGACTCCACCCACTGTTGCGGTTGATTTTAAACGCAATTCGCCGTTGGTAAGCTTTGTTATTTCATACACGCCGGCATCTGGAGGTGAGGTGACAGCCGGATCAGGGTTTACGTCCGTTATTGTAAGGGTATTATCTGTTTTCGACCAGGTTGAAGCAGCCTCGGCTTCCTCACACTCGTCTTCGACATTCATAACATATACCACATCGCGATAGACATTGTTATTACGGAATTCCCAATAATCCTTATCGCATCCTTGCTGGTTGCCGGAATATTGTGTCACATTTTGATCGCCATCGGTTACCGTAATAGTTTGAGTGGGCGTCCACTTGCCTTCTATAGTGGCCGCAATATTATTCCCGTCATCATCTTTGTCACACGACAGCATCAGTCCGGCCGCAGCTATAGACGCAAGTGCAATTCGAATCTTTTTCATTTTATATTTTTTTAGGTTACACTCAAATTTAGAAAAAATAGCCCGACACCGCTTTTTATCCGGTAATTTTAGGATTTTTTTATTAAATACCGTTCCCGTTTAGGTTCCGGTTTCTAGTGTGGCAGTTTCGTTTTGAATAAACCATACAGAAACGTTCCAAACAAAGCGCCAACCAAAATAATGACTACGGGCCAGAACCCGGCGCCAAGCAAAATAAAAATCGGACCCGGGCAAGTGCCAACCAAACCCCAGCCGAGGCCAAACAGGAGTCCGCCTATCCAGTACCGGGCTGATCCCGGTTCTTTGTCTGCAATAGCGATTGGTGATCCTTTTATATCGTTCATCTTCGTGCGCTTCATCAGTTGGATTCCGAGAAATCCGGTGGCAATTGCAGTCATAATAATTCCGTACATGTGGAAGGACTGAAAATGAAACATCTCGTAAATGCGATACCACGAAACGGCTTCCGATTTTGTGAGAACAATTCCGAATATGAAACCTGTGATTAGATATTTTAGTGCTTTTACCATGGCTTATTTGTTGAAAATCAGAGGAAGAATGTAGTGCGCCATTAACAATCCGCCGATGAAGAATCCGATTACGGCTTTTAGTGACGGCACTTGCAGGTTGCTCAACCCAGAAATGGCATGGCCCGAAGTACAACCTCCGGCGTACCGGCTTCCGAAGCCCACAAGCACCCCGCCGACCAGCAACACGAAGACCATCTTCGGATAATTGGAAACGTCGTTTCCGAAAAAAGTATCCGGCAGCAGCTTGCCTTCAGGCGCATCGATACCGAGATATTGAAGCTGCGCAACCGTATCAGGATTTATAGAAACGTTGGAAGGGTCGCTCATGTGATGCGCGGCAACGTACCCGCCCAGGATTGCGCCGGCAACAACAGCGAGATTCCAACGCTGGGCTTTCCAGTCGAAGTTGAAAAATTCGACAAACTTTCCTGCGCCTGCAATTGTGCACAACGATCGAAGGTTAGACGACATCCCGAAGGTTTTGCCGAAGTATATCAATGCGAGCATGATCAGCCCGATCAGAAAGCCCGAAACATACCAAGGCCAAGTGTAGAAAATTGCATTCATTTTCGTTTTTATACAAAAATAACAATTACCACAATCTCTAGTGCGACATCGTCCATTAAAAATAAACTGCTAACTTTGGACTATCAGAAAAATACTGAATAAATGGGGAAATTCAGCATCGAGATCAAGTGGGGAATTCTCTTCGCAATAGCCATTTTAGCCTGGGCTATCCTTGAGAGAACGTTGGGTTTCTACAGCACGTCGATCGGGAACTATGCCCTATATACCAACCTGTTTGCGCTTGTTGCCATTGCCCTTTACGTACTCGCATTGCGCGAAAAAAGCATCAAATATTACAAAGGAATTATGAGCTGGCGACAAGGTTTTGTTTCCGGAGTTTACCTCACGGTTGTAATCACGGTATTGAGTCCGCTGTGCCAGATCATCATCCATAAATTGATTGCACCGGAGTTCCTTCCGAACATGGTCGAATACAAAGTTCAGTCGGGATATTTAAGCCGTAGCGCAGCCGTTATGTATTTTAATCTTGAAAGTTATATATACCAAAGCAGCCAGTTTGCGTTATCAATGGGTATCGTGACTGCGGCCGCCGTGGCCTATTTTGCCAAAACTAAAAACAATCAGCAATGAGAAAAATAATAAGCTTGTGGATAGTACTTACGGTTGTAACCTCATGCGTCAGCACCAAATCGACTATCAAGAACATTGACGACAATGCTCCTATTCCGACGCTGAACAAAGACAACGCTTTTGTACTGACCGCGTTCGCGACCGATTCCCGTTATGGCTACGATCCCAACTTTCCGGTGAACGTTTTCTATAAAAGCACGAAGGATGAGAATATAAACCAGCAGCGTTTCCTGCGTGCGCTAGCCGGTCCAAATGGGGAGAAGATAACGTATGAGAAAGTCGACAGTTGCTGTCCGTTTCCAACAAAACGTACCGAGATAGGCGCTGGCTTTATCGATATATACGAGGTGTCTTGGGAAGGACTTACAAAGCCGGTGCGGCTCTATATCAATATGTATGAGCGCGGTGTGTTAATGGTTCCAAAAGGATTCTCGTTGAAGAAGTAGTTACAGGGAGGTTCACGAAATGGCATAGAAGCTCACAGAGTTTCGTTGTGTTTTTCTTTGGGTTCCCTATTCACTCCGCGCCTATCTGCGGAATTAAAAGCACCAGTAAATCGCTATCTTTGCCAAAACAAAACATATGAATATTCAGAACATACCCGGGATCAAACATACCAACAGCGGGAACTTCTTCCTACTGGCCGGCCCTTGTGCCATCGAAGGCGAAGAAATGGCCTTTCAAATTGCTGAAAAGTTAGTTGTCATTACTGATGATCTTAAAATTCCTTTTGTTTTTAAAGGCTCTTTTAAAAAAGCGAACCGGTCGCGAATCGATAGTTTTTGTGGAATAGGCGATGAAAAGGCGCTCAAGATATTACGCAAGGTTTCAGAGGCTTTTGATGTGCCGACAATAACCGACATCCATACCAGCGAAGACGCGGCGATGGCAGCGCAATATGTGGATGTGCTTCAAATTCCGGCTTTTCTGGTACGTCAAACCGATTTGGTTGTTGCGGCAGCAAATACAGGAAAAACAGTGAACCTGAAAAAAGGGCAGTTCATGAGTCCTGAAAGCATGAAACATGCGGTGCAGAAAGTATTGGACTGCAGCAATGAGAACGTGATGGTAACCGACCGCGGAACGATGTTCGGATATCAGGATATGATCGTGGATTTTCGCGGAATCCCGACGATGCAGCAGTATGCGACTACCGTTCTCGATGTCACGCATTCGCTCCAGCAGCCTAACCAGGTAGCAGGCGTAACAGGTGGTCGTCCCGATATGATTGAAACTGTCGCCAAAGCAGGAATAGCTGTTGGCGTCGACGGGATCTTTATCGAAACCCACTTTGACCCTGCCAATGCCAAAAGCGACGGCGCAAATATGCTGCACCTCGACTATTTCGAAAGCCTGATGAGAAAACTCGTCGCTATTCGGGCCACGATAAATACCTTCTAATCAAGCCGCCCATGGGGCGGTTTCTTTTTTTTATAAATATTTGGAAATAGTATTGGCGGTTAATTTTTTTATCGTTTACTTTGACTTACAAAGTACTTTTAAAATTATAGTGGCCGCCGGCGCTTATTTTTTTATTTATTGACTTTGAATTACAAAGTAAATTCATGAATCTTAAAACAATTACAAAATGGAAAACCAAATGAGTCCGCGAAGTTCTTTTCTACATTCGACAACAGCAAAAATGATAATGATCGGCGCATTGACGCTGATACTATTGGTCCCATTAACGCTCGTACAGAATCTTATCGAAGAGCGGTCGCGGCGACAGGACGAGGTGATTGCCGAGACCTCGCAGAAATGGGGCGAAAGCATTTACTTCTACGGGCCGATCCTAAAGGTGCCATATAAGACGTATACCGAAAGTGTAACAGTGAACCAAAAAACGGGCGAAACGGTCAAGGCACGGGCCGCCAAAACGCACTTCGCGTATTTTTTTCCCGACGAACTAAAAAACACGACCACGGCAAACATGTCGACGCCACTTCAGCGAAGTCTCTACAGATCAAATGTGTTCAAAGCTGCCATGGACTTCTCAGGCAGCTATACGCGACCAAATTTCGACCTGAATTCGATTCCCAACGAGGATGTCATCTGGGACAAGGCGACGGTGATGATCCGGACGACGAACATGAAGAGCATCAAAAGTCAGGTAAACTTTAATTTAGGAGGAAAAACGTATCGTATGGAACCGATGCAAAGTGCGGTTGGCGATCAGGTGGCGTCCCTTGAAACACGCATTGTAGATATCGCCGCGTTGCGTAGTGACAAGCGGGTGCCGTTCAGCTTTAGCATCAATTATAACGGTAGCAGCCAGATAAAGGTTGCGCCGATCGGAAAGACAACGGAAGCCAAAATGAAATCAAACTGGCATTCGCCTTCGTTCGTCGGAAACTATATTCCAGATGAAAAAAACAAGCGCATCAGCGATACAGGTTTTGAGGCACAATGGCAGGTTTTGCATCTGAACCGCCCATTCGCGCAGCAGTCATTCGGAACCCTACCAGATCTGCAACCGTATGCATTTGGGGTAGATTTTATTACGCCTGTTGATGAATATCAGCAAAATGAACGGGCGTCGAAATACGGGTTTCTCGTAATCGGACTCACGTTCCTGGTATTCTTCCTTATTCAATCGATAAGCAAAATCCGGATTCATATCTTTCAATATTCGATGATTGGTATCGCGTTGATAATGTTCTATACGTTGTTGATTTCGATTACAGAACACAGTAGTTTCACTTTCGCCTATATAATTGCCGGAAGCTCGGTGGTTGCACTGATTTCGCTCTACTCGGTGTCGATCCTGAAGAACAAAAAGTTTCTAGCCTTCATTGGAATTGCACTGACCATACTTTATACATTCCTATATGTCATTATCCAGCTTGAAGACTATGCGCTGCTGGTTGGAAGTATAGGATTGTTCCTGATTCTTGCGTTGGTTATGTATTTCTCAAGAAAAATCGACTGGGAATCGAACAATAGCTAGGGTTCTATAAGAATTGGAAAGCCGGACATTGCAATTGATCCGGCTTTTTTTAATCTATTTGACGAACGGTAATCTGGTGGTCCTCGCCCATTTTCCAGTAGTCGCCGGTAACCCTCAGTTTGTCGCCGATCTTAACCTCTTTATATTGGGTGTGGTCTTTTAGGTTTGAGTGGCTTATCGTGACATTATAGAACTGGTGGTTGGCAGTTTCAACTTTTGCCGTATAGCCGTCCTTGCCGTTGTTTATGCTGGTCACGGTACCTTCAACCGATTTTGTCCCGGCTGCCGGTTCTTCAACCTTACTGATCGTGTCTTGATGCGGCGTGCGTACCTTAACCACTTCGGTTCCCGATTCGGTTATCGTGTTCTGTTTATGCTGTTCGCATGCAATGCTGAGGCAAACAATAAGTGTAGATGCCAAAATTTTTAGGTTGGTGTTCATAACTATTTTTTAGTGCGTTCCTTCTAATTCAATTGTATCAACATCAATTCCTTGTTTGCGCAAAATGGATCGTACTGCAAACGCAAAAAACGCCAGGTAACAGAAACAGATAACGGTAACAATATAGGATGAATGGATTCCGATGATATCGGATAATTTACCCTGGATCGGCGGAATAATCCCGCCGCCTAAAATCATCATGACCAGGAACGCGGAACCTTGCGCCGTATATTTTCCTAACCCGGTAATCGACAAGCTAAAGATTGCAGGCCACATAATGCTGCACGCCAATCCGCCCGACAAAAATGCGTAGATCGCAATTGTCCCGTCGGTAAGTAATCCGATTGTCATCGCTATTGCACCCAGGACCGCAAAGATCATCAAGGTACGCGCGGGCTTGTCTTTCGTAAGAAAAAACGCCGCAATTTGCAACAGCACGCAGAATACATAATAATAAAGTGGTGTCATATCCTTCTGAGCAATCGTGTTTACAATAATAATAACGGAAAAGGCAATCAAAGGAATAACGACAAGCGCAAGGGCTTTTTTGTTGCCTTTCAGGTTAAAAACACTGATAGCGCCTGCCCAGCGCCCGATCATCAAACTGCCCCAGTACATCGAGATATAAGGTGCAATTTCCGACGATGCATGGCTACCGAAGTTAGGCATTCGCAGTAACTCGCCAAGGTTGCTCCCGATGGCGACCTCAACGCCTACGTAAGTAAAGATGGCTAACATTCCCAGAACCAACTGCGGATATCGCATTGCGCCCCAACCTTCGCTTCGCTTCCTTGCACTTGCATTGGCAAACAGTAATCCGCCAATTACTATTAATAGCGCACCCGACAACCAGTACATCCGATATCGCTCAAGCGGGTGTTTCAAAACTTGTATCTGCGACTGTTTCCCGGCTATTGAACTATTAATTCTGTCGAGTGCCGGAGATGGATTTGGATACATCGACACGGCTAAATGCATATTGATGGCTTCTATTTCATCTTCTAAACTTTCTATTTGTTTCGCTTCGTCACTTTTATAGCTATTAAACACCGGCGCAAAAGTCATTGCCAGCAAACCCGTCATTACAATAAGTGTTATCAACGCTTTATTTGCTTTTTCCATCGGCTCAATAGAGACTCCGGCAGGCAGCTTTCTTGAAAAGAAAAATACACCTGCTGCTATTATAAATAATATTCCGACACCGAGGTACAGCAGGATAACTTTGTCAAGTTCGAGCCCCTTGATCTGGTCGTCGGTTAGTGCGGCGGTTGTTCCGAACAACGCAAAACCTACAATTAACGGACCGATCGTAGTGCCAAAAGAATTAACTCCACCTGCTAAATTTTGCCTGCTTGTTCCCGTTTTAGGATCGCCCAAAAGTACGGCAAACGGGTTTGCAGCAGTTTGCTGGAGTGAGAATCCCAGTGCAACGATAAACAACCCGGTTAACATACCGGCGTATACATTTGCTTGGACCGCGACTATCATTGCAGCCGCACCAAGCGCAGAAAATAGCAATCCGTAGACAATGCTGCGTTTGTAGCCCCACTTTCCAACTAGATCCTTACCATTCAAAGCTCCAAATGCAAACAGCAGCAACGCGCCCAGGTAATAAGCCGTGTAAAATGCAAAATCGATTAGCTGCGACTGAAACTGGTCGAGCGAGAAATAGCTTTTACAAAATGGAATGAAAATACTGTTTCCTGCGGCTATAAAACCCCAAAAGAAAAAGACGGTAATAAGTGTATACAGCGCGGGGTAGTTAGTGGTGGACTGGTTCTTACTCATGAAGTGTGGTTATTAATTGATTGGTCTCGTTACACTCCATAAATATCCTTTATATATGCGTACCTCACAACAACGGCACAATTAAGTTATTAACGAAAAAGCTTTCAAAAATCTGATTTCCTAAATTACCACGGTTGCCAAACAAAGAAGCTGTCAGTTTATTGACAGCCCATTTTAAAGTTTTCTTAAATTATCATTCGTCAACGTAATCCTGAAGATATTCAAATCTTGGCGTCAGTTTGCCTTTTTCGGTAATCTTTGCCCGTTGAAGAATTCCATCTTTGTCGCCATTGAAAAATGCTGGGATTACGTGTTGCATGAACATTTCGCCAAAGCCTTCGCTCGCGTCTTTGGGGAGTTCGCACGGAAGGTTATCAACAGCCATTACCACAATCGCTGCAGGGTGAAACATGTCGGCCTCGGCATGTTCCGATGGCAGGTAACCATAAAAAGGCTCTGCAATTGTTGATGCGCGCAACGTACAGGCTAAAGGACCGTCGACATCGCAGGAAATATCGGCAACGACTTTTATCTTATTGTCAGGTGCGTTCAGCATTGCACGCGTAACGATTACCGGAGCGTCGCTTGCGCAGAAGTGCCCGGCGATAAAGATTTCCGATACTTTTGTAAATCTTTCGAAGTCGGATTCGTAGGCAGCCGGATTGATATAGAAATCTTGTTTTCCAGAAGGGTTTCCATCGGCGCGGCGGTTATAGTCAAGTACGTCAAGCTGGACATAAACCGGTTCTGAATATACTTTGGAAAGAAAATTCTCAACCGACACCTGCTTAATTTTCATGGCATCAAGGATCTCCTTTGCGCCCTTGCCTACTTTACCGTTACCCGTCAGCACGATCTTTATCGGCGGAAGCACGAGTCGGCGCAGCCTCTCTATAAGCGCGTCCTTTCCGGGGAGCGTTTCTGCTTTGGGCAGATTGAACAGTTCGAATTTGATTCCGAATGCTCGGATTCCGTTATAGGCGCCAACGATCCCGGCATAACGCCCAAAGCCGATGAGACGGTGATTACTGGCGTCGACAATTGTTTCATGATCGTATAAGTCGATATTCTTTTGCAGGATTGCCTGAAGCAGTTTCCTGTTGTGCGGCTGCTTCTTTATTGTATGCGAGAAGAAAAAGTAGCTTTTATCGGGGATCAGCGCGTCGATCGGCACTTCTTTTACCCCGAACAGCACATCACAGTCGGATACATCATCGGTGACTTCTATTCCGGCTTTCCGATATTGTTCGTCGGAAAATATCCTGATATCGGAAGTCTCGACTTTTATCTGGGCTTCAGGGTGTTCCGCTATTAGTCGGCCAAGCTCTTCAGGTGTAAAAACCACGCGTCTGTCGGGTGGCGATTTTCTTTCTTTGATGATTCCGAATTTCATGTGTTTTTTTGTTGGGTTTCAAAAGTAAGCCTTCCGAAAATGTCCCGCAAACGTTTTTTGTGATGTGTTCCTGCGATTGTTGAAAACCCTTGTAAATAGTGAATAAATTTAAACGACTTTAGAGAATCATTAACAATTATGTCCGGCCTCAAAAGTTGGCTTTGGCTATATTTGCTATTCTAAGATTTTGAAATGACATTCCGATTTATCCCTGCTATACTCCTGTTTTCATTCCTGCTATTATCTGCCTCATGTTCAAAAAAGGAAAAGTCCGCCGCCGATACTACTGAAAAATCAACTGACACGATGGTGCGGATGGGTGCGTATAAGTTCCCGCCGTCAAAACTTCCTCCAGGTTACCTCAGCGGCAAACGCGAGGCTATCGGCCGTTTTGTAAATAAGACCTGGCGCGAGCATGACAATATCAGCATGCTTGTTGCGAAGAATGGCAAGATCATTTACGAAAAGTACCAGGGTTATGCCGATAAGCAAGAAGGAACCGACATCACTGCGACAACGCCGATGCACATTGCTTCTGTAAGCAAAGTACTTACCGCGACCGCAATCCTGGAACTTATCGACGCCGGAAAAATTGAGCTCGATCAGAAAGTCAATACGATTCTTAAGGGATTTCCGTATGATCAGGTAACCGTAAAGACACTCCTAAATCACCGCAGCGGACTTACGAATTATGCGTATTACGTGGATCGGAGAGAGATTTGGAACAAGAGAGACATTCTGACTAACCAGAATATTCTTGATTTGTTTATTAAGCACGGGACGCCGTTGGACTTTAAAACCGACAAAAAGTTTGCCTACTGTAATACGAATTATGCGATGCTGGCGCTGATAATCGAGAAGGTTACCGGTTTGAACTACCGCGATGCAATGCGTGAGATTATTTTTAAGCCATTGGGTATGAGCAACACGTTTGTCTTTGATTATGACAAAGACCGAAAAAAAATCGTGCCTTCTTATAAAGGGAATAACGTAGAGATTGGGTTGGACCATCTGGACGCCGTTTATGGCGATAAGAATATTTACTCAACGCCACGCGACTTGCTGAAGTTTGATATGGCGCGCTACTCGCCCGATTTCCTAAACCCTAAGCTGATCAAGCAGGTTTACGTAGGGTACAGCTATGAGCATAAAGGCGAGAAAAACTATGGTCTGGGCATACGTATGATCGACTGGGTCACCGGCCAGCATTTCTATTTTCACAACGGCTGGTGGCATGGGAACACTGCATCGTATGTGAACCTGAAGAACGAAAAAGTCATGATCATTGCGCTGTCGAACAAGTACAGCCAAAAGACCTATAGAGTCCGGTTCTTAGCGACGCTGTTTGGGGATTACCCATTTAAGATAGATGAGGATATGGGGCTGTGACCGGTTCACAGCCCACAGTTGACAGCTAGTCATAGTTAATAGTTCATCGTTCAAAATTAATCTACTGCTGCAAAATGAGCTAAAATTGATTAACTTTAAGAGATAAACCCTCTAAATTTAATCAGATGAAAAAGATTTTTCTCCTTCTGGCCTTTTGGGCCGCTTTCAATTCTTCCGCTCAATCAAACTGGAAAGCTGACCCGAACCATTCAAAATTGAGTTTTGGCATCACGCACTTAGGTCTTGCGACGATTGACGGTAACTTCAATAAATTTACAGCCGCCGCAACTACGGGTGCGGCCGATTTCAGCGATGCTACATTCGAACTTTCGGCTGAGACGGCTTCGATTGATACTGATGTTGAAGCGCGTGACAAGCATCTTCGCAGTAGCGATTTTTTCGATGTCGAAAAATTCCCGACGATGACATTCAAAAGTTCGTCGATTCGAAAAGTTGGCACCGACAGATATCAAATTTCCGGAATCCTGACATTACACGGTATTGCGAAAGCTGTTACGCTGGACATGTGGTACCGCAGTACGCTGGTAAACCCGATGTCGAAGGCAACAACCGCGGGTGCTCAGTTCACCGGTGTGATCAAACGTTCCGATTTTATGATAGGACCGGACTTTCCGGAACCAATGCTGAGTGACCAGGTGATGATTAAAGCTGATGTTGAGTTTATCAGGCAATAGTTTACGGTTAACAATTTACGGTTGAAAAAAGGGGTAATCAAGGATCCGCGGGATTGTCATTATAGAATAACCAAGCTTTTACAATCTCCCTGTTTTTCTTTTCCCTTTTCCCTATTCCCTTTTCCATATACCCTAAACCTTTAAGCCTGAACCCTGCCTTATGCCTAGTTCGCCCTAGCCCTGATGGAAGCGGTATCCTTTTGATCCGCTGCTGCCAGCGGGCAAAAGATGTAGCGTACAGCAGGTTCCCGGCTCCTCAAAAAACTGTTAACAGTCAACCGTAAACTGTAAACTTCGCTTATCTTTGCTCCATATTTATTAATTGTTAATTATTAATTATCAATTAAACTTGGGGTCGACTGGTTTTGACAGCAAGTCGAATTAGACAGTAAGCACGCCGAGAATCGGAACCAATTCTCGTTAATAGCAAGGTTCCAACACTTTTACACGGCGAAAATAACTACGCTCTGGCTGCATAATCTGAATTAAAGTAAGATTAGCCGCGTCTCTACAAGGTAGGGAGGCCGGATTCCCTCGGAAAGCCTTGGTTTGTGGCGGTCCATCAGAGGGAACCGTAAAAATAAACCTGGATCATCGCAGGCTTCGGGCGGTGGTCGAGATAAAGAAGCTAAGTGTGTTGTGGCCGTTTCCGGCCTCGCTTCACAACGAAAACTCAATCGGAAACTAAGCGTGTAGAAAGCTCTTTAGTTGCTTGTTTGGACCCGAGTTCGATTCTCGGCGGCTCCACTTGACGGGACAATTCAATATTTTGATTGAATGGTCCCGTTTTTATTTGCTCTAACTTGGTGTTTTCAGCAACATATACGAAAGTAAATCGTTGATTCTTGGAGTTCGACATTTGTTGTTTGAAAATTCTAATTTTCGGGAGTTATCGAAACTTATTAGACGCTGTTTATCAAGTACTGAGTTATTTCGGCAGATTTCCTTAGCATTTAATATTGCTTATCCCTTTCTCTATCTTGCTTCTCTGGCTTAAATGCTTCGATGAATCTGTGAGAAGTGAATCTTGCAAGTCAGAAAGTTGTGTGGTGAAAATCTCTTTTTTATTATTATACTCCGCAACAGTAATCACCTCATCGATCAGCAAATCCTGAAGCTTTTCAATTCGTCTTTTCAGTGTCTCCATTTTTGCTTTCGTGGCAGCAGCATCAACCGGTTTCTTTGAACCTTGTTTTTCGATATGCTTTTGGCCGCATGAGCTATATTTACCGAACTAAAGGTATTCGCATTTATCTTTTAACAAATGGAAATTATGTAGTAGTGACACCATATTGTTATATTGATCACAGAGGTTTTGAATTTGTTCAGGATGAAGTTGATAATCGTAATCTCAGTTATCTTAAAGATGAGGAAACTATAAGCTCATTTCTGATACTCAATATTTCCAGATGAAAAAGAAAAACTGTCTATGAAGGGACAATTGATAAAATTTCTTACCTCTATCAAAAAAACATTCAGAAGAGATTACTACGTTGAATATTTGTTTCACCCACCAGATGTTGATGAAATTTCGATATTTTCAAGGAAAGTAAAGACGATGCTTTGGGTAATTGTTTTGTCTAAATCTTTTAATTATAGATTGGGAAATCTATAAACGACTACAAAAGTTCATGACATGACACTTCCGCCAACAGAAACTAGTTCCCCTTGCGCATTTTTGTTAGGAAAGTTTGCGTAACTATCTATATCAATTTTTCCGGTGACGTACAAAAAGCAAATTAAATACAATATAATTTATTAAGATCGATAATGCAAGTACTGGAACGACGATCACAAAGTTATTAATTACAAGTTTTTCGTCGGTTTTATAATTCATAAATGATATAGAGGAGTTCGCAATATATGTTACATAAAAATGAATCATGCAATAACAAATAGTAGCAGAAAGCCAATATGATTTGAATACTGAAAATCCGAATTTGTATTTTAGGAGGTAACTTATAGCTACGGGAATACCAATAAAAAGACTATCGACAAAACCAACAGCGGCCACAAGCGGGGAAATGAGAATCGCAAGGCTCCACTCTGGAATAAATGGATAATCATTAAACCACATTGAGGTTAATGTAAGTACAGTCTGTATAAGCCAATAATAAATTAAATAGTGAATTAGCCAAATCGGTACAAGTCGCGAAGATTTTTGAAAGGTGTTATATTTCATAGGGCTCAATTATTTTTCTATACTCTTCATTTAATGTTCCATCTTCGTTACAATGGTTTATGAATGAAGGTGCTGTGGGTTTGTGAATGCGCAGATACAACATCAAGAGTGGCAGATCGATTCTAAATTGTGAATCAGTGACATTCCCATTAGGATCAAAACTATCGAATGCCGGAAAAACTACTGAAAACAGTGCAGCGAGAAGGGCTAGAGTGCCGTGACCATAGCCCACATCGCGGTCAGCCATACTTTGAAATACTGCAATAGTTCGTGATGATGCTTTTGCATAGTATGGCACTGCGACCGTGCCCTGTTCGTAAATAATAAATTGCCTGTCCCATTCATATGCCCTTATTCCTGTTAAAGGGGTCGTCGCATATTTTCCGAAAATCAATTCGTGAAATTTGAGTATCGCATAATCGCAGATTCCGATATTAAGCTCATTAAGCAACGTTTCAACATTATTGGCGATCATTCCACTGCCGCCTTCCAATCCACCAAAATATACAGGATTACCAGCTAATGCACCCACGAGTTTTTTTGCGCCTTTACACCACTTAACCCGGTGGCCCAAACGAAAAATCCATCCGTCAACCGCATTATAAAAATCGAATATTTGTTTAAACGGCGCCAACCGACCTTGTATTTTGAACTTTATAATGTAGGTATAACCGTTTATCCAGCGTATAGTCGGCTTGTCACGGTCTTCAAATAGCCAGCAACCATCTTCTCCAAGCCATTTCTCTTCAGGTTGGGCTTTATCTCGTAAAGCTAACTTATATGTCGCATAATCAGGAAACTCGCCGCCGATAGTATGGGCAGTGTTACTCCCGTTGGTAAGAAAGTCGAGCAGTAGCTTTTCATAATTAATTCCTTCAGCGGATTTTGGTAGAAGTATTCTGATTTTGTCATTATCGACGCTAATATAATTAATGTTATATGAGGAGTATCGCTGTTCGCCGACTCTTAAGCGTAATTCATTAAAACTTGAAAATTGTTTGATTGTAATCTTTGTCGCGTCAGCGTCATCACCACTGTAAATAATATTTAATATCGGAAAAATTTTGCCCGCTATAAAAACACGTTCTCGCGGAACATTTGAATTTGGACCACTAATTCTAGTGTACTCAATAACTGATTTTCGAAAATTTGCGTTTCTTATTTTAAATAGATATCGAACAAAACCAATTTCGACTTCATTATACTCGTCATCTTCAATATTTTTAGGAGTGGCGATTTCTGGGTTTGCAGGTCGGCTGACCGCCACCTGGTCATAAAAATTATCAAATATAAATCCCTCACTGCGCCACTTTGCCAATTGTTCTTTTGTAAACATATTTTATGATTTAACGACGTCTGTGTGTCCTCACAAACATCCTGTCAATATTTATTCAATTGAGGAAACAATCTCGGGCCCTAATTTACTATCATTGGTTATTTTAATTTATGTTTTTTAAAGGTGGTAAACTAAGTATTGAAAATAATGCACCTTCGCTTCTTCCTGATCCATTAGGAAAGTATGGTAACTCTATGCATTCATCAGACTTAGTAGGTGAATATTCAACCGTATCGTAAATAGGTTTTTCTATAATGGCTTTGCAGACTTTAAATGCTTCCAACTTCACCGTTATTTTTCCTTGGTCAAATACATCATATATTTGATTTATATGATGTCTAAAGTTGACCGAATAAAAATAGCGGAGAAAAAATTGATCTTTTTGTAAATCATACGAGATATCGAAATATTTCCCTACAACTCCATCTGAATATCCTATTGAAATCCAATTTTCCCGAGTGTCAAAAGCCCATTGAAGAGCAGAAAATTCATTTTCTAAATCAATGTTTACAACTTTGGAACCTCCTGAATATTTAATTTTAAGTTTTAAGTTATACCCAAGTCGTTCGCTATTTACAGGAGTTGCGACTACAGCGATGGTGTCCTGTATTTTATCATTGTTAATGTCTGAAATTAAAATGTTCTCGACAAGGTTTAGATTATTCAAAGCGACTTTTGCGGACGAAGCTTTCTTGGTCACTTTGTGTTCGCAAGCTGACATGATAAATAAAAGTCCAATTACGACCAGATTAATTATTTTTACTATATGGTAACATTACTAATTATTACACGTTAAATCGTAAAGCAATTCGTTACTTACATATATAGATTTTGCTCGTCGCATAGTAACGTTTGAATTTATCGTGTCCCGACAATAACCATAACTGCGCGGTTCCT
The DNA here is from genome assembly GCA_036386895.1 of Flavobacterium sp. GTDB lineage: Bacteria > Bacteroidota > Bacteroidia > Flavobacteriales > Flavobacteriaceae > Flavobacterium. The sequence continues at coordinate 203,411 of DASVUR010000011.1, forward strand.
GTAAGTTAGTATTTATCCGCTCGCGGGCAATAAGTAGCCAGCTTTCTGCATCGTAAGCATAACTTAATATCCATTTTTTATATCCTGAACCATTGTCAGGCTCCGTAAAAACTAATTTTAGGCTATTAAGTAATTTACCACTATTCCAGACCGTTCCATATTCAACCTGAAAGATTAGGTTAGTTTGAGAATATGTTCCTGATGCTGTATTTATAAAAAGCGGATCAGAATAAATGAACGCTTCAATAAATTGCTCGTCTTTTGCTTTAAGTGATACAGATGTAATTAATTCTACTTCGTTGTGGAGTTCGGGATGACTTTTAATATATAAATTTGCTTCCTTAAATTTGTCTTGTCCTCTGAAAACTTTGTTTGCTATTTTTATTTTTTTATCAAGTAAAAGATGGTTTCTACCAGTTTCATCAATATAAATGTTTTTATCATTACTTACAATAGGTAATGTAAAAAGTAAACTATCTGCTTCGAAATCTACAGCTTGAATCCGTTTAGGATTATGTTTAGTACATCCACACAAAACAGCTAACATGACGATAAGAAATATTTTATAAACAGTTTTCATCAAAAAAGTTTTAAAATGTCGTGATACTTCACCCTCAGAACATAATTTTAATTGAGAGCTAGTTAAGAACAAGAAATGTGCTGAAGTGTTACATGCAGCAGTTATTCAAAATCGGTTACAAGGCGTCCCGAAATATTTTGTCTCAAAATCGGCGTAACCTCCCTCACCTGTAAAAAGCCATTCGTAGCTAGGAAACTTCTTTTCAGGATCGCACACCTTCATCCTATAAGTGCCGATATAGTCGTCAAGATGATCAAAAAGCCTATCAGGCGAAAATCCTTCGTCATCAACAAAATCCCGTGGCGTCGTCTTCGATTCTCTAAAAAAAAGTCTGTCATAGCGATCATATCCTTTTTCAATAGAATCTTTACTAATTGTGTTTTCGTTGTACTGCGCTATGACTTTGAACAACTCGTCTACTCTATTAGGAGGATTTATAATGAACACTACTTCTTCAAGTCGTCTTTCACCTGAGTCTGCTACATACTTATAAGTACGGTTTTCCACTAGAATAAATTCTGTTTTAGCCTCTTTACATGAAAGAAAAATCAAAAAAATAATTAAGCTCAAACTAGTTTCAGTAGCCCTGAACCAATTAAGCCTTCTCATATTCTTTGGAATAAAATCAAAAAAGGTAATTTCAGATTTTTGAGGTCTTCGGGAATTTGAGTCTCTTACCATGAATATATTTTTCATAATCAACTATGATCAGTTCGGAAATTTGGAATAGACTCATCGCATCTTTGGAAAAATCTTCTAAATTAAAATTAACCTTAAGCATCAATCGAAAATCATTGAACTATCTGCTTCGAAATCTACGTATGAAGTCAGTGAGAATTATGTTTCTTACAATTAGTCAAATATTATTGTCATCAAAATTAAGTTTCAAATATCGTGACCCACATTCATATTCTGACTATAATAGATGCGATGTTTGGATCTTCCGATTCATAAGAGTACCATTGACGACTTTCAGAAATGACCTCCAACGATTTCGCTAATCAAGTATTCTCTTAGTAACATATTTAGGAACTAGTGAACGCTTACGCTTGCTGCTTTCCATCATCTCAGCATACTTAATATAATCTATTTTAGCGTTTTTCTTATCCCCTATGGCCCAAAGGATATCACCGCGGTTCAAATACGCAACCATCCTGTCTGGATAACGGTGAACCGTTTCATTAAGTAATATCAGTGCAGCTGGATGGTAGCCCAGCTTAAAAAGAAAATAGCCTTTATTATTTAGAGCTTCTGGATTCTGAACAAGAAGACTATTGCCTTTAATCTCACTTAAGATTTTATCGCATAAAGTGTTTTGCGCTATAAAGGGCACCGATACTTCACTAACTCCCATTTTTCTGCTCAATTTAGCGTCCGATACCGAGATATCGAGACTAATTTTAGCAAAATTCTGATCATAAATATAGCGGCCTACAGTTATGCCGTCAACCCGTACATCGTATGTATATTCATCGCGACCTGCTTGATATTCTTCGTATGAAAATTTACCTTCATCAGTATAAATAAAATTGTCGTCCACCACGATATTGGTACATTCGGAGATTATGACAAATGCGCCAGCGAATTTACATTCTAAAATCGGCGCAGCAGATTGTCCAAAAAGATTCTGTCCTACACATAAAATTATTAATAATAAATATTTCATAGTTTTTCCAAATTACTAATTCGCTCTTGAGCTGCGTCTCTTAATTTAACGAAGCTATTCTTGCCAACGGTATACCGTATCGATTTAAACCTGCATCGACATTTAAATCAATCGTCTGTCTCTATTTTTGTTCTTTTTGCTGAAACAATAGTGTTGTTATAGTAACAACAACAAAATACAATATTATTGGATTAATTTCCTTTAAAAGCATTTCAAGGTAGAATAAAAACGACGTCGTCATATTGTTAATAAAACTTCCAAACATTTGGTGCTCATGCCAATACAAATAATTTATAAAAAATAGTAAAAATCCTGCAGTAAACATTGCCAAGATATAGAGTAACCACTTGATGATTCTAGATGCAAACCCATCACTGTCCCGAACAAATTTATATAGTATAATGTGGAAAATTGTCATATAACAGAAGGTTAGCAGATAATAACTGTAGATATGCACAAATGCAAAATAGAGTTCATCAAAGGGTCCTGATCTGTGAGTAAAATACGGTATAAGCCAATCCGCATGGCTAAATCTGACAGGAAACCAAACGGTTTCTGCTGCCACAATAAATAGGAAGGTACTCAATATAGTTGTGTAAAGAAACTGTTGAACGAGTGTATGTTTGGTTTTCGTCATAATGCAAACTTAAAATTCGGAGTCGATTTTAAAATAGCGGAGTACGTATAAAAGTCTTGGCCCATTCCAGTGACACTCCGATATGATCGATAGTTCCCATTGGATATTCCTACGTAACTTCCATTAGATAACATATTGGTAGTAACTGCCCCTTCTTTGTAGGACCAATACCCTAAGCTTTGACTTCCTACGAAATCAAAGCCATCTCTTATATAAACGCCAAGCTCAGTAATTGTAACCATGATTGTTTGATCGTCGACGTACTCTAAAATTCCACAGGCAGTAAATCTTATGCTACAATTTGCAATGGCACCATAAAAATCATCAAGCTCTGGAGACAATTTACCCTCTCGGTGCTCGAAACTTGAAAAATAATATTTGTCGAAAAGCGGAACCCTTATTTTCGTCCTTTTGTGATCCAATTCTTCTGGAAATATACTGTGCTCTACCAAGGTGCCATCTCCAAAAGGAGGTCCAAATGAAGCTAATTTATTTAATCTAGTCGGCATTACGGCATAGCCATCCTTTACCATTTTCCTAATTTCATTTTTTAAAGAGGCAATGGAATTAGCAGACTTCCATACATCTTTATTATTTTTATAAAGTTCTTGAATCCGGTTAAATGATAGCGCCCAATCTTTAAATGAAAAAAAACTGAGCCTAGGTTTGCTTTCCCACGGATAGTTATTTGCTTGATGCGTAAACCATTCTTCTTGAAGTTCAACGGACGTCGTCCACTTGAACTTTTTCATGATTTTAGGAATAAGAATTACAAAACATATTTTTAAATGTTCATGGTTAGCTACTAAGGGTTCGCTAGAAGTACGCACATATTGCTCAGTATCAACAACGACCCTTATCCGAAAATTTGTAATAGGCTCATTGCAGTCTTGAAAAAAGTCTTCAATATTAAATTTAGCTTGCAGTCTAACAGCGGAAATTTTAAATCTTTTTCGAAAAATAGCTTTATTCGTGTTAATATTGATGACATCTATTATGCAAGTTCTGTTCTTTACTTTTTCAGTAAACATAAATATTGCCGAAAGCGATTCCTCTCCATAAGTTAAAAAGCCGTTAGGAAACGTCCTCCCCTTGGCATTACACCACATATATCCAAGGATATTTTTAGCGCTATTTCCGACTTGGGGGGCCACTTCCTCAATAGCCGCTTGGTCATAAAAATCATCAAACACAAATCCTTCATTGCGCCATTTAGCCAATTGTTCTTTTGTAAACATATTTTAAGATTTTTTGCATTTTAGATGTTCTTTAATACATCTGCCACCAATCTATTCAATGGGCGGGATGATTTCAGGACCCAATTGACTGGTGTTATCTACAAGTTTTGAAATAACGCCATCTTCACAATCTACTCCACAAGGCAATCCACTGCCTTCCACTGCTACCCCGCCTTCCTGCAGTCCAACAAGCGATGTAGGCACCACAGTTTCCCAGGTTTCTTCAATGATATATTCTTGTTCTTTTAGTTCGTCAACAATACTCATGTATAGCTCATCCCCTAACACGGGCACTAGACCACCATTCCAAATCTCGCCGGTCGCCATAAAATGCATAACAGCCTTTTCAAAACTTGGTTTTACCGAGACCACCACACGAGCCATCCCTGATTGCATAAAACTTCGAAATAATGGATCGTCATATTCAGACTGAAAAAGCTGGCTCCATTCGTTTCGATTTCCCCAGTACGGTGGATAGAAGTTGTAACTCATTATGTCCCACTCAAATGCCTGTTCCATAAACTTAACCTTGCTGGCATAATTGTCCATTGCCTGGTTTTGGGTAATGCTAAAATCCCCAGCAGTGTCGCCACTATAAAATTGCATTCCCATTCCGTTTTGCGGCATCAAATATGAAATACAGTTTTTCTTTAGTGTGTTTTTCTCGATTTGTCGATAAAATAATGGATTACTTCGTAACATTGCTACGCCCTGTTCCTGAAGTTCAGGCACACGGGCGTTATACTCATCTACCCTTGAGCGATAGGCTGCCATAATCGCATCGAAAGTTTTGATCTGCCACGCCTGAAACGATGCCGCAGTCCTAACAAGTTCGACTGTAACATTTAATGTATAGGCCCCTAAATCCCAACCAACTACCGAAACAGGGATAGTATCAAGATTATATTTGGAAATGTCTGTGCCCGATATAATTCCGGTTTTTGTTGTGGGAAATCCTGCAATGCTACTGCCTTTTGGCACCCAGTACGTTTTGTTCGCAATAGTTACATCTGCATTAAGATTTGTATGGGTCGCTTTACGCTGGGTATAAATAAACTTAATTGTAGAAACTTCGTATCCTGGAGGTACTTTCAAGTCATTGAACTCCTTAGCATGTGATTCATTTGCCCCCTGTCCCGAATATGCTTTACCAATAAATACGGGTGACTCGGGTGGTGCCTCCACAGAAGCTGCATAGCGAGCAGCATGTCCAATATAATTTCCTATCGTCAACGATGCAGCATTAGTCAATCCAAATGTTTGCGGATCAGCGGGAGCGGGAAGCGAAATTAGTCCACTTTCAGGCTGTGCAGTTCCAGAAACAACCTGCATCGCCAGGTTATAAAATTTAGCAGGCTGCGGTACCATGAATTCATACATAAGTCGCTTGCCATAATTGTAAATCTGGTTTTTATAGACTGCATTAATGTAACGGTATACTCCGGACACGTTGTGATCACCTTCTCTATTATCAAAGATATGTGAATTCTCGTCTTTGAAGCGCTCTGTTATTTTTGTTACAACCTCTTCACGGAACTTGCTAACAATCCGCTCCATCGCCCTCTGAGTTAGTTCTTTGGATTGAATTACTGCCTGGCTGTTACTTTCTTCTTTCGTGGTATTATTTGCGTATGCAAGTCCGGCATCTAATGTATTATGCTCTCCATAACCATAGTGCATATTTGCATACGCGCTAGCTTGATTCTGTTGCGCTACAAGCTTAGCAATCTCACTTTGCATTTCGAACCTTTCAGTAGTAGCAGATTCTGTGAGATTCTCAACTTCTTTTTGTCTTTCGACAGTCGTTGTAACTTCTTCTATACGTTCGCGAGTCGTTGTTTTACTCTTGAATTCCCTTGCCATTATATTCTCGATATGAGAAACTTCAGCCTCTCGATAGCAGCATACTTCAGCAACAACTTTTTTGTAATCTGCTATCCCCACCTGTCGTATTCCAAATCCATTGGGAACAAATGCAGGAGTATCGTCGCCAAATGTGCCACTTGTCTGATTTATTATTGTTGCTACGCCGGAAACAATATCTTGTACTGCGAAAGGAATTTTACAAGCAAGCTCAAACGTTGTTCCGTTACTTAGTGCAATCGTCGCAGTAAAATCAAAATCCACGGTTGCCGGCGGTACGGTAATCTGGTCTGCGCCATTGAAGCAAATTATATCCACAAAATTGCCTGTTGCACTATCTGTATACACTGTTCCGCTGTGCGATGGGTTTCCAGGATATGAAGCTTCATACTCCATCGATACCACATCGCCACCAGGATACTGCAGGTCTAAAGCTAAAATAACTCTCCCTTTGGCTGGATTAAAACTGGTTCTTTGAAATTTCGCAACATATGGAATTTGTGATGAATCAACAAAAACTGGGGGTGCTTCACCATTGTACTGGAAGGTCATCCCGCCAACAAACAGTACATTGGGTGACTGAGGCATCGCAGCGAAAATGATTTCATTGGCCTTGTATGCTGCCTTATCAATTGCTGCAATAATTGCCTCATAAGTCAGCTCTTTTAGTAAACCCAATTCCTCAACAACATAATATGAGTTTTCTGAAAGCTTACTTTTTAAAAATTGGTCATCAATTTCCTTAGGCGGTGAAAAATAATTTGAATCGGGAAGCCTAAGATTAGTGTACTCAATATACTTTACTATGCATCCACTTGGACACTCTGTTTCTTCTTTTTCGACTGGCGTTGCAGCCGCATATGCTTGTTCGACAGCGGCTTGATAAAGCGCTGTGGAGGTGTCGTAGGCTTTCGTATAGTCTGCCTTGTAATTTCTTGAAAGAACCTTTAGCTCGGATACTGCCCCTTCATACATGTTAAGTGAAGCTTTAGCTTCTGCCACTTCAATAGACCTGCGAAGTGCTTTTGTGCTGAATACTGGTTTATTATTCGTTGGAACTAGGTTTATAGTATCCGAATTTTCGAAAAATAAATCTTTAGGCAGTACTACATTTGCGTTTGCCAACTCCTCAAGCAACGCCAATGTTTCTGCCTTGGTTTTGCCTTTGATCTGTTTAATCATGTGGGTAAGCACCAACAGCTGCATGAGCATTTCTTTTACGTAAAAATCTTGTTGCATCGCAACTTGATAAAACAAATTATTCCACAACGCAAGTACCTCCTGCGCATCCGGATCAGTTAGTGATTCAACTTTTTGAAGCATTACCAGCGGATCAAAGTTGGTGCGATTCCTTATCACCCACGCCGCTATGTTATAAGTCTTAAAGGATGACTCTAAACTAGATACTGAAGTAAAAGCAGTGAAATTCTCCGCTGCTTTTTTCATTGCATAGGCTTTTGTTTCTCCTGGTAGTCGATCTTTTACTGCATCATAAAAGACGGTATCTTGTAAGTCTGGGGCAAAAACAAATCGTCGATCTTGGTGCTCCGGATCACTTAGCTCTGGCGCTCGAAGACTAATAAATTTAAATAAAGTCTGTTGTTGGTTTGGTGGTAGGGACATAGTTTTTATTATTTATTATATCTGTTTATAATTGTTATTGGTAATAATATTGATAATGGTCCGACACCTTTATTCAAGACAGGTGCTACGAATAATTTAAAACTTCTTCATACAAATTACACTCTGGGATTCGCGGAGTAGCTAGGTATATATTTACATAACTGATGGCCGTTTCTGCCTTACGAACAACTCCTAACCGTAAATCTGTTATAAAATGAGTTAAACTTTACGGTCAAGAAAATGATCTGCAATCACTATTCGTGTCAGATTTTTCCAACTAATATTAAGAAAACTCCTAACTATTTATATTATTGTATTTTAATTAAAATTAATAAAATGAGAATATAGTTCTTAATTGTATACAAGCTTCATTGCAATAGTAATCAGAATTTTCATAAATTTCCCAGGCTTCATGATTTCTGTGTTAGAGCTTTAGCGACAACCTTGTTATCTATAATTCGTGTTCGAGTACGGATTTAATATTATGAATCAGATTCATTCGTCTTATGAAAGACTCTAACCTGTATCTTAAGTATGATCTTCTACTACCATCCAAATTCGATGGTGGCTACCTCATTATTGCCATATATGAAAAAATTAAAGCTCGCGAGATTGAAGAATATTTTACTGTCAAAGAAATTAATGAGATCTTAAAGGACATAAGCATCCGATTTGAACAAGACTCTATACGTCAGTGGGGAAATATCAAAGACAATCTTTTTCATTATTTTTTTAGAAATCACCCAGACGAACCATGGAAATATTACTTGACTGATTATGCAAAAAATGTTGTGGATCTAATGGTAAATAAAAACAAGAAATAATGAAAATACGCATAATCAAATAGAAAGAGAGGCGGACTATTTTGCTTCCTGTCTTTTAATGCCGGAGGAACGTTTCAAAAACTTATTCAAAAGAAGAAATTTGAATTTGCGATTATAAAATCTTTGTCGGAGCATTTTCAAACTAGTATTACCGCTACCGCTATTCGATTTGCCGATATAGGAAGTCATCCACTTATGGTTGTTTTCGGAGAATGTGGAAAAATAAAATGGAAATGGTATAGTGATGACTTTCCATTTAAATATTTATTGTACAGTGAAAAAGTTCCAGAAGATTCTGTACTGGGAGAATATTTTTATAAAGAAAATCAGCCTGTCGATACAGAGGAGGTATGGGCGGTAGATTGGTTTAATTACGTTAGTAGCGACGATGTGCACAGAAAATATAAAGAGCATTGTATAGCGTATAGACATATGGCTCTTAGTATCATTTGGGAAAGTTAAATCAATTTCCGGCCATAAGTCCACACAGCAGACCAATATGGAAAATGTATTAAAAAAGAATAATATTTGTGAATTGGCCCGGCAAAAAAACATTTCCCGCGATCAAAAGTCTGACCTTGAGGTCAAACGTTTTATTTGCTGAGGAATCAGATTCATATATTTCCTCTCTGCATCTTACCTAATTACCATAAACACGTTAGAACTGGATCAGTCGTAAATCTTGTGCGATGTTTTGCACCCGTAAGAACTGAAGGAAATCTGCTTCACTGGGATCTAAATAAAAAGTGCTGTTGTGCCGTATCCTCCGAATTATAAACCACTACATTGAAGTCAAATCTGTGTGTAGAGGTCTGAAAGTCCATCTACACGAACTAAGTTCAACGGACCAGATACTTCAAAGCTATCTTCCCACGCTACGTTAGCAGAATATTCGGAAGAAGCGTAAGCAACTGCGTATCTTCCGTACTGAAAACCTAATATCAAAGTAATCATCTATGAAAAATGGATAACAGTGGCTAAAAAAGCTCCAAATCCTCCACCCGAAAGTTCGATAATTGTATATTAGTCTCCACTTGACGGGACAGTTCAATTTTTTGATTGAATTGTCCCGTTTTTATTTCATCTAACTTGTTGTTTTTCAGTAATATATAGAACAACAAATCATTGATTCTCGGAGTTCGACATTTGTTATTTGAAAATTCTATCTTTTCAGGGAATATCGAACTAATTAGCCGCTGTTTATCAAGTACTGAGTTATTTCGGCAGATATCCTTAGCATTCAGGCCAATTTTGGAGAGATGGTATTGGACTGCTTCGGGTAAATTGAAAGTTACTGTAACAGACCTGCTATGCTGCCTTCATAAACATCATAATCTACCATTTTAGAGTCAAGGTTATAGGTGCTGCTTTTCTGCCAGATTTTATAACTCGGCCACCCCGACGGCGTGACAGGCTTTACCTTTTCAGTGTATTCCGCTATCCAGAGCGGATATCGTGAAAAGGATTTCCCAGTCAGGTAATTGTTGGCAAAAGAATAGTCTGTATAAATCATCGGTCGCTTCTGACTGTACTTTTCCACGTATTGTAAAAATTCAAGCAGGGCTGATTGTAAGCTTTTTATGTCAACCTTTGATTTTACGGGCAGGCTTGCTTGTTCAATATCGACAATCAGCGGCATATCATTCTCCTGTAATTTCCCGACAGTATTGCAAAAGTGCTCAGCTTGCTTTCCTGGGTCTTGCTGCGCGTCGTAGAAGTGATACGCTCCCCTGATTAATTTTTTTTTACTGATCAGCTCCCAATTAGAAGTGAAATCTTTATCAATACCTTTTTCACCCTGGGTTGCTTTACATATTATGAAAGTGACCTTGTCTGCGGATTGAATATCTGCTGCGACATCTCCGTTCCAGTGAGAAATATCGATACCGTAAAATGTTCCTACAGAGTCCTGAACAGCTACGGGCGCTTGCGGTTCTAATGGAGGAGTATGAAACGCCTTTTGTGGTATAACATCTGTTTTACTTTGCATGGCACCGGTGTTTTTTGAGAGTACGTCCATTTGAGTCTTGAGCTCTGCAAACTTTAAGAACCCAACCACTCCGCCTATCAGTAGCAGTACTAAAACCGCATAGAAAGATAGGATCAACTGCTTATTTATAGATTGGACATTCATATGCGGTATTTTTTCGTTCGTGTGTTCAACATTAGCAGCTTCAGTTTGTACATCAGAAGATCCATTGTCTTCAGCTATTTTCGGTTCCGGGACAGTCTCTACGGTAGCTTCCGGCTTCTCTGACTCTTGTGGTTCGGATGGAGACCTATTTACGCCATCCTGATCCTGGAGTACATCATTTAAATGCGAATTTACAATCAGACTACCGGTGGTTGCAGACAGGATTACGTCATAGTTTTCGCCTTGGCTCACAACGCCTTTGTAAATGATATTTCCGTCTTTATCGTGGATCGTTCCTGGACTGGATGTATAAAAACCTCTTGAATTTAACACTATACTTCCTTTAGAAGGTTGGGCTGTGACAAAATCATCCTGAAGAAAGAACATTGGCTGTTCTTTTGACGTGTCACTTCTAAACAAGGCGATATATCCTTCATTCTTTAAATAAATGATCAATGATATAAGCATCAGGAAGTCTTCAAGCTCTTCTTTCTTTTTGGCCGGATCATCAAATACTTCAGCTTTTAAGAAAAAGACGGCATAACGTGCCTGATTCTGAATAATCAATGCCCTGCCCAGTGCCTCAGTAAAGTAAGCTGTTTCGAGTACTGTATTCAAGGAAACAATCTGGTCGTTGCCCACAGCGTTGAGAATGCCGATAAATTCCTTTTCTCTTTTATTGAATGTTCGCATGGCTATGGCTTTAAAATTTATTGCTTTGGGAAACGGCTTTTGTTGCGTATAAAGTTCCTGTTCGCTGGCAGTTTCTATGAAATCGTTGTAAACAAGCCCCTTATGGTTTAATCGGAACCTGCACGGCATTTTTATCAGGGAAGTACTTATCCTTCCATAGATTCGTTATCTGAGCGCGTGTAAGATTTTTGACTGTAAAGCTTATCGGAATTCCCATATTGCCGCTTTTATCTTTAACCGCTGCTAAATAATTATCAAAGGCATTCATCAGCGAATTGATATCCATTACATTGTTGGCCTCATGATCGATTTTACCAAGCTCCTTGATGATCGCCTGATTTTTGGCATTTTTTGTACTTACTTCAGCTGTTCGGTTACGGGCATCAGAAACAAGTGTGCCGGGCGTTTCCAAAGCAGCTGCTTCTCTTATCACAACGGCGTCTTTCACGCCGCCTAACATCTTGATACCCATCTTTAACTTACCCGAGGCAATCGTTGGTACCGCGCCTAAAACAATAACACTTACATGTGATGATATACTCTGATTGTTTAGTAATTGCTTAACCTCATTTATAAACGAAGCATCAACACCAAAGTCGCCTGAAGCCCCTTTGATCCAGCTACCTTGCTTTAACTTTTCTTCCAGCATTTCCTGAAATCCATCCGATGGATCAGTGTTGCTGTTCCCTGAATCAGAGTTAAGTATGTGGACCATTCCTATAAAACTTGAGCCATAGGCAGCCCCGCTAAGCAATTGAAGCACTTCAGCCTCATCCGTATCACCTGTACTATCTGGATTTAGCTTTAATTTATCGGTATCAATCGGATTGCTACTTGCAGCGTTCCACGCGGCGATGGCCTTATCCGGGTCAATGACAAGGGGTGTAAACATTTTTACGTTGCTGTGTGTGCAGGTAGCTGTAATTATTAAAGTGCCGGCTATGCTATGGTTTTGCAGCTGCATATTGATCTGGGAAGAAGCTGCCGCTGCTGCTTTCTCTGCGCCAGCACCAAGGCTCGAGGTCGAATTGCGTACATATTTTTCAATATTGGCAATCGTTGTATCGGTTAGGCTCGTACTATAGGAAAAGTATTGTGAATCAAAGTTTAAAGACTCAGAAGCTAGAGGAAGCGACTTTAATTCGCTACGTAAGAAGTCTACAGGGCTTTCTGCGACCTGCATCACGGCAAGGCTGCTTAATTCTTGCCTCTGCTGCAGAATCTCATTGCTATTTTCCATGCTGGCTGTCAAATAAGCAGTAGCGCTGTCTGTTATCGATTGGTTTATTTCGGTTAGCTTATCTTGAATTGCACTTGTGTCGATACCCAGGTCGGTTAATTCATTGATGGTCATCCCTATACTCCGCTTCATCATTATCAGTGAGTTGAGCGTGTCTCGCGAGGCTGTTATCAGGGACTGGTGTTTAGTGATGTTGGCTAAGATGTTCAGCACCTTTTGGTCGGCGATATTGCCCAATACAAGCGAGGGATGATCAAAAGGAATTGATGTTGCCATGACATAAATTTTAAGGATAAAGTGGGGTTGCCCCCACTTTAATTTTTTACTACTTAATAGTCAGGTTCTCGAATAATGATTCGACATCCTCACCCGGATTGACCGTCCTGTATTCTCCCGTAAAGGTAGCCCCGGTGGCTGACCATTGACCATACACAGTGGTGGTCGACGCCATGACCGGTCTCTTGAAAAAATTCGCGACGTTCTCTGCGGCACTTAGTATTTTACCCTGGGGCAATGCCGCAGCCGAGCATACAATTAGAACACATACCCAGTTTGTCATTGGGAAATTAGTTGTCGATGACAATACATACCGGGAGAAATCTTCTCCTGAGCCGAGCTCAGTATCATGAGCTATAATGTACAGCTTATCTCCATCCCCGAGTTTGTCGAGGGCAGGTCCTTCTACCGCTATATTATTCTGTACAAACCAATTCTTTGCCGACTGGCACAATGCATCATTTGATGCGATTACAATATTTGACATATATTAAAAATTTAAAGTTTCGTTTATTAGTTGTTCCAGTAATTACATTCCGTCCGCCCAATTGGCAGTGGCGCTGTTGATAGCAGCCATTGTTCCTGGCGCTAATGCTGCTACTTCTATAGAAAAGATAACATTGGGTTGCAAAACATTTCCTTCTCCATACGAGGGCGGATTCGTACCGTTAACGTTGTCATTTCGCCGAACCGGCGTATTGGGCATAGTATCATATATCCTATTGTCGGTATAGGTGACATACATATGTTCGGGCAGCATTTGTCCAGGCTCAGTGTGTCCCCAAAGGCGGATGCCTGAGCCCGGTTGTAATGCAAGCCCGAATTCAGCACACAACAGACCTAAAATTGCAATCTGCTGATCGCCCGCAGCATTTGCTATCTCTGCCAAGCAATCGGTTATCTGAGTGTTGGTAACGGTGTTTAGATTTGGTGGCACTGTGTCAGCTTGCACCGGTAAGGTTGTAGTGCCCAGGAGGTAGTCCCCTAACTTTGCGTATCGGTTACTACTATCTGCAATGGACTGCGAATCGCCTGATAGTGCATAAACGTGGCAGGACATTTCTAAATAATTATCGTTGTTTAAATGTTGAATCGGCATAATGAAGTTGTTAATGTTATTTTATTGCTCATTGATCGGTATACAAGAGCGTCCTATTATTATGCGATATCTTTGCTGTCGTCATCCGCACCAGCTTGGTTGAACTTGTTTGGATAATATTTGGCGAGCCATGCACGTGCAATCATCGATTGTGTAATGGGTTTCAGATAATAGTTGACCGGAACGCCCAAATTGATTCCGCCCTGGACACATCGTTGGATATAATCATCCATTGCCGTCATCATTGAGTTAGTATCAATGATATTATTTGCGCCGTCATCAATGGCAGCTAAGCCACTTAGTGTTGCAGTAATTTTGGAATTCTGCAATGTTATCATTTGCTGGCCTGTTCGTGCAGCACCGGCTGCGGCCGAAATGGAATTGTTGTCACTTGCGGTAGCCCCTTGTAATGTCGCCAGTTGTTGCATGTCTTTTGCAGGATCGTTGTCAGCAAATCCTTGCACTCCCATCTTTACAGTATTAGACTTAATAGACGGAATGATCCCCATTGTGACTAATGAGCAATGCGACTGTATGTTCTGCGTACTAAGCAGGTTCTTCGCGCTGTTCGAAAACGAATCGGATACGCCAAAACCGCCGGTTCCGGAAGCAAACCAACCTCCGATATCAAAGGTTTCCTGCATCGAAGACGCAATTGTTTCCATACTTTGCGACGATTGTGTACTGGTAGTGTTTAGGATGTGGACCATTCCGACAAACGACGAACCGTAGGTGGCGCCTGACAGGATACTGAAAGACTTATCATCCTTCGTTTCTTCTGAAGCCTCTATTTTAGCAATGGAAGCTGCATCATTGGTTTTGATCATGTTGTCCGGAAACAACCTATTCCAAGCTCTGACTGCTTTATCAGGATCTAAAATGAATGGCGCAAATACCTGGGCATTCTTGTGGGTACAAGTGATGCAAATTACTAGAGTACCTGAAATACTGTGCCTTGAAGCTTGGCTGTTTGCCTGGCTTGCCGCAGAGGCGGAAGCTTGGCTAGATTGGCCTTCGCCAAAAATGCTCAAAGATTCACTTACAAATGATGCTACTGTAGCTGCATGCGATTCTGAAGTTTGAGAGTTCTCGTCATAAGAGAAATACTGGACGTTCATTTGCAGCGAATCAGAAGAAATCGCCATTTGCTTAATAATACTTTTGTTGTAATCAATCGGACTTTCGACTTCTTGGCTTACGCCTGAAATAAAACCCCTCAAGGGCTGGATTGCCTTTTCTGAAGATATTTTTGCTTTTCCGTAGTCTATAGCAGCCTTTTGGACATCTTCCCCGATTTGCTGCGACTGGGCAATAAGATCAGCGACGTCGATTCCCATGTCTATCATTTCCTGCACGGTCATATCTATACTCCTTTTTAATGTTATCATGGAGTTCAGATTGGTTTGAGCCGCATCGGCAGGGCCCTGTAAGTCACTAATTTTAATGATGTTATCCAATTTGTCTTGTTGTACAATGTTCCCTAAAACTAGGGACGGATCGTAAGGAATGGTTGATGGCATACTATTATTATTTATAATTAATACTTGGTTACGTCTCGCAAAAGACAAGTTTGGGCGGGCTCAGTCGACTGCTTTTTGAAGATCTTATGCTGCTGCAGCACAATACAAAGTTGAAGAAGTTACTGAAGCCACCGGTCAGCTAAAAGAGTGATTTTGACATACCCCAAAAGAGGTAGCAAAGGGATAATGCCACAACCCCAAACTGGCATTAATGCAGATTAACCGTTAATGTTATACAAATAAAAGTATATTTGTAACCTGCGTCGTTATTCTAATCCAAAAGCTAATTACTTCATCATCAATCTATAACATACTATTTTATGGACAGTTCTAAACATATTTTTATTCAGATAGATACCAACAGTATCTTAACGGGCGCTGGGGCGAATCTGCCAACAAACAAGCTGGTGAGCGAGCATTCTTTCATCTACGACCAAGGCTCCATGGTTATGGGTAAACCCGAAAAAACGTTTTCAATAGAAGTAGTATCGGGGATGGATGTCTATTTTACAATTTTGCCGCTGCAACTTTTTTCAAGAAATAAGCTTTACTTTACTAAGTTTGAAGTAATCAGTAGCAACGACGATATCAGTTTTAAAGACAACGTCCTACCAGTAATTGACGACCACGCGGTTAGTTTTAAAGCAACCATTGAAAAGGCACTACCAGGTGGGGAGATCAACTTCAGTCTTGGTGCCGCTATAGAGTATCAGATAGCCGGAGAATACATTCCTGTTCCTATCTGTATTGATCCTGTTTTACGGGTAAAGCAAGGAACGCCGCAAATCTGACAATGATTCGGCCGGTAAATTATTGTCTTCAACTTATTCTTATGTTGTCCGTGCTATTAAGTTTCAGCGAAACCACCTTAGCACAAAATCAAGGTAAGGCGGATAGCTTAAAGGCTGTTTTGGCAGTCGGGAACTTAAAACCTGAGTCTGAAATGGATATTATGGCTAATATAGCCGCCCATTCTGCATCCCCTGATGAAGTATTACTTTACGCAAACAAATTATTGGTCGTTGCAACTAAATTAGATAATCCTGCTCATGTTATCAGCGCATATCATTATAAGGGGGTTGCCTACAGATTGAAGGGAAATTTAAAGGCAGCATTAGCAGATCTGTTTTACAGTGCTACTTTGGCCTCAAATAATAAAGAATATGTGTTGCAAGCAGAAGCATATGATGAAGTTGCCAATACTTACGCAGCCAACAACGATCTAAGCAACGCGCTGCTCTACAACAAAAAAGCGATTACCATTTTACGTGTACACGGCGCCAAACAGCAATTAGCAATCAATCTTTTAAATACCGGATATATTTATTATCAACTTAATGAACTAGACTCCGCTTTAGTATTGTTTGATGAGGCTGAGCCACTATTTACCGCTATAGGATTGCCTATTGGGAAGGCTTATACTGTTGGCAACAGAGCTTTGGTTTACTGGAAGCAAGGTAATTATTTTCAAGCCGAAAAGGGGCTCCTGAGCGCAATCGGGTTATTGCGAACACTCGGCGACCAGTTTGGCATGGCTGATTATTATAACCAGTTGGGCAGGCTTTATTTTGAACAGGGCCGCAATCGGGAAGCCATCCAATACTCTCAGAAGTCCCACGCGATAGCGCTCACCCTCAACTTAAAAGAGCAGATCAGAGACGCATCCCTGCTTTTGTCACAAGTATTTAAAACTGATGGAGACTATCAAAGAGCTTTGCGCTATCAAAGCCAGTATCTTCTTTATAAGGACAGCATCGAAAACTCCGAGACAACTAAGCAAATAGCGGATTTACGCACTGAATTTGAAGTCAGCTTAAAAGATAAGGAGATTGTTGTACTGGAAAAGCGACAGCTACTGCACCAAATCTATATAGGAATTGTAATTGTTTTTCTGGGATTTACCGTTTTACTGCTGCTCTACTTCAGGCAACGCTTCAGGAATTCGCGGTTTATAACTGAAAGCCAGAAAAAGGAACACGACGAGAAGATAAACAACCTGCTTAGCCTGCAGGAAACTAAGGTATTGCAATCAATGGTTGAAGGCCAGGAGAATGAGCGAAAACGCCTTGCTCAGGAGCTTCACAACCATTTTGGGAGTCTTCTGGCAACGGTAAAGGTAAATCTTAACGCTATTGATGAAAAAGCCATTTCGAACCATCATACTTTAGTGACATTAGTAGATAAGGCATGTACCGACATCCGCAACTTGTCGCATGAATTAAACTTAGGTATATCGGCAGATTTCGGCCTTGTGCCGGCTTTACAAGAACTGACCACACATTTGCAGCACGTTAATGGGCTAGAGGTCGAATTTTCTGCGACCATGTCACAGTATCCTATAAGTTTTCAGAATGAATTGATTGTGTACCGGATCGTACAAGAGCTCGTTAGCAATGTCCTCAAGCACGCAGAAGCATCAAAGTTAGCTATCCTGCTTACGTATTTTGAACAAGAATCAATGATAAATATCCTTGTCCAGGACAATGGAAAAGGGTTCGATCTGGAGAAGGTAACAAGAACTAATCCAGGTATGGGGCTCAAAGCGCTCCTGCAGATGGTTTTAAATTTGAAAGGGGAAATTTTCTTTGACAGCAACCCTTTAGGCGGGACTACCGTTAACATCGATTTACCCTTAATTAATTAAAGTATACATGATAAAGGTTTTAATTGTTGAAGATCATGACTTGTTTGCTGAAGGTATTAAATCACTGTTTAATTCGCCTGATGGAATTGAGATTGTATGCCACACAAGGAATGGCAACGCTATACCGGCAATATTGGAAAGTATGGATATCGACATTATCCTGATGGATATAGATATGCCGATACTAGACGGAATATCTTGTATGGAACTACTTAAAAGCAAGGGGCATGACAAGCCAATTTTGATGCTCACGATGCATCAGTCATTCAGCAAGGTTAAAGCGGCTCTTGAAAAAGGCGCCCAAGGTTATATACTGAAAGATGCTTCTAAAGCAGAATTGATGCTTGCAATCAACAGGACTTTCCAACGCCTTAACTACTTTCACCCTAAGATTAATGACCAGATATTCGATTATTTCCGCACTAGAAATATTGACAAACATCCTGGTCCGAACCTGTCTGAGCGTGAAAAAGAAATTATTAAACATGTCGCGAACGGATTGAATACCAAGGCAATATCTGTTAAGCTCTTTATTAGCGAACATACCGTAAAAACCCATAGAAGGAATATCATGCAGAAGCTTCAGGTAAAAACGTCGGCCGAATTAATTAAATTGGCGATAGATGAGGGAATCATATAACCGTATCGTGAGAAGATATGGAATTAAATTATCGAGTCGTTGGTTTAGTTGTGATCATCGCAATTGTTGTTAATGTAGGGACGATACGCCGAAACCAGAAAGAAAATTTTTTAGCGCCAGCTTAATAACGACTACCCGAAGGACAGCGATATGGAGACGGATGTAAACAATAAGATGCATGACAAGCTGAACTTATATTATTTTCCTATGGTATGGGAGCTAAATAAGCGGGACAAACATGGCCATTGTTAAACTTTAATTTAAAGTCTTGTACTCATTCTGTTTAAGTTGATACGGTACGTTTGCGGTATAAAAATAAATATGGATTATCTTACTGCAATTACAACGGGTGTTTTAATATTGAATGTTCCTTTTGATACTGGGGCAGCATCCGA
The DNA here is from genome assembly GCA_036386895.1 of Flavobacterium sp. Lineage (GTDB taxonomy): Bacteria > Bacteroidota > Bacteroidia > Flavobacteriales > Flavobacteriaceae > Flavobacterium. Next base: position 222,483 of record DASVUR010000011.1, read on the forward strand.
ACGACATTAAAGACCTCAAAAAAAGATATCGCTAATACATATTATAGCGCTAGCGGAGAAGTTTTCCGGCAACTTCGCATTTCCGACATTGCAGATAAGCGGTAAATGCCAACTAAAAGTCACTGCTATTTGTGCTATTTACATGAAAAAGCCCCCTCCGTTTCCGGAGAGGGCTTTAAATTGATTAGCTAGTGCTTATCTTTTGATTACCCGGATCGATTCGGCTGTTCCGTCCTGTGTTGCAATAACATTGTATACACCTGAAGGGTATCCGTTTCCAAGGCTTTGTGCTTCAAGATTTGTTGGTTCCACATCGCGAACTTCAAGAAGTTTCCCTACCATATCGTAGATTTTCACCTGAACACCTGCTTCGCTTGAAGACT
>DASVUR010000012.1:0-578888 GCA_036386895.1 Flavobacterium sp.
CGACTTCAGGCACCCCCAGCTTCCATGGCTTGACGGGCGGTGTGTACAAGGCCCGGGAACGTATTCACCGGATCATGGCTGATATCCGATTACTAGCGATTCCAGCTTCACGGAGTCGAGTTGCAGACTCCGATCCGAACTGTGACCGGTTTTATAGATTCGCTCCTCCTCACGAAGTGGCTGCTCTCTGTACCGGCCATTGTAGCACGTGTGTAGCCCAAGGCGTAAGGGCCGTGATGATTTGACGTCATCCCCACCTTCCTCACAGTTTGCACTGGCAGTCTTGTTAGAGTTCCCGACTTGACTCGCTGGCAACTAACAACAGGGGTTGCGCTCGTTATAGGACTTAACCTGACACCTCACGGCACGAGCTGACGACAACCATGCAGCACCTTGTAAATTGCCCGAAGGAGGATCTGTTTCCAGACCTGTCAATCTACATTTAAGCCTTGGTAAGGTTCCTCGCGTATCATCGAATTAAACCACATGCTCCACCGCTTGTGCGGGCCCCCGTCAATTCCTTTGAGTTTCAAACTTGCGTTCGTACTCCCCAGGTGGGATACTTATCACTTTCGCTTAGCCACTCAGTATTGCTACCGAACAGCTAGTATCCATCGTTTACGGCGTGGACTACCAGGGTATCTAATCCTGTTCGCTACCCACGCTTTCGTCCATCAGCGTCAATATATTGATAGTAACCTGCCTTCGCAATTGGTATTCCATGTAATCTCTAAGCATTTCACCGCTACACTACATATTCTAGTTACTTCCCAATAATTCAAGACTTGCAGTATCAATGGCAATTTCCCGGTTGAGCCGGGAGATTTCACCACTGACTTACAAGCCCGCCTACGGACCCTTTAAACCCAATGATTCCGGATAACGCTTGGACCCTCCGTATTACCGCGGCTGCTGGCACGGAGTTAGCCGGTCCTTATTCTTACGGTACCGTCAATCTCGAACACGTTCGAGGGTTTCTTCCCGTATAAAAGCAGTTTACACACCATAGATGCTTCATCCTGCACGCGGCATGGCTGGATCAGGCTTGCGCCCATTGTCCAATATTCCTCACTGCTGCCTCCCGTAGGAGTCTGGTCCGTGTCTCAGTACCAGTGTGGGGGATCTCCCTCTCAGGACCCCTACCCATCGTTGCCTTGGTAAGCCGTTACCTTACCAACAAGCTAATGGGACGCATGCTCATCTTTCACCGATAAATCTTTAATATATAAACCATGCGATCCATATATACTATAAGGTATTAATCCAAATTTCTCTGGGCTATCCCTTTGTGAAAGGCAGATTGCATACGCGTTACGCACCCGTGCGCCGGTCTCTAAGGTGCAAGCACCCTATACCCCTCGACTTGCATGTGTTAAGCCTGCCGCTAGCGTTCATCCTGAGCCAGGATCAAACTCTTCATCGTATATTATTATAATTTTCGACGAATTCATCTAACGTTGTAAATCTTCTCGCAGATTCACCTTACTCTCTTTTTCTTTGTTTTGATGTCGCCATCAAAACGGCTGTCAATCCAATATGTCTATGAACGTGTCATTTTCTGTTTCTTAGCACTCAACGAACTTTCGTTCTCAAAGCGGGTGCAAAAGTACAACTTCTTTTCACTCTGGCAAGGCTTTTTGAAAATAATTTTTGATTTTATTCCCTCAAAACACCAACCACAATAATTTAAAGAACTTGATCCCTTTCGGGTCGGCAAAGATAAAACCGCTTTTTGAATCTGGCAAATATTTTTTCGAAGTTTTTCAACTTCTTTTTTCTCCGCCTTTCCAGTATTTACAGTAGAACTTCCTTGCTGATGCGGGTGCAAAAGTAATACCTCAATTCAGTTCCTGCAAGCCTTTATGAATGTTTTTTTGGTAAAAATTTCCTAAAATTGTGTAAGGCACTGGAAGGTAAAAGTTTACAGTTTCCGGTTTACAGCCCACACCAGCATAAAATATCCAAAAGAAGCCGGGCCTCAGGTACTGTATCAATTATAAGCCGCAAATTCTTTGCCGTAAACCGCTCCACCAGCCCCAATGCAAACGGCATCCTTTTAATCCGCTTCTTTAGCGGGCCAACAATCGCCTTCAGCCAGCTCACTTCGCTCAGGTTAGCGCACAGGGAAAGAGGTCCTGAATCAATCGAAACGAATAGCCTTTACCGGTGAGATCTTCGTGATAATATAAGATGGCACCAACAAAACCGTCAGGCACACCGCGACCGTTCCCAAGTTTAAAAGCACTATGTAAAACCAATTGAGATCGACAGGCGCTTCGTTAACATAATAGTTCTCAGGATTGAGCTTAATGATGCCGAACTGCTGCTGCAGCACTATGATTCCTATACCTATCAGGTTTCCCCAAAGCAATCCGCGAAAGATCAGGTAAGCGGCATTATACAAAAAGACTTTTCTCACTGACCAATTGCCTGCACCCAATGCTTTAAGGACCCCGATCATCTGCGTTCGTTCCAGTATCAGCACCAGCAGTGCTACCACCATATTAATAGTGGCAACGACAATCATCACTACTAATATCACAATTATATTAAAGTCGAATAACTGAAGCCATTCGAAAATGTAATAGTATTTTTCCGTAATCGTCTTCGTATCAAGCGATTTGGAAGCATCCTGTTTATTAAAGGTATTTGCATACACTTCCTCGCCTTTGGATTCGATCTCGTCAAAATCGGCCACAAAAACTTCGAATGCGCCCACTTCATCCGGCTTCCACCTATTGATTCGCTGCAGGTGCCGGATATCACCAATAATATACGATGCATCGAATTCCTGAAACCCCGAATTGTACACTCCCGCAACTTCAAAGACCCGCAGATTCGGCTTTTGGTTGCCGCCTTCCTTCATAAAAAATGTATTGAAGCGGTCACCGGTTTTCAGGTGCAGCCTGTTCGCGAGAAACTGTGAAATCAGCACTTCAGCGTTAAGTTTGCCGCTAACATTGGGAAGTTTACCGGAAACCAAGTACTCTTTGATGTTATTCCATTGGTAATCTTTGCCGACGCCTTTGAAAATAATTCCTTCGAAAGCAGCTTCAGTCCGAATGATCCCTGCTTTGCTTGCGACGGCTTGAATGTGGCTTATACCTGAAACTGAAGTAAATTCCGGATAAAAGTCCTGATTTGTCGAGACAGGCTCAAGGCTTACCTGCGACTGATTATCGTCATAATTAGAAATTATTATATGTCCGTTAAATGCTGACACTTTTTGCCGGATCTTTTGCTGCAAGCCTATTCCCGTAGCAACGGAAACAATCATCATGATCATCCCGATAGCAATGGCCGAGATGGCGATTTTTATAATCGGAGCAGATATACTACTTTTATGCTCTTTAGCAGAGATTAGTCGCTTGGCGATAAAATATTCAAAATTCAAATCCTATGGCTTATTCGGTTGCACTTCGTCAGATAACATCGACATGGTTCAAAAATACGGTTTTATTCTCGTTCCTTATAGCAGTCGCGTGCGGAAGTTCGGCAGGAAAAGATGAAAACGGGAAAGCGGTTGCAGAAAATGCCATGACTGCAAAAACTACGAAAACGATACTTACGGGCGCCGACAATCATCAAGCGTATCTTCCACATCTGGCCGGGAAAAAGATCGGAATTGTAACCAACCAAACCGGCGTCCTTTCAAACGGAACACATGTGGTGGATTTCCTGCTTTCGAAGAAAATTGATGTCAAGGCTATTTACGCGCCCGAACATGGCTTTCGTGGAACGGCCGACGCTGGCGAATCTATAACAGATGGAAAAGACACCAAGACCGGGTTGCCGATAATCTCGCTGTACGGCGAGAATAAGAAGCCGAAGCCTGAGCAGCTTAAAAACATCGATATTCTGGTTTTCGACCTTCAGGACGTAGGCGCCCGATTTTATACGTATATCTCGTCGTTACATTATATAATGGAAGCGTGTGCTGAAAATAACATTCCGATGTTTGTTCTGGACCGTCCCAATCCGAATGGAGGAATTGTAGACGGACCCATTTTAGAAGACGAACACAAAAGCTTTATCGGAATGCATAAAATCCCTGTTTTGCACGGAATGACAATTGGAGAATATGCTCAGATGATAAACGGTGAGAAATGGCTTAAAAACGGTAAACAATGTTTGCTGATGGTGGTTCCGTGCGTGAACTACCAAACGGGAATGGACTACCATCTACCTGCAAAACCTTCTCCAAACCTTCCAAATGACCAAGCCGTGAACCTGTATGCAAGCTTGTGTTTTTTTGAAGGAACAAACGTTAGCGTGGGCCGCGGAACCGACAAACAATTCCAGATTTATGGTTCGCCCTTTTTACCAAAATCGGATTTTAGTTTTACACCAAGTCCAAACATCGGCTCGAGAGACCCACTTCATAATGGAAAACTCTGTTATGGCGAAGACTTGTCGGCCGCGCCAAAAGTGACTAAACTTGAACTGAAATGGCTTATCAACGCGTACCAAAACACAACCGACAAATCGAAATTTTTCATCCCCTTTTTTACGAAGCTGGCCGGAACGAAAAAATTACAGCAGCAGATAGAATCGGGTCTTAGCGAGAGTGAAATAAGAAAGAGCTGGGAACCGGGGTTGTTGACGTTCATGAAAACCCGGGAAAAGTACAGAATTTATTAACTTCGACAGGAAATCGGCCTGTTAACCGCCATTTATAATCACATCAAAATCAATGACACAACAATTGCATCCGAACTATAATAAAGCCGCGAACCTGACATTTATAAGCGCTGGACTGGGAATCATCGGCGTAGTTATTTCACCAAAGCTTAGACAAGATGAATACTCGATCATTGTAGGTGTCATTGTAACGGCGTTCGTTGTGGGGCTAGGGTTTTTAATCCGTGCTGGCTTCGCTTGGGTGAAATATGTACTTGTTTGCTTATTTTTAATCGGGTTGATAGGGGTTTCGTTCGTAATATTTACAATTTGGGTTGACCCAATAGGGGGTTTGATAAATCTGCTGCAAACTATTTTACAGCTGATTGTCATTATTTTGCTTTTCCAGATTCCTGCCGCAGATAGGGATTACGGCAACTGACCATAGCTGTTGCCAAGTTAGTATAGTCTTAAAGCGTTACTCATTTTTGCTATGCCCTACTTGTATTCAGACCGCGTTCTTCCAAAAAATAAGAAAACTTTATGAAGAGAGAGATCAATTGACAATCCGAAATTTCCTATTTTAGTGAAAACAATTGCCGTCAATAACTTAAAACACTAATTATGAAAAGAGCAGAAGTATTACTGGGATACATGGACAGGCTCAAAAGCTTCGTTGAGATGCTGGACACTTACATTGACAAAGGACACGAATATCTTGCTATGGCAAAAGAGTGGATCCAGAAGGCTATTGAACTGATAGAAAAAGGCATCGATTATTTAGTAAATGCCTTGGGTGGAAGACCCGAAAACAAACAACTCACAGACGATCACATGTTCGTATAACAGATGCCTTCGAGAGAAGGCATTTTTTTATAGCGGCAGTTTCTTTTTCATCTCCTCGACAATTCTATACGTCGCGGGGCAAATAGGAATATTTTTTAGCGTCAGGCTGGAAATCTGCTGGAACTTCTTCCGATCGGTGTGCGGAAACTCGCGACAAGCTTTTGGACGAACATCGTAAATCATACATGCATTTTCCGAATCCAAGAACGTACAAGGCACGCTCTGTAACACGTAGTCATTCTCTTCGTCAATCCGAAGATATTGCGCAATGAACTGCTGCGGTTTCTGGCGCTGGTGTTTTGCAATCCTTTCAATATCGGCAATTGTAAAAAGCGGCCCGGTTGTTTTGCAACAATTGGCACAACTGAGACAATCGGTTTTTTTGAACTCCGACTCATGCAGGTCTTGCATCACATAATCGAGGTTCTTTGGCGCCTTCTTTTTAAGCTTGTCGAAATACTTTTTATTTTCGTTATGCTTATCTTTGGCCAGCTTTGGCAAATTGTTTAAAAACTGCTTCAAAAGGAATATTTTGCCGCAAAATTACTGAAAGTTTCCTCACCAACTCCCTTCCGACAAGAAAATGAAAGATTTATTTGGACGTGCAATACTTGATTTTCAGACGAATAATCGTCCGCAGGATCTGATTACGGAAACTTCCATTTCAGAAGCCGACGAAATGTCCGTTGCCTATTTATTTCGCCCGTATGATGGTATGCCGAAGATTGAGCAGAAAGCACTTGATCTTGCCGTCGGGAAGGTACTCGATGTGGGCTGCGGCGCAGGAAGCCATAGCCTTTATCTGCAAAACGAAAAGAAGCTGCAAGTAACCGCAATCGATATTTCACCAAAAGCTATTGAAGCCTGTCTGCTGCGCGGCGTGCTTGATGCGAGGGTACTTGATGTGATGAAACTTGAAGATGAAAAATTTGATACGATCCTGCTGATGATGAACGGGGCGGGAATGTGTGGCCGGCTCAAAAATATCCCCGCTTTTCTCCAGAAACTCAAATCGTGTTTAACTGCCGGCGGCCAAATCCTGCTTGATTCCTCAGATATCATTTATATGTTTGATGACCACGATGATGGCGGCAAATGGATCCCGTCAGATCACGACTACTACGGCGAGCTCACGTTCAACATCAGTTACAAAGGTGAAAATGAAATCCCTTTTGACTGGATGTACATCGATTACAATACGTTGCAAAATGCTGCTGCCCACAACGGTTTGCGGTGCGAACTTGTTGTTGAAGGCGAACATTATGATTATCTTGCGAAGCTGTTTGTATGACGCTACACTGAAAGAAGCGTCGTGGTTGCCTGTATGTCCTTAATTGCTTCGTAAAGTAGATCGAGATCAAGCTGCGAATTATATACCTGAATCGAAAAACGCAGGTATGCAGTTCCGTCAAGGGACATCACAGGGATCTCAATCCTATACTTTTCAAAAAGCAATTCCTTAAGTGCAATTGGCGAGGATGTTGTTATCGGAATGCTGCACATTTGACCGAGGAATTCTTCCGTCACCGGGCATATCGGCTGGGTATTCAAGAGATCGCAAAAGCGTTTATAGTTGTCCCTGACCAGCTTTCTGCATTCCGCCGACCGAAGGTCCCAGTCGTTAGCCTGCAAAAACTCAATTGCTTTTGGTGCCGTGAGAAAGGCAGAAATATCGCGTGTTCCTTGTTGCTCATGATAATCAAGGAAACGGCTTTCAGATGCGGCTTCACTTTCGTATCCCCAACTTACAACCAGCGGCTCCAGTTTATCCTGGTATTCTTTAGACACGTATAAAAATGAGCATCCTTTAGGAGTCAGCATCCACTTGTGCAGAGTGCCCGTATAAAAATCAGCTTTCAATTCACCGAGATCAAGAGCAATATGACCGGGAACGTGGGCACCATCGACAATCGTAATAAGGCCAAGTTCCTTAGCGCGTTCACAAATTTCCTTCACGGGAAATATCAATGCGGTAACACTGGAGATCTCATTTATAAAAATTGCTCTTGTGTTCTTATTATAGCCTTTCCAGAAATTTTCAAGAATTTGTTCTCGTGATTTAATTGGAAGCGATATGTTTTGGCGAATGTATCTCGCGCCCGTCTTTTTGCAATAGAAGTTCCACGTTCTATCCATCGCGCCATACTCATGGTTTGTCGCGAGAATTTCGTCACCCGGCTTCAAGTCCAGGCTGCGCATGACCGTGTTTATAGCCAAAGTTGGATTCGCAGTAAAAAAGAAGTCGGCCGGATCACAATTGACATATCTCGCTAAAGCAGACTTGGATTCCTTTAAATAGTTGACACCGTTTTTCAGGATAAACTGAACCGGTTCACGTTCCAGTTCGAGCTGCCATTTCTGATAATCTTCAAATATTGGCTTCGGACATGCTCCGAATGAGCCGTGGTTCAGGTACGTTATTGAAGGATCAAGTAAAAATTCGGATTTCATATGCTCTGGTTGTGGATGTACAAACAGCTTGCTGGATCTTACTGCACATACTTCATTATCATCGCCTGTAATCCCTGGCCCCATTCCTGACCGGCAGTCATTGACTTTTGCGCTATAGTTGCGGCGCTTGCGGTAATTTTTTTACCAACCGGACTATCGTAAAATGCAAGCATCGATTTGATGTCCTCTTTCGTGTAGGTTTCCATGTAGACTTTAGCAATCTTATCATACAATGCGGGCATTGATGCGTCAAATTCAATAACAAAAGCGCCTTGTTTTTCGGGTGCGATAGACTTTACAATTTGCTCTTTGGCGAGTTGCATCTGCGCCATTGAACCATTAAGTTCTATGACTTTTAACACCTCTTTTTTAAAGGCTTCATCCTGTGCAAATGAAAAATTAGCAACGGATATGAAGACGATGGTGAATAGCAGTTTTTTCATGATATATAGTTTAGTAGCAATAAGTATTCGAGTACTGTATCCTAAAGATTAATTTCGGAAGCTATTGGTCAGGACGTGAGATTAGTTTACGGTATATCGAGGTATTTGTGTGTTTGTAACGATACACGCCACTTCGGATTCTGCATTACATAGTCTACAATTAGCGGAGTAATTTCCTCTTTCTTACTCCATTCCGGCTGCAAGAACAAAACAGCATTCTTGTTTACTTTCTGCGCCTGCTCTTCGGCGAATATAAAATCATGCCGATTGTGCACCACCACCTTAAGTTCGTCGGCGTGATCGTAAACACTTTGGGTAGGAAGCTTGGTTTTCTTTGGCGAGAGGCAAATCCAATCCCAATATCCCGACAACGGGTACGCACCCGAGGTTTCCATATGGACTTTGAGACCGTGTGACTTAAGTTCCTGTGTCAACGGCGCCATATCCCACGTTAACGGCTCGCCTCCTGTTACCACAACAGCACCTCCATGTTTCATCGCGTTTTGAGCAATTACTTGAACTGATGTGGGCGGATGCAGATCAGCATTCCAGCTCTCCTTGACATCACACCAATGGCAACCTACATCACAACCTCCAACACGGATGAAATAAGCTGCCGTGCCGGTGTGAAACCCTTCTCCCTGAATGGTATAAAATTCTTCCATTAGCGGAAGCATTACGCCTTTCTCAACTTCTGTTTGTATTTCCCTTGCTAACATCTTCATAATAAAGTGCAAAGATAAGCAATTATGCGAAAATATCAGATACCCTATACTAGCCCCGATGGAAGCGGCATCCCGCGGCCGACTTGCACCAAGAGATCGGGAATGTTAAAATCCGCGGATATAGTGTACAGCGGGAATCGGCTCCAAAAAAAAACCGGCAGTTAAAACTACCGGTTTGAAATTTAATGTTAGGCTAACCTATTTCAATTTTTGGAGCGATTGCGTCGCGTATTCATTTGCCGGGTCTAGTGCAAGTGATTTGTTGAAATAGTCACGAGCTTTTGCAACATCAGTGTTTGCATAGCCAGCGCCGATATTGTTGTATGCCTCAATAATCTTAGCTTTATTCTTAGTAGCCTCTTCAGGACCTTTTTCAGCAACGAGACGCACATATTCTTCGTAGTATTTGATCATGTTCGCATCGTCTTCGAGCAAGTTGTTTGTCCGGGCACGGAAAACGTACGCATCGAGTGTTGTTGGGGCGCCCGTAATTACATTCCCAAACGCTGCGTCTGCTTTTCTCAGGGCAACAGCATCTCTTTCAGCAGCATCTTTACGCGCGTTGTCGTAGTAGATAGAATTTCCGAGATAGAAGTTGTCAAGAAGGTAATTTTTTGAATTCGGGTTTGAAGTGGCAATCTCGTATATAGCCGCCGCTTGCGCAAACAACTTTTGTTCATAGAACTTCTTACCGGTTTCGCTCAAATCGTTAGTCATGGTCGCTTCCATTTCAACTGATTTTCTAATGTCGGCTACGCCTGCATCAAACATTGCTGCGTCAACTTTTGCATCTGTGGTGTTCGCTTTTTTAAGCTTTGCCAAGCCGAGATACAGATAATCACGTGCAATAACTTTGTTAGACGGATTGGCGATAAAATCCTGAAGTGACTTCAGGGCTACGTCTACGTTTCCGTTTTCGTATGCCGAATATCCGAGGTAACGAAGAATACGCGGATTCACTTTGTCTAGCTGCTTCATTTTCTCAGCTTCAACTTCAAGGGCTTTATAATCCTTTGCAAGAATCAGGAAGTCGGCATGACGCATTCGTGAAGCAAGCGAGTAATCGGTAAGGCTCATGTATTTCTCATAGTAGCCAAGCGCTTTCTGAATATACTCAGTGTACTTCTTAGGTTCAACGTTGCCCCACAAATAGTACGTTTCAGCTAATTCTCGATAGACAGGGCCGTAATTCGCGTTTGTGGCAATAACAGCATCATACGCTTTCACCGCTTCAGTAAAAGCTCGTGCGCCTTTCAGTAGCACACCCTGCTGTACTTTTGCGCGGATCAGGCTTGGGTCAAGCTGAAGTGCATTCCTGTATGCTACATAGGCCTCATTCTGGTTTTTATCGCCATAATAGGCGTCACCAAGCGTTAGCTGCACCATCGCATCCTGTGGATTGGCAACTTTTGCCTTGTCCAGAACTGAGATTGCACTTTTAAAATTCGGCTTATCCGAATTCATATAAGCTTGCGCAATATAAACATACGGCTCCGTTTCCTTTTTCTTCAGACCTTTTGTAGCAAGATTGAAATTTGCCTGTGCGGCAGCGACATTCCCTGCATCCAGATCCAACTGGCCAAGACCGATGTAATTTAGATTTGCTTTTTCGCTGGCAGTGAGTCCTTTTTGAAAATATATTTTAGCCGAGTCGGCAACGTTCTGACGAAGGTATATATTTCCCAGAAGAAAAGGCGCTTCACCGTTGGCAGGAGTCGATTGCGTAATCGACTTCAACATCGCTTTGGCTTTATCGTATTGTTCGGCATCAATCGCTTTTTTTGCCTGCTGCAGATCCTGAGCGGAAACTGCGGAAAACGTAAGAAACGCTATGCCGAAGATTTTGAGTCTGTTCATCATTATATATTTAATTATTGTTGTTTGTTTCGATTTTAGTGCGGGTGACGATTTTACGTCCCGGAATTCTGACTGGCAACAGACCCGATTTAAGAACGATCCGTTGTCCTCGCTCGCCTGCTATAAACGAGGCGAAACCCACGCCAAGCCCTGAATATCCTTGCGCATTGACGATGTACAAATCACGTGCCAAAGGGTATTTGCCTTCTGCCAGGTTGTTTTGGCTCGGATAGAAATAGTGTGTGCCGCCTTTTGCTTTCAGGCTAAGGATATTGATTTTCTCACGATAGCGTGAAACTTCGGCCGAAGGCTGCGATAGCCAATTTAATCCGACTACTCCAACCATATCGCGGTTCTCAGCTACGAATTTAATCACTTCTTCGTTTGTACGGAACGAGTAGATTCCTTCAGAGGGTGTCGTGGCAACACCGGCAAGCTCATTCATCTGCCGCACCGTACTCGAATTTGGATCATCAAACACGAGGCCTCTTATTCTTGAGCCGGCGCGATCGCCTCTGATAAACCGGATAACATCGTCAAGTGCAATAAGCGTATCCTGATGTTCGCGATTTGCAATGAGTGCTATTGCATCGGTGGCAAACATGGTTACTTTCGGAATGATCTTCCTCTTATCAAACATCTTTCGTTCGGCGGCGTTAAGGTTTCGCGCCAGAATAATAATTCGCGCAGAATCTTTTGCTAAAGCCTGAATTGCCTCAACTTCCGATCTTGGAAGCAACTTTACTTTGGCATTGTAATCACTTTCAAACACTGCAACCTGATCTTCGATTATTGGCGTAAGCGATTCATCGACAAGGATAGTCGTAGTACCAGCGAGAATGGTTTCCTGTTGGCCGCTTTCTTTCTTCTTATCGCACATCAGCGCCACTGCCGCGACGAACACTGTAAATATGATTATGATATACCTCTTCATATTACTGTTTATCGGTTTTAAAATAACGCGTGAACCTGATAAAAGAGTAGACGATCAGCAAGACGCCGAACGCTATCCTATACTTCCTTTCCATTGCAATGGGGAAAGACTCCCAAAAGATAATCACCAGACCGAGAATCAAATAAATCAAAAAGAACAACATTCCTATAACGAGAAGAAATCGCTGTTGGGGCGATTTCTCCTGTAATTTATACTTCTTAAAATCCAGCATTATTCAGGTGCCTGAATTGTAATTGGGAGTGAGTACTGTACCCTAACTTTCTTACCATTCTGCTCTCCCGGATTCCATCTTGGCGATTTTTTCAAAACCCTGATCGCTTCTTCCTTTGTTCCGTAACCAAGATCCCTTAGTACTTTAATGTCGGTAAGCGAACCGTCTTTCTCAACAACGAAGCTGACGATGACTTTTCCTTTCAGGCCTGGTTCATCCGGAACGTTATAGTTGCTTCCGACATATTTATAGAACTTATCCATACCACCTGGAAAAACAGGCTTAACCTCGATACCCGCAGTACTGTAAATGTTATTATCTTCTTCAACGACCTGTGTTCCTGTTCCTGCTTCACCAAGGCTCAACGGCGCATCTTCATCCCCTTTGATGTTCTCGTCCCCGATCTTCTTGTCCTTGATCTCTTCAATCTTCGGCGGTTCTTCCACTACTTCCTCAGCTTTCGCTACTACAGGCTTTGTAAATTTTACCTGATCGACACGCGGAGGTGGCGGTGGCGGCGGTGGCAAATTTTCAGGAAGTTTTTCCTTAGGGGGTAGTTTCACCGTTGTAATCTTTTGGTCAAGTACATCATCTTCTTCTGTGCTGTCAGGTATCAACCGCGCCAAGATCGGCGTGGCTAACAGAAAAACAAAAATAACCGATCCGATCAGCATTGCACGCATCGTTGTTTTCGGACTTTGCTTTCTGAGTTCGTAGGCGCCGTACGTTTTATTACGACCCTCGAAAACGATGTCGAGCCACGTTCCTTTTAATATATCCAGTTTCATCTCTTAAATATTTTTAATTACGGAGTTGCCGTTTCAGCAGTTCCGGCGGCAGCATCCGAAGCAGCGCCAGTGCCATCCATTAACTTGGCCTCTTCAGGCAAAATATCTACTATAGCATACGTTTGTACGCCAGTAATGGCCATTTCATCGAGAATATCCACCAAATTTTTATAGTTTGATTTCTTGCTCGGTTTAATTATGACAATAATTCCTTTGTCCTTGTTGCCTGTATACTCAATAACCGCCTGTTTTCTTTTTAGAAGCTCTGCGCGAATACCTTCTTTTCCAAAAGTAATATCCTTTGGGGCCATCGGTGTGTTTAGTATCCCCATGTAATACTTGATCTTGTTGTTGTCACCAAGTAATATCGTCATGGTCCTGTTTTCATCCACTTTCGTATCGTCTGCTTTCTCATCTTTATCAGGCAAACCCAAGTCCATTGATTGCGGCTTGGATAGGGACGTCGTAAGCATAAAGAACGTAATCAGAAGGAAAGCCAAATCCACCATTGCGGTTAGATCCACTTTTGAGTTCTGCTTCTTACTTCTTACTTTACCGCCTTTCTTGCCTGCACCGTCGCCGGTATTTAATTCAGCCATTTCGTGTTTGTTATTTTATTAAAAATCGTCGCCTCTAAGACCAGTAACGAGATTAAAGCTGTTTATTTTTTGGTCCTGCAAGATATCCATCACTTTTTTAATTGCAGGATATTCCTCTTTTGCGTCGCCTTTAATGGCGATATTCAGCTCTTTATCATGCAACTCGATCGTTGCTTTTCTAGCGTTCTGAATCCAGTCTGCCAATTGATTGTTTAATGAATCCTTTGGTATTCCGGGTTGTTGTGCCTTCAAACGTTCCTCGCTTTTCATTGCGATGATACTATTTAAGTTCTCGATCGGGACGCCAAAACTCTCCATTAAAGCAAACCTGTTCAATTCTTCCGGAGTAAAGGTTACGCCGTATTTTTCGCTCATCAATTCCAAAGTTCTCTTTCTTACATCTTGTCCGGTAACGCCAAAAAAGGCTTTTCCTGTACCGCCACCAATAGTTATCGTAGCAAGATCGCTGTCAGGCAGCTTCGTCTGTACCGTTGAATTTGGCGTATCAACAGGCAATACCTCCGGTTGTTTGGCAGTCGCAGTAAGAATAAAGAACGTAAGTAAAAGGAACGCAACATCGCACATCGCAGTCATATCGATGGCAGTCATTTTTTTGGACATTTTTACTTTAGCCATTCACTTATTTGTTTGGTTACTCCGGCAATCGGATCGACCGGTTTGCCGGAATGTTCTTAATTTAGTTTTTTAAACTTCCTCTAAATCTTCTGTATGTGCCTACGATTGTAGAACCAGCTTCGTCGATCGAATACGTAAGGGTATCGATTTTGGAAGTAAAGTAGTTGTATGCAATGATTGCAAGAGCAGAGGTCGAGATACCGGTTGCTGTATTAATAAGTGCTTCAGAAATACCGTTCGCCAATGCCGCCTGGTCAGGCGTACCTGAAGTAGCCAAGGCGCCAAATGCAGTAATCATCCCCATTACCGTCCCCAAAAGACCTGCAAGAGTTCCCAAAGAAACCAAAGTAGACAGGATAGTTAGGTTTTTTTCCAACATCGGCATTTCGAGTGATGTTGCCTCCTCTATCTCTTTTTGAATTGTCTCAGCAGCACTTTCGCTGTCAAAACCTTCTCTTTTCACTTCCTGATATTTAATAAGTGCCGATTTGATTGCGTTTGCAACCGAACCTTTTTGCTTGTCACATGCAGCTATCGCCCCTTCTATATCGCCGCTTGTTATGCTTGCCTGTACATTTCTCATAAACTGATCAAGGTTTCCTTTCCCTGCAGCTTTGCTGATGACCATAAAACGCTCAATAGAAAAAACAACAACCATTAAAAGTAAACCCATTAGCACAGGAACGATTTTTCCTCCTTTGTAAACCATGGCCATATAGTTCCCCGGTAAAGGATCCCCAGTATTAGACCCGCCTTCAAAGTTAGATCCTGCTCCCATAACAAATTGCCATACCAGCCATCCTATCAAAATACAACCTACAATGACTATTACGGAGAATATGTTACCGCCGTTTGAACTACTTTCTTTTTTAACGTTTGCCATTTCTTTAATTTTTAATTTGAATAAATTATTTGTTTGTTTATTTGTTAAAACTCAATAGGAGCAAATTTATATTTTTACTTCAAATAAAAAAACTTTTTTTATTTTAATTAGCATTTATCTAAACCTGCTGAACCCTTATTATTTAAGTAACGCAGAATAATTTTATAAATTATCGAGACACGGTTTTCAGAATAAAAATATCGTT
This sequence comes from Flavobacterium sp., assembly GCA_036386895.1. Classification (GTDB taxonomy): domain Bacteria; phylum Bacteroidota; class Bacteroidia; order Flavobacteriales; family Flavobacteriaceae; genus Flavobacterium. Next base: position 15,220 of record DASVUR010000012.1, read on the forward strand.
GTTTATCTTTGAAAAGCGGCGCGAATCAGAGAATAAATTCTATTTGTGTAACAGCCAGATTTTTATAAACGAACGGCCATGTCAATGACAGAACTGTTGAAAGTTCATGCCAAAATAGTAAACATAACGAGCTTCCGTCGGCTCACGCCGATTTGACCTGACTAGATCTACTTACAGACTACAAATGAAAGCACTCTACACAATTGCGTTATTGGTTTTGTCAAACGTGTTCATGACCCTTGCGTGGTACGGCCATTTGAAGTTTAAAGAGCTTCGTTGGTTTGAAAACGCAGGCCTCATTGCAATGGTTCTAATCAGTTGGGGACTTGCACTGTTTGAATATTGTTTTCAGGTTCCTGCCAATAAAATGGGCTATAACGGAAACGGCGGGCCATTTTCGTTAATGCAGCTGAAAGTGATCCAGGAGGTCATTACCCTGGTAATCTTTGTAATCTTCTCGTTGCTATTCTTTAAAAACGAAACGTTCAAGTGGAATCATGCCGTCGGCTTTTGTTTCCTTGTCCTGGCTGTTTATTTCATTTTTAAAAAGTGAGCATGAAAAATTTCAGGTCCAAAGAAATCCATTTGTGGTTCCGACTACAGATGGCGCTTAATTGAAGAACATCACTGGACTAAACTTTTCAGTGCCTGGATTTGAATACACCTATAATCAAGTATTATCAAGGGGAACGCACGATTAATTATTGATGACCAACCATTATTTTAAGTGCGGGCGAATCCGATTTAGATCGAGAAAATACGCGTGTCCGGCATTCATATCCCTTTGATCAGCCTTGCGAATATCTTCGGGTTGCATTTCCGCGTTTACTATTGAAAAGGCGCATCGGGAAGCCGGGTTTCACAGATTTAAATTCTTTACTAAATGTTAATCGTCCCCTGAATCGGAATATATTCGTTAAATTTAAGTACTAAAACCGATTGGATGGACACCAGAAAGAAGATTGTTATAATAGGCGCAGGATTTGCCGGATTACGCGTGGCGCAGGATTTAAGAAAATCCGATTATGAACTCTATCTGATTGACCGCAACAATTATCATCAGTTTCAGCCTTTGATGTACCAAGTGGCGACTGCAAGGCTTGAGCCGGCGAGCATTTCGTTCCCGCTTCGGAAAGTTTTCCAGTATTGCAAAAACACCCATATCCGGATTGCCGATGCGCTACACATCGACACCGGGAGTAAAGTCGTTACTACGTCGATCGGGGATTACCCTTACGATTTTCTAATCCTCGCACAAGGTTGCACGACCAACTACTTCGGAAGTGAGCAACTTGAGAAGCACGCCTTTCCGATGAAGTCGGTTCCGGAAGCCATACAACTGCGAAATCGCATTTTGCAAACATTTGAAGATGCCGTTATCACCAAAGCTGAAGATCTTCAGTTCCTGCTGAATTTCGTTATCGTTGGCGGCGGCCCGACAGGCGTGGAACTTGCAGGCGCGTTGGCGGAAATGAAGAAGAATATCCTGCCGAAAGATTATCCGGACAAAGATTTTTCAAAACTCAATATTTACCTGCTCGAAGGATCGCCATTTGTGCTGAGTGCAATGAGCGAAGACTCGAAGCGCGTATCACGGAAATATCTCGAAGAACTTGGCGTACTTGTGCGAACTGAAACAATCGTTGAATCCTATGATGGCCGGACCGTTAAGCTTAAAGGAGGCGGTTCCATTGAAGCGAGAAATGTGATATGGGCAGCGGGAATTATGGGAAATAAATTAGAAGGAATTCCCCAAGAATGTTATACAAGAGGCAGCCGGCTCGTTGTGGATCGTTTTAACCGGATACAAAATCTCGAAGATGTTTTTGCTATTGGCGACATTGCTTTTATGACAACCCCAAAATATCCAAACGGACATCCTCAAGTGGCCAGCGTCGCGATTGAGCAGGCAAAAGTACTCGCGAAAAACTTCAAACGTCAGAGCAAAGGCCAGCAATGGGAAGAGTACGAATACCACAATAAAGGTTCAATGGCAACCGTAGGCAAGCGAAAAGCAGTGGTGGATTTACCGAAGTTCAGTTTTCAGGGAAGATTCGCATGGCTGATGTGGATGCTGGTGCACCTGATGCTGATATTAAGCGTTAAGAACAAAATCTCCATTTTCGTAAACTGGATGTTCAGCTATTTCAACAACGATTCCACTTTGCGTGTGTTGATAAAGCCTGTTGAAAGGAAGGTTGAAAATTAGCTGTCCAGCAAATCGATGATACGCTTCTCAACAATCTCGGAATCCCACAATTTATCGATCTCGGGCATATTCATAATCTCGTCCATAATTGCCTTCTGCTTGTCGCCGATAGCGAGAGCTTCAGTATACGGACGATGGCTGAACGTGACGCGACTGTACAGGGGCAGCCATTTGTCAGGATATTTTTGAGAGAAACGCTTTTCGATTTTCTTCTGCAGCAGAAACTTATCGTCAGCTGTTTTAGAACTCATTTCCATAAAGTTCCGGTAAGACAATTCCGCAATAGCATCGGCATTCGGCTTGCGTTGCGTCTGATATTCCTGAAAAATGTTCTTCCAGTCGTCCCCGTATTCCACCATTAGTTCCGACAGTATTGAGATATCTTCAAACCCGGCGTTCATTCCTTGTCCGTAGAACGGCACAATCGCATGACAAGCATCTCCGATCAGTGCCACTTTATCCTCATACGTCCACGGGAAACACTTCATTGTAACGAGCGTACTGGTTGGGTTTTTAAAGAAATCCTCAGTCAGTTTGGGAATCACGTCAATCGTATCGGGCAGATTCCTTTCGAAAAATTTCGCTACCGACTTTCGGTCCTGAAGCGATGCAAAAGAATTTTCTCCTTCAAAAGGCATAAATAACGTACAGGTAAAACTACCGTCCATGTTTGGCAGCGCGATAAGCATATAATCTCCGCGCGGCCAGATGTGGAAAGAATACTTATCAAGTTTATGGGATCCGTCAGGATTTGGCGGGATATTGAGTTCTTTGTAACCCGTCTGCAGGAAATCCTGTGAATAGTTAAACATGCTCTGGCGTTGCATCCGATGCCTGATCCGCGAAAACGCTCCGTCAGCGCCAAAAACAATATCATACTTCAAAGCCCGCCATTCACCACGTTCTTCCTCGCCAACGTGTAAAGTGGCTTCGGCAAGCGTGACATCCCAAATTTTGTGGTTGAAAAAGAATTCGGCACCCGCATCTTCTGCAAGATCGATCATTTTCCTGTTTAAAATCCCACGGGAAATAGAGTAGATGCTCTCTCCTTCTTTTCCGTAGGGCTGCAGCGTAACCTTATCCTTTGTGTGAATTGCTCGCTTATCCATTGGGATTGCAATTTCGCGCACCGCGTCGCCTAATCCTACGCCGTCCAGTGCCCTCCATCCGCGATGCGACATCGCAAGGTTTATTGACCGTCCGGAAAACTGGATTTGCCGAATATCGGGACTCCTGTCATAGACATGAACGGTATGTCCCGCTTTCTTTAGATATACCGCTAATAATGATCCTACAAGACCTGAACCGACAACGGCAATATTTAGGGATTTCTGCATTTAGACGAACAAATATTTGTACAAATTTAGGCATTTTTATAACAGGAGATCTCAATAGTAGCAGCCGTTTTACACCCGTTGCGCTGCGTTCCACACCACTGTAATTAACCAAAAATCTCAATATAAAACAAAAAATTTTTGCAAATAATTATTAATTATGTAACTTCATAACATAACTAATAACAAAAGCATACAATTATGAGAGATTTAATTTGGTTGATCGTTGTTATTTTATTGATTGGTTGGGCTGTAGGATACTTCGCTTTCGGTGAAGCGGTAGGAAGTCTGATCCATATTCTTCTCGTTTTGGCTGTAATTGGTATTTTATACCGACTCGCAACCGGAAGAAGACCTTAGACATATCATCCCCTGGAATACCAGGGGATTTTTATTTCGCGACATTTCGATTGAACTTTAGCTTTGAACCGGTTGCCAAGTCGTTGTTGCTGGCGAAAACACCACACATGTGAAACAACATTCGGGCGCCCACATTTCCATCCCAATCATCTTCGCCCGGAGCAACTTCCACAAGATCAAATCCGATAATCTCCTTTTCCGATGCTGCCAGTTTGCTTAACAGGTACGCAGCCTGCTCGAATGAAAAACCACCCGGAACCGGAGTCCCTGTATTTGGGCAATACCATGGATACAACCCGTCGATATCAAAACTGATCGCAACCTTTTGGGGCAATGCCAAGAGTATAGCGTCGCATTGCTGTTCCCATGTTACGCCTCTGAAAGTTTCTGCCTTCAAATCGATGTCGGTATGGACGTGAACGCGATCGCTATATTCATTGGCTACGTTAACTTCCTGCTCGGCAAAATCCCGGATTCCCACCTGTACGATCCTGGAAATCTGCGGCAATTGCAATGCATTGTACATGATTGACGCGTGTGAATAGGTAAAACCTTCATAAGCGATTCGTAAGTCCATATGCGCATCCAGGTGCAGAATCCCGAAATTATCGTGTTTCGTTGCGAGCGCTTCATAATAACCCAGCGGCGTACTGTGATCGCCGCCAAGCAGCGCTACTTTTTTATTCTGGTTCAACCAATATAATGTACGTTCCCTGACCTCATCGTGAAGTGTTCGGCAAACCGTGTTGATCTGATCAAGATCGGCTTGAAGCGAAGGAAGTGCTGCAATTTCATGACCGCTTTCCAGGGCCGCTATTACAGGCTGAGCCATTGCTTTAAATTTCGCGCTTGCTTCTGCCCATTGTTTTGTCTGCTCCGACTTATCAAAATGGATTCCCAATTTCCACAAATCCGGATATTCCTGATGATGCAGATCGACTTGGAACGACGCCTCCAGGATTGCATCAGGACCTTCGGAGGCGCCTGCGCCATAGCTTACGGTAACTTCCCACGGAACCGGTATAATTACTATTTCGCTCTCTTCTGCCGTGAAAGGCAAGCCGAATATACTGTTGTCGGCAAGGCCAGGCTGCGACGGATCGAAGGCGGCAATTTTTTGTTCTTTGTTCATTATTATGACGCTTTACCGGTAATTCCGGCTTTTAATATTTTCCCGAATTCAAACATATCTTCAAACGAGCAGTACATTGGCACCGGCGCCAACCGGATTACATTTGGTTCCCGCCAATCTACGATAACCCCGTTCTTCATCAGGTAATCAAACAGACCCCGGCCTTCGCCGTGCAGGAAAACTGACAGTTGCGAAGCGCGTTCGGCAGGATTCGAGGGTGTGATTATTTCAAAATTGCTTGTGACTTCTTTGTCGATTTCACGCAGAATGAACTCAAGGTACGATGTGATAAGTGTACGTTTTTCAATCAGTGCCGGCATTCCGATCTCGTCGAACATTTCAACTGAGGCCAAGTAGGGCGCGAGTGTCAACACCGGAAGATTACTGACTTGCCAGCCTCCTGCTCCTTCAACGGGATCAAAAACCGGCTCCATTTTGAAGCGGCGTTCTTTATTATGTCCCCACCAACCTGCGAAACGCGGCAGGTCAAGATCGGTATGATGCATTTGATGCACGAAAATACCGGACGCATTACCCGGGCCTGAATTCATGTATTTGTAACTGCACCAGGCAGCGAAGTCGACATTCCATTCGTGAAGTTTAAGCTCGACGTTACCGGCGGCATGCGCAAGATCCCAACCCACATATGCGCCGGCTTTGTGGCCGGCTTCAGTAATCGCTTTCATGTCGAAAACTTGCCCGGTATAATAATTTACGCCTCCTATCAACACTAAGGCAAGCTCATCTCCAACTTCCTCTATTTTGGCGAGCACATCCTCAAGCCGGATGTTATGTTCACCTTCTCGACGCTGCACTTCTACAATGGCATCGGCTGGACTGAATCCGTGAAAATCCACTTGGCTGCACAACATATACTGGTCGCTCGGAAAGGCTTTTGCTTCGCAGATTATCTTGTACCGTTTTGGTGTAGGCTGATAAAAGGAAACCATTAAAAGGTGTAGGTTCACCGTTAGCGTGTTCATTACCGTTACTTCGCTTGGAAGACATCCAACAACTTTACTTAGTGGAACCGCAAACCTTTCGTGGTAATCCCACCAGGATTTGTCAGCGTAGAAATGCCCTTCGACGGCAAGTTTCGCCCAATCGGTCATGATTTCGTCGACGTATGCTTTAGTTCGTTTTGGCTGGAGTCCGAGGGAATTCCCGGTAAAGTAGATTACTTTTTTGCCGTTGACTTCGGGAAAGAGAAATTCATTACGATAATGATGCAGCTTGTCCTGCGCATCGAGTTCCAGCGCAAATTCGCGGGTATTTTGAAAAGTCATGAAAATTATTTTGGTTCGTAAATTTAAGAAACCGGGGACGAATTCACGAATTTTCTTCGATTAACTTTTTAAATTGGCCGCAGATGAACAGATTGAGAAAGGCATTGGCGAGCAGTGATTCACCAGTTGAGAAGAAGCTGACGATCGACTTCTATGAGAGTGGTTTCTTCTTTCTAGTATAAAATCTATTAATTTCAGTTTCTTTCGTTTTCATTAATTGATGAAATTTATTCCAATGATTTCTGATCTGTCTTTTAATTATGCTGTCCGAAAAAACATTGAGCCCCAAATTCGCATAAGTCAAATAATTACCCCAATCATATTCACCTGTTTTGATGTATTTACCGGGCATTCCACGTAGTGGTTTAATTACTTCTCGTCTATGTGCTCCAACAGCAGTAAATCTTTTATACAAACGATTTTTGAAAAGAACAGGTTTTTGATTTTTTCCATATTTAGCATAAAAACCACCTCTTCTAATCGACCTCTTCATTTTGCGATAAAACTTTGATAATCCGGAACACTTCAGAGATACCGTTTGACCATCAAAAGCGAAACCTAAATACTCAAATTTCGTATTCGCACTTAATTCATCCGTATATTGATTTAGTTCTTTACATCCATATTTACCATCAAACTTTTTGAAATAAAACACTTGGCTTTTTGATGGCTGAATTTCCAGTTCGTAATTTTTAATTTCATTAATTAGCAAACTATGAATTTCGTGCAAATACATTTCATCAATAACTACTACCATATCATCGCTGTATCGTCGATAGATTCCTCCTTTCAAAGTAATGAAATCGTTTACGAAAGAATCAAAATCAAACAAGTATATATTGGCTAGAGTGGCGCTGATTGGTGAACCCTGCGGAATCCCCTTTTTTCTTAATATTCCTGCCGTATAATCAGCTTTTGAATGATACTTATTGTTTTTTATAAGATTGTTATTCCTAATTTTATTATTGAAGTCTTTGGTTTTACAAAAGGCAACAGCGTTTTTTTCTTTCAGCAAATTAGTATTCGGAACTTTCTGCTTTGTTACGCGCCCGGCCTTTTCAACTAAAATCTCGTCTTTAAACAAATCGAAAATTTCCTCGAATTCCACATATGAGAACTTAGTCAAGTTTCTAAATATAGCATAATGATCGTCAGGTAAGCGCGGCATATCTAATATTTTAGCCCAAACATCTTTTAACCGTTTATGATTTAAGTTATCAAAAAAGGATGTAATGTCAAAGGTTATTGCTACAAGGTTTCGCCTGTTGTTTACCTTAATATAGGAGAATACGTCATTTGCAAAATCGACGTTACACTTATTTCTGCTCACTTTCGAATGCGGATTAAGTGGTACGCTTCTGTATGCAGTCACACAATCCTGAAGACCGGCAGATTTTAATTTTTTTTCATAAGCTGCCGTAATTAATTGTGAATAGTAAGCAAAAATCATAGAATCTAAATGACTGGCATAAAAAACTTCTCGATCCTTATAACTTTCAATCCTTTCTAGAGATTTAGTGCCATCATTATTTTTTGCTCTACGAAACTTTCGAACTGATAATTTGCGATGAATAAAAGGAAAAAAACTATGAGATGCGATATTCTCAGGTACAGTAATATAATCTTCAACCCAACCGCGGTGACGAAGTTTTAGCGGTAGGCCGATGTGGGGATAACGCTTAAGTTTGTACCAATCTTTTTCTCTTCTCATATAAAAAACAAAGGCAGACGGTAACAAGGGAGCATGCTTTACTTAATGGGACAACACATGCTTGTTCGATACTAAAGTACCGCTCCCACTTACGTCAGGTATAGAATTTGTATCTTTGCAAATATCATCTTTATCAGACAATATGAAGAATACAGCATCAGAGATTATTAAGGGACTCCTGGTTGGGAGCGCCCTTCCAAAGACAGCAACAATTATATTTCAAATTATTTGCTCAATTGGTATAAACTCTCCACGAATCTCAGAAGAAACGTGCAATGATTTATAAAACGTGTTGTCCAGCTCCGTCCGCCAATGTCGTTGCAAATAAAAGTCTTTTTATTTAAACCACCTAATTACCAGAAGCACAACCGCTAACAGCAGCTACAAAAATTGCTGCATTCCTGTTCGGGAAGTGTTATCTGTTCAGAATAATAATCTTGCGGAAAGAACTCAGGTATTTTGCCGCAAGTTCATGTAGCAGCAACACGTTGAGAAGAAGCTGACGTTTTCGTGTAACTGCGTGAGGGATTGAGGCGGCATCCCGCGGTTTTTTCCGCGGATATAGCCAAAAGCCCGACCCTCGCGGCACGCCCAAAAATGAGAAACGAAAAAATCCCGCCGTGTGGCAGGATCTTCATTACAGGATCAGCATTGCATCGCCGTAGGAGTAAAACTTGTACCCTTCTTTGATTGCTTCTTCGTAGGCTTTTTTCATCAGGTCGTGTCCCGTGAAAGCCGAGATCATCATCAACAATGTAGATTTTGGCGTATGGAAGTTCGTGATCATGCAGTCGGCAATACTGAAATCGTGGGGCGGGAAAATAAACTTGTTGGTCCAGCCGTCGTAAGGGTTCATTGTGCGTGCCGATGAAACCGAACTCTCAATTGCGCGCATTGATGTTGTTCCAACGGCGCAAACTTTCTTGCGGTTTGCTTTCGCTGTGTTCACAATATCACAAGCTTCTTGTGTAATTTTTAGCTCTTCAGAATCCATTTTATGTTTCGAAAGATCTTCAACCTCGACCGGGTTAAAAGTCCCTAGTCCGACGTGTAAAGTGACTTCAGCGAATTTTACGCCTTTGATCTCCAGCCTTTTCAACAAGTGTTTTGAAAAGTGTAAACCTGCTGTTGGCGCCGCTACAGCGCCTTCTTCTTTGGCATAAATGGTTTGATAACGCTCGGCATCTTCAGGAGTAACCTCGCGGTTGATGTATTTTGGAATTGGCGTCTCACCAAGTTCGGTCAGTTTATTTCGGAATTCTTCGTAAGAGCCATCATAAAGAAACCGAAGTGTACGGCCACGTGAGGTTGTGTTATCGATAACTTCAGCTACAAGGGAGTCGTCATCGCCGAAGTACAGTTTGTTTCCGATTCGGATTTTTCTTGCCGGATCAACCAAAACATCCCACAGGCGTTGTTCGGCGTTGAGTTCGCGCAACAAAAACACTTCTATCCTTGCGCCGGTTTTTTCTTTGTTTCCGTACAATCTTGCCGGGAAAACTTTTGTATTGTTCAGAATCAACACGTCTCCGTCATCGAAATAGTTGATAACATCCTTGAACATCTTATGCTCGATGGTCTTATTTTTACGATCGACGACCATAAGGCGCGACTCGTCGCGGTTCTCTGCCGGGTATTCTGCTAAAAGTTCTTTCGGTAAATTAAAGTGGAAATGAGATAATTTCATATCAATTTTGATGGTTAAAACCGACGGTGAGTTCCGTTCCGGCTTCGAGGCTGCAAATATACGGCTGTGCGACAGGCGTTGTCAAGTGTTTTGGGTTTTATTTTAGCGATGTGTGTAATAGCGCGGGTAAGACCTCAGGTTTCAGAGCGCAGACGGGATGAATCCGATTGATCGTAAATCGGTCCAAAAAGCCGGATACGATTTTGACACTACTTCAGCATTTTTTATAATTATCGGAACCTTTATCGCAAGCGGAGCAAAAGCCATTGCCATTCGATGATCGCCGTATGTTTTTATTGAGACGCTGGGCAAAACCTGGCCCGACGCTTCTAAAGTCAGGCTGTCGGAAGTAACGGTTACGGTTGCGCCCAGTTTAGTGAGTTCCGCTTTTAGGGCCGCAAGCCGGTCGGTTTCTTTGATCTTGAGTGTTTGCAGACCCGTGAAGTGGCATGCTATTCCGAGCCCGAAGCACGTCACTGCAATTGTTTGGGCAAGATCGGGAGTGTTTTTTAAGTCCAGGATGAAAAGTTTAGTGTTCAGATTTGGGTCCTGAACCTTTTCAAGGATTATTGTGTTTTCTTGCTGCTGTGTTTCGACACCAAAACTTTCGTAGATCTGTTTCAGGGCACTGTCACCTTGGATACTATCGGCGTTGAAGCTGTTTAATCGTATTCCAGTACCGATCTTTGACAACGCAACAATTGAGTAATAGTATGATGCCGAGGACCAGTCCGATTCGATCGTGAGTTGCGGATTCTGAATTGTGGCGTGTGGGCCAATGCTGATTTTCCTTCCGTCAAACCCGGTGTCAATTCCAATTTCATTGAGCAATCGCAATGTCATTCTGATGTAAGGTCCCGAAGTAATTTCGTTGCTTAGGTTAATTTCAATCCCGTGCGGTAGCTTTGGCCCGATTAAAATCAAGGCGGAAACGTATTGGCTGCTGACGTTAGCATCGATAGTTACTTTTCGCGCTAATTCGCGTCCCGTAATTTGTAGTGGCGGAAAACCATCTTTTGCCAGATACTGGATATCGGCGCCTATTTGGAGCAATGCATCAACCAGAATTTTAATAGGCCTTTCGTGCATCCGCGCCGAGCCTTTAAGCGTCACTTCCCGATTTGGTTGTGAGGCAAAATAGGCGGTCAGGAATCGCATGGCCGTACCTGCGTGGCCAATGTCGATTTCCCTATCGCTACTGGCAAGCGCGGCTGCCATTAACAGGCTGTCCTCCGAGTCGGACATATTTTGAAGTTCAATTTCAGGATACAACGCCTGAAGCAAAAGCGCGCGGTTGGTCTCGGATTTGGAGCCGGAGATCCGCACGGATGCGGTGGGACTAAGTTCTGATGCCTTGAGAAGGATATCCATAGTAGCTATCTAAGCTTCTCATTATTCTGATGCCGATCATGATCCCGGCTGGTTTTAAGTTCCATTTTCTTATCAAACGACTGCTGCAGGTCGATGCCTGTTTGGTTCGCGAGGCACAAGATTACGAAAAGCACATCGGCAAGTTCCTCACCAAGGTCTTTGTCTTTGTCGCTTTCCTTTTCGGATTGTTCGCCATAGCGCCGGGCAATAATTCTCGCTACCTCGCCTACTTCCTCCGTTAGCTGCGCCATGTTTGTCAGTTCGTTGAAATATCTGACGCCATGATTTTTTATCCAGTTGTCGACTTCAAGTTGTGCGTTTCGGATGTCCATGTTACACTTTTTTGAGTATTATTTTCTCGGTTTGTTTTGAGATCATCTTTTTGAAAAAGTCTTTCAGGGTTTCATAGGATCCTGATGGGATCAAAGGTTGTGCAATGTCAAACGAAGCAGACAGTTGGATTTTATTTCCGCTCTTGTCTACGATATATTTAAAACTGCCCATTTTTCCGCTCATCGCCAGATTTACCGGCGCCGGAGTGAATTCTATTGTGTATCCATCGGGAATATGTATCGTAATATTATATTTCTCCTGGAAAGGAAAAATAAAATCTACCGGATATTGACGATCCTCCTGCTTGAAGGGGTTCTCCTGGATCGCAAGGAATAACAACGGCGAGACATACATTTTATCACCAATAACCTCAACCAGATCATCATCCGTAAAATTGTAGCTAATGGTTACAGGCTCGGTAAGTTCTGTTTCATTCTCCACTTTGAACTTCTCAAGCGATAAACCCGATTTCTGTTCCTGCCTTTCTACAAAGTTGGCTTTGTCTGATCCTATGTAAGAATCCCTGAACAGATACGCTCTGTAATTTGTATACTGCTGCTTGAGTTGTCCCGTCACGCCTCCGTCAGGAGTTATGGCTGCAATAATGGAGACGTTGTCGCTTGATGGCGCCACAGGCATCAGGTTAACTTCAGAAATGATTCCGCCTTTCTGGATCATTCGTCCGGTAGAATTCAGGTTACGCAAAGGCATCAAATCAGGCGCTGCAAATTTGTAGCTCGCATCAAGCAGATGCAGTTTGTTATCTATTGTTACTGCTGCAATAACCGAATTAAAACGTGTCCGGTTTGGAAACGGTGCCTTTCCGTTCTCCCTTGTGCTCAGTAGGACTGGGTTGGCCTGAAGTCCGGCCATCCTTAGCATAGAAACAAGCATCAGGTTTATCTCCGCAACGTTTCCAGTACGGTCCGCATACGCTTTTTCAACGCCTTTACGTGTGGAATAGCCCAGGTTTTCATCCCAACTCATTCGGTTCTTTACGTAGTCAAATATAGCCTCGAGCTTCTCAGCATCTGTGTTTTTGTTGACCACAACTGTTGGCAAGTCGGCGGCGAAGTACTGATATTTCTCCACTTCTTTTCCAAATTCCGGATCATTATAAATCGATTTGGCCACTGCTTCCCATGTCGTTGCAATAGGTTCCGGTTTTGTATCGGGAAATCGGATAACCTGGAGCTCATGGTCGAGTTTGCCGTAGTAATTCTTAATGTTGTCGACATAGTCTTCTTCGATTAGCGCCGGCACATTATAAACTGCATAATCGGTCACCACTTGGTTGTACGTCATACTTCCGGTCTGTCTGTATCTGTCTTGGTAACTTTGCGCAGTAGGTTCCAACTTTGAGTCCGACGCTATTTTAACATATCCTGTCAGAACTCCCTGATAAAGATAATATTCCGGAATTTCAGTTCTATAGTATGCCGCGTCCACCGGAATCTGGTACTGAAACTGGAAATCGGGAAGCATCGCAAGGTTCTGCGACTTCAATATGTAGCGAAATTCCAGCACCGAGCCTACCCTGGCATTTGGGAACGTAATGGACCTGCTGTTCCAAAATTCAGATATCTTTTCCTTAAATTGATTTTCGGCAGAAACTTTCGTCTTAACAATTTTGCCGTTTTCCAGATTGTAGGTCTGCGCCTTCGAAAATTCAATTGATTCATCGTCAAGCGCCTTATAGCCTACATAATAAGGCACTTTAAAATTTGCCCAACTCAAACCTTCTTTCTTGTAAATTTTAATTTTAACCGAAACCTCTGTTGAGGAAACGAATCCGTCCTCGTAAGAGTACTTAAATGTAGTTTTGCCATTTTTGAACAAGATGGCTGCAGGAGCAGTCGTGTCGATCGGGTGACGGAGCTGTTCAAGCTCGGCTTTGGTCACTTTACCCAGCTCCATATCCTGGGCACTGATAGTCGAAGCCATTACCGCGACGGCCAGTAAAGTGAAAGCTTTCAAAATGATTTGTTGAAACATTTATACCTTTTTTAAAATAATCTTTTCGCTTTGCTTGTTGATCATCTGCTGGAAATAGTCCTTTAGCCCCGCATAATATTCGGCAGGGAAGACTGCGAGATTAATATCAGAAGTAACGCTTAACTGGATTTTATTGCCTGTCAGGGCGATGTTGTATCGAAATGCGGTTTGGTTTTCTTCGGTTCCAAGGCTGACGCTCTTTGGAAGTGTCTCGACCACATAGCCTTGGGGCACATCAATGTTGACGCTGAATTTACGCTGCTGCGGATAACTGAAGTCTATCGGGTATTCCCGTGTCTCCTGACGGAACGGATTGACATCTTCAGCGAAGAAAAGCAATGGTGATATATACATCCGGTCGCCGATAATTTCAATCGAATTCCTGTCGGTGAAGCTGTATGTTTCGGATAGTGGCTTACTCGGGTCGAGATCGTTTTCACGCTTATATCCGGCAACTTCAACTCCCTTATTCTTATTTTGAAGATCGTCAATATAGGTATCCTGATTTGCCCCAACGAAATTCCGGCGGAATTCAAGCGCATACTGATCCGTAAATTGCATGCGTATCTGACCTGTTACAGTTCCGTCGGGTTGTGGCAACATCTGTATGCTTGTCGTTTTTCTGGACGCTTTTTGAGGAACCAGGTCGATCTCACTCGATGTCCCGTCTTCGCGGATCAGCCTTCCAGACCAGTTCAGCACTCGCAATGGTAAGACATTTGGCGTTGAAAACTTGTCGGTCGCATCCATTAGCAACAATCCTCCCGGCGTCTCCACCGCTGAAATTACATAATTAAATGCGGTGCGGTTCGGAAATAGGGCAATACCGTTAGCACGGGTGCTCACCAAAACTGGATTTGCGGTGATTCCGGCATGGCGTAACATCGCAGTCAGCATCAGATTAATTTCGGCTACATTGCCTGTCTTTGTTTTATACGCATTTTTGACCCCGTCGTGACATGAATAACCACTAAGATCGTTCCACTTGATATTCGACTTAACGTAGTTGAAGATAGCATTCGCAATTATAGTTTTATCGGTTAGACCTGCGATTTCAGATTTCAGATCCTGTTCAAAATAATCGGTTTTACTTAATTCTGCCCCGAAATCGCTATCCTCATAAATTTTGTTCGTAACGGTGTTCCAATCTGTAGAATAGGCTTTGGCTGCCTCTTGTGGATATTGGATCATTGATAGTTCGTGTGTAATTCCGGAAGTGTAATTTGCGATGTTGTTCACGTACGCTTCATCACGCATTGCCGGCAATGACTGCGCAATATAGGTCGTTTGCGCCTCCATAAACTTGATCTCATTTGTAGTTAAACCTCGCGGCTGATTTATTTTCTCAGCCTTTTCCCGTGTCGTTACCGAAATTGTTCTAGCTTGATTTACCTTCTTGACCTTTGGAAAAAGGTAGCCACGCTGGAGCGCATTGTATGTGAAATACTCTGGAATTTCGGTTCTATATTCGGAATAGTCCACAGGAATTGATGATTGGAAACTCCACGGATGCATTTCTGTGAAATTTTTTGATTTGATCTTGTATTCGAACTCCAGCACCGAACCCTCTTTTATATTTGGCATCGTGATCTTTTTCACCGCCCAATACTTATTGATATTCTCGTCGAATTCGCCATCACTCTTTAGTTTGGTCCTTTCAATCTTCCCGTTTACCAAGTTGTAGGTTGCCACGTTGCTAAAATCGATTTCTTCCTGCGAACCGTGACCGATGTAATATTTCACCTGATGATTTGCCCAGTCGTATCCCTCCTTTTTAAAAATCTTTATCCGCGACTGAACCACAGTGATCATGACGAATCCGTCTTCAGCCGTGTAATCGAAACTAACTGTACCTTTTTCGAACAGGATTGCAGCAACGGCTGACGTGTCTGCGGGATGTGTCTTTTGCTGGAGTTCGGCGACCGAAACTTTACCGATCTCATACTTCTGAGCCATCATTCCGGATGTAAACACTACGGTTAGCACTGCTAATAATTTCTTCACATCGATTAATTTTCTCATATCCGGACAAGAACAAGTTTAGAGTTGTCGTTTTTAACAACACGCTCCATAAACTGGCGATAATTTTCATATTCCCCGCTGGTATAGGCGCCCTTCTTTACCAGAAGTGTCCGTTTATAAACCAGAACCATGGGACTTTTCTGAACTACTTCAGCGACGTATTCCCCATATTTGGTTTCCAGCTGCATTTTTCCCGGAAGCGCTTCGATGGTAAATCCTTCAGGAAGCCTGATCTCAATTTCGTCGGTATCGCAAAACCCCCGACTCAGCTCAAACGGCAGTTTTCGGTCGCGGATCTTCTTCGGAATGGCTTCCATGCGGTTGTAGGGGTTCACTGGAAACAGCATTCGGTTACCGGAGATTTTTCCATATTCGAGCCCTTTGATGCGTGCACGCTCCGTAAACTTGATATGTGCTTTGTCGTTTATGAAGGAGATATCCTCAATCTTCAGGTTCGCGATCGAACTCCAATATTCTTTGTAGTGCGCATCCCTTTCGAATGGTTGCAGCCGCTCAATAGCCGACTTACGGCTGTATCGCGTTCCGCTTGAGAAAATTTCGACATTACCTTCAATGTTACCATTTGCAGCTAACGAGATAACGCCGTTGCTTACCTGCTCGTTTGTCCGATCCCCGTAATTTGTTGTTCGAACAATTTCAGCGCCTTCAGGCTTCATGACCAGCACGTCCCTGTCATCTGTAAAAGTACCCTGATAGCCAAATGGATCGGTTTGACTAGTACATTCCAGCCATATGTAGTTATCGCCATCAGGTATCGATAAAATCATGTGATCGCCCTGCATTGAGACAAAGTCTGCCTCGATATCGCGCTTCGCGCTTCCCGCGTATAAGATCGTATTGTACGATAGAACGCCAACAACCTCCAGCAGCGCACGCGTATAGTTTGTCAACGCTTTGCAGTCGCCATAACTCAGTCGGTCGACATCCTGGGCACGCATGGGTTTCCACCCGCCGATGCCAACCTGAATACTTACGTATCGCGATTTTTGCTGCACGAAATCATAAACGATTCTTGCCTTCCTTATCGGATCTTTTTCTGCGCCGACGAGCTTGTTGATTTCTACCTTGGCAGCGTCGGGTAAGGCGGTTGTCCCAGAAAGCAACTCATCAGAATACCATGTGCCAAATTCCTTCCAGTTCCTGGCACTTCCATCAACCCCTTCCAAATGAAAGCGCTCGAGGGAAAATAACACCGACGGGAAAATTTGATGTGAAATCGGGCTGTAGTCTTCGGGCCGCTGTGCCGGAATATTTTTAGCTTCAAATGAAACCGACTCGCCATTTCCTGAGACTTTTGTCACAGAATAGGATCCGAAATTCGACTCCCTAAATTTAAAACCCAGTGCACTGTTGCACGTAACGCTGATCGTTGCGCTCGCGACGCTGGTAAAATAATCTTTCAGCGGACTCCATCGCGGAATGAAGGCGGTATTCGAACTTTCGCGCGTGCTTTCATAAACAATGGTATACGGATATTGTGTTGGGGTGTATTCAAGGTAGATGATTCTGCTGTCGGAGAACATCGTGGCGTTATCGACTGCCGCCTGGTCGCGAAAATCTTTTCTTTTGATTTTTTTCAGTTCGTTCCCAAATGCATCGTAAACTATCGCTTCGATATTTTTAACGTAGTTACTTTTATCGTAATATTCCAAAGCATTTACCGCATCCCGGCCCTTTTCATTCAGGACCGAAACAATTCTCCTGGTGTTGATGATCATCGTTCGCTGTGACGGGATCGCTATCGTCGTCTCATCGAGCCGTACAATCGCGTTTGCATTCTTAGTCAACGTGTCGGGCAGGGACAAAATGGTGTATTCCAGTTTTTGTGACTGGACAGATGACGTGGCAAGAAAGAGCAGGTAAAGTAAAAGAGGGCGCATGAAGAAAAAACTATTTGCCGCAAAAGTAACATTTTTTAAGAAATGCTTAACATTATTCCCGGATTTTACTGTCGATCAAGATAGTTACCGGACCATCGTTTAAAAGCGACACTTTCATGTTAGCGCCAAAAATGCCCGTTTGTATTTCTTTACCTGTGTCAGTTAATAATTGTTCTACAAATGCTTCGTACAGTGGAACGGCAATGTCAGGTTTGGACGCCTTGATATACGATGGCCTGTTTCCTTTTTTGGTTGCGGCATGAAGCGTAAACTGGCTTACCACTATAATTTCTCCATCGATGTCTTTCACAGATAAATTCATAACGTTTTGGCTGTCGTTGAAGATCCGAAGATTAGCAATTTTTCCGCTGAGCCAAATAACATCTTCAGTCGTGTCGGTGTCTTCAATGCCAACCAGTACAAGCAATCCCTGCTGAATATGAGCCGTCACTACGCCATCCACTTTTACGGAAGCAGTACTGACGCGCTGGATGACTACCCTCATTATTTATTCCGCGTTTCGTCGCTTGCGATACGATCGTCGTTATAGATATCTGAACGATAATGCTCTTCATCGCCTTCAAGTATCTTAAGATAACTTTGATAGCGCGACCAGGCAATCTCGTCGTTCTCGAGCGCTTTTTTTACGGCACAATTTGGCTCTTCCTTATGAAGGCAGTTATTGAACCTGCATTGATCCTGAAGTTTGAAGAATTCAGGAAAATAGCCGCTTACCTCTTCTTTTTCCATATCGACGATACCGAAACCTTTAATTCCGGGCGTGTCGATGATTTTCGCGTCAAACGAGAGGTCGTACATTTCGGCAAACGTTGTCGTATGTTGCCCTTGCTTGCTTTGTTCGGAAATGTTTTTTGTTTTTAGGTGGAGTGACGGCTCCATTGCGTTTACGAGTGTAGACTTTCCGACTCCCGAATGTCCCGAGAACATGCTGGTTTTCCCAATCATCATCTGCTTTAGCTCCTCGATCCCTTTTAATCCGGTGGCTGACACACGCAGGCATTTGTAACCGATTTCCTGATAGATGTGTTGCAGGTACAGTTGTTCGTCAAGCGTAGCTTCATCGAGCGTGTCGATTTTGTTGAATACCAATATGGTCTCAATTTTATATGCTTCGGCAGTCACGAGAAACCGGTCGATGAAACTCGTAGTTGTTGGCGGGTTGTTGATTGTGACAAGCAAAAACACCTGGTCGATGTTGGACGCAATAATGTGCATCTGGTGCGACAAATTGACCGATTTCCGTACGATGTAATTCTTGCGCTCGTGGATCTTGTTGATGATTCCGGTGGCAACATCAGCGGTTTTATCAAGCTCAAAATCGACAACATCGCCAACTGCAATAGGGTTCGTGCTTTTGATCCCTTTCATGCGGAACTTCCCTTTCATGCGGCATTCAATAAAATCCCCACCCGAAGATTTTACGGTGTACCAGCTTCCTGTCGATTTATATACGGTTCCAGTCATATTGCAAATTTAAGGATTTCTTTCACCACGAATTGCACAATTTCTCACGAAAACCATCCTCAGCAGTACTGTGCTTCCTAAATTTAAATACATTATATGAGAAAGGCTGCTTAAATTAATAAACAGCCTTTGGAACTCTTCGTGAATTAGTGCGAACCTAGTTTTCCAAAATCATCCTTCCCAACTTGTCCTGAGATTTTCTTGATGCATAGATCAGGTATTCGCTTTCGTTCTTCCTGCAGAAAACGCCCGGACGGATCACCAACTGATTTTTAACAATATCTTCAGGATCTTTACGCGTGATAGCACCTTTACTATCAAACACGAACAATGTTGGCACGGCATTATTGTAATTACCCATCGACTTAATTTCTTCGATATCGGTAACGCCTTTATTCTTAACATTATCATTAAACATAATGCTAAGCTCGCCGTTTCTGTAAATTGGGATCGCACTCAGGTATTCAGGACCTTTTCCCATTACGCCCAAAGGAATCGACAACCCAACCGCAACATTAAAGCTTCCGCCACCGCCGCCTGCAAAAAGGTTAAAGGATGCTGCAGTGACTGTAGCCGATTGTTCTTTTGCGACAACGTTGCTCCAGTCCAATGTTCCGTCGGGTTTCATGCTTGTCACGATGATCTCGTTTGTAGTGTACGTGATAGGCTGAAGTCCGAGCGGACCGATACCTTGTTTTTGACCTACAAATATGGTTTGGTATTCCGACAAAACGATCAATCCGCCATCGTTCTTCTCAATAATTGTATGGATGTTGTATAACGGCTTTAGGTCCTTTCCTTTGTCGGCACGTCTCTTACCAAGCAATTTAACTTTCGTTGCATGATCAAACTCGTTGAATTTCACGTTTTCGATCTTGTTTCCGTTCAGATTAACCTTAACGTTATAAACGCCTTTAAGTTCTTTGTTTGCTTTTCCGTTATCGCGGACGCTCGAGTAAAAACCCACCATCTGGACCATATTATCGTTTGTCGATAACATTTTACAGTTAATGATTTCCTTGTCAATTACATCAATATTCACTACTTCCTTCGCGTAAGCTTTTGAAGCCTTAAATGCGAAAAGCTGGAATTTCTCAACCTTCTCTTTCTTTTTATTATCGCGGTACCCTTCGTTCACAACCAGAAAAACATCATCGTTATTATTTACATCGAAGTCCGATATTGTAAACTGGTAATCTTTTTTATTGTCGTCATACGAGACTTTGCTTTCGGTTGAAAAGCGCGATACCATCATCTGATCGAATAATTTAATTTCGTATTTCATCGCGTCCTCTTTTTCATAAAGTGACGTTTTCATCGCAAGAAGCATCGAATCATCAGCCGAAGGCTTGAAATAAAATTCGCCGCGGGCAGAGCTTTTCGCAACTTCAGATTCAAATAATTTGATACTGTTCTTGCTTAGCGTTCCGTCTTCTGCAACTTCTATTGCAACCGACGTATAGATTTTGTCCTTTCTGTGGTAGACGCTTCCGATGATGTAGATTTTTTCACCAATAAGAAAAACTTCCTCGAATTCGACATCTTTGTCTTTTAGCTCAGGCATTACAACAGGCTTACTTGAGATAAGTTTCATAGCAGCCGAATCAAAAATCTTTAGGAAATAATCGCTCTTTCCTTTCAAAACAAGTGTATAGACCTTGTTGTTGGCTTCGCCGATAATTTTGATGATTTTTCCTTTGTCGTCGGTGATCTCCTCACCGTAGGTCATCGACAGTTTGTCGATTTTGTTCTGCGCGCCAACTGAAAGGCAGCTCAAGGCCAAGAAAATGGCACAGTAGATTTTCTTCATGATCAAGTATTTGTTTGGTTTTTTTGAGCTGCGATAATACGACAAATTCGTTGCAGTTCAACGCGAATATCAAATACTTACGAAAATTTTTATGCTAGTTATTAATAACTTTTTCCTGATGGGCGATGCTTTCCTGATGAATGGCTTTAAAGAATTTTAGAATAAACTCTTCAGTCAGGCCCTTGCTTTCACCTTCGCTTTTCATTTTATCCAGGATTTGGTTCCACCGCTGGTTTTGGAGAATGGCTACGTTCTTTTCCTTTTTAAGGTGGCCGATTTCCTCTGCGATTTGCATCCGGTTGCCGATCAGGTCCAGCAATTTTGAATCAACTGCATCTATGCGCTCGCGAAGCTTCTGCATTTCACACGTATAATCGTCTTCATCAGCTGTTTCGCGCCTGGTTTTTAAGTCTTTGCAAATTTGCTTCAACACCTGGGGTGTAACCTGTTGTGCTGCATCGCTCCAGGCATTGTCCGGATCATGATGTGTCTCGATCATCAGTCCGTCGTAATTCAGGTCGAGCGCCTGCTGCGAAACTTCCTGTATCAGTGCACGGCGGCCGGTAATATGCGACGGATCGCAGATAAGTGGTAAGTCGGGGAAACGGTTTCGGAGTTCAATGGGGATCTGCCATTCGGGAATATTCCGGTATTTTGTCTTTTCATAAGTCGAAAACCCGCGATGAATGGCGCCCAGTTTTGAGATTCCGGCATTATGCAGGCGTTCAATTCCGCCAATCCATAGTGCGAGATCGGGATTAACCGGGTTTTTGACCAGTACGATCTTGTTCGTATTTTTGAGTACATCGGCAATTTCCTGCACTGCAAACGGATTTACTGTTGTGCGTGCGCCAACCCAAAGTACGTCGATGTCATGTTCAAGGGCAAGTTTTACGTGTGCTGCGTTAGCCACTTCCACCGCCATCAACAAGCCTGTTTCTGCTTTAGCTTTCTGGAGCCATTTTAGCCCGATCGCGCCCACGCCTTCAAAACCGCCGGGACGTGTTCGCGGCTTCCAGATTCCGGCGCGGTAAATTGTTGCATCCGAATCTTTGAGTAGGCGTGCCGTATTCAGCACCTGTTCCTCTGTTTCCGCACTACAAGGACCGGCAATCACCAACGGGTGAGAAAGGTTAAAATTATCAAGCCAGCTTCGTAGCGCTTTGCTGTTTTCCATATCACAAATTTAAACATTCCGAAGAAGAATGTATAAATAAAAAATCCCGGCGCGAACCGGGATTTATATACTTGGTTGAATTAATAATTTTCAAATAACCTTACCGCAATCATTGATTTTCAAACGGAAAAACAACGAGTTGATGTAATAACCGGTTATTTAATATGCCTTGTATGTGACTTTGCTAATGTAAAAAAATTTGATCAATGTGCAATACCGGAAAAAAATATTTTTAACCGCCATTTTACTGCCGCTTTACCCTCGATGGCGTGTCAGATCCATCAATTATTGTCTTTGAACTTACCGCAATAGCCTGGATTATCTGTGTCATGTTGGCCAGATCAAGCGTTGCAACTTCATCACTCACATGGTGATAGTTTTCTTCAGAGTCCATTTTTGATGTTGAGATCGTGTGCGCCGGAACGCCAACAGCTGCAAGCCTCGCATTATCCGACCGATAGAACAGTTGCTGATCAGGATAAGGGTCAGGACGGAAATTAAAGCCGCTTCCTTTGAGATTTGACTGGAGGATCTTCCCGAAATTACTTTTTTCAAAGCCTGTTATGAATGCAGAATCTTTGCCCCATTTACTGTCGGTGCCAATCATTTCTATATTGAACATCGCCACTACCTTCTCCGGATCGATACGTTCGGTAAAGAATTTGGATCCGTAGCCCCCGACTTCCTCGCCGGTAAATGCCACGAAGATTATAGTGCGCTCATTGTTGTTTAGTTCCTTAAAATATTTTGCCAGCGCGATAACCGCTGTTGTACCGGATGCATCGTCATTTGCGCCGTTGAAGATCGTATCGGTTCCACTTTCAGCTGTTCCGAGGTGGTCATAGTGTGCTGAAAAAATAACATACTCTTCAGGCCTGGATTTTCCGCGAAGCATCCCGATTACATTGTTCGCGGGCTTGTCTTCAGCAGTAAATTCCTGGCGGAAACTTTTTAGGTCACCGTAAAACCCGATTCCCGCTTTCTCAAACTCTTCTTCGATAAACGCTGACGCAAGTGCAATTCCGGGAGTGAAAATGGCTCGTCCTTGCATTTTGTCGGAGGCGAGTTCGGTTTCAATGCGTGTTATTTCCCGAAGATCGATCTTTGGGGCCTGAGCACATGTCGAGAGTCCGATAAACAACAGCGGTATAAAAAGTTTGATCATACTTTAATATTTGTGAGGGTAAATATATTGTAATCCGGTAAAAGAACGTTAACCTGTCGGATAAATGCAGCGTTTTCTGTTTACATTTGTTGTTTAAAGTGTTTATTATGTCAATTGAAGTCCGCAATATTACCAAAAGTTACGGTGCCCAAAAAGCGCTTGACAACGTTACTTTCTCCATTAAAAAAGGCGAAATTGTCGGATTTCTGGGCCCTAACGGTGCCGGAAAGTCGACACTCATGAAAATACTCACGACCTACCTCAACGCCAACGAAGGTTCGGCGTCCGTAAACGGCTTTGACGTTGTGTCGCAGCAGAAAAAAGTACAACAGTCGGTTGGCTATCTTGCTGAACACAACCCGCTTTACCACGATTTGTATGTTCGCGAATATCTGGCGTTCAACGCCGATGTTTATAAGGTTCATAAATCCAGGATTGAAGAAGTTATCGCACTCACCGGACTTACCCCGGAAAGCCACAAGAAGATAGGGCAGCTTTCAAAGGGTTATCGACAGCGTGTTGGCTTGGCAAATGCGCTGCTCCATAATCCGGATGTGCTGATTCTGGATGAGCCGACGACGGGGCTTGACCCTAACCAGCTGGTTGAGATAAGAAATGTAATTCGAAATGCCGGAAAGGACAAAACCGTATTCCTGTCGACGCATATAATGCAGGAAGTTGAAGCGATCTGCGATCGTGTGATCATCATCAACAACGGAAAGATTGTAACCGACAGAAAACTGTCGAACCTGGTAACGCAGCAGGAACAAGTGATCGTTGTAGAATTCGACTACCGGGTCGAGGAACAGGCAATTTCGGCAATTCCAAACTTAAGATCGTATGTGAATACACATGATATGACATGGGAACTGACTTTCTCTTCGGATAAGGACATGCGACCGGTGGTATTCGACTTTGCACACGACAACGGCCTGAAGACCCTTCAGTTGAGCCAGAAGAACAAGAATCTCGAGACTGTCTTCAGGGAAATGACAAAGAAATAGTCAGTTTCCAGTTTTCAGTCTCAGCTAGAACGATACCGAACGCTAAGCCGTTAACTTCTGCTGTTCTTCCTGACATGGGCGAAGGCTAAAAAGATGTAGTTTTGCGCAAGCCTGGAAGGTGCTTACAGGAACTGCCTACTGAGACTGCCGACCGCTAATTGAAGTTCACTAGCCCGGATAAAGCGGCTATCCTTTTTGTTTTTCCTTTAAAAACAAAAAGATAATAGCGATAGCCGGATAAGCTCCTATTCGAAAATTAAATCACCTGAATAATGTTCGATGACCTCTACTATTGGTGGATGCGTTTTTGAGATAAGGTCGCCGGTGCTGTAGATATCGCCGCGAAGAGCGTTAACCGGATGCACTATCATATCGTTGGCCCCGCGATGAAATACCACAACTTCATCGGCCAGGAAATCTCCTCCTTCGAACCTGCCGTTGCCGTTGTAGAAACTCAACAAAAGTTGATCGGTCGCGCCTGTTATAGAGAAGGCCGAAACGTTACTGCTTTGGACAACAAGCTGCTGATTGTTAACGTTCATCACGAAATCGCCGGTGCCTACGCCGCCGAAGAAATCCATTGAATACAATCGCAATATCGGATATGTCAATGTGCCGTTGGACCGGATCGTGCCTTCGGTGTTGGAGTAAATTTCCACAAGATTTGGAGCAGTAACATAAACCGTCACCTGTCCATATTCACGTACCCAATTGCACCCGGATTCATCTTTAACCGTTAATGAATTCCCTGAAACAGTTACTTTAACCTCGTCGAGAAAATTTTCTCCGGCCTCAACGCTTACAATATATTGATCGCCTTGCGTTACAACAAGCGAAATTCCCGGATAGACGTAAATGTTTTCGAACGGGGAAACTTCAAATTCTTTTAATGTTGTAGTGCCCGAACTTCTGATACAATCTTCCGAAAGTCCGCATGAGGCAACCGCAAAGGAGAGTAGGATAACGATTAGTTTTCTCATATTTATAATCTTACGCCGATTCCAATTTCAATCGCTTCGGCCCTTGCGCCATGTGCTTTAAGTGCGATTCCGGTGAATAGCTTTTCTTTGAAATAATACTTTGCACCGACACGCTCGTAAACATCGCTCTCATATTTGAAGGGCTTGTAAACGTAATAGCCGATTTGGGTTTCTATCGACAATTTATTGATAAAAAGTTCATGCCCGGCGATGATGCTGACACGCTTATAATCGGTTTTGGGATCGAGATATGGCTCATCCGGATAGGCAATCGAAGTGTAACGGATGAATTCCTTCAGGTATTGCGACACAAAAAGCTCGGTCCCGAGTTGCAGTGCACTCTTCCGTCCGAGCCGCTTATCGGCGTAGAATCCGAAATGGTAAAACGGCTTTTGGCCGCTTCCTGTAATCTGGCTTTCGCTTAAACCGGTGCGAAATACCACATTGTATTTGATCGGTTCCCGGCAGTTTCGAAGCAACAAGCTGTCGTTGCGTTCGTATTCAAGCTTGTCCGAAAGGTTGTAGTGAATTCCCAAATTTATAGCATAGGTATTAATTCCGCTGTTTGGTGATTTAAACCGCCCGTTAGAGAAGTGCGTGAACATAAAACCCGCCTGGATTCCGAACCGATCGATAATGTTCTCTTTTTTATAATTCAAAAGAAACAGGTTACTGCTCATCAGGCGAGAGCCAAACGCGTTGTTCTTATAGTTAGTTTGTTTGTCGTATGGATTTGTCGTCACTCCAATTCCCTGTGAAATCCGGAACACCAGATGCCGTTTCAGGAAATAGAAATTATAATGGACGCCAACGGCAAAGTTCTCCCCCAGATATTGGTTCTTAAAATCCTGGTATTGCAGTGAAAATCCGTAGTCGGGATAATTGTAGGCCTGCTGCCATTCCTTTTCACCATATGTTTGGCGGTTGAAACTCAACAGAAAGCCATCCGGATGTCCGGTGATGAGATGTCCTATGTACTTGCTGTGCTTGTAGATATTTCCCCGGAAGAAGTCGGCTTCAACGCTCATCGTCTCACGCTTTTCCTGTGCAAACAATGCCGCAGAGAACAGTAAGATTAGAAGATAACGCTTTGCCATGCCACAATTTTGGTTCACAAATATAGCGGAATAATTAAAAGACCGCTTTGGCAATAGCCTTGATATTCTCGGCTTTTCCCATCGAATAATAATGCAGCACCGGAATTCCCGCGGCGATCAATTCTTTGCTTTGGCTGATGCACCACTCGATGCCAACCTGGCGAACGGCATCGGCATCGCCCGCACGAACGACTTCCATAATCAGATCGTCGGGTAGATCAACACTGAAGCGATGCGGAATCTGGTTCAGTTGCTTTTTGGTGGCAATGGGTTTTAGCCCCGGAATAATTGGCACCGTAATACCCGACGCACGACATTTTGCGACAAAGTCGAAGAACTTTTTGTTATCGAAAAACATCTGTGTGATGATATAATCGGCGCCGTTTTTTATTTTCTGCTTCAGATAATAGATATCGCTGTCGAGGCTTGGCGCTTCAATATGTTTTTCAGGATATCCGGCAACGCCGATGCAAAAGTTTGTCTTACTTGAATTCTGCAGGTCATCATCAAGATAAATTCCGTTATTCAGGTTGGCAATCTGCGACACGAGTTCGGTGGCATATTGATGACCTTCCTTTTCGGGTTTAAAATAAATTTCGCTTTTGATCGCGTCGCCACGCAGAGCCACCACGTTCTGAATTCCGAGGAAATCGATATCGATCAGGAAATTCTCAGTGTCTTCCTTTGTAAATCCGCCACAAAGTATATGCGGAATCGCGTCCACTTCGTACTTGTTTTGGATCGCGGCGCAGATGCCGACAGTTCCCGGCCTTTTCTTGACGACCTTCTTCTGAAGCAACCCGTTTGGCAGTTCTTTAAACTCAAATTCTTCCCGATGATAGGTTACATCGATAAACGGAGGATTAAATTCCATCAGTGGATCGATACTGTCGAAAATCGACTGGATGTTCTGCCCTTTTAGCGGCGGAAGAATCTCGAATGAGAAAAGCGGTTTTCCGTTTGCTTTTTTTATGTGTTCTGTTACTTTCATCTTTGGGATGCACGGCCCAAGGTGCACGGTTCAGGGTTTATAGGAAATTATTAATTGTTCATTATCAATTGTCAATTCGTTGGGCGTGCCACCGGCAGGATGCTGCATTGCTCCAATTTAAATGTCAGGCGCCGTTGTCGCGCTTTTCGTTTCAATATTTTGTCTGCTCCGTACCTTGGCAAACAAAATGATTTCCACTGCAATCACTCACGCGAGTAGACCAGATGATATCCCATGATTTCAGCGGTAGCTTCCTGTATGTTGATCCTTGAGCCTCGCATCTAGTCTGCGATATTCGGGCTCAGCCACCTTTTTGCAACTTCTGTTGATACGCCTCTGCGCTTCGCGTAATCCACTACCTGATCGTCTTTGATCTTCCCGAGTCCGAAATACTTTGCCTGCGGATTGGCAAAATAATATCCCGAAACCGATGATGCCGGCCACATCGCCATGCTTTCAGTAAGTCTTACGCCGATGGCAGTCTCAACATCCAGTAATTTCCAGATGGTAGGTTTCTCCAGATGGTCAGGACAGGCCGGATAACCCGGAGCAGGCCGGATGCCTTTATATTCTTCATCAATGAGCTGTTGCTTTGATAAAGCTTCGTCAGAAACATAACCCCAATATTTCTTTCGCACCTTTTCGTGAAGATATTCTGCGAAAGCCTCTGCAAGCCGGTCGGCCAATGCCTTAACCATTATCGAACTGTAGTCGTCGTGCTTCTTTTCAAATTCGGCTGCCCATTCATCGACGCCGAATCCGGTCGTAACGCAAAATGCTCCAATATAATCGGTTATGCCTGAGGCCGATGGCGCTATGAAGTCGGACAATGCGAGATTTGACGCTCCGTTTGTCTTTTGAGATTGCTGGCGCAGCGTCAGAAACTTGAACGTTTCCCCGTTGTTGCCGACTTCAATATCGTCCTCATTAACTGTGTTCGCCGGATAGATTCCGAAGACGCCTTTTGCCGTCAGCCTTTTTTCGGTCACCAGCTGTTTCAGCATTTGTTGTGCATCTTCAAAAACGGACTGCGCCTGTTCGCCTACGACCTCATCATTAAGGATCGCCGGATATTTGCCATGAAGCTCCCACGTTCGGAAAAACGGCGTCCAATCAATATACGGAATTAGATTTTCTATGTCGGCCTCCACAATTTGGCTGCCTATCTGTTGTGGCGCAGTTGGTTTAAACCTATTCCAGTCGATTTTCAGCTTATTTGCCCTCGCCTGTTCAATCGTCAGGAAATCTTTTTCGCGGGAACGGCTTAAATATCCATTACGAAGTTTGTCGTACTCATTTCGTAATTCCGCCATATAGGCATCACGAGTTGCTGCATTTAACAAATTTCCGGCAACTGTTACGGCACGCGAAGCATCATTTACATGGACGACCGTGCCCGAAAATGCAGGTGCAATCTTAACCGCGGTGTGTGCACGCGAAGTTGTCGCGCCACCAATTAAAATCGGAATCTTTAAATTTTGACGGTTGAGTTCTGTGGCGAGATAAACCATTTCGTCGAGTGAAGGCGTTATTAACCCGCTCAACCCGATTAGATCTACATTTTCGGAAATCGCAGTTTCAATGATTTTTTCGGGTGCAACCATAACTCCGAGATCAATGATCTCGTAATTATTGCAAGCCAGGACTACGCTCACAATGTTTTTCCCAATATCGTGTACATCGCCTTTCACGGTTGCCATTAGTACTTTTCCAGCCTTCTGGGTAACTCCGTTTTTTTCTTTTTCAATGAACGGCAATAGGTAGGCAACGGCTTTTTTCATAACTCTGGCCGATTTTACGACCTGCGGCAGGAACATCTTTCCGCTTCCGAACAGATCGCCCACAACGTTCATTCCGGCCATCAGGTTTATCTCGATGACCTCAATCGGGTGCGCTGCTTCCCGGCGTGCGTCCTCTACGTCTTCTTCAATAAATTCGTCTACACCTTTAACAAGTGCATGCGTTAACCGTTCCTGAACCGGAAGCGAACGCCATTCGAGAACTTCCTTTTCGGTCGACTTGGTGATGCCTTTGTAGGTTTGGGCAAGTTCAAGCAACCGCTCGGTCGCATCATCACGGCGGTTCAGCAACACATCTTCCACATGTTCGAGGAGCGTCTTGTCTATTTCATCGTACACTTCGAGCATTTCCGGATTTACAATTCCCATTGTCATTCCGTTTTGGATGGCATGGAACAAAAAAGCCGAATGCATTGCCTCGCGAACTTTGTCATTGCCACGGAACGAAAAAGATACGTTGCTCACGCCACCGCTAACATGCGCATGTGGAAGGTTTTCACGTATCCATTTTGTTGCACGAAAAAAGTCGGTCGCGTTTCGTTTGTGCTCGTCCATTCCTGTTGCGACAGGAAAAATGTTAGGATCGAAAATGATGTCTTCAGCGGGGAATCTTGCAATATTTACGAGGATGTCGTAAGAGCGTTTGCAGATTTCTATTCGCCGTTCGTATGTATCGGCTTGACCGGTTTCGTCGAAAGCCATTATTATAACCGCTGCTCCATAGCGTTTGATCAGTTTTGCGCGTTCAATAAATGCCTGTTCGCCTTCTTTTAGAGAAATCGAATTGACGATGCTTTTTCCTTGTGTAACCTTCAATCCGGCTTCAATGATAGTCCACTTCGAGCTATCGATCATCACCGGAACGCGTGCAATATCAGGTTCAGACGCAACCAGGTTCAGAAATCGGGTCATTGCATGGCCGCCATCGAGCATGCCTTCGTCCATATTGATGTCGATGATCTGAGCGCCGCCCTCAACTTGGGCACGTGCAACCTCAAGCGCTTCTTCATAACGATCTTCTTTTATGAGTCGGAGGAATTTTCGTGAACCCGTTACGTTTGTGCGTTCGCCTACGTTAACGAAGTTGGTTTGCGGGGTTATGATTAGCGGCTCAAGGCCCGAGAGTTTGAGATATTTTTGCTTTTGCTGCATAAAAGTTTGGCCTCGAATTCACGAATTAACCTCTAATCCGTAATTCATTGGTGATATTTTAAAGTTGAAATTCCGCTGTTTTTCGTGGTTCGAATTCAGATGCGACCTCGGCAATTAATTTTATATGCTCCGGTGTCGTACCACAGCAACCGCCGATGATGTTAACCAAGCTTTCCGTCAGGTATTCGCGAATTAATTCCTGCATCTGTTGCGGTGTTTGATCATATTGTCCGAAGGCATTTGGCAATCCCGCATTTGGGTGTGCAGAGATGTTCAATGTTGTGCTTCTTGACAGCGTTTTTAGATATGGCTTCAGCTGATCGGCACCGAGTGCGCAATTGAAACCGACGCTTAAGAGCGGAATATGCTCGATCGAAATCAGAAACGCATCAACCGTTTGACCCGATAATGTTCTTCCCGATGCATCAGTTATTGTCCCTGAAACCATAATTGGAATGTCGAGATTGCGCTGGTCTTTTACTTCCTCGATTGCAAATAATGCTGCTTTTGCATTTAAGGTATCGAATACGGTTTCTACCAATAAAATATCTGCTCCGCCATCGATAAGCGCATTGACTTGTTCTTTGTATGCTACGCGAAGTTCGTCGAAAGTTATTGCACGAAAGGCGGGATCATTCACATCGGGCGACATGCTTGCGGTACGGTTTGTTGGACCGATCGAACCGGCAACAAACCGGGGCTTTTCGGGATTTTTGGCTGTAAATTCATCAGCAGCTTCACGTGCGAGTTTTGCCGATTGATAATTCAGTTCGTACACTAAATGCTCCAGATGATAGTCGGCCATACCAACAGTTGTAGATGAAAAGGTGTTTGTTTCGACTATGTCGGCGCCCGCTTCAAGATAGTGCCGGTGAATTTCCAGGATTGCCCCAGGCTGCGTGATCGACAACAGGTCGTTGTTCCCTTTTAACGAATGCGGAAAGTCTTTAAAACGTTCACCCCGAAAATCGGCTTCCGAAAAGTTGTAGCGCTGTAGCATCGTTCCCATTGCGCCGTCAAGGATTAGGATTCGTTGTTGTATCTCGTGTTGTATGGGCATTATGGTATTTTTTATAGGGTTCAGGACCAACTTCTATCGATTGTTGTCTGTCCTGTTATTCGACTCATGATACTTAGCCCCGATTGAAGTGGAAATCCTTTTTGCCGGTTCCCGCCATAAATTCAGGATGACTGCGGCAAAAAGATTGCAACGAAAAGCGGGACGCGAGATCAACTGGATGAACCAGCATCTGCTTCAAAAAATAAAAAACGTTATCGAAAAAAGGGAGGAAATCTCGTGGTTATCTGTCTCAAAGGAGTAGAATGTAGCACCTTCTTTAAGTATAAAGGGTTGCTAAGGCTTCACCGGGTCTATTCCCTCAGCCTTTCGTGATAACGGTCATTATGTTTATGAACGTTGCAAAGTAATAACATCGGATGCTATTGTGCAACAGGAATTTTAAAAAATTACGCTATCGATGTAGTGACCACTTTGAACCGGCGAAAAGAATTCAGGCTGGAAAAACGCAATTCATTTTTTTTATTGTGTTTGCTTTTCTACTTTTGTGGCTGATTTAACAAAGAGGAAAAATTTGAACTGATTGCAACCTCATTAAAAAATGCTAAAGCAGAATCCCTCCTTTAGCCCTTGTTTGCAATTATTTTTTCTTCGCTTTAAAAACAAACAATATTTATGGCTTATTTATTTACGTCAGAATCAGTGAGTGAAGGGCATCCTGACAAAGTCGCTGATCAGATTTCAGATGCATTGATCGATAACTTTTTAGCCTTTGACGCCTCGTCGAAAGTAGCTTGCGAAACGCTTGTAACCACAGGACAGGTAATTCTTGCCGGTGAAGTGAAATCGGAAGTTTATCTTGATGTACAGCAAATTGCACGCGAAGTAATCCGAAAAATCGGCTACACGAAAAGCGAATATATGTTTGAAGCTAACTCGTGCGGCGTACTTTCGGCGATCCACGAGCAGTCGGGCGATATTAACCAGGGCGTGGAACGTGCGAATCCTGAAGATCAGGGCGCCGGCGACCAAGGAATGATGTTCGGTTATGCCACCAATGAAACCGAAGATTATATGCCGCTCGCGCTCGACCTGTCGCACAAATTGTTGCAGGAGCTCGCTGCTTTGCGACGTGAAAACACCTTAATAACGTATTTACGCCCTGATGCGAAATCGCAGGTGACACTTGAATATGATGACAACAATCGGCCGGTTCGGATTGATGCGATCGTAATCTCTACTCAGCACGACGACTTCGACCAAGAAACGACGATGCTTGAAAAAATTAAACAGGATTTGATCTCGATATTGATTCCGCGTATCATTGAAAAGAATCCGCAGTATGCGCATTTGTTCAACGACCAGATCAAATACCATATTAATCCGACGGGGAAATTCGTGATCGGCGGACCGCACGGTGATACCGGACTTACCGGAAGAAAGATTATTGTAGATACTTATGGTGGGAAAGGTGCGCATGGTGGCGGAGCGTTCTCTGGAAAGGACCCGAGCAAAGTAGACCGAAGCGCTGCATATGCAACACGTCATATAGCAAAGAATCTTGTAGCTGCAGGTGTTGCTGATGAAATCCTTGTTCAGGTTTCCTACGCAATTGGTGTAGCAAAGCCAATGGGAATTTTTGTTGAAACCTACGGAACTGCAAAAGTTGACCTTACAAATGGCGAAATAGCCAAAAAGGTTGAGGAACTTTTTGACATGCGTCCGTATTTTATTGAACAACGCCTAAAACTAAGGAATCCTATATACAGCGAAACGGCAGCTTACGGACACATGGGCCGCAAGCCGGAAACCGTCAGCAAAACGTTCCGTGCTCCGGGTGGCGAAATTAAAACGGTTACCGTTGACTTATTCACGTGGGAGAAACTTGATTATGTAGATCAGGTGAAAGAAGCGTTTGGACTTCGTTAACAGTAGACAGTTAACAGTAGAAACCCGCAGCCAGGTCGTGTTGCGGGTTTTTCTTTTTAGCTCATTTGATGATCAAAGAGTTGGAGATTAAGAGGCGGCGAATGTTCAGCAAACAGTACAATTTTCTATTATCGCCGAAGTTTTTTTAGATCTTAGTATATTTTAGACCTCCAAGGTTTAAAGACCTCCGAGGTAAAAGCTACAAATTATACTTCATAGAAAAGATAATATACCGCGGCTGCACGACATACTGCGAAGTTCGTGTGGCAAACTGTGTGAAGCTATCGTCGTTGAGCGATTTTGTGTTTAACAGATTGGTTACTCCCAGCCGATATTCCCAATGACTGTCTTTTGTTTTCTGGTACGTAAGACTTGCATTCAGGAAGTCGTACTCGTTGTCGACAGAGCGATCACTGCTGGTATAATGATAGAAATTATACTCGCCTTCGAGGGAAAAACTGTTCAAGAAGAAATAGTCGAGGTTCACGAAAGGCCGGTCGGTGTAGAAATTCCGTTCGCCGTAGTTATTGACCGTGAAATTGTACCCGAATTCAACGTTTGGGAAATTCTTAAACGTTGTAGCCGCTTTGAGCGTGTAGCTTTGCGTGATGCTTTCAGTAGTAATCGCCTCTTCATTACGGATGTTGTTATACTTCGACCAATTAAGCGCGAGGCTTGCCGAGGCTTTGTAATACTTAAGAAACGAACGGCCATAATTCGCATTTCCGGAAAGTGTTTCATCGGCAAAACTTGAATTTAAAGGCGTGGAAAATTGGTTGATGCCGTCGAAGAAAGCACGTGATTTTACAGCGTCGGTGCGGCGCGTGTACGTAACATTCCCAAAAATATTCTCAAAGTTGAACATATTGTACTTGAAATAGCGAAGCGCGTGCACCTGTGTTGTCGCATTCTCAAGATTCGGGTTTCCGCGGAAGAGGCTGCTGTAGTTTGATATGATAAAGTTCTCAGCAAGCTGGCTGATGTCGGTGAAATCGGTTGTAACTGCAAAATTATACGTTAGGGTTTCGGCCTTTTTGATCTGGTACAGCGCATAGAGATCAGGTAGAATCCTTCCAAAGGAACTTTTCGTTTCTGATCCCGACTGCATGTTGTTCATCGAATAGGAGTGCAAACTGAATCCCGGATTGAACGTAAACTTACCAGTGATAAATTTATAATGGACTCCGAGAAATACATCGTTGAAACTGTAAGTGACATCGTTCGAAGTCGAATTATTTAGATCGTTTTCGGTTCCATCGTCAAGTACCTGAAAGATCGCGGAATCAAAGTTCTGATGTGAGTATGTATTTCCGAGCGTTATGTTGATGTTGCTCTTGGGCGTCACCATATAGTAATAATCGAGCTTTGCGTCGAGTTTGTTGGTTCTGATGAAACGCTCCTGAACGAGATTAAAACGGCTTTGCGGAACGATTCCGAGATCGGCACCGGCTAAATCAGGAAACGGATTAACGCCCAGATCCGGATTATAAAACGGGTCTTCATAATTATAAAGATGCTGCATTTCAAGTGCAAAGACGTTTTTGTCGCTTTGCGTGTAGTACATGCTAAAGTTCTGGTTGACAGAAACAGGCGTCTGGTCTTTTACAACGTTTATCGACTGGCTTTGCGATGCGTCGGGATAGCGGTTTGAGACAATATCGCTGAGTTCATCCTGCGCCGAAACCTTTACCAACGCATCATAATCCCACTGAAACGCAAGGCTTGGCTTATAGCTGGAGCTGAATTTGAACAAACCCAGTTTATTTTCCTGTTGTGTGGTCTCAGTCCGTATTTCACCGCTTCCCGAGTCCAAAAGTTCATATTGCGATAGTGTTTCCATCTCGGTTTGCGATGCAGACAAAATGGCGAACCCGCTTAAAGACCACGACTTTGTGGCATTAAAAGAAAAGTTTGCGGCGCCAAATTGCGTTTCGATCTCTTTCGCACGATTGTTACGCATCATTGATATTCCGAGATCGTTCGTGCCAATGTTGAAGTTCGTTCCGCCTTTTCGCATCATACTCCGAAAGCCGCCTGTGAATTTAAAATAATCCTGTGTGGTCAGCGGAAGCTCGCCAATGTTGTTGAAGTTCGTGATAAGATTGACGCTGTATTTGGGATTGTAGTAGAATACTTTCGGGTTCGCAATGTACCGGCTGTCTTCGTGGCCGACCCCTATTCCCGCTGTCATGTCGCCAAACCAAAAGTTCTTTTTTCCTTCTTTTAGCTTGATGTTCATCGCCACGCTTTCTTCATTATTTTCAAGTCCTTTGAGCGCGCCAATCTCGTTGTAATTTCGCAGCACCTGAACTTTATCGATAGCGTCGGCCGGAATATTCTTAACGCCCAGTTTTGTGTCGCCGTCAAAGAAATCCTTTCCTTCTACCATTAACTTGGACACTTTCTTGCCTTCCACTTCCACTTCGCCATCGGCGTTGACCTCAACCCCGGGAAGCTTTTTGAGTACGTCTTCCAGCTTTCGCTCGGTTCCTGATTTAAAAGAATCGGCATTGTAGATAATCGTGTCGCCGCTAATCGAGACTGGCATTTCACGCACCACTTCAACACCTTCTAGTTCAATTCCGCCCGGCTCCAGCATAATCACCTGGGCCATACCGGTATTTTCAGTGACGACAGATATTTCCTTGTTCTGCATACCAAGGTAGCTGATTTTTACTGTGTAGGTTGAATTGACCTTTAGGTTCAGCAGGAATTTTCCTTTGTCGTTAGTGATTGCATAGGCGTCCATTGCTTTTGTAGAAACATTCACTGCCATGACGTTCGCCATTTCAAGAGGCGCGCCCGTGTTGTCGGTCACCGAGCCTTCGAAGCGGATATTTTGGGAAAAAGCAGTAACGGAAATTGCTAATAAAAGCAACGAATAGAAAGTTTTCATTTAATCGCGTCGTGCTTGATTAGTTTCCGATTCGGATCCGGTTCATCCCTGGTCCGCCGCCGCCGTTCATCTGCTTCAGCTCCTCAAGTTTTTTCATTACGATCTCATCATACTCGGCCTGGGTCACAACTTTACCATTTGTTGGAGCTTTAATTTCGGCTTTGTCTTTTGGATTCATTACGATCTTCGAGCACAGCAACACCGTTTTCCCGTCGTTTACCTCCAAAATCAATCCCGGTAAACCCCAATAACTCTCCGGACCTTGGTTTATGGGGATTTCCGGTGTGTACCATGCCGTTACAGTGATCTCTTTTGGCGCGTCGTACTGCTCCATAAGGTTTGTTTTAGCATCCGGCTTCGCGTCGGTGTTCTCTTTACGGCGATAATTACGAATATCTGATTTGCTTGCTGGACGTACGGCTGTTGCTTTGTAACAGGTATAATCACCGATCTTTCTGGTCTCCGATTCGAGTTTCCACTCAAGAGCCGGCAAGGTGTCTTTTACAAGGAACTCTTTGCCCATAAATTCCTTGTCGACTATAAGAGTCTTCGATTTGACATCTTTGTAGTACGTTCCGCCGCCGCCCATCATCGAACTCATCATTTTCATTCCGGGTGCTTGTGTCCCGGGCGCGTCGAGTTTCTCTTCTTCTTTATAAATCGATGTTGATTTGTCGAAGTTCAGGATAAATGTCTTTTCAAACATCGACTTCATGCGTTCCTGGATCATCTTCTGCATATCGGGTGTGAGGTCTTTGTTTCCCGACAGCGTTTTCTCAATATCGGCTGTGCTGGTTTTGGATTCATAAACAGCCATTCCTTGAAACTGCTGTGCGCTGGTGGTCAAGGCTGAGGTTAGTGCGACGATATAAAACAGTATATTTCTCATAGTGACGGATTTAATTTCTGAAGAAGCAAATATGACGGATTCGGTAGAGTTATGTTACAAATGTTTTGTTAAAAAACATAGCGAGAGGCAATTGCCGGCAAAGCCAATAATTGTAACTTAGCAATTATGAGATCCACGATAATCCTACTGATATTTTTGACTAATGTTGTACGCGGACAGCAGGCGGAAATGCTAACCGTGACATTAGGCAAAATCGGCGATTTCGTGGGCTACGACAAGTTTGGTTATACATACTTTGTCATTAATAACACGCTTCACAAAGACAACGAGCTTGAGTCGCTTCAATATCAGAATCTGGCGCTGGGAAGAATTAGTGCAGTCGATTTGAACAATCCGCTGAAGCTGGTGCTTTTGTATCCGGAATTTAATACGGTGGTGATGCTCGACAACCAACTGAACGAAATCTCATCAATTGATTTTTCTTCGCTCAACGAGCAGATCGTCGTTACTGCTATAGGAAACGCGTCGCAGAACAGGCTTTGGTTTTACGACAGCCTGTCGCAGCAGATCGGGCTGTTTAATTATGAAACGGCGGGCTACACCTTTTTGACACAACCCATATTTGGATCGCTTTTGCACTGGGAAGCCGATTTTAATGCCTTCCAGTGGATCGACGGCAGCAATATGCGCTATTCGGTTGACGTGTATGGAAAGGTCACAGATTTTGGCAAAGTACCTGAATTTGACCACGCTAAATTTGTTTCGGAGAAGGAATTGCTTTACGCAAACGACGCAGCCATGTTCTGGTTTAGCAGCAGCGGCAGCAGTAAGAAATTGTTAGAAACCGATCCAAATTCGTTTCAAAGTTTCTGGTACAAAGACCAAATTTTATCTATTTTTACGCCACAGGCAATTACCACTTACAAAATCATAACACCATAATGCACATAGCAGTAGCAGGAAACATCGGCGCCGGAAAAACAACTCTCACACGATTATTGGCCAAACATTTTAAATGGGAACCGCATTTTGAGGATGTTGTCGACAATCCGTATCTCGATGATTTCTACCACCAGATGGAGCGTTGGTCGTTTAACCTGCAGATTTACTTTTTGAACAGCCGTTTTCGTCAGGTGCTGCAAATCCGCGAAAGCGGGAAAAACATTATCCAGGACAGAACTATTTACGAAGATGCACATATTTTTGCTCCGAACCTTCACGCGATGGGATTGATGACCAACCGTGATTTTAACAATTATTCTTCGCTGTTCGAACTTATGGAATCGCTTGTTGCAGCGCCTGATATGCTGATTTACCTCCGAAGCTCGATTCCAAACCTCGTGAACCAGATCCACAAGCGTGGGCGTGATTATGAAAACTCAATTTCAATTGATTATTTAAGCCGCCTCAACGAGCGGTATGAAGCATGGATCCAGACCTATTCGAAAGGAAAATTGCTAATCATCGATGTGGATAATGTCGATTTCGTAAACAATCCTGAAGATCTCGGGAGCATCTACAACCGTATCGATGCTGAATTAAACGGGTTATTTTAGCGAGAAGCTTGCGTCGTGCAATTTATTGCCACTGTTGTCGCATAGCGCATAGCTAAAGCCGGTTTGGATACTAAAAGCACCATGTTCCCCACTCTTGTTCAGTGCAAGGAAACCAACTTGCGTATTTTTTAAGTCTTTATTGCGAACCTTCGCCAGTTTAATGATTCGCATCACAGCTTCTTCACACGCGTGTTGCGGCGATTTTCCCTGACGCATCAACTCGACTACTAAGTGGCTTCCGGCAATTCGGATTACTTCTTCACCGTGGCCTGTTGCCGTTGCGGCACCGATTTCATTATCAACGAAAAGTCCGGCGCCGATAATAGGTGAATCGCCAACGCGCCCGTGCATCTTGAAAGCAAGGCCGCTTGTTGTGCATGCACCCGACAGATTGCCATTCGCGTCAAGCGCAATCATCCCAATTGTATCATGATTTTCAATATTGACCGGTGGGGCGTACTTGCTCGTTTTAAGCCATTCTTTCCAGGCTTTTTCAGCAGGCGGAAGCAGCAGGTTCTCTTTTTTATGACCGACTGACAATGCGAATTCGAGCGCGCCCGAACCTACCATCATAATGTGCGGGGTTTTTTCCATGACGGCACGTGCCACAGAAATGGGATGCATTATATTTTGCAGGAACGCGACCGATCCGCAATTCGAAAATTCGTCCATGATACAGGCATCGAGTGTCACATGTCCGTCGCGGTCGGGCCACGCGCCATAACCGACGCTGGTCTCTGTTGGATCAGCTTCTGTTACGCGAACACCAGCTTCAACGGCATCGAGAGCCCGGCCGTTTGCTTTTAGAACATTCCATGCTGCGGCATTTGCGTTAATTCCGGAATCCCATGTTGAAAGTACGACGGGTTTGCGAATGGCTGCGCGCAGACCGACTGGTTCATCCAACGTTTGCCCAAGTTGGTTTACAGCAACCGCAACCGATGCCATTGCAGTTGTTTTTAGAAAATCCCTCCTGTTTGACATAATCCTATGTTTGCTACTAAATTAATAAAAAAAGCCCCGCGTTAACGGAGCTTTATATGCAGTTTGGTATCTTTTACTGTATTACAATCTTCCGAACTTGCCTGACAGGCCCGTTTTGAACTGTTACCAGATAGATTCCTGCTGACGCATTTTCAAGCTGAAGGTTTTCGTTGAACAAACCGTTGTTCTGGTATGTTCTTGCGAAAATCTCCCGGCCACGAATATCATAGACATTTATCTTCACGTTGTCGCCCGATGCAGAAGAAAACTGCACGTTGAACGTTCCGGAATTTGGGTTTGGATAAATAACAAAGTTTGTCAGTGTGTTTTCATCGACCGCCAATGCTTCAGTTGTAGTACAAATGTTGAGGCTCCAGCTCTGTAGTGAACCGCCATCCTGATTGAAATTGTCCTTGATCTTTAGCGTCCATGTTCCCGCCGAGTTTTGTCCGTTAAAAGCCGATAGCAGTTGAAGCGATTTTACCGTTCCGCTTATACCCGGATTTGTTCCGCAAACGACAACAGCGCCGGAGTCATCGAAGGTAGCGTTGATGTTCAGGATCGAATCACTTACACAAGGCCCGTCGTAGAGGATTACCTGAGTTCCGGACGGTGCAATCAGCGTTGCAGTTAGATCGTTGATCCACGTGTGGTTCACTGCCATCGTGATATTTACATCCGAAATGTTTACGCCGGTGGGAATATTCACCGTTGAGTTAATTGTTGGTGTCCCAACGGCAGAAATCGGCAATGGCACATTTGCAGAAGATGTCGAAGAGCAAGCCACGACTCCTGTAGTAAACTTTCTCGCGCCACTGAAGGTCCCGGCGCACTGTGCATTCTTCGGCATGACCCTCCAGAAATAATTGTGCGCTTCCATTAATCCGGAAATCTGATAACTGGTTCCACTCACTGTAACCGCGTTAATTATATTGGTAAACGCTACATCGTCTGCAACCTGAACGTCATATAATATGGCGTTTGGATCAGCAGTCCAAGTAAGTGTAACATTCGTATTTTGAGCTACGGCAAGATCTGCAGGCGATGTCAATGCAACCAGGTTAAAGCCATATTTCAAATATAGATTTACGGTTTTAGAAGTAGCTCCGGATGTTGCCGTGACTGTCATTGTGTAGAATCCCGCTGCGGCAGTACCCATGTCAACCGACATTGTTACATTTCCAGTCGCGTTCATCGTGGTTGGTGAAAATGTAACCGTTGAACCCGCAGGCTGACCGGCTACCGAAAATGATGTTGCTCCTGAGAAGCCGTTCAAAACTGTGTATGGAATTGTATAGGCAACACCTTCTCCGCTACATGCGGTTTTGTTCTGCTGGCCTGCGCTCATCGAGTAGTCGATCGCAAATGTTGCAGCAGGAGCAGTTATAGAGAAGTTTGTATTTGATATATCGTAAAAGATGTGGTTATACCCCTTGATCATGATCCGGTTTGTTGTCCCGATAACGTTTGGCGTTGTAATCACCTCACTGCCGTCGTTCGGAACCTCGCTCGCAAGCAATATCGGATACG
The DNA here is from genome assembly GCA_036386895.1 of Flavobacterium sp. Taxonomy (GTDB): domain Bacteria; phylum Bacteroidota; class Bacteroidia; order Flavobacteriales; family Flavobacteriaceae; genus Flavobacterium. Next base: position 55,984 of record DASVUR010000012.1, read on the forward strand.
TGAAACCTCCGTCTGTCGAGAGCATAATATCCACAAATGCGGCGTTCACCCCGTTTGCAGTCGTTCCGGCAACATCCCACGTCACTGTTTGGTTTGAACCTGCTTCGTACGAAATTGCCGTATTCGGCGCAGTAACAAGAAAAGGACCGGCGGTGCCGTTAACTGTTACCGTCATTCCGTCGGTGTGGGTTTGGCCGACGCCAAGAACGTGGTCGCGCCCCGTAAGGACAAAATTCAGGTTCCGTGCAACAGAGCTGACTGCCTCAGTCGTAATACCGTTAAACGTCGATGTTAACTGATTGTTTATGACCCGCGCCAACGGTGGAAAATAGCGCTGGGGTGTTGCTACGGGATCGTATGATCTCCAGTTTGGCCCGCCAGCTTTAGTTGGTGACGCCTGGCTGTTAGCACCTGTTTGCGAAGTCGCCGAATCGTTTTGTTCCCAACAATAAGTAAGTGTGTCACCGTCGGCGTCCGTTCCTGAACCGTTTAGGACAAAAGGTGTGCTTTTTGGAATGGTATAGTTGGCCCCTGCATTGATCACAGGCGCATCACCCGGAATTGTCGTGGCAACCGGACAGGTTTTGGTGGCCATATTGTCCTGAATCTGCTTGATGCTCGCGTAAACAAAATAATCGTCGGAGTGCGCCTGGATATCCTGCGCCGTAATTCCTGCATATCCCATGATAGTCGAACCAGAACCCGGTTCAACATTTACATCTGTTCCTTCAACGTTGTTTGAGAACGTATGGTTTGCACCGAATTGGTGTCCGAGCTCGTGGGCTACATAGTCAATATCAAAATTGTCTCCCATCGGAATTCCATCGGCGGGCGAAGTGATTCCGCGGCCTTTGCCTGTGTTACAAACGCATCCGATACAACCTGCATTTCCGCCACCACCAGTAGCGCCAAACATGTGTCCGACGTCATAATTTGCTTCACCGATATTAGCAGTTAAGGTAGACTGTAACTGGTTGTTCCACTGCGCCATCGTAGTATAAGGATCTGTCGAAGCATTTGTATAGATAACCGCGGTGGTATTTGCAATAATGCTTAAGTGGATTGCAAGATCTTGCTCAAACACACCATTGACACGGGTAATTGTAGCATTTATTGCCGCAAGAGCGCCGGCAACCGTGCCGCCGTGATAAGCAGTATATTCTCCGTTACATGACATTGCAAGGCGGAATGTTAGCAATTGGCCCGAATCGGATCGCGAAGTAAAATCGTTTGAAACGGATCTTTCCATTGCAAAATCTTCGGTTGAACAAGTAAACGGAAGGCTGCCTTTGTTGCGTGATGAGCGGTAAACAGCGTACGTGGTACCATCTTCGGAGTAAGGTTCGATAAACTCGTTCTTGCTTCCGACCCTGAAAATCATTGCCTGAATGCCTTTCGGATCAATGCTCATTCTAACGGTTGCCATTTTATCGTCGATACCTTTTCCTGCATACGCCCTGATATCAGGAAACTGCGCCTGTAATTCCGGTTCGAAATTCGATGCTTCAAAAAGTTCAAAGCGTTCAATGCCGCCATTAGCGTTAGGAAGGGAAACTATAATCCCTTTTGTACTTTGAAAGCGGCGCGGCGCGGATATAAGGGCTTGACGCATAACAGCCAGATCTGAGCCTACAAGACTAAATTGGGTTGGGAACGAAAGTCGCTGCGTGCTTTGCGCAGGTTTTACATCTTTCGGAGATGCCGTCCAGGCACGGTCGGTTTGAGCTGTCGCACTAAACGCGCTGAGGCACAACAGGACAAATAACAGTAAAGGTTTTTTCATTGATTTCGAGTTTGTTAGAGAGCGGCAATTTAGATAAATTATTCTGACAAAAAATTCCAAAAAAGTTAAATAACAACGCCTGTCGATCAGCGGGCGGTAAAAAAAAACAAAAAAAACGTTGCTCATGTAATAAGGTATTTAGATATTTGTCTAATCATTTAAGTTGTCCTTCTTAATTGAAATAGAAATGAATGATGTTTTTAAAGCCTTGAACGATCCGGCGCGGAGGGAAATACTAAAGATGTTGCGCGAACGGGATATGACTGCGGGAGATATCGCCGCCAAGTTTGACATGACGGCACCAAGTGTTTCGCATCATCTTGACAAGCTAAAACGCGCGGGGCTGGTGACAACAATAAAACAAGGCCAGTTTGTACATTATTCTATCAATACAACAATAATTGACGATCTACTCCAATACGTCTTAACACTTAAAGCTAAACCATGAACAAGTATCTCAGAGAATCAGCATTATGGATTTTTATTGCTTTGCCTTATCTCTATCTGGCAACAGTCTGGAAAGATCTGCCCGAACAAGTTCCGACACATTTTAACTTAGAAGGTGCTCCGGATGATTGGTCAAACAAGTCGGCGATGATATTTATTCCTGCGATATTAGGAATTGGCGTTTACCTATTAATGTTGCTCATTCCCGTTCTTGATCCTAAAAAGAGAATTACGCAGATGGGCAACAAATACTATAGCTTGCGTCTTATGCTGACGATTTTCTTTTCAATCCTTGCAACTTATGTGGTTTATGTATGTCACGCAGGAAGTGTGAATCCGAACATGATGTTGGCCATAATTGGTGCCTTTTTCGCAATGCTCGGTAACTATTTTCAAACGGTACGCCCCAATTATTTTATCGGATTTCGTACACCCTGGACACTGGAAAATGAGCAGGTTTGGAAAAAAACACACCGTTTAGCGGGGCGGCTTTGGATAATCGGCGGACTTCTAATAATCATCCTGTCTCTTTTTATCAGCAACAAATTGATCCCCACTTTTTTCGGCGTGATACTGTTCGTTATGGTGATCGTCCCCGTTGTCTTTTCCTATTCTGAACTCAAAAAATTGAAGTACACCGAATCAAAGATAACCAACAGATAAAAACATGAAGATAAGAATCCTGTTCACCGCATTATTACTTTGTACCACATTGGGAATAACTGCGCAAACGGAAAGTGAAACTCCTGCGATCGAAACCAAAGTTACATTGCACACAAAAACCGGTGACATTTTCGGGACATTGGAAACGCCTGGAACGACTGGCAAAAAAATGCCCGTTGCGCTGATTATTGCCGGATCGGGACCAACAGACCGGGACGGAAACAATCCGATGATGAAAAATAACTCGTTGAAAATTCTCGCATCTGAATTATCAAAAAGCGGAATTGCAACATTACGATACGACAAAAGAGGTGTTGCCGAGAGTATATCAGCAGTCAAAAGTGAGGCAGACCTTCGATTTGAACATTATGTTGATGATGCACAACAATGGATACAGTTATTAAAACAGGACAAACGATTTTCAGAAGTCATTGTCATCGGACACAGCGAAGGTTCGTTGATCGGAATGATGGCAGGACGCTCTGCCGACAGGTTCATTTCGATAGCTGGACCGGGCCAATCAGCAGACAAAGCCTTGAAAGAACAAATGGGTGCTCAACCAAAGGAAATTCAGGATGTAGTAGTACCGATGCTCGAAAGCTTAGCAGCGGGAAAAATCATTGATCCTGTGCCTCAAATGTTAGGTTCATTCCTAAGTCCTACCGTACAACCCTATATGATTTCATGGTTTAAATATGATCCACAAGTTGAAATCAAAAAACTAGCTATTCCGATACTTATTCTTCAAGGCTCAAACGACATTCAGGTATCTGTCGACGATGCAAAACGACTTTTAAGTGCAGCCCCAAAAGCAGATTTGGTGATTGTCAATAACATGAATCACATCTTAAGAATCATAGAAGGCGACAGACAAGCGAATGCAGGCACATACGCCAACCCTGCCTTACCGGTTTCAAGTGAATTGGTGAAAAGTATTTCAAGGTTTATCCTGAAGAAATAACCGGGCAAATTACTGAACAAAAAAAAGCGCCTTTTGAGGCGCTTTTTTAATATATTCAACTGCTACTATTGATGTTTGTACGCCTCAACCTGCGCGCGGACTTCAGCTTCGGTTCCTTCAAAAACCTTTACGCTTACGCCTTCTTCTGTAGTTGTAGTTACGGTTGACTTGACGTTGCCTGCCGCATCTTTGAGGCTTTCGATTACAACTTCTTTTTCAACAGCATCACCGGTATTATGAACTTCTTCAGTTGTGGTAACTATTGCGTTAACTTCACGGTTATCGGCCTCGACTGTATGTCCACCCAAAATTGGGGCGATTACAAGTCCGATAAGGCAAGTTAATTTGATCAAAATGTTCATCGACGGACCTGAAGTATCTTTGAACGGATCACCAACAGTATCTCCGGTAACGGCCGCCTTATGCGCATCCGAACCTTTGAAAGTCATCTCACCGTTGATCATTACTCCGGCTTCAAACGATTTCTTGGCATTATCCCAAGCACCACCCGCATTGTTCTGGAAAACAGCCCAAAGTACGCCCGACACGGTTACACCTGCCATATATCCGCCAAGCATTTCAGCGATAAGCTGGTTGTTGTCGCCATAAACCAATTTGCCAAGGATTACAATTGCAATTGGAAATCCGATAGTCAGGATTCCGGGAAGCATCATCTCGCGAAGAGCGGCACGCGTTGAAATTTCAACACATTTTCCGTATTCAGGTTTTCCTGTTCCTTCCATAATTCCAGGAATTTCCCGGAATTGGCGACGAACTTCGTACACCATATCCATTGCGGCTTTACCAACTGAGTTCATCGCCAATGCAGAAAAAACAACCGGAATCATTCCGCCTACGAATAACATTGCAAGCACCGGCGCTTTGAAGATGTTGATCCCGTCAATCCCGGTGAACGTTACGTAAGCAGCAAACAATGCCAATGATGTCAACGCTGCTGAAGCGATAGCAAAACCTTTTCCTGTCGCAGCCGTTGTGTTACCAACCGAGTCCAAAATATCGGTACGCGTACGCACCTCTTTTGGAAGCTCGCTCATTTCGGCAATTCCACCGGCGTTATCCGAAATTGGTCCAAATGCATCGATTGCCAATTGCATAGCGGTTGTTGCCATCATCGCAGAGGCAGCCAAAGCTACTCCGTAGAATCCTGCCAAAGCGTAAGAAGCCCAAATGGCACCTGCAAACAACAACACTGTCGGGAAAGTCGAGATCATACCGGTTGCAAGGCCGGCAATCACGTTTGTTCCAGCACCTGTAGCCGATTTTTGTACAATTGCCAAGACCGGTTTTGTACCCAATCCAGTATAGTACTCGGTTACAGATGAGATAACTCCGCCTACAATCAATCCGACGATCGTAGCTGCAAATACTCGCATCGAAGAAATTTCTTTAAGGCCTTCGCCGAAGAACTCCATTCGCATTACATCCGGAAGCATGTATTCAACCAAAACATAACATGCAATTGCAGTTAGTACGATTGACACCCAGTTTCCGATATTCAATGCGCCTTGAACTTGTTTTTCCTTGGCCTCATTGCTGTTGATCTTTACAAGCATCGTTCCAATGATCGAGAATAATATTCCGAAACCGGCAATTGCCATCGGAAGAAGAATCGGGCCAATTCCGCCAAAAGCGTCGTCAATTCGTCCGCCCATATCTTTGATCACATAATTTCCAAGGACCATTGCAGCCAATACTGTCGCAACGTACGATCCGAACAAATCGGCGCCCATTCCGGCAACGTCACCCACGTTATCTCCAACGTTATCAGCGATTGTAGCAGGGTTTCTAGGATCATCTTCCGGAATTCCGGCTTCTACTTTTCCTACAAGGTCAGCTCCAACATCGGCAGCTTTTGTGTAGATCCCGCCGCCAACACGTGCGAACAATGCGATTGATTCCGCTCCTAGAGAAAAACCCGCAAGTGTTTCCAGCACAATGGTCATCAGTTCGGAAGGCGTGCGTGTGACGCCGTCTATTGTTGCCGAATCCCAGACGCCGTTCATAAAGTAGTGGAAGAAAAAGATGAAGAAAGCGGTCAGTCCGAGAACTGCAAGTCCGGCAACACCAAGACCCATTACAGTTCCGCCGCCAAAAGATACTTTTAATGCCTGTGGAAGGCTTGTACGTGCGGCTTGCGTCGTTCTTACGTTTGTTTTTGTTGCGATTTTCATTCCCATGTTTCCCGCCAATGCCGAGAAAAAGGCTCCAAATATGAATGCGACAACGATTAGTATATGTGTTGTTGGTACGATAAACGAAATTGCGGCCAGTACGATACTTGCACCGATTACGAAAATTGCCAACAGACGGTATTCTGCTTTAAGGAAGGCAAGTGCGCCTTCGTAGATATAATCTGAAATTTCTTTCATTTTGCCGTCTCCGGCGTCCTGTTTTAAAACCCAGGCTCGTTTGGCATACATAAACGCGAGACCGATAAGCGCCATTATTATCGGTACGTAAATCATCATTGAATCCATAGTTATCGTTTTGGTGTTTTTATTAAAATCATGTAAATGTAACAAAACACCTTAAAATAAAAAAGCAATACTCTTGTTAGAATACTGCTTTTTAAGGTATTTTCTGCGAATTTACTTAATGCTGAACAATCCTTCAGGTTTGTTTTCTATCTGTTCAAAACGTGTGATGCATTCGTCTAAGATCGCATAGGCTTCATGCACATCGCCCCAACCCTCAACATCCACCTTTTTATTTTCAAGATCTTTATACACCTGGAAAAAGTGCTCAATTTCTTTCAATTGATGCGGATTCATATCTGAAAGGTTCTCGAGCTTGTTCCAGATTGGATCCGAGACCGGAACACAAAGCACCTTTTCATCCGGACCTTTATCGTCGGCCATGTGGAAAACACCGATTGGCTTCACCTGCATCACGCAACCCGGAAACGTAGGCTCGGTCACCAATACCAGTACGTCAAGCGGATCACCGTCGAGTGCAAGTGTTTCGGGGATAAAACCATAATCGGCAGGATACATCATTGATGAGAACAACATCCTGTCGTAGCGGATTTTCTTTAGGTCAAAGTCGTATTCGTATTTGTTCCTGCTTCCTTTTGGTATTTCGATCAATACATCGAAAGATTTGAGTTTTGCTGCTGTCATAGTGTTTTATTTTGCGGGTGCAAAAGTACGCAAACAGGAGGATTAAATTTCGAAAAACAACTGGCAAATTCCAATAAAGAGACGGGATCGCTGTAGCATATTGGGAGCAAGCAATTTAAGATCATCGCTTTCTTGCGGCTTATATCTTTTGATAAAAGGAAGTCTGGGTTTAATCAGAACAGCACTAATGTTACGATGTTTATACTTGATAGAACCATTTGAACTATTACTAAGCAGAGGCAACAACTGTTTTCGATGTACCGACTCATTTACAGGACTATTGACCAGTTTTGATGTGAGCACGGGAAATAGTCGGCAACTATCAACTTTACTTCTTCTTGAGACCAATCTGCCATGACGTAATGTTAGTACATTTTGGATATAAAAGAAAGTGGCTGTCTAAATTGTTAGGTGGACACCTTCCTCACGCCTCAATCTTCCTCCCCCGTTTCTTTAAATAATAACCCCACAAAAAGAACGCAGCCGCGGTCCGGAACGGACTCCACGATTGTGTCAACAAACGGGCTTCTTCCTTATCCGCAATTCCCCACAACTCTTTGATCGTAACGATGATTCCAATATCTGCGAGCGGCATGATATCGGGGAATTGCAGGCTGAACATCAAATACACGTCGATTGTCCAGTTGCCGATGCCTTTGATCTTGATCAGTTCGGCGCGAACTTCATCAGCAGTCATTGAAGGGAAGCGTTCGATGTGGATTTCTTGGCTTACGATAGCATCGGCAAGCGCCGTTATGTAAGTGGCTTTCTGCCTGCTGAGTCCGCATTGCCGGAAATCGGCTTCTGAGCATTGCAGGACGTTCTGCGGCGTAAAATCAGAAACCAATGAGTTGAGTTTGTCGTAGCACGCGCGCGCCGATTCCAATGAAACCTGCTGCTCAAAAATTATTTTGCACAGTGTTTCAAATCCCTGCGGACGCACAACCTGATTCGGGATTCCGTAGGTGTCAATAATCAGACTGAAATTTGGATCGGCTGACGTGAGGTAGTTGATGGCGTTTTCTGAAACAGGAACAAACATAATGGTAAAGTGAAAAGTCGAACAATAGAGCGAGCCCTAGCCCCGATAGCAGCGAAAATCCTTTTGAGCCGGCGAAGCGAGGCATCAAAAGATTGTAGCGAATAGCGGGAATAGCTCCAAATAAAAATCGTAAACTGTAAACTTAAAAATGAAACCCAAACGCGCCCTTAATCGCGAATTTCTGCGCATCCGGCAAGTCGAGGTAACTGCCGCGCCAAGAAAAATCGAGCCGGAATACTTTAAAGATATTCCCGATTCCGGCGCTGTATTCCCAATAGCCTTCTTCGGGCGCACGATAGACCAGTCCAGATGCGTTGAGCGCGATGTTTTCTTTAGATACGTTTCCGTAGACGCCACGAATACCAACAATTTCACGCCAATTCAACTTGCGCAGGAATGGAACCCGGGCGAAAATCTTTCCGCTGAAATTGTGTTCCCATTGCAGCGTCACGTATTCATCGGCTACAAACTCGTAGAAATTCATATTGCTGAATGTGTTGCCGATCGTAAAATACGTCTGGTTTCCGGGAATAATGCTCATCAAGCCGAGCGGCACCTCGCCATAGGTTTTTCCGAGTTCGACAATGAAATCGCTTCTTCCAATTGGCCCGATCACGAGCGGCTGCTTATAAAACAACTGAATCCTTTGGTATTCGAAATCGCTGTCAAATAAGTCCTTCAAACCTGAACTGTAATTCAGGAAAATCCGCGTGTACGGATTTTCGACCTCACTTCGCTCAACACCGAAACCAATCGTTCTTCGTCTTGGCGTCCAGTCGAGCTGCACGTTCACCTCAGCTTGGTTTACGGTTCCTTCAATAACACCAACCGGATTTTCAGCAGAGGGCAATTCCTTATAATAATCAAGGCTAAAGGTTGGCGATGCCGATTCTAACGTGCGATACGAAAATCCGGTCTGGATCGTGAAATTCTTCCACGGTTCAAACCCGATTGCGGCTGTCGACAAGGTGATGTTGGTGAGTTTGCTATTGTCGCCGCTCGAAAAGACCGACGATGATGCATAACTTCGGCCCAGCACATCGGAGGTCATTGTCAAGCTCGCGCCAATTTGCTCGATATCACGCCGCGTTCCTCCTGACACGATCACGCGGCTTCGCTTGTCGATCATCCATTTTCCTGAAATTCCGTATTTGAACTTGTCGTCTTTAAATCCGTAAGCTGTATAACCTTCAATACGCCATGGATCGTCGGGGCCAAAGTACGTCCGGCCGCCGGCACGCAATCGCCAGCCTTCAACATCGTTATAGCCAACGGTGGAAAAGATGGGTCCGTAGTCGAAGTTCCCATATTGTATATAACCGCTGCCGAGAATCGTAACGAGGTTGTAAATCCGCTGGAATTTCTTCACTGTTTTCAATGTGTCGAGCATATCGTAAACCCCGCGTTCATCTTTCGATAGTTTTTCAAACCGGTTTTCTTCCCAGAATTCGTCAGATTTATCGTAAACAGAATTGTCGACAAAGTTGACTTCCTCTTTGTAGAATTCCCTTGGTTTTGGCAGGTCGAATTTGTGGTTGCGGTACATCGTGGTGCGCTTTCCGTAGACGCCTTTTGACTGCTCTTTCTTGTTCAGCGCAAAATCCGACATCATATAATCTTTCGTCAGCAGAAAAACCGAATCGTTCAGGACTTCAAATTCCTGTTCGATGTAAATGTCTTTCACCCAGTTGATATTCGCACTTTTGGTCACCGCCATGTTGATGTTCTTGATCGCAAACGTCGTATCGTTGACCCAGAAATCACCTTTAAAAGTGAGTTCGTTTTTTCGTCTGGGATAGAATACAATATTGTAACACCACTTGTTTTCGATCATTGCGCTGTCGCGGAGCACATAGTTGTAGACGTCGATTCCGGTACGTGACAGCGGGCTCGTAAAGCTCTTGTCGAAGAACGTCAGGTAGTTGTCGTATATGTCGTATTCGGCATACAAATCTTTGATGAACGCGATGATCTGCTGGTTGTTTGAAAAGCCCGAATTCTTATTTGCTTTTGTAATTTCTTTGACTTTATTGATCGCGTTGTCGCCGTAAACATCCGATAATGCTTCGTTGATGAAAATCGGCAGATACGTTTTCCCGGTTACATCGGAAGTATCGACCTGGTTGAAGATAAATTCCATTCCGCGGAAAATCTTACGTTTCATCAGCGCACTGTCGATCGTATTCATGTCGAATTCGACCTTCTCGTACTTCTCCATCTGATATTGTTTGAACATCTTGAGGCCATTTCGACGGCGACGTTCCCATATCTTTCGCAGAATGTCAAGCGCCGGATTGTTCTTTTTTGAAGTCTTTCCGGAGAAAACCACTACCTCATTCAGCTTCTCTTCCTCGCGCAACTTGACCTTAAAATCGTAATTCACTTGCTGTGGCAACGGCACTTCGAGCGTCTGAAAGCCCGGAAAAGAAACGATAAGCGTTTTGTAAGTTGTATTGGACTCGATATAGAAACGGCCGTCTTCGTTGGTAACGATTCCTTCGGTAGAACCTTCAAACTGGACGTTGGCGTACGGAAGCGGAAGATTGGTGTTGTCAACGACGATGCCGCTAACCTTTGTCTGTGCCGATACGAATAATGAAACGCCGAAAATAAAGAGCAGGCTCAGGATTATTTTATTCCTCATGTGTTTTAAAACAAAAAACTTCATCAGATATTGTTGCTGATGAAGTTTCAAAGATAGTTATTATTTAGACCGCTACGCTGACAGATATAACACAACTAAGCTGTTAGAGACATGACTACTTCGCGTTAGCCTTCGCAGACTGCTTGCACTTCGTTGCGGATCTTTCCGTCTCCTTTCCCTTCTGCCTTTGTTCTTCGACTACTTCTTATACATCACCTTCTTCACTGCCTTAACCACATCTCCAGCATTCGGAAGCCATTCTTTTAAAAGAACCGGCGAATATGGCGCCGGTGTGTCGGCGGTCGTGATCCGTTGGATTGGCGCATCAAGGTAATCGAAAGCACGCTCCTGAACGATGTACGTAATTTCAGACGCAACGCTTGCAAAAGGCCACGCTTCTTCAAGAACCACCAAGCGGTTGGTTTTCTTTACTGACTTTAGAATTGCTTCATAATCCATTGGGCGAACGGTTCGAAGATCGATAATTTCGCATGAGATCCCTTCTTTTTGCAGTTCGTCGGCAGCAGCAAAAGCTTCTTTTATAATTTTTCCGAACGACACAATAGTAACATCGGTTCCTTCGCGTTTAATATCGGCAACCCCCAGCGGCAATGTATATTCGCCATCAGGCACTTCACCCTTGTCGCCGTACATTTGTTCGGATTCCATAAATATTACCGGATCATTATCGCGGATAGCCGATTTTAGGAGTCCTTTTGCATCGTAAGGATTTGAGGGAACTACCACTTTTAATCCCGGAGTGTTTGCAAACCAGTTCTCGAAAGCCTGAGAGTGCGTTGCTCCAAGTTGTCCTGCTGAGGCTGTTGGACCACGGAAAACCATTGGCATTGGGAATTGTCCTCCCGACATCTGGCGCATTTTTGCAGCATTGTTGATGATCTGGTCGATCCCAACCAGCGAAAAGTTAAAGGTCATGTATTCAACGATCGGACGGCAGCCGTTCATTGCCGATCCAACAGCTATTCCTGCAAAACCAAGCTCGGCAATGGGCGTATCAATAACCCGTTTCGGGCCAAATTCGTCCAACATTCCTTTAGAGGCTTTGTAAGCACCGTTGTATTCAGCTACTTCCTCGCCCATTAAATATATCGATTCGTCACGGCGCATCTCTTCACTCATCGCTTCCGCAATCGCTTCCCTGAATTGTATCGTTCTCATAAAATTTGTCAAATAATTGAACGCAAAAATAAGCAATTGAATCGATAATCGATGAACGGAACCTCATTTTTAGCAGTTAATCAATCAGCAGTTTTAGGGCGGCAAATTCCCGCTCTTCGCTATATCTTTTTCTCCGTTCAAAAGGAGAAAAAGGATGCCGCTTCCATCGGGGCCGCAGATTCGCATTCTAATAATGTTTCCGCGGTTTATTCCGAAGCTATCCTCTAATAAGTGCTTAAAATCATTACTATATCAGCAAAGACAACACAAACAAAAAACCCGCCAAATAAGCGGGTTCTACAAATTCTAATAAAGCGCTAAGCTTAGATCTGCGCTCATTATTTCTTAATGATTTTCATTATCGCCACCTTATCGCCCGAAGCGACTTTTATCATATAGACTCCGGCTGCCAATAATGAGGTGTCGACTTTTGCTTCTGTCGATCTGACCGGCTGCGACAAAACTTCCCGACCCAGCAAGTTATACACGTAAACACGCTCAATATTTTGTTCTGATCTAACCATAAAGTAATCGATTGCAGGATTAGGGTAAACCGTAATCTTGAATCCTTCAAAAGATGGTGCCGAAAGGTTTACGGTTACAGTTACTGCAAAGGGCGAGCTGAAGCAAGCCCCAATAACGTTAACGGCATAATAAGTCGAAGAAACCAAAGTTGTCGTAATTGATAACGGATTGGAGTGCGAGAGCGCATCTGCTTCCGAAGCATACCAGATTACACTTGACGGGCTAACAACAATATCAGCAAGGGTATCACCTTCGGTAAAAATTTGGGTCGGTGATCCCGAAGGAACATCCGGACTCACAACAGTAAGGTACAAAGTGGTGGTGTGAGCGCAACCTGCCGCGTTGGTCGAGTTTTGTGTATACGTTCCGCTTTGATTGTACGTTGTTCCGTTGAACGTAAAACTTCCGCAAGCTGTTTCCGTAATCGTTGCCGTTGTTGGCTGGTTGATCGTCAGGTTCAAAGTTGTGGTGTGAGCGCAACCTGCCGCGTTGGTCGAGTTTTGTGTATACGTTCCACTTTGATTGTACGTTGTTCCGTTGAACGTGAAACTTCCGCAAGCCGTTTCCGTAATCGTTGACGTTGTTGGCTGGTTGATTGTCAGGTTCAATGTCGTGGTGTGAGCACAGCCTGCCGCGTTGGTCGAATTTTGCGTATAGGTTCCACTTTGATTGTACGTTGTTCCGTTGAACGTGAAACTTCCGCAAGCTGTTTCCGTAATCGTTGCCGTTGTTGGCTGGTTGATCGTCAGGTTCAATGTCGTGGTGTGCGCACAGCCTGCAGCGTTTGTTGAGTTTTGTGTATAAACGCCACTTTGATTGTACGTTGTTCCGTTGAACGTAAAACTTCCGCAAGCTGTTTCCGTAACCGTTGCTGTTGTTGGCTGGTTGATCGTCAGGTTTAGGATTGCTCCCGATGTTGCATCAGTATAAGTTCCGCTTTCGGTATACGTTTCATTGTTAACACTCCAGGTGTATGTTGTACATGCCGTAGCCGATAAAGGTGCCGCGGCGCAAGTAACTGTTGCGGGCGTACTCACGCCGACGGTTGTTCCATTTCCAAGTGCGCCATAATCATTCAAACCCCAACTGTACAATGTCCCGTCAGATTTAAGCGCAAGGCCATAGTGATCGCCACCAGAAATTGCAGTCCAGTTGGTATCTGTGCCGATTTGCACCGGCAATAATCTATTAACAGTTGCGCCATCGCCAACTGATCCATACAAGTTCGATCCGCAGCTATAAAGCTTACCACCTTTGATGTACATCGAATTAAACCAACCTGCTGCAATTGTTGAACTGCCTCCTGACCCAAAAATCGATGCCGGCGTGTCTCTTTGGCTTGTACTTCCGGAGCCGAGTCGGCCTACATTTCCACTTCCCCATGAACGAACCGTACCAGCGGTACTAATTCCGAGAGAAAATCGGTCACTTGCCTTTACATCTACCCAATCCAGCGATCCTTGTACCCACTCAGGAGCTGCTATTAAAGTCCCGGTTGTTCCGCATTGCCTGAAGTTATTATTTCCCCATGCGTATAAACGTCCGTTGGAAGTTACGGCAAGGCTGTGATCCCAACCTGCTGAGATATTTACAAAAGTATGGTTACCTATAATCAGTCCCGGTGACGATCTGTTTTGCACACCACCATCGCCCAGTTGTCCGTAAAAATTACCGCCCCATGAATAGCCTGTTCCATCGGTTTTGATTGCCAGACTAAACGAAGTACCGGCTGCAACCTTACTCCAGTTGGTATCGGTTCCTACTTGAACCGGTGTCGACGAGCTTACCGTGGTTCCAATTCCGAGTGCACCAGCCCCATTATTCCCCCATGACCATAAAGTCCCGTTCGTTTTAATGGCAAGTGTGTGCGACATCCCGGCACTAATTGTCTGCCAATCGTTGTCGGTCCCAATTTGCGTTGGAACTAATTTATCGACAGTCGTGCCGTCGCCTAGTTGTCCGTGTTGGTTACGTCCCCACGCCCAAAGCGTTCCGTCGGCTTTTATCGCCAGGGCATGTTCGCGTCCAGCGGCGATTTTTTGAAAACATTGCCCAAAAGTTGGGAGCGTAATGATCAACAATAACAGCGTAATTTTTTTCTTCATTGGTCGGTTTGTTGGTTTTCTTAAGTTAAATCGTATTCCGGCAAGTTTTCATCAGGGGCCAGCAAACTTACAATTAATGTTGACAACGACAAATGCCATGAAGCAATTCCTGATAATGAATCGTATACATTCTACTATAGAGTACGCTGGACAACAACAAAACGGATTACAGGTGCCATTTCCATTACGGCGGCAGCTCATTAGGGACGAATCTTACTAAATAAAAAACCCCGCCAAACGGCAGGGCTTGATAATTAATGTTATTCTATTACTTTGAAATGACCTTTCCCGCTTGCTGCTGGCCATTATCACCAACCATCCTATAATAGTATATTCCCGAAGAAAGGCTGACCGGAATACTCGTAACGTCCGCGTTTAGTGATACTTTCATCACTAAGATGCCTAGCGTATTGTAAATCGTAAGTTCCGTAACACCTGAATTAAATCCTTCCATCGCGACGTTCAATGCATTGGAGAATGGATTCGGGTAGAATTGTGCCGTTGCGACCTGACTTGCATCGGGTGTTGCCATCGTACCGCAGCCAGGTGTCATTTGAGCACTTATTGCGTTGGTTGTGATTCCACCACTTGTAGACAATACACGCCCTTCCACCGTAACGCCTGTATAAAGGTTTACTGCGCCATTGTTACCAATTACGGTTCCTTTTAAGCTTGTATTGCTTTGGAGGTTTGTTGCACCGTCGACTGTCCAAAATACATTTTTCGCCTGCGCTCCGTTTTGCAGAACTACAGAAGCCAATGGAGCGCTTGAAAACTCTCCAACTATTTTGAGAACAAAGACGGCATCAACATTGTCCTGAGCGTTTAAGAAAATTGAGCCCGTGAGCACTGTTGCAGCATTCAGTAAATACGTATGCGGCGTAAGCACCAAATTGCTGCCGAAAGCTGCCGGGTATAACAACTGAATGTCTACCGGAAGTCCGCTCAAATAAGCATAAACGTTGTCTAGTTGTACAGCCGCTTGTGCTGTGGTCGTATCTGGATTTGTATGGATTGTTCCATCGACGTTTTGATCTTGGTAACCTGTTGTTAATCCGGAGTTCGAACCAATGTCGCCAGTTACAAACGAAACGCCTGTATTATTTACGGTGCCATTTCCTGTAAAAACGGTAAAACAAGCAACCTCGTTCAAGTTAGGAGCTTGCGGACCTGTAAGAACCGGTGTCCCGCAACCCAGCGGCGTTACCGCTGTTACATTAGAAACAGTAACAGCTCCCGTTGTGGAAAGTGCGCGCCCTTCAAGGTTGACCCCTGAATTGAGGATAATCGCTGCGTTGTTTGCAACGATGGTGCCTTTCATCCACGTATTGGTTGCCAAGTCTACAAGACCTTCAATTTTCCAGAACACATTACAAGCCAGTGCTCCGTTAATAAGCTGAACTTGTGACCCTGCCGCTGACGAAAATGCTCCCTGAATTTGGAAGATAAATACCGCATTTGAGCTTCCCTGACCGTCAAGGATTAGTGTGTTGTTTAAACTAGCGCTTTCTCCGATAGCGTAAGTTCCTGCGTTTAGCGTCTGTCCGTTGCCCAATAACGGGGCCGGAAAAAAGTTTGGGATTGCATCGTCAAGCTGAAGATAAGCAGTGTTTAGATCGGCAGCAGCAATTGCTGTCGTACCGTCCTGATCGTGCATGACTCCATCTACGTTTCCAAAATTGGTGCTTGAGCCGTTGTTCGTGCCTACATGGCCTGTTACGTGGGATAATCCGGTGCTGCTTACGGCGCCATTGGTAGAGAACAATGCGAAATTGCGCGCTGTACCTAAAACAGGAGCTTGAGCATTGATAGTTGTGCAAGCAAAAAGGGCAATCGTTGTTGCCAGGAGTAAAAGTTTATTCATAGTTTGGGGTAAAGCTGAATATAAGTATTGCAGCTCCGGCAAAGATGACTCTAATAAGCGGACAATACGTGTATCGCCCTTTTTATCATGCGATTAAATAACTGATTTAGTGACAATTATGACTTTACTGACGCCAATACCGAACTTAAAACGTTATTCCTTAGCCCTCTAAAAGATTAGTTGCCGAAACACTTGTTTTTCCCGCTAAATGGAATTGTAGGAAATTTCACTGCTCGCGAAGCCTGGCAAACCAATTGCATTTATCGAAAACGTTATAACCGCTCCTTATAATAAAATTAAAATCATTAATTTCGTACCGAAATCTGAAAACATAACTTCATGAAAATATTAGTCTGCATCAGCCACGTGCCTGATACTACTTCAAAAATTAACTTTACAGGCGGCGATGCTGAGTTTGATACTAACGGCGTCCAGTTTGTAATCAAT
Source organism: Flavobacterium sp. (assembly GCA_036386895.1). Classification (GTDB taxonomy): domain Bacteria; phylum Bacteroidota; class Bacteroidia; order Flavobacteriales; family Flavobacteriaceae; genus Flavobacterium. Next base: position 72,784 of record DASVUR010000012.1, read on the forward strand.
GCTAATGATGAGTTCGGACTCACGCGCGCGATCTGGTTTCAGGAGCAACAAGGCGCAAACGTTACTGTTGTAAACGTCGGCGGCCCTGATACTGAGCCAACGCTAAGGAAAGCGCTGGCAATTGGTGCGAATGAAGCAATTCGTATTAATGCAAAACCTAGTGACGGATTTTTCGTTGCTACACAACTAGCAGAAGTAATCAAAACCGGCGGTTACGACTTGATCATCTGCGGAAAAGAATCTCTGGATTATAACGGCGGAATGGTTCCGGGAATGTTAGCCGGAATTTTAGGTTATAACTTCGTGAACTCATGCATCAGCCTTACAGTTGAAGGCAATACAGCCAAAGCATCACGTGAAATTGACGGTGGAAAAGAAACCTTATCGACTACGCTCCCGCTCATTATTGGCGCACAAAAAGGGCTTGTTGAAGAAAAAGACCTTCGCATCCCGAACATGCGCGGAATCATGACAGCGCGTACAAAAGCGCTTACTATCCTTGAGCCTGTTTCAGCGGAAAGCAATATCAAAACCGTTAAGTTCGAAAAGCCTGCTCCAAAATCAGCTGTGAAAATGTACACCGTTGATAATTTGGATGAATTGGTAAATGCGTTGCACAACGAGGCGAAGGTAATATAAGGATCAGGGTGCAAGGTTCTGGGTTCTGGGAAAAAAGGTATAAGGTATAAAGTTAGGTTTTTTTGCCGTTTCCGACAATCATCAACTGACAACTCTTTTGCGTGAGTGATTGAAGCGGCATCCTTTTATTGAGACGAAGGAACAATAAAAGAATATAGCGAAAAGCACGACCCGCAGGGGCACGCCCAATAAAAAATAAAATTAAAAAATAGAAATCATGTCTATATTAATATATGCAGAATCGGCAGAGGGAAAATTCAAGAAAGTGGCTTTCGAGCTGGCTTCCTATGCTAAAAAAGTTGCGGAATCACTTGGTACATCTGTGACCGCGGTGACCATAAATGCTTCAAATGTTTCGGATTTATCCAAATACGGTGTCGACAAAGTGCTAAAAGTGAACAACGGGCAATTGTCTAAATTTACAGCAAAAGCATACGCCGATGTGGTAAAGCAAGCTGCGCAGAAAGAAGGATCGAAACTGATTCTTTTATCCTCGACCACCGATAGCCTGTACCTGGCGCCACTCGTGGCAGTTGCTTTAGGCGCAGGTTACGCTTCAAATGTGGTTGGCTTGCCCGTATCGACTTCGCCATTCCAGGTGAAGAGAAATGCGTTTTCAAATAAGGCCTTCAATATATCGGAGCTTACCACCGATATCAAAGTCCTGGGACTCGCGAAAAACTCGTACGGTGTTTTTGAAAATACGTCATCAATGGCCGAAGAAGATTTTGCTCCGTCGATCGGCGAAAACGATTTTGGCGTAAAAGTGGAATCGGTTGAAAAAGCATCCGGACAAGTAACGATAGCGGATGCTGAGGTCGTAGTTTCGGGCGGACGCGGACTAAAAGGTCCGGAAAACTGGGGAATGCTGGAGGAGCTGGCTTCTGTTTTAGGCGCTGCAACTGCATGTTCAAAACCGGTATCCGATCTTGGCTGGCGACCACATACTGAGCACGTTGGACAAACAGGAAAACCGGTTGCTGCCAACCTGTATGTTGCTGTGGGAATTTCCGGTGCAATCCAGCATATTGCGGGAATTAACTCTTCAAAAGTAAAACTGGTTATTAATGCCGATGCCGATGCGCCTTTCTTTAAGGTTGCTGACTACGGCGTGGTGGGCGACGCGTTCGAAATCCTGCCAAAACTGACCGAAAAGTTAAGAGAGTTCAAAGCGCAGAACTAATTAAATACTGATACGTAAAAGGCTGTCTGAAACGCAAATTTTAGATGGCCTTTTAGCATTTTATTTCATAATAATTTGTGCACAATACGCTATACTTTGTACTTTTGCCACTATGAGTTTAGTAAAGTTAACCATCAAGGGAATTTCATACAGCCAGACACAGAATGGTGCTTACGCACTAATCCTGAATGAAGTGGACGGCGACAGGAAGCTACCTATTGTCATTGGCGCTTTTGAAGCACAATCGATCGCCATCGCACTCGAAAAAGAGATCAAGCCGCCGCGACCGCTGACACACGATTTGTTCAAAAATTTCGCTGATCGGTTTGATATTGTAGTCAAACAGGTGATTATCCATAAGCTCGTTGACGGGGTTTTCTATTCGAGCATCATCTGCGAGCGCGACAAGATCGAAGAGATCATTGACGCTCGTACTTCAGATGCAATTGCGTTGGCACTTCGGTTCAGCGCTCCGATTTTTACTTATAAAAACATTCTCGATAAAGCCGGGATTTACCTGAAGGTGAATCCGCATGATGAAAAAGACCAGGCCGATGATGTGCTGTCGCATCCTGAAACCTTTGGCATGAGCGAAGAATCGAACCAGTCCGGCGAAACCTACGCAAAACATAGCCTGTCGGAACTTCATGAACTTCTCGAAGGAGCCGTTCGCGATGAAGATTACGAAAAGGCCGCCAAAATACGGGATGAGATTTCTAGGCGGGAACTATAGTTTTTTGTGGGTGTAGGGCCCAGGGTATTAAGTATAAGAGACGGCAGGTTCAATTTGTATACGCCAATTTAAATTTATATGCCATGAGAAATTTCAAAGACCTTATGTCTGCAAAGAACCCGGATTATTATTGAAGGATCTATTTGTTAACTGCAACGTTTCCCGAAGCCGAAAATAACCTATACCGTATACCTTAAACCCTATACCTCTTCAAATGAAACAATACCACGACCTCGTAAACCACGTCCTTCAAAACGGAACCCAAAAAGGCGACCGCACCGGAACCGGAACAATCAGCGTTTTTGGCTATCAAATGCGTTTCGACCTCAACGAAGGCTTCCCCATGGTGACTACAAAAAAGCTGCACCTGAAGTCGATTGTTTATGAACTGTTGTGGTTTTTACGCGGTGAAACAAATATTGGGTACCTCAACGAAAATGGCGTGCGTATCTGGGACGAATGGGCCGACGAAAATGGGGAACTGGGACCGGTGTACGGACATCAGTGGCGCAATTGGAACTGCGAACAGATAGATCAGATTTCAGAAGTCATCGAGATGATCAAAACCAACCCGAACAGCCGTAGGCTCCTTGTTTCGGCTTGGAATCCTTCGGTGTTGCCGGACACTTCTAAATCGTTTGCGGAAAATGTTGCAAACGGAAAAGTCGCGTTGCCTCCGTGCCATGCATTCTTCCAGTTTTATGTTGCCGATGGTAAACTCTCATGCCAACTCTATCAACGCAGTGCCGATATTTTCCTGGGAGTACCTTTCAATATCGCTTCGTACGCATTGCTGACAATGATGATTGCGCAGGTTTGCGATTTGCAGCCAGGCGAGTTTATTCACACCTTTGGCGATGCGCACATCTATAACAATCACATCGAACAACTCGAACTTCAACTTTCGCGAGACCTGAAGCCGCTTCCGAAGATGATCCTGAATCAGGGAATCAAAAACATTTTCGATTTCAAATTCGAGGACTTCACGCTCGAAGGCTACGAACCACATCCGCATATAAAAGGTATTGTGGCGATCTAATTAGCACGGTGTTCCGATGCGCGTTTGTATTTGATCCCGATAACAAATTAAAAAACCGGTTGATTAAATGCTCTTTAACCGGCATCGTTTGCTTTTCAAAATTAAGTATTATGACAAAAACTTTATTTTTCCTGCTGTTGCTTACTGCGGCATCTGCATTTTCACAAGAATCCCAAGAGAATATCACCTACTTCGATTCTATATTGACCCCCACTTCTAAAGATAACCACCATTTTTACCGGATTGTAAGTAACGATCGTGCCGATGGCTCTTATACCGAGCGCTACTATTATAGATCGGGCGAACTCTACTCGGAAGGTGCTGTTGCCGATCAACGCTATGCCCGGAAACAAGGCGAACACACAACGTTCTATAAAAACGGAAATAAAAAAGACCTTACGTTTTACGAAAAAGGATCACCCGGCGGCAACTATATTTCGTGGTATGAAAACGGACACAAAAAAATGGAAGCGACTTACCTCGATGCACAGTTGCGTAAGCAGTTGGGATACGAAAAGAAGATTGTAAATTACTGGAACCCGGAAAATAAACAAACGGTAATCAGTGGAACTGGAACTTATGACGACACTGATGGTAACACTATAAGCACCGGAGCAATAAACAACGGCCTGCGGGACAAGGTTTGGTCGGGGCGCGATATATTATTGAAATATACGTTTACGGAAACCTACGATGCAGGAGTTTTAGCCTCGGGTGAAAGTACAGATTCTTTAAGCATTAAACGGTCGTACGACGTCCTGAGCATAAAACCGGACGCAAAAGGAGGCATATCGACTTTTTACAAACACGTTATGAATAACCTGAACCTACCAAACGATGCTAAAGATATTAAAGGAACAATATTTTTGCGCTTTACAATCGATACAAACGGACAGGCGACCGACTTCGAAATAATTCGCGGACTGGGCTCTGGGCTTGATGAAGAAGCGGTTCGGGTAATTAAAAGCTTCCCCGGATGGACGCCAGGGATTGTCAGGGGTATTCCAACGTCAGTGAAGTTTTCGATGCCATTAACTTTCCAAGGATCCTGACGGTCGTTCGTGTCCAAACTACCCCTAATATTTGTCCTTTTCACAGCCCGTTTTTTCGAAACTGTTGGCCTACATTTGAATAAACTAAAAATCATAGATCATGGCCACTAAAATCTTTTTAAATCTTCCTGTTAAAGACCTTAACCGGTCGGTACGGTTTTTCACTGCGCTCGGGTACACGTTCAACCAGGAGTTTACCGACGAAAATGCCACATGCATGGTAATTAGCGATACGATTTTCGTAATGTTGCTTACGGAGCCGTTTTTTAAAGGATTCACGAACGAAGACATCTGTGACACTTCAAGATTTACCGAAGTACTGATATGCCTCTCGGCCGAAAGCCGTGAAGAAGTTGACGCCATTGTTAGAAAAGCTGTAGCCGAAGGTGCGACAACACCAAAAGACAAACAAGATCACGGCTGGATGTACGGTCACGGATTTAAAGACCTGGACGGTCACATCTGGGAGTTTTCATATATGGATGCAACTGCCATTCCACAATAATTCAAAACTGAAAAGATGAAAATTTTAAAAATAATCGGCCTCGGACTCCTGACTATTGTTGTAATTATCCTAATCGTAGCGGCTTTCTCGCCTAAAGAATATACCGTAACACGGGACATAGTGATAAACCGGCCTCAACCGGAAGTATTTTCTTTTATCAAAATACAGAAAAACCAGGAACAGTACAGCAAATGGGTCATGACTGATCCGAATATGAAGAAGAGCTTCACGAATAATGATGGCACCGTGGGTTTTATTTATGCCTGGGACAGCAGCAATGACCAGGTTGGCCAGGGAGAACAGGAAATAACAGCGATGAGCGATAAGAGCATTACCTGCGAAATACGTTTTATACGCCCTTGGGAAGGAAAAGCCACAACAGTAATGACAACTGAAATGGTTTCTCCGGTACAAACGAAAGTCGCCTGGAGTTTCCAAAGCGAAACCCCATTTCCGATGAACGCGATGATGCTATTTATGGATATGGACGAAATGCTCGGCGGCGATATGGCAATAAGTCTTCAAAACCTCAAACAAATTCTTGAAGAATAATCATAAATTTGGAAAAACAAACAAATTATGAAAATAGCTACAATTATTGTCCGCATCTTAATGGGCTTGCTTTACCTGATGGCGGCCGTTACGTACTTCTTTAACCTTGTTGAAGTTCCGCCGGCTGAAGGCGATGTCAAGCTGTTCAACGACGGGATTGAAGCAGCCGTTTATCTAATGCCACTCGTAAAGACGCTTGAGTTGCTCTGCGGACTGGCTCTCGTCGTGGGCCGATACGTTGCACTTACTGCCATTGTGATTTTCCCAATCACTTTGAACATTTTCCTGTTCCACGCTTTCCTCGCTCCCGAAGCGATGTACATGCAGGTTTTCCTGCTGCTTGGAAACGTATTCCTGTTTTACGCGTACCAAGATAAATACCGACCTTTGTTTGCGCACAAATAGACAGTCATTTATATAAACTATGATAATACTTATTGCCGCCGCGTCCGAAAACAATGCCCTTGGTAAAGACAATCAACTTGTTTGGCATCTTCCAGACGATTTTAAACGATTCAAGGAACTTACAACGGGGCATTACATCATCATGGGAAGAAAGACATTTGCGGGTTTTCCGAAGCCGCTCCCAAATCGTACACATGTTGTAATTACGCGTCAGGACAATTACAAACCAGACGGATGCATTGTGGTGAAAAGCCTCCAGGAAGCACTCGATGTTTCGCCTAAAAACGAGGATGTTTATATCATCGGCGGCGGCGAAATCTTCAATCTCTCGATGGATACTGCCGATAAAATTGAAATGACGCGCGTTCACGCCGAATTTGAAGGTGATGCCTTTTTCCCGGAAATCAACGCGGATGAATGGCTACTCGCTGAATCGGTTTTTCATCCCGCCGATGACCGCCACAGTGTTAGTTTTACCTTCGAAACCTATGTTCGCAGGTAATTTCGCCACTTCACAATAGGGTAACGTGCAACTGCATTAAGCGGTTTGTGTTATATTTGTGCAAAACATCGAAATGCAGAAGAACGTAACGCCATATAAAGGTTCCGACCTTGGAAAAAAAGAACAGGTTGCCCAGATGTTTGACACAATCTCGGGCAATTACGATGGCCTGAACCGGGTGATCTCATTCGGGATTGACGTGAAATGGCGTAAAAACGTGCTTAAACTAGTCGCTGCAAAAAATCCTAAACAGATTTTAGACATTGCAACCGGCACCGGAGATCTTGCCATTTTAATGGCGGCAACAAACGCCGAAAAAATTGTGGGGCTCGATATTTCTGCAGGCATGCTTGACGTTGGCCGAAAAAAAGTCGCTGCGAAAAACCTTACGAACAAGATCGAGCTGGTCCTGGGCGATTCTGAAAACCTGCCTTTTGAAGACGATTCCTTTGATGCCATCACGGTCGCGTTCGGGGTTCGTAACTTTGAAACGCTCGAAAAAGGCTTGGCTGAAATTTTACGCGTGCTGAAACCTGACGGCGTTTTTGTAATTCTCGAGACTTCAAATCCCACGAAAGCGCCATTTAAACAAGGCTACTTTTTCTACACAAAATACATTCTGCCGCTTATCGGCAAACTTTTCTCAAAAGATAACGCCGCCTATGGCTATTTATCTGAATCTGCTTCCGTTTTTCCGTACGGCGAAGCGCTCAACAATATTTTGCGGAAAATTGGGTTTATACACGTGAAATCAATGCCGCAAACTTTTGGAGTGGCGACCATTTATACCGCTTCGAAAAAGTAACATGAGAAAATTTGCCCTAGCCATAATTACCGTTCTCACACTGAACAGCCACGCGCAGTTCCGGAAAGATCCAATTATAAACATGGAGAATTTCGATAAGCAGCGCGTACATTGGGGTTATTTTCTTGGCTTCAACTCGTACGACTTCAAGTTCGATTACAAACTTCCCGATCAAGACGTCCTTGTAGAGAAAACGATCGGGTTCAACGTTGGCCTTATTGGCAATCTGCGGCTTCACGAATACGTCGACCTTCGGTTCGAACCTGGCCTGATGTACACGCAGCGCAACCTGACTTTTCCCGGGTTTGAAACGGAGATCGAACGGCTTCGCGAAGTAAAATCGACCTACATCCACTTTCCGCTGCTCGTAAAATTTTCGTCATTGCGAACCGGGAATGTCCGCCCGTATCTGGTTGGTGGAGTTTCAACAACATTAAACCTTTCGAGCAACTCAAAACTCAAAGACGACAACCTGCAGCAGCGCTTCCGCGTAAACCCGTGGACAAGCAATTACGAAATTGGATTCGGAGTCGACCTTTATTTTGAATATTTCAAGTTCTCCCCGTCAATTCGCGGCGTGTTCGGGATGAAAGACGAACTGATCCGTGATGTCGATCCCAACAGTCCGTGGACCGGCAACATCGAAAAAATGTCGACGCGCGCCATTTTGGTCAACTTTACTTTCCACTAAATCTTAGGAGCTGTTTCCTGCTGTTTGCTACTATCTTTTTGTTTCCGTACAAGGAAGTTTCTGGAAAAACAAAAAGGATAACCGCTCCCATCAGGGCTACTAATAGCAGCATCCTGGACTGAAAATGCGGTGCTTCTACTGTAGCTGCGGTTGGTTGGTATTATTTTGTCCAACCAACGGCTTTTTTCCACTCTTCAATTTCTAATTTTCTTCTTTCAGGATCTGTCGGTGGGGATTGATTTTCGTTTTTCGCTTGCGCCCTTATATATTCAGTCTGTTCTTCAAGTGTATTGAGGCCAACCGACTTTCTCCTCTCATTTACTTTTGTTAAATCATCAAAAAAAGTCGGACTCAGATTATTATTTTCATCCCAGTCAAACTGAGTTCCGTAGCGTTGCGGTTTCCCTTCGAATTTTAATATCCGATCAGTCAAATAGGCCAAATTTTTGGGGTCTGCTTTGTTTTCAATAACGGCACTTTCCAGAAGTGCTGCACACTTTTTCATAAATTCCGGTTGCCCAATAGAATGCTGGACTATTAACCAGGCTGCTTCGTTCGCTTCCGCACCAACTTTATCTATTGTTGGGTAGCCAATCGTGTCTATTATACCGTTTAATAATTCCGCGTTTTTGTCGTGCAATGCGGCCATTTCTTTGTTGTAACCATTAAAAAGAGTGCCTTTGTTAATGAGTTCCCTTCTCAGTCTTAAATCTTCATTCTTTAAATTAATGATTTGATTAGCGATGCTTTTATAGTCCATAATATCGATATTTTATACTGAAAAGATCCCCTACATTGTGCAAACCATCAAATTTCATTAGTCAGGAACTTATAAAGTCTTGCACTCAAGTGGTAGCCGGAGGGTTTCACAACGCAGCTACCAACCCTGAAATCTGAACTCGACAATTTAAATCTTACCTGCGTCGAAACTCACTCAAAACAATAGCCGCAGCCATCGCCACGTTTAAACTTTCAGTTTGCTGAAGTTCGCCAAATCGCGGAATTGTAAGCCTATTCTCCAGCAGTTTTTCTACAGCTGCAGAAATACCATTTGCTTCGTTTCCAAGAACAATTACCCCTTCATTGGGAAGTATTTCGGAATAAAGATTTTTCCCGTCCATAAAAGTTCCAAAGATGGGAAGTTTCGTCTGTTCAAGAAAAGGAACTAGATCGAGATAATGAACACTGACGCGCGAGATAGAGCCCATCGTTGCCTGTACCACTTTCGGATTATAAAGATCGACCGTCTGATTCGAACATATAAGTTGCGTTAGGCCAAACCAATCACATAGCCGCAGGATGGTTCCCAGGTTTCCGGGATCGCGAACATCGTCCAGCGCAAGTAGCAATCCTTTTTCCTGAACCGGCTTCTGGTTGGGAATCCTGAAGACAGCAACGCAGTTACTAGCAGTTGACAGTGCGGTCATCTTTTTAAGCTCCGCTTGGGTAACAAACTCCTTCTTATCTGACGGCACATCATCAAACATCGGCTCGAGAAGATACAGTTGCTCAAGCCCAAAATCGGACCTCAAAAGCTCATGGACTACCTTAGCGCCTTCGGCTATAAAAAGTCCGCTTGACTGCCGGTATTTTTTTTGGTGCAATCCCGTTATAAGCTTCAATTGGTTTTTACTAACCATGGAAAAAATGTACTTTTGTTTAAATTCCGAGAACTTGAGAAACCTGTCCGCAAAAATATCACTATTTATTCTAACAGGGGTAATTATATCAGCTTGCAATGCCGTAAAACGGGTTCCCGAAGGCAAGATGCTGCTTACAAAAAATGAGGTAAAAGTAAACGGCGAATCGGAAAACACCGATGAAACCTTTAACCTTCTTTACCAGAAACCAAACTCTTCAATCCTTGGCTACAGGCTTCGGCTCCATATGTATAATCTGGCTGCAGAAAATCCAGATTCAAGCTATCGCGCAAAATTTATAGAAGATCCCGACAAATATTACCGAAAGGCAAGACTGCTCTCCAAAAAGCAGGTCGACCGACTTGGCAAATCGTTTTTTTATTATGGCATCCACAATTTTTTAAAACGAACCGGCGAAGCTCCTGTGATAATCGACACAATGAGTACACGGCGTTCGCTTGCCCGGCTCAGGTCGCATTACTACAACGACGGCTATTTCAACGCGAAAACAAGTTATTCTGTAGATTCGACGGGCGAAAAACGAGCACGGATTTTATACTCGGTTACAACCGGAAAAGCGTACATTCTGGATTCGCTGACGCAAACCATCAGCACGCCGGTTCTCGATTCGCTGTTCCAGACAAGCAAAGCCGAAACTTTCCTGAAATCGGGAAAAAGATATAAGACAGCCGACTTCGAATCGGAGAAAAATCGCGTTACCTCCTATTTCAGGAACCGTGGTATTTATCATTTTCAACAGAATTATGTAAAGTTCGAAATCGATACTGTCGATACGAACTACAAGGCGAACAGCAACATGATCATCGACGACTATTCGTATCGCGAAGGCGACACGACCAAGACAATGCCGTTTAAAATGTTCCGTATTAGCGAAGTTAACATCTACACCGACAACGCCTCGTCAAAAGACCGAAATTCTGTTCAGGATTCTGTCACGTATAATAATTTCAACCTGTATAGTTCAACCAAACTGAAATACCGGCCAAAAGCACTGACGGACGCCGTATTTATCAACAAAGGCGTTTTGTTTGCCGACTGGAGAACGACCCTTACCTCGCGTTATCTGAGCAATCTGAAAGTGTTTAACTATCCGTCGATTCAATATGCCGTTGATCCCCTGGATACGACGATGCACTCGCTAATCGCAAATATTTACCTGACACCGCGCAAAAAATGGAGTTTCGGCGCCAGCCTCGATGTCACGCACTCGAATATTCAGGATTTTGGTATTGCTGCCACGACCTCGGTTGCTGTGCGGAATATCTTTAATGGCGCGGAAACCCTTGAAGTCTCAGGACGCGGAAATATCGGCGCCTCAAACGACTTTGCAAACCCAAACAACACGTTCTTCAACGTATCCGAATATGGTGGCGATTTAAAGCTGACTTTCCCGCGGATCTTCATGCCTTTCAATACGGAAAAGATCATCCCGAAAAACATGATTCCCTCGACCAGTTTTAACCTTGGTTACGCAAAGCAGCGGAATATCGGTTTGGATAAAGAGAATTTTACAAGTTCACTTACGTACGTCTGGAATCCGAAGCGTTTCCATAATGTGCGCCTCGACCTGTTCAACATCCAGTTTGTACGAAACCTGAATCCGCAAAATTATTTCCGCGTTTACGGCTCATCCTATAACGCACTGAACCGCATCGCACAAGAATACCCGCTAAACGCAGGATATCTTGACGAGAACGGGAACCTAACCCGTGAAACCGGAACGTTGAATTTTATCCGTGACGTTGAAGCCGGGCTTGTTCCTGTTAGCGAAGGCGAATTACGAACAGTGCGCAGCATTGAGGAACGTCGTGAACGACTGACCGAAAATAACCTGATTTTTGCCTCAAGCTACAGTTACACCAAAACCACGAAAGAAGACTTACAGGACAACACTTTCTATTCATTTAAGGCAAGAGCGGAATCAGCGGGGAACTTCCTGGCATTGATCGCGCGCCTTTCGCGTCAGCTCGAAAACCAGAACGGAAACAATACAATTTTCGATGTCGAATATTCGCAATATGGCAAAGCCGAATTTGAATATATAAAACATTGGGACCTGCGGCGGCGAAAAGTTCTGGCGATGCGTGCGTTTGCCGGAATTGCCATTCCATACGGAAATGCTAATAGTGTTCCGTTTTCGCGAAGTTATTTCGCCGGCGGATCAAACGATAATCGTGCGTGGCAATCGTACGGCTTAGGTCCGGGTCGCAGTGGCGGCGTAAACGATTTTAATGAGGCCAATATGAAACTCGCGTTCAGTTCGGAATTGCGCTTTCACTTGTTTGGTGATCTACACAGTGCCGTTTTCGTCGATGTCGGGAATATCTGGAATGTGCTCGACAATGAAACAGATCCCGAAAAAATCTTCACCGGACTGCGCTCACTTAAAGACATTGCCGTCGGATCGGGGTTTGGTTTACGATATGATTTCGATTTTTTTGTGGTCCGGATTGACTTCGGATTCAAGACGTATAATCCAGCAGAAGAAGTCGGCAAGAAGTGGTTTCGCGACTATAATTTCGCAAACTCCGTGCTAAATATCGGGATTAATTACCCGTTCTAATTTATTAAATTCTTAAATTTGTAACCTTCATTTAAATCCGATTTACATGGCTCACAACATAAAAGCAGGAGTTGCGACAGGCGACGAAGTTCAGGAGATCTTCCGTTATGCAAAGGAAAAAGGATTTGCGCTGCCCGCTGTAAACGTGACCGGTTCAAGCACAATTAACGGTGTTTTGGAAACCGCCGCAAAATTAAAGTCACCGGTAATCATACAGTTTTCAAACGGAGGCGCGGTCTTCAATGCAGGAAAGGGCTTATCGAACGAAAATGAAAAAGCAGCCATTGCCGGCGGAATTGCGGGAGCCAAGCACATTCACACTCTTGCAGAAGCGTATGGCGCGACCGTGATCCTTCATACCGACCATTGTGCAAAGAAATTACTTCCCTGGCTTGATGGACTGCTCGACGCATCGGAGAAGCATTTTGCCGAAACCGGAAAGCCATTGTACAGTTCGCATATGATCGATCTTTCGGAAGAACCAATTGAAGAGAACATCGAGATCTGCAAAAGATATCTTGAGCGCATGAGCAGAATGGGGATGACACTTGAGATCGAACTTGGGATAACCGGTGGCGAGGAAGACGGCGTTGACAACTCTGACGTTGACAGCTCAAAACTATACACGCAGCCTGAAGAAGTCGCTTATGCATACGAAGAACTTTTAAAAGTGAGTCCGCGTTTTACAATAGCAGCAGCATTCGGAAATGTACACGGTGTGTATAAACCCGGAAATGTAAAATTGACACCTAAAATCCTTCGGAATTCACAGGATTATGTTCAGCAGAAATTCAACACCGGAAGCAATCCGATTGATTTTGTATTTCACGGCGGATCTGGATCGACGTTGGAGGAAATCCGTGAAGCGATCAGCTATGGCGTAATCAAGATGAATATTGACACCGACCTTCAGTTTGCTTTTACAGAGGGAATCCGCGACTACATGGTCAAAAATATCGATTATCTCAGAACACAAATCGGAAGTCCGGACGGACCTGAATCACCAAATAAAAAACATTACGATCCCCGAAAATGGATCCGCGAAGGCGAGTTAACGTTCAACAAAAGGCTTGAACAGGCTTTTGCCGATCTAAACAACATAAACACGCTTTAATTGACACCGGATATTTGATAATGGAGATCCGTTGTCAAATGTAATCATCGTCAATTGTTAATTCTCAATTCTCAATTAAATTATGGCTTGGTTTAAACGAACGCAAAAAGGAATACAGACGCCGACGGAAGATAAGAAAGATGTTCCAAAAGGTTTATGGTACAAATCACCTACAGGAAAGATTATTGATGCTGATGAGCTGGCGCGGAATTTATACGTTAGCCCTGAGGACGACTTTCATGTCAGGATTGGAAGCAAGGAATACTTCGATATCCTTTTTGACAATAACGAGTTTGAAGAGCTTGACAAGAACATGACTTCAAAAGATCCGCTGAATTTTGTGGATACCAAAAAATACTCGGAACGGCTGAAGGAGGCGATGGAAAAGACACAGCTCAAGGATGCTGTTCGTACCGGCGTCGGAAAATCTAAAGGCAAAGAAATAGTGATCTGCTGTATGGATTTTGCGTTTATCGGAGGTTCAATGGGCGCTGTTGTAGGTGAGAAAATTGCACGCGGGATCGACCATTCTATCCAGCACCGCATCCCGTTTCTGATGATTTCAAAATCGGGTGGCGCCAGGATGATGGAAGCGGCTTACTCGCTGATGCAACTCGCAAAGACATCGGCTAAGCTCGCGCAACTGCATGATGCAAAAATTCCATACATCTCGCTTTGTACCGATCCTACAACGGGAGGAACGACAGCATCGTATGCGATGCTAGGTGATATCAATATTTCTGAACCGGGCGCGCTAATCGGATTTGCCGGACCACGTGTTGTAAAAGATACAACGGGAAAGGATTTACCAAAAGGATTCCAAACGGCAGAATTCGTATTGGAACATGGTTTTTTGGATTTTATTACCCCAAGGAAAGAATTGAAGAACAAAATCAATTTGTTCCTGGACCTGATCACAAACAGTCCGGTAAGATAAACCGAGACAAAAGCAACAAAAGCGGTAGCGGAATTCTGTTACCGCTTTTTTTGTGCTCTTATCTGGCTCGGATTAGCGAAAGCCTTTGGATATAAATGGAATGGTATAGACAAATTTGACCCAATTCTCTTAGACCTCCAAGGTTTAGACCTCCAAGGTTTTAGACCTCCAAGGTTTTAGACCTGCGAGGTTTTAGACCTGCGAGGTTTATATATACAAATATTTATTAAGTCGTGACATGAACCGAAAAAAATAACCTGGAAGAAAGGTTAACCACAATCTGAAATTGCGTCAGGGAGTGAAGCGGCTATCCTTTTGCAGAGTGAAACGGAGCAAAAGATAATAGCACAACGCCCGGCCGCAGGCGACGCCCATATCACATTCCGGTGCGGATGGCTTCAACAGGATCAAGTCGGGACGCCGAGATCGCCGGCAAAATCCCCGAAATTAAGCCAATTACCGCAGCAAGTGAAGTTCCGAAAATGGCGTTTCCGGCACTGAGTACAAATTCGAACTCGAGCAGGTTTGTCATCAGGGTTGCAATGATCCACACAAGAAGTAATCCGACTACACCGCCGAGCACACAAAGTATTACTGCTTCGAAGAGAAACTGAAAAAGTATGAACCGGTTCTTTGCGCCAAGCGATTTTTGGATCCCGATCAGGTTTGTCCGCTCCTTAACCGATACGAACATTATATTCGCAATTCCGAAGCCACCCACCAACAGCGAAAATCCGCTAATAATTGCGCCGCCGAAGTTCAACTGGCCTATAAGTCCGTCAATTAAATCGGTTAATCCAGAAAATACGTTTATAAAGAAATTGTCTTCTTCACCTGTTTTTATTCCGCGGAAGCTGCGAAGTTTTTGAGAAAGATCGGCTTTAAAAGCAGCCATATCAACACCTTTTTCCGGTTTAACTACGATCACGGGCGTCATAGAATCATTGTTGTCGCCATATAACCGCCGCAAGAAATTTACCGGAATAAAGGCAGAAGTATCATGGCTGTCACCAAACATTCCCGCGCCTTGCTTTTTTACAACACCTATAACCGTGAGCCGCTGTCCATACATCCTGACTTTCTTGTCGATAGGATCGGCCTCGCCGAACAAACCTTTTGCTACTTCATAACCGATTACTACCACGGGTGCGCCCGAATTGGATTCCGACTCAGTGTAGAACCGTCCACTTTCAAACTCTAGCTGCTGGATGTCGATGAACTCGTACGACACCGGAACAATGTTGATATCTGTTACGGTCTCTGACTCAAACTTCATTGATTCACGAGGGACAAACATCTGGAAAGCCATCTGGTCCAAATCGTTAACGGAGTTTTTTAGATACTCGTATTCTTCATACGTGACATCCGGATATTGCTCACGTTTCCATTGCGGAATCTCGGTTGGCCCGAAGGAAAAACGCATCAGGTAGATCGTGTTTTTGTCAAGCGCGCTCAGCTCTTTCTGGATCTTCTGATCGAGCGAATCTACCGCGGCGAGTACCGCGATAATGGAAAAAATCCCGATCGTAACGCCAAGTAGCGATAGCAACGTACGCAGCTTGTTGTTGCGCAGCGCGTTCATCGCGAAGCCGAAGCTTTCTTTGAGCAATCGAAGGTAAAGGAGCATACGGATGATTTAGCGGGGGTAAAAATCTACATTTTTTCGGCGATATCCTAACGGAAACTGCAATCGCGCTGCCAACAAATTATGTGGGTTGCAAATTAGTAAATTTTGGCTATAAAACCTACTTTTGCACCGACCCGAAAGCCGCGTTTGGCCTAACGGAGCGAAGTTAAACACCACAACAAATGAACACAACAAAAACCATCAAATCGGCACTGATTTCAGTGTTTTCAAAAGAAGGACTGGAACCGATCGTTCGGAAACTACACGAACAAAATGTAACGTTTTATTCCACAGGCGGAACAGAAGAGTTTATCAAAAACATGGGCATTCCGGTCGTAGCTGTCGAAGATGTGACCTCTTACCCCTCGATACTCGGCGGACGTGTCAAGACACTTCACCCGAAGGTTTTCGGCGGAATCCTGAATCGGCAGGACCACGAAGGCGATGTGCAACAGATGGCCGAATATAATATTCCGCAGATCGATCTGGTAATCGTCGATTTATATCCATTCGAAAAAACAGTTGCATCGGGAGCAAGTGAAGAGGACATTATTGAGAAAATCGATATAGGAGGTATATCGCTGATCCGTGCCGCTGCTAAAAACTTTCGCGACACAGTAATCGTTCCTTCCGTGCACCAATACGCAAAACTGCTAAACATCATCAGTGAGAGTAACGGCGCCACAACGCTGGAACAGCGCAGATCATTCGCTACACAGGCGTTCCACGTCTCGTCTCATTACGACACTGCGATCTTCAACTATTTCAACAACGACGAAACCTATTACAAGCAAAGCATCAGTAACGGACAGGTGTTGCGATATGGCGAAAATCCGCATCAGAAGGGCTTTTTCTTTGGCGATTTTAATGCCATGTTCACGAAATGTAACGGCAAAGAATTATCCTATAACAATCTGTTGGATGTTGACGCGGCGGTTAACCTGATGTGCGATTTCAGGAACGACGGACCAACATTTGCGATCCTAAAACACAACAATGCATGCGGAGCTGCGACCCGTGACTCGATGAAGCAGGCGTATCTTGATGCGTTAGCGGGCGATCCGACTTCGGCGTTTGGTGGGGTTTTGATCGCCAACGGAACGATTGACGCCGAAACCGCGGCAGAAATTAATAAGCTTTTTTGTGAGGTTGTTATTGCGCCTGCGTATGAAGATTCGGCTATTTCAATTTTGAGCGAAAAGAAAAACAGGATTATTTTGATCCAGCACGAGGTAGCACTTCCTGAAACTCAGGTGCGGACATGCTTGAATGGCGTTCTTGTCCAGGACAGAAACAATATCATCGACAATAAGGACCATCTGAGAACCGTTACATCAACCGAACCGACTGACCAGGAAGTTGAAGATCTCCTGTTTGCTTCGCGCATTTGCAAGCACACCAAATCCAACACGATCGTGTTTGCGAAGAACAAGCAACTCCTCGCATCAGGAACAGGACAAACATCTCGTGTTGACGCTCTCAAACAGGCAATCGAGAAAGCGAAAAATTTCAGCTTTGACCTGCATGGCGCCGTAATGGCAAGTGATGCGTTCTTCCCGTTTCCGGACTGCGTCGAGATTGCAAAACAGGCAGGAATTACGGCTGTTATTCAGCCTGGTGGATCGATAAAAGACGGGCTTAGTATTGATTACTGCAACCAAAATAAAGTTGCTATGGTATTTACCGGCACACGTCATTTCAAACATTAATTTGTTTAACTTTGTGCCTAACATTTTTTTAACTATTTAAACCCCAAATAGACTTATGGGATTTTTTGATTTCATGACCGAGGATATAGCGATAGACCTTGGTACCGCTAACACGCTTATCATTCATAACGACAAAGTAGTGATCGACAGCCCGTCCATTGTTGCCCGCGATCGGGTTTCAGGTAAGATCATTGCCGTCGGAAAAGAAGCGAACATGATGCAGGGAAAAACCCATGAAAACATAAAAACCATCAGGCCTCTAAAAGATGGGGTTATTGCCGACTTTGATGCGTCTGAAAAGATGATCAGCATGTTCATCAAAAGCATTCCTGCGCTAAAAAAGAGAATGTTTACCCCTGCGTTAAGAATGGTTGTTTGTATTCCTTCGGGAATTACCGAAGTGGAGATGCGCGCCGTTAAGGAATCTTGTGAACGCGTAAATGGTAAAGAAGTGTACCTGATCCACGAACCGATGGCAGCAGCGATTGGTATCGGAATCGACATTATGCAGCCAAAAGGAAACATGATTGTTGATATCGGGGGCGGAACTACGGAAATTGCGGTTATCGCGTTGGGCGGAATCGTATGCGATAAATCGGTAAAGATTGCCGGTGACGTCTTCACAAACGATATTGTTTACTACATGCGTACGCAACACAACCTTTTTGTGGGTGAAAGTACAGCTGAAAAAATAAAAATAACAATCGGTGCTGCACTTGAGGAACTTGAGACTCCGCCAGATGATATGTCGGTTCAGGGACGTGATTTGCTAACCGGAAAGCCAAAGCAAGTCGATGTTTCGTATCGGGAAATCGCTAAAGCGCTTGACAAATCGATTCAACGTATTGAAGATGCCGTCATGGAAACGCTTTCGCAGACTCCGCCAGAACTTGCTGCTGACATCTACAACACTGGTATTTATCTCGCCGGCGGTGGTTCGATGCTACGCGGTTTGGATAAAAGGATTTCACAGAAAACCGATTTGCCCGTTTATATCGCTGAAGATCCTTTGCGTGCGGTTGTTCGCGGAACCGGGATGGCATTAAAGAATATTCCAAAATTCAGAAGCATACTTATTAAATAATATTCCGAAAATGAAATTCCAAGTTCCAGATGCAACCTATGAAGTTCCGTTTGGAATTTGGAATTTTGAGTTTTAATATTTTAAAATCTAATGCAGCAAATATTTAATTTCATATTTAAAAACAGCCATAAGTTGCTGTTTTTGCTGCTTTTAGGTATCTCACTCGCACTTACGATCCAAGCGCATTCCTTTCATCGGAGTAAGGTAATCAGTTCCGCCAATTTCCTTACGGGCGGAGTCTACGAACAGCTCAATAACGTTAATGAATACTTTAGCCTGAAGTCACAAAACGAGGAACTCGCGCTGGAGAACGCAAGACTGAAGAGCATGCTTTTCAATGCTAACGATACTACTGCGATGCCGATGATTGACACCATTCGCGGCGTCCATAAAACGGATATTATTGTTGGGAAAGTTATACACAACTCCTACAGCACGCAGGAGAATTACCTGACAATTAAGCCCGGATCAGCTTCGGGGATACGTCCGGACATGGGCGTTGTAAACAGCTCGGGGATTGTGGGAATCGTAGACAAGGTCTCAAAGAATTATGCCACTGTTATTAGCATCCTCAATACCAAGTCGCAGATCAATGCAAAGATAAAAAAGTCAAACCACTTCGGCTCCTTGACATGGGATGGAAAAAATGCAGGTTTCGTTCAGTTGATTGACGTCCCCAGACTTGCTGCTATCCGCAAAGGCGATACGGTAGTAACGGGCGGGCAGTCGGTTATTTTTCCCGAAAACATCAACATTGGCGTGATCGACAAGATCTACACTCAAGAAGAAACCAACTACTATGTCCTAAATGTCAGGTTGTTTAACGACATGACAAACTTGGGTCACGTTTATATCATCAAGAGCAAAGACCGCGAAGAGATTATCAACCTCGAAACGCAATCAACAGGTGAATAGCGCCCTTATTATAAATATCGTCCGTTTTATATTGCTGCTGGCGGCCCAGGTAATCGTATTCAATAATATCAACTTTAGCGGATATATTAATCCGTATCCGTACATCCTGTTTATCATTTTATATCCTGTAAACGGAAATAGATCAGGTTTGCTCGTTGCAAGTTTCTTCCTTGGAATCATTATGGATATGTTCTGCAATTCTGGTGGCGTACACGCTGCGGCTTGCCTTGTCCTGGCTTACTTTCGTCCATATATTTTCAAATTTGCATTTGGGCTGAGCTATGAGTACCAAACCGTCAGGCTTAATGATGTGCTCACGCCTGAGCGCTTTTCGTTTATTCTGATAGCCGTTGCGATGCATCACCTCACGCTGTTCGTACTCGAGATCTTCAGGCTTAACTATTTGTTGGATGTCGTTATCCGAACGTTATTCAGCACCGTATTTTCAATCTTGATTTGCATCATTCTGATTTACATTTTTAAGCCGAACAGACGATGAGAAAAGTATTATTGCCAACGATGATCATTGTCCTCACCGCTTTTATAATCATCCGGTTGTTTTACCTTCAGGTTATCGACGACTCACTGAAACTGAAGTCGGATAACAATGCTATAAAAATTCAATACGACTATCCCGAACGTGGTTATATCTATGACCGAAATGGAAAGTTGCTCGTTGCGAACCAGCCGTCTTACGACATCATGGTGATCCCGCGTGAAATGAAGAACATCGACACGCTTGAATTTTGCCACCTTTTAAAAATTACGCGTGAAGATTTTGATGCTAAACTTGCTAAAGCTATTGTATACAGCCCGCGATTGCCATCGGTATTTCTTCCGCAGTTAAACAAACGTGAGTACGCCGCTTTTCAGGAAAAGGTTAGGAAATTTGAGGGCTTCTACATTCAGAAACGATCATTAAGGGATTATCAGGTTTCGGTTGGGGCCAACATATTTGGATTTATCACGCAGGTCAACGAGGCAATAATTAAGAAAAACCCGTATTACAACAGCGGGGATTTAATCGGAAAGCAAGGCGTAGAAGAAAGCTATGAAAAAGTGCTGCGCGGCGTAAAAGGGGTAAAATACATTCAGAAAGACAAATTTAACCGCGAAATTGGATCATACAAAGAAGGAAAGTTTGATACAATTGCTGTCCAGGGAGAAGATATTCATTTGTCGATCGACATCGAACTGCAAAAATACGGCGAAGAGTTGATGGTCAACAAACGGGGTGGAATAGTTGCAATTGAGCCTAAATCGGGCGAAATTCTCGCGCTTGTAACAGCTCCGTCGTATGATCCCGCCATTTTAGTCGGGCGCGAACGATCTGCAAACTATACCAAGCTCTTTCGAGACTCAATAGCGAAGCCGTTATACGATCGTGGTTTGCTTGCTGAATATCCGCCCGGTTCGCCATTCAAAATTTTAACAGGCTTGATTGCCTTACAGGAAGGTGTTATCGATGAGGAGACGTCGTTTATGTGCCACCACGGATTTAGCTATGCGCGCGGAAGGTTCATGAAGTGCCACGACTCGGGAATCTCAAAGTTGCACAACGGAATCTATAATTCTTGCAACACTTATTTTGCGAGTGTTTACATGAAAACAATCAACAAATATCTGAAGCCTGCTGCCGGTGTCGACGTTTGGAGTAATCACCTGAAAAGCTTCGGACTGGGTGAATTTATGGGTTACGACCTACCAATCGGAAAAAAAGGAAGCAGGCCCACATCTAAATTATATAAGCGTATTTATCCGAATGGCGGCTGGCGAAGTACCGCAATTGTGTCGAACGCGATTGGCCAGGGTGAGGTTTTGATGACGCCGATACAGCTTGCAAATATGATGGCCGCTGTCGCGAATCGCGGTTTTTATTATACACCTCACATTATAAAGACAATAGAGAAAGAAAAGATTGATAAAAAGTTCACTACCAAACACGTGACGACAATCGACCGTAAGTACTTTGAGCCTGTTATTTCGGGATTGTTTGACGTTTATAATCTCGGAACAGCAAAAAGCTTGCGTGTTGAAGGAATTGATATTTGTGGTAAAACGGGAACCGCTGAGAATTATACGAAAATCAACGGAAAACGTGTGAAGCTTCAGGATCACTCTATTTTCGTGGCGTTTGCACCAAAAGACAACCCGAAAATCGCAATTGCTGTGTTTGTAGAAAACGGCTATTGGGGAGCGCGATGGGCAGGTCCTATTGCGAGTTTAATGATTGAAAAGTTCGTCCGTGGGAAAATCACGCGCACCGACCTTGAGAAGCGAATGCTTGAAGGAAGTTTGCAAGGCGAATACGATAAATATACGGGTAAAAAAGCGGATTCAGTGTTCTTCCTAAAGCCCAAACCAGTAGCAACCGATACGACAGAAGCCGACAATTAATGAAAAACCAGAGCGTACGCAGTAATCTCGACTGGATAAGCGTCTTTATCTACATCATTCTGGTAATTGCCGGCTGGCTGAATATTTATTCGTCGTCCTTGCCTATTGGCGAAAGCTCGATCTTCGACTTTACACAGATTTACGGAAAGCAGATGCTGTTCATCCTGTTTACCATCCCGCTGATTTTTGTTGTGCTCGCAGTCGACGGTAAATTCTATGAAAAATATTCCAGTATAATCTTCGCAGTAGCACTTGTGCTTCTCGCAGGGCTTTTCCCTTTTGGTAAGACGATTGCCGGCCAGCGCTGTTGGTATGCTATCGGAAGTTTTACGCTTCAGCCGTCGGAGTTTGCAAAAGCGGCAACTTCCCTGGCGTTAGCCAAATATCTAAGCGACGTACAGGTAAACCTGAAAGACGTAAAGCGCCAGATTCAGGCATTGTTGATCATCATCTTGCCTGTAATGCTGATTTTGCCGCAGCCTGATCCGGGAAGTGCGTTGATTTACAGCGTTTTTATCTTGGTGTTATATCGTGAAGGCTTGCCCGCCTGGTACGTATGGACCGCCTTCATCGCAATCGTATTGTTCATGCTGACGCTGATGTTGGAGCCGCAATATGTTATTTTAATTGCTGCTGTAGTAATTGCACTGGTGTATATCCGAAGCAGGATCATCAACCGGAACATTGTGCTGAGTAGTATTATCCTGGTATTGATATCCGCGTTCGTACTCTCAGTGAACTATGTTTTTAATAATGTATTTAAGCAGCACCACCGCGACCGTTTCAACATTTTACTTGGTCGGGCAGTCGATCTGAAAGGCATCGGTTATAACACCAACCAATCGGAAATTGCAATTGGATCCGGCGGTTGGTTTGGAAAAGGTTTCCTTGAGGGAACGCAAACAAAAGGTGGTTTCGTGCCGGAACAACACACCGATTATATCTTTACAACCGTTGGCGAGGAATGGGGATTTGTAGGCTCGCTCGTGGTAATCCTATTGTTCATCGGGTTAATTTTACGGATTATTTATCTTGCCGAGCGCCAAAAAACGAAGTTCAGTCGGGTTTACGGTTATTGCGTTGCTGGAATCCTCTTCATCCACTTCTTTGTCAATACGGCAATGGTCGCCGGAATTTTTCCAACTATTGGTGTTCCGCTTCCTTTCTTTTCCTATGGCGGCTCCGGACTTTGGGGCTTTACGATCTTGCTGTTCATCTTCCTGAAGATGGACGCAAACAAAGTGAACGAGTGGTAATTTAATTACTGTTGCGCCGATTTAGATATTCTTTACGGTAAGATATAACCCGATTGCTGACACTATAAAGATTATGACGTTGGCATTTCGTAAGGTTATTGTTGCCGAATCTGAATAGCCAATCGATAACCGTAGACTATTAGCATCGAAGGTGGTAAAAGATTTCCACAAACAGAGGCGAAAAGGATTTTAAAAGGCTATGCAGCTTCATAACCTTTTTTTAGATACTATGTTAGTTAGCTGTAATGCAGGAGTAAACTCTCAATTAACCTAGATCATCATCTAACTTAGCATTATCTCGCAATTTACTGTCTTTACCTTCTGTTAGTTTAGATAACCCTTTTCCAGCTAGAAGCCCTGCAATAAATGTCATCCAAGTAATAAAATAGCTGTCTTTAAAAAATAATATAAGTAACGTGATTAACGATAACAATCCAATTAAAGCCAATCCAAAATACCTGTGATTTTTTTCGGTAATAACCGATGCTCCTATTTCCTTTAAACGTATCTCTTTGTAAGTACTTAGTTTAGCTTTATGATATTCGAATGCATTTTGTTCATTTGTGTGCATTGTTTCTAACACCTTGTCAACTTGATGCGTTTCAAGCGAACTCATATCAAACGAATTTTTATTCATTCTCTGCATTGCCATAACTTCAATTTCTTGAAGCATGTGCTTTACCTGTTTTTTTGGTAAAGGAACTTCTAAATCAGTATTATCTTTAAAATCATTAAAAGTAGCCTCTGATCTATTTTCGTCGTCATTCATAACTTATGTACTGATTTTTATTTTTGTAATACCATATACAAGTGTCATCAACATTTGAAGGTTTGATGGCATTGTTAATGGCTACACTGAGTGAGTGAGTTAAGTATTCTGAAAAATCTTGAAGTTTGCTTTCAACATATATCGCAGCTCGTTTTTCTTGAAAATACTTTTCGGTCATCTCACGCAAATATTCTGCTTGCTGCTTATTTTCTGGATGAGTCGCAATGTATTCATCAATTGACTTAAACATTGCTTTCTTAAAGTCTTCTAACGCATCAGACTTCGAATTATGAAAATAACCAGGATAATCCTTTAGTAATTTTCTCTCTTTTTTCTTCATAGCTTTTAGTTGAAGATACTACTGTCTTGTTGAGTAGTATACAAATATACATTTAATCTTCAAAGTTACAATCAAAACGAAAATTTTGAACTTTTATTAAGCAAACTTTAATTCCCACGACAGCTAACAGTAACTAGTTCCACTTGCTGCTTTTCCGGTTCGGGAAGTTTTGTCTGATTTTAATAATTATCGTGCGGAAAGTACTCAGGTACTTTAAAGCCAAACGGAGCTAGTGGCAACACGGTGATACCAAGTATAAAAAACGCCCCGGTTACGGAGCGTTTTTTTAACCTGTTACATATTGTGGTTATGGTTTTAGAACCTTTTCTTTTTTAAGCGTTATTGACGTATTCGGCTTCGAGGCAAGGTCGCCTAAAACATTAATCGCTTCCTCTATATAAATATCCTTAGCCAATGTTTTATGCCATCTTTCGCGCTTTTCCTTCAAAGTGGCGTCTTTCGCAATCGATGCCTCTTCTGTTGGTAGTGAAGAGAACTTCAGATTGTTCTGGTAATTCGCGATCGCCTTATACTTTTTAGCACGTGCTTCAAGCGCTTCCTGTGCAGCGCGGAACTTGTTAAGCTGCAGGCTGTACTCATTTTCCTCGCTTCGGTCATTAATCCATTTGGCGTTTTCTTCAATCAATCGAAGTTGCTCATTCGCTTCCACACGGCGTTTGCTGTTCGCAACCGCTCTGTCAAAGCTAGTCTGGCGCGTCCAAAGCTTATAATCGGCAGCTTCAATTTTATCAAACGGCATAGCATTGTCGATATCGCGCTCGCCCATTTTCACGAAGGAGTATCGGTCCGGCATTACAATATCGCTGTGAACACCTTCAAGTTGCGTTGATCCACCGTTAATCCTGTAGAACTTCTGCGTGGTGATCTTAAGTGCACCAAGGTCACCCATTTCGCTGTTGCGGACAAAATCATTCAGATCAATAACGGTTTGGACCGTTCCTTTGCCGTAGGTTTGTTTACTTCCCAGCACAACGCCTCTCTTGTAATCCTGCATTGCCGCAGCAAGAATTTCTGACGCAGATGCTGAAAAGCTGTTGACCATCACTACAAGCGGTCCGTCCCAGGCTACTTTCTGATCTTTATCAAAAAGCACTTCCTGTTTTCTTCCTGCTGTCTTAACCTGAACAATCGGACCTTGCTCTATAAACAATCCAGCAATGTCTACAACGGTTTTCAAAGAACCGCCGCCATTGTCACGGACATCCAGCACGATCCCCTGAACTCCGGCCGATTTTAGACGCTCCACTTCAAGAGCAATATCCTTTGCGGAGTCACGGCTGTTCGGATTATCGAAGTCGATGTAAAATTTGGGAAGATAGATGATCCCGTATTTTTTACCCTCTTTTTCCACCACGCTCGATTTTGCATATGTCTCTTCAATTTCAACTTCATCACGGATTATTGAAATCACTTTCAGGGTTCCGTCTGCTTTTTTAACTGACAATCTGACTTCGGTACCTTTCGGACCTTTGATCTTTTTGACCACATCATCAAGACGCATTCCAACAACATCTACCGGTTCTTTATTGCCCTGGCCTACTTTCAAAATGATATCACCCGGTTCAAGTTCTTTACCTCTCCATGCGGGTCCGCCGGAAATCAGTTCGGTAATTTCTGTAAAGTCGTTTTTACGTTGTAGCCTTGCTCCGATCCCTTCGAGTTTACCGCTCATGTCGACGTTGAAACGTTCTTTTTCATCCGGAGCAAAATAAGAAGTATGCGGATCAAAACGCGAAGCAATTGAATTCACATAAACCGAGAACCATTCCTCCCGATTCAGCTCGTCGATAAAAGTAAAATACTCGTTCAGCGATTTTAGTGAACTCTCGCGGGTTTCCTTCTCAAGCTCTTCAAAACTCTTCTTTTCAATATTAACGTTATCCTTTGGGGTATCAGCATTTTCAGTCCCTTCAGCTGTCAAGGTGTCCTTTTTTCCTTCCTGAAGTTCGAGCTTATCCGTTAGCGAAGAAAGAGTCGACAACTTAACTTGTTTGCGCCACTTTTCTTTTAAGTCGGCAGTTGAAGCAGCGTAAGGCAACTTTTCGTAATCAGTATTAAAGCTCTCATCAACATTGTAGTCGAACGGCTTCGCAAGGATCTCTTTGTAATAGCCTTTGCTTTCCTTGATACGTTGCATCAGCCGGCTATAGGTCAGTTCGAAAAAGGAGAGATCTTTATTTTTTATCTGATCGTCAAGCTGCGTTTCGTATTTGGCGAACTCATCAATATCTGATTGAAGGAAGAATCGTTTCGACGGATCCAGTGCAGCAATATAATCCTTGTAAATGCCTTTGGAAAACTCATCATTCATTTCCGCCGGATCATAGTGCCCTCTTTCGATAACGAAATTCAGCAACTCCAACAGAAGCTTGTCCTTCCCCGGATCGCTTTTCTCTTTGGGCATAAACCCCCACATTGCTACCGACAGGGCAACAAGCAGTACTAGTATTTTATAGTTTCTTTTCATAAATTGGAGTATAGCATTCATCAACTTTTTGCAATAAATTTAAGGAAAAACTGTGCCACACGGCAAACCCCGCGAGGCCAAACTTTTGTTAAAGGTGCTAATGTAATAAGTAACTTCTAAAAAAGATTACTTTTGTATAAAATCCGAGCTTCAACACCAATAAATGAACAAAAGGCCACTTATCTTAGTTACAAACGACGACGGAATTACTGCGCCGGGAATTCGAGCGCTGATTGACGTCATGAAAGGAATTGGCGATGTAATTGTTGTCGCACCCGACAGTCCGCAATCTGGAACCGGCCACGCGATTACGATCAACAACACCTTATATATTAACAAAGTTTCTGCCGATGACGCTGCAATTCCTGAATATAGCTGTTCGGGAACGCCTGTGGATTGCGTCAAACTTGCTGTAAACGAAATCATCAGAAAGAAACCAGACCTCTGCGTGTCCGGTGTCAATCACGGATCCAATTCTTCTATAAACGTCATTTACTCGGGAACGATGAGTGCCGCTGTCGAAGCCGGGATCGAAGGCATACCTGCAATTGGGTTTTCGCTACTCGACTTTGATTGGGCAGCCGACTTTGATGCGGTGAAACCATTTATTAAAAAAATTACGCTACAGGTTTTGGAAAACGGGCTTCCTGATGGTGTCGTACTGAACGTGAATTTTCCAAAACTTAAACAGAAGGAGATTAAAGGAATTCGTGTCTGCCGACAAGCGAAAGCGATTTGGATGGAGCGTTTCGACAAACGGAAAACGCCACAGGGTAAAGACTATTATTGGCTTACCGGTGAGTTTGTAAATCAGGACAACGGCGACGATACAGATGAGTGGGCGCTCGGAAACGGTTATATTTCTGTTGTTCCGGTGCAGTTCGACCTCACTGCGCATCATGCGATACAGCAACTTAATACATGGGAATTGAATGAAAAAAAGTGAATTACTTGTCGGGGTACTTATCGGATTAATAACCGCGCTTGCAGGAAGCAGCGTTTTTATATTCGCTTTTATCGACAATGATATAATGGCTGGTATTGCCCGGGTAAAAGCAACCGAAAACCTTGGCAAGATTATTACCTTAGGCGCGGTATTGAACCTAATCGTATTTTTCAGTTTGCTTCATTATAAAAAAGATCTTATGGCGCGTGGTGTTATTCTTGCGACCATTATTTTGGCTATTCTCACGCTCTTCGTTTAATTCTGACCGATGAAATACTACATTATTGCCGGAGAAGCATCTGGCGACCTGCACGGATCGAATCTGATGAAGGCGCTTTACGCGGAAGATCCACAGGCTGAAATACGTTTTTGGGGCGGCGACCTGATGCAGGCCGTTGGCGGTACGCTGGTCAAGCACTATAAGGAACTTGCGTTTATGGGCTTTATTGAAGTTCTTTTTAACCTGCGTACAATTTTAAGCAACATCAAGATTTGCAAAGCCGACATCGGGCGTTTTTCTCCTGACGCCATTATCTTTATCGACTACCCGGGCTTCAATATGCGGATTGCAAAGTGGGCGAAGGAGCGGAAATATCAGACACACTATTATGTATCGCCCCAGATCTGGGCTTGGAAAGAGAACCGGATCTCCTCAATTAAGCGCGATGTCGATAAAATGTACGTAATCCTTCCATTTGAAAAAGATTTTTACGAAAAAAAACATGGCTACGGAGTCGAATTTGTGGGCCATCCGCTAATTGACGCCATTCAATCGCGGGAACATGTAGATGCAGATAAATTTCGGTTAGAAAACAATCTCGATAACCGACCAATAATAGCGCTGCTTCCCGGTAGTCGAAAACAGGAAATTACGAAGCTGCTTCATGTGATGTTGAGTGCTGTTGATCATTTTCGGGACTATCAGTTTGTGATCGCGGGCGCACCAGGACAGGATGATTCTTTCTACTCGCAGTTTCTTCTGAATAAGGAAGTCGGATTCGTGTCGAACAGAACCTACGATCTACTTGATATTGCCTATGCAGCACTAGTAACATCGGGAACTGCTACATTAGAAACCGCACTTTTCAAGGTTCCGGAAGTTGTTTGTTATAAAGGAAGTTGGGCATCGTACCAGATCGCAAAACGGATCATCACCTTAAAGTACATTTCGCTGGTAAACCTTATTCTGGACGAACCGGCCGTCACCGAACTTATTCAGGACGAGTGTAACCCGGAGCGTATTATCACGGAACTTAAAAGAATTGTCGAACCCGAACATCGTGCGAAAGTGCTGAACAGCTATAACCTGCTCGAGCAAAAACTAGGTGGAATCGGTGCAAGCCAAAAAGTTGCTAAACTAATTGTTGATAACTTCTGAATATTTTAAATCTGCCTTTGAATCTCGTTAGCGCCTTATTCTATAAGGGCTTTGCTAGAATTTCACACCCGGTTACACCAAATCCTTTAAAAAAATTTAACACGCACCAATTAGGAGAAGCATGGGAATTGTGTTACTTTTGATTATAATTATGTAATAAGCTGCTTTTTACTGCGTTTACATAGTTCATAAAGAAATTCCTAACAGAGTTTTATTTATAAATCTAAAGACACCTACGTCTGAAAAATAAAAAATAAAATATGTTTTCAAAAACACTTTTCAATTTCGTTCTAGCATTTGTTCTTCTTACTGCCTACACTGCAAATTCCCAAGTTATTACTTCTAAAAAAGAAGCAGTAAAAAAAGGGGTTTATCAAAAACCTGCCGACAAACCGGAGGTTACCCTTACTGAGAAAACCGTAGCCGCAAAACCGGTGCGGCCCGTTGCAAAAACCACGAAAACCATTACTACTAAAAAATACGTCATCACTGATAAAGACGACAAGGATTTACTTCCTGCTCCGCGTGAAAATTATCTTGCGCTGCAAATGATCAACAACGCAATGTCGTTTATCGGCGTACGCTATGCGGGCGGCGGAACCACAAAAGCAGGAATGGATTGTTCCGGAATGGTAACAGCCGTTTTTAATATTTTCGACATGAAGATGCCGCGCAGTTCAAACGAAATGGCAAAAGTCGGCAAGAAACTTGAGGCAAACGAAATCCAAAAAGGAGACTTGGTGTTCTTCAGAACTAATGGCAAAAGCATCATAAATCACGTTGGAATGGTCATTGATGTTATCGGTGACGAAATCAAGTTTGTGCATTCATCTACCTCTAAAGGCGTCATTGTTTCTTCAACAAAAGAACCTTACTACAGCAAGACATTTGCGCAGGCAAATCGGATTTTATAAAGATTTAACCAATAATCTTTGATGGGCACTTCTTCGGAGGTGCCTTTTTTTATTTAACAAAATCGGCGGAAAAAACTGCAAAGCGGATGGCATTCTAAAGGTAGCTTTATACCAATTGCTGCTAACATGGATATCTTCAATTTTCCACTCACAAGAGTTACGCTCTGCTTTGTCACCGGCATCGCACTCGCTGCCAATCTTTCAATAACGCCTTCTACAATTTGTATAATGGCACTGATAACGTTGCCTGTTTTTATCATTGCCTACATCTTTTCCCGAAAACATTTTTTTCAGCGGTTGTATTTTGGGATCGCCCTCACTCTCCTGTCGATTATAACCGGAATGTTCACTTACAATGTCCATAGCGGTACTTTTTCTTCTACGCGATTCAGCGAGCATATCTCCGGCAACGACTCTGTTCACAGGATGCACGTAATCCTTCGTGAACGGCTAAAAAGTACCCAGAAAAATGATCGATACATTGCGCTTGTGCGCAAGATCGGTACAACTTCCTGCACTGGGAAGGTCTTGATCAACGTCAAACGTGACAGTATCAGCCGGATCTTTCCAGTAGGCTCAATACTATCTGTTGATGCACCGTTAATTCTTCATCAGCCGCCTACAAACCCGGGACAATTTGATTACGGGAAATACCTGCAGAACAAGTCTATTCTGGCCCAGGCATTTGTGAGTGCATCAAAAATTTCAATTGGTAAGGCCCATAGAAAAGACGTTTGGTATTATTCTGACATGATTCGAACCCAGATTCTGAAGAACCTCCAAAAAAGTAAGCTTCAACCGCAGGAATTGAACGTTCTTGCCGCATTGCTTTTGGGACAACAACAGGACATTTCACGTGACGTACTACGCGATTATCAGTACGCAGGAGCTGTGCACATTCTTTCTGTATCTGGACTTCACGTTGGTTTTATCCTTTTGTTTATTCATTCCATTTTAAAGCTAGTTCCCAAAGGAAAAATGCCTTCGCTGTTGCGGATCATCGTCGTAATAACGTGCCTTTGGAGTTTCGCAGTGATAGCGGGATTTTCACCTTCGGTAGTTCGATCTGTGACGATGTTTTCATTTATCGCAGTGGGCATGCATCTTCGGCGTGACACCAACATCTACCACACGCTGCTAATTTCAATCCTGCTGATCCTGCTTTTCCAGCCTTCATTTGTGTTCGATGTCGGATTTCAGCTCAGTTACGCGGCATTGTTTTTTATACTTTGGCTACAGCCTATCTTTAGCTCGCTCTGGCAACCGAAACACAAGGTTGTGAAGTATCTCTGGGATATCCTGACGGTTTCATTTGCGGCACAAATAGGCACGTTTCCTCTGAGTGTTTACTATTTCCACCAGTTTCCGGGACTGTTTTTTGTAACCAATCTGATTGTCATTCCGTTTTTGAGCATTATAATGGCGGTAGGCGTTGTCGCAATGCTAATAGCGGTTGTGGGGCGTGTACCTGATGTATTTATTTGGATCTTGCAACATTGTATTGAAGCCCTTAACGCCGTTATTGCAGGCATTGCCTCGGCCGAAGAGTTTATTGTTAAGGACATTCCGTTCAACAGTAGCATGCTCATTACTTCCTATATTGCCATCTGTTTGATAATTCTGTCAATCAAACGCAGCTCGTTTGCACGATTGGCATTGGCAACCTCCGCAGTGCTTGCATTCCAGTTATGCATACTCACAGAATACCGAACTGCAAAGACACGGCGTGCTTTACTTGTGTTTGACGTCAGAAAAGGATCATTGCTCGCCGAGATATCTTCCGGAAAAACAATAGCCTATACGGATTTAGAAAACTCTAAAACGATCTTGCAGCCTTATCTGACAGCAAGCTTCTCTACACTATCGCAGGAGAAACCCATTGCCAATGTTATGTTTTTCCAAAACACGCGGATCATAGTTGTTGACAGCTCGTCTACCTTTCCGCCCGTTCCACCCGACGTGCTCATATTCCGTCAATCGCCGAAACTAAACCTCGATCGTGTACTCAAACAAATCCGGCCAAAAATTCTGGTTGTAGATGGCTCCAACTATAGGTCATACGTCAAACGATGGGAATCAACATGTAAAAAAGCAAAAATCCCCTTCCACTATACAAGCGAAAAGGGATTTTATACGTTTCAATAAAAACTACTTTTTTTGAATAATACCATTTGCTACGCCCAACCATGCTGTTGGTCCGCCCGCAACGTAACCGGTACTTCCCAATTGGGTAAACGCAGTTTTACCTTCTTTATCGATAGTTCCGTTAGCAAACCAAACCGTAGGATAACCCCGGATTCCGAAGAACTGTTGTAACTGTGCGTTCTGCGCCTGTAGCTCAGGAGTTTGTGGCGTGCGTCTCGGGTAGTCGAGTTCGACCAGCACCACGTTGTCTTTGGCCCATGCAGCAAATTCAGGAGTTTTTAAAACTTCCTTTTGAAGGCGAATGCACCATCCGCACCAATCACTGCCTGTGAAGAACAACAACATCGGCTTTTTAGTCTTGTTTGACAGCTTGACGGCTTTCGCAATATCCGTTTGCCATTCAATGTCCTGTGCCTGAACTGCCGATGTTCCAAGCACAATCAAAAGTAAAATAAAGATCTTTTTCATTTTTTTAAAATTTAATTTCCGCTACCAATAACGATGCCGCTATCGAACGCCATGCATTAACTTTTTTATGACCGGTGACATGACTATCGATATAATTGCAACCACAATGGATACGGCTGTTAATATCCAGAAGAAGTAACTCAGGCCATGTTCATTCGCTATCTTATCAATGTTTTCACCGAACATCCCGGCGCCTTTCATTCCGATTGCAACTGCAAGATACCAGACTCCAAACATAAATGCAATCATTCTTCCCGGAACCAACTTACTCACATACGAAAGCCCGACCGGAGAAATACAAAGTTCGCCCATTGTATGGAAAAGGTACACTAAAATCAGCCAAACCATACTTACAGATGCAGTTTTCGCACCGGGTTCAATTCCACTTGCGCCAAAAGCAACACAGGCCATTCCCAATGCAAGCAGGAACATTCCGATTCCATACTTATAGTTCGCCGACGGATTATATTTACTCTCCCACCATTTAGAAAATAACGGCGCCAATGAAATGATGAATAAAGAGTTTAGCGTTGAGAACCATGTCGCAGGAACTTCTGTTAATTTGGTTGTTACTTTTTCGATTTTAAGCATTGACAGCGTCTCGTCTGACAGATCGAGTACACCCGCAGTGTAGTAATCTTTTGCGAGCATCCATAATGCGATAGCCCAAATCATCACAAAACTGATGCTGAGGATGATGTTCGATACCGCGTAATTTTTAAAGGTCTGCCTGAACAACAATGTCAGTACCCAAGTAATGATCGCCAATGGCAGAATCGTGATAAGCGAATTTATTATTAAGAATGTCGTGCTCCAGTTTCCGACAAGAACCCGATCAGTGTAATCGCTCGCGAAAATCGTTAAGCTATTTGGCGATTGTTCAAAAATGGCCCAGAAGAATATGGTAAGAAATGCGAAGAACGTCACAGCAATTAATTTCTCGCGTGTAATTTGCGAGTATTTCGTGAACCTATAAATCAGCAAAATCAGGAATAATACTAGTGCAGTGACAATCGCGATCGAATTTCCGTTTTCGCCAAGGAATGCGAATATGTTTACCTCGCCTCCGGAAATTTTAGATGCCGGATCATTTAATATCCACAAAAGTCCAAGCCCCGCAGAAAGAAACACCAATACCAATTGGCCAGGTGTAAAAGGGTTGCGCTTGTCGTCATCGGCAGCATCAGATGCAGCACGGCTTTCTTTTGTTGGCTTCAAACCGATATTGCCAAAGATATTCTGCGCCAGCCAAAATTGTAGCATTCCAAATAACATGAAGAACCCGGCAAGTCCGAAACCATAGCTCCAGCCCACTTTTTCACCAAGATATCCGCATAGGAGAATTCCAAAAAAGGCTCCTGCGTTCACGCCCATGTAGAATAATGTATACGCTCCGTCTTTCTTGGCCGGACGATCTTTATACATTTCAGATATTATCGAGGTCATATTCGGCTTGAAAAATCCATTACCGAAAACCAGCAGTACCAATCCAAGGTAAATAGAGAATTCAGTTTCCACAGCCATCGAAGCGTGGCCAAGGGTCATTAGCAGTGCGCCAACAACGACAGCCCATCGAAAACCTATGATTTTATCGGCGAAATATCCGCCCAACATCGTGGATAAATATACAAGCCCAACATACGAGCCGAACAACGCAGATGCATTCTCACGGGTCCAACCCCAGCCGCCTTCAGTAAAAGCAGATGTAAGGAAAAGGATCAGTAGCGAACGCATTCCGTAGAACGAAAAACGCTCCCACATTTCCGTAAAAAACAATACGAAAAGCCCGGCAGGATGTCCTAAAACCGTGCTTTTAAAAAATTGATCTGTAGAATTCTGACTCATATATTTAGTTATTTAGTTCTTTATCAACACCGTGCATTAATCTTTTTATGATCGGCGAAACCAGCAATAGCACAATCCCTACACCAACACCGGTGTAAAACAGATATTCGAATAGCATCAGGTAGCTTTGTTTTGCAACATTCAAATCGGGCGCAACGCCATTTTTTGTATCGATAGCCGCAAGGTTTGCAAGAACTGAAGCAATATATTCAGAACTCGCAGTTGCAAGAAACCAAACGCCCATCATAAAACCGACGATCTTCGCCGGTGATAGCTTTGTTACAGCCGATAGCCCAACTGGGGACAAACAAAGTTCTCCGCAGGTATGTAAGAAGTACGTTAAAATAAGCCATCCCATTGCTACTTTACCCAATCCCGAAGCATCAATTCCCATTACAAGCGCACCGAAACCGAGCCCGGCGAAGATTAACGCAAGTGAGAATTTAACCGCCGTATTCGGGTTGTACTTTCCTAACTTAACCCAAAGCCACGCAAATACCGGCGCGAGTAAGATGATGAACAACGCGTTCAGACTCAGGAATTGCCCGGCCTTAATATCGCCACGGTCAAGGATACGATCGGCAAAAAGGTTCATCGACGTGTAAGCCTGTTCGAAAAGCGCCCAAAAGAAAACGGTAAATATAATTAGGATCGTAAGTGCGATAAGCCTTTCACGGGCGACTTTGTCAAGTTGTGTCGCAGCATAATAAACAATATAAATAAATGATCCTGCTCCCGCTACGATTAACAGATTCTGAACCACGCTGTGGCGCTGTACCATCTGCCAAAGCAATAACGTAGAAAGTATGCTTAGCGCGTAAATCAGATATTCGTTTTTAATACCGAAAGTTCTTTTGTTCAAAAGTGCCGGGTCACTGGATTCGCCTCTTCCGTGGAGCAGCCTTTTACCTGATATAAAAGTGATCAGTCCAAGCAACATTCCGACGCCGGCGGCCCCAAAGCCATAACTCCACCCAAGTTCCTCGCCGAGCCACACGCAAATTATCGTTGCCAGAAAGGAACCCAGGTTGATTCCCATATAAAACAGCGTAAAACCTGAGTCGCGCCGCTTGTCCCCTTGAACGTACAATTCGCCTACGAGCGATGAAATGTTTGCTTTCAGAAATCCGACACCCAAAACGATGAACGCGAGCGACAGGTAAAAAACCTGCATAGCAAACTCGTCGCGTATAACTTCCCCGGTCACCGATTGGGTTGCGGCATTGCCCTCATAAGCCATTCCGGCGTGTCCCAGAACTAACATGATACCGCCGAAGACAACTGCTTTACGGAAGCCCAGGTATCTGTCGGCGATAAACCCTCCGATAACAGGCATTGCATAAACCAGTGCCGCGTAGGAGCCAACGAGCAAGTTTCCTGCTGTGTCCGAAAATAAATGGTATTTGGTGAGATAGAAAATCAGCAAGGCTTTCATTCCGTAGAATGAAAAACGCTCCCACATTTCAGTAAAAAACAAGATGAACAGTCCTTTTGGATGTCCGAATAATTCGTCGAAACGGTGTAGAGCCTGGTTTGCCATAGATGCTATAAGTTTTCCCGGATAAAGTTAGTCATTTTATTATACAACTGGATTCTGGTCATACCGCCGTAGATACCATGGTTCTTGTCGGGATATATTTGTGAGTCGAATTGTTTGTTCGCCTGGATCAGCGCTTCCATCATCTGCATTGTATTCTGCACATGCACGTTGTCATCGCCTGAACCGTGAATCAACAACAATTTTCCTTTCAGCTTTTCCACGTGGTTAATCGGCGAATTGTCGTCGTAACCCGATGCATTTTCCTGTGGCGTTTGCATATAGCGTTCGGTATAGACCGAATCGTAGAATCTCCAGTTCGTTACCGGAGCCACGGCAATGGCCATTTTAAAGACGTCATTTCCTTTTAAAAGACAGTTGGCCGACATGAATCCGCCGTACGACCAGCCAAAGATTCCGATGCGCGACCTGTCTACATACGGGTAGTTGCCAATTATTTTTGCAGCATCAATCTGGTCTTCAACCTCATATTTCCCCAGTTGCAGTTGCGTCACTTTTTTGAACTCGGCGCCTTTAAAGCCCGTTCCGCGACCGTCAACACATGCAACGATATACCCTTGTTGCGACAACATCATAAACCAGTAATCATCGGTTCCGTTCCAGTCGTTGTTCACCTGCTGCGAACCAGGACCGGAATATTGATACATAAAAACAGGATACTTCTTCGTCGGGTCAAAGTCTTTCGGCTTGATCATCCAAGCATTTAAATCAATTCCTTTTTCAGTACGGAGAACGAAAAATTCCTTTGTTGGCATGTCGTACGACTTAACTTTGTTTAAAAGTGCTGCGTTGTCGACAATGGATTGGGCCTGCTTCCCACTCTTCACCTCATTTAACGTATAAACCGGAGGCGTCGTCGCACTCGAATACGCGTTGATGAAATAATCGAAATTCGGACTGAATGTCGCGCTGTTCGTTCCTGTTTGAGAAGAAAGCCTTTTCTTGTTTTTTCCGTTTAGCCCGATGCTGTAGACATCACGGTTTATCGAGCCGTTCTCAACCGACTGGTAAAAAACGTTGCCCGTATTATCGTCAAAACCATAATAAGCTGTCACTTCCCACGGCCCTTTGGTCACCTGATTCTCCAGCTTTCCATTTTTATCGTAAACATAAATGTGGTTAAACCCGTCTTTTTCGCTTGTCCAGATAAAGCTGTTGTCTTTCAGGAACGTCAGGTTGTCGGTAATGTCTACGTAGGCTTTGTCACGTTCGTTCAGCACGACTTTGGCTGCAGCCGTGTTTCCGTCGATGAACAGCAAATCAAGGTTGTCCTGGTGGCGGTTCAGAACCTGGGCGCTCAACACATTTCCGTCGGCAGTCCACTTCAGGCGGGGAATATAAAAGTCATTGTATTTTGAAAGATTCACCTGCTTTGTGCTTTTTCCGGCAACATCGTAAATATGCAATGAGACCTGCGCGTTCTTCTCGCCTGCTTTCGGATATTTAAACGTTTGTGTCTGCGGATAAAGCTCTTTCTGAAAAATCGACATCGTAAATTCCGGCACTTGCGACTCGTCAAACCGTATAAACGCGATCTTCTTGCTGTCGGCACTCCAGTCGAAAGCACGCACAAAGGCGAATTCTTCCTCATAAACCCAGTCGGTGATCCCGTTGATGATCGCATTCTTTTGTCCGTCATTCGTTATTTGAACCGTTGATTTTGTAGCAATATCGTAGACAAACAAATTATTGTGCTTTCCGTACGCAATTTTGCGTCCGTCAGGGGAAAATGTCGGTTCCTGTACCTGATCGAACAACTTTTGAAGCTGCTTGGTGTTTAGGTCGTACAAAAAGAAGTCGGCCGTAAACGAGTGGCGAAAGATCGAATTGCTATTCGCTGCAATCAGCATTTGCCTTTCAGCCGAATCGAAAACGTAGCTGTCAATTCCTTCAAGGTCTTTATGACTTCGCGTATCGATAAGCGTTGAGACTTTCTTTAAGGTTGCAAAATCGTATAAATCAACAGTTGTGCTGCGTGATGTGCGATCATAATTTAGTACCGTGTACTGGTTGGTGTTGCCCATGGACTGTAATTCGTCCATTCCTTTGGTGCGAAAAGCGCCGGTGTAGATTTCTTCAACAGTAATTTTTTGTTGTGCAACTACCGAAAAACACACGAAAAAGAGCAGTGTGGCGAGCCTGGTTGATTTAGTCATTTGAGTTAAAAATAATAACCGTCAATTTTAGTGAAAAAAATACACATAGAAACGTTTTTCACTGTTAAATGAGGTTGGGTTAGTATGAGGTTTTAGACGTTCGAAACAGAATTTGTTACATTTCAGCTTCAGTAGCCGTGCAATTGCACCGGCAATTTTTGATAAAGCCGCCACGCACAATTATTTGTTGTGAAAAGTTATCTTTGCCGGAACCATTCTACATCACCATGAGCAACGTTTCCGGTTTTTCAAAATTGTCAAAAGAGCAAAAAATAAGGCACATCGCCGATTCGTATTTTTCAGATCCAAAGGCCGCCGAAGATTTGCTGAAAAGCTATTGGAATTCAGACGAAAAGCTACAGCAACTTCATGACGAATTTATCGAAAACACGGTAAGCAACTTTTATCTTCCACTCGGGATCGCTCCAAATTTCCTGATAAACGGAAAATATTATTCATTGCCAATGGTAATTGAAGAAAGTTCGGTTGTAGCAGCAGCGTCAAAAGCCGCTAAGTTCTGGGCAGCGCGCGGCGGATTTAAAGCTGAAGTAGCCAATACCGAAAAAATCGGCCAGGTTCATTTCATATATAAAGGAAAAAAAGAAAAGCTTCAGCAATTTTTTACGCTAGCAAAACCGAAACTTTTGCACGCGACCGAACACCTGACAAAAAACATGCAGCAACGCGGCGGCGGAATCCTGAATATCGATTTGCGTGATAAAAGCGGCGTCATTCCAGGCTATTACCAGCTTCATGCGACGTTCGAAACAAAAGACTCGATGGGCGCCAACTTCATCA
The DNA here is from genome assembly GCA_036386895.1 of Flavobacterium sp. Taxonomy (GTDB): domain Bacteria; phylum Bacteroidota; class Bacteroidia; order Flavobacteriales; family Flavobacteriaceae; genus Flavobacterium. The sequence continues at coordinate 111,958 of DASVUR010000012.1, forward strand.
ATTCGTGCCTTGAACAGTTTGCGAATACCCTAAAAGAAGAAGCTTTGGCGTATATAGACTTTTCCGAAAGCGAACGCAACCTTCAGGTTATCATGAGTATTTTATCGAATTATGTACCCGATTGCCTCGTACGTGCTGAAGTGTCATGCCGGATTGAAGAGCTTGCAGATAAACACATTGTTGATCCTGCGGAGTTCGCCGAAAATTTTGTTCGTGCGATTCAGATTGCCGAAGTGGAACCATTTCGCGCAGTAACGCATAATAAAGGTATCATGAACGGGATAGACGCCGTCGTACTCGCAACCGGAAATGATTTTCGGGCGGTCGAAGCCGGAGTTCACGCGTATGCGGCACGCAACGGACACTATTCAAGCCTATCGCATGCATCGGTTGAGAACGGACTTTTTAAGTTCTGGATTGAGATCCCGCTGGCGTTGGGAACCGTAGGCGGACTAACGTCTTTACATCCGCTGGTGAAGTTTTCGCACGAAATGTTGGGCAATCCGTCGGCGCGGAAACTGATGCAAATCGTAGCTGTAGCCGGACTTGCGCAAAATTTTGCAGCCTTACGATCACTTACAACAACGGGAATTCAGGAAGGTCACATGAAAATGCACCTGAACAATATTCTGAACCAGTTTAAAGCAACTGATGACGAACGTTCGCAGGTGAAAAAACATTTTAAAACACATGCCATTTCACATTCGGCCGCGGTTTTATTTATAGAATCGCTTCGAAAATAGTTTTTGAAGCTCTTTCCTGCTGTTGCTATTATCTTTCGCTGCTGTCCAAAAACACCAGCAAAAGGATAGCCGCGCCATCAGGGCTAGGGCATTCTCTTAATCAGGTAAACGAGTTGATCCACAACCATGAGACAAACATTTTACAGCAACGGAAAGCTGCTGATTACCGGTGAATATATAGTCCTGGACGGTGCCAAAGCGCTCGCATTGCCAACCAAATTCGGTCAGGACCTTGTGGTTGAACCGGGTCAGAATCGCCAAATTTACTGGCAAAGTTTCGACAGTGACGGCAGCGTCTGGTTTGAAGACACAATTGGGTTTGACGAAATCTCGGGCGCCAATTATGTTCAAAAGACCGATTCAGTACGCAGCACGCTAATCGAAATACTACATGAAGCATATCTGATAAATCCATCATTTACTGAATCTAGTGAAGGTTATGTTATTGCTACACATCTGACTTTTCCGAAATTCTGGGGATTAGGCACATCGTCGACACTAATAAACAACATCGCCCAATGGCTCAGCATCGATGCGTTCGAACTGCTTCGGAACAGCTTCGGCGGAAGCGGCTACGACATCGCGTGCGCACAGCGAAACACGCCAATTGTGTATCATCTGGAGAACGAAATGCCAAAAATAGAAGCGGTAGAATGTACTCCGGTGTTCGCAGACGACTTGTATTTCGTGTATCTGAATAAGAAACAAAGCAGCAAAGCAGCAATTGCGTCGTACTACAACAACCGTCTCGAAAACCTTGACGATACAATTTTGGCAATCAACCGCATTACCGATGCTGTACTTCATGCAGGTAGCCTCAGGTCGTTTGGCCATGCATTAGAAGACCACGAAGCGATAATAAGTCGGGTAATCGAAATGAAAACCGTTAAAGAAACGTTCTTCCCCGATTTCAACGGAAGCATCAAAAGCCTTGGTGGCTGGGGCGGCGACTTTATCCTGGCTGCTTCGGAAGAGAATCCAACTGAGTACTTTTCGTCGCGGGGGTTTAAGACAGTGGTTCCATATCGCGAAATGATATTATAACCTAAAAAAAGCCACAAATTCACGAATTTTGTACCGGCTTGGGCTATTCGTGAATTTGTGGCTTCTGTATTTCTGCAGCCGAGGGTTTTAGTAATTAAACTCCGGTCTGTTATCTTCTATATCGGCATCCGCTTTTAACGCTGGAAGTATTCTGCCTGCAAAACTTGCTTTTTGAGCTTTTACTTTGTTCACGTATTCGCTGTGGTTTTTTAACGCTGGCGCTTTTACGATAAGCCTTGGCTGAACAACATATACACCGGAATTTCCTTCGATTGGAGCAGAAACTTTGCCGGTTGGAGTTGACATCGCTGTTCCGACAACCTTAGGCTCCGGACCTGCATTGGGGATGATCGGGTTTGCTATCGTCATGTCATTTGCCTGCTGAACAGTTGAACCTGTTGCTTTTGCAATGGCTTCAAGAGACGTCCCCTTCATTTTAGCTTTAATCAACTCGGCCTTTTTCTTGTTTTTCAGGATTGGCTCAATCGCAGGACGTGCTTCATCAAGCGCTAGCAGGCCTTCCTCATTGATTTTTTTAAGCTTCACGATCACGTTCCCTACATTGGCAACCTCAAAACGCTTCACATCGCCAACCTCAGTATCTTTTGCGAACGCCCAACGGACGATCTGTCTCTGGTTACCCAGAGAACCGAAATTCTCATCCATAACCTTAACCTTAACAGAAGGATTCACCGTAAGTTTTGCAGCTTTTGCCGTTGCAGCAAAGTCTTTTTCATTAGCATCCATTTCAAACTTAACGGCTTGTTGGTAGCTTGCATCTGCTGTAGCTTCAGACGGCTCGACACGTTGTGCAATCGTAGCGAGCTTCACTGCATCCTGCTTATCTGTGATGTTGATGATATGATAACCAAACTCCGTTTCAACCAATCCGATAGTGCCAATCGGGTTGCCAAACACGAAATCATTGAACGGCTTCACCATTTGGTTGGGGCCAAAATATCCAAGGTCGCCACCTTGCTGTGCAGACGAATCATCTGAGTTCATCAGCGCAAGCATCGTAAAGCTTCCGGGATTGGCCTTCGCCTGAGTAAGCAACGATTCTGCTTTGGCTTTAGCCTGTTCTTTTGTACGCTTTTCTTTTTGGTTTGGAACTCTTGTTCCTTCGTAGGCAATCAGGATATGGCTTGCCTTTACGTTAGCGCCCGCTTTCTTACCCATTGACTTTGAAACGCAGTAGTAACCGTTAAACAAATACGGCCCATAAACTTCACCAGCCGGCAAATTGAACAATGCGTCGGCATGCTCTGTGGGAAGATCTTTCTTTGCAACATAGGTCGAATCGAAAGGAACGTCTGAGTTCGCATTCACAAATTCGGCGACGTTTGCAGCAGTACGGAAACCAGGCAACGTATCGTTTTTACCGGTTTGCTGATTGTACACTACTCGTCCGTTAAGCAAAGCAGCAATAGTTGTTTTAACTTCAGCTTCATCTGAGGCCGAAGGTTTGTCTTCGATTAAAACGTAATCGATTTCACGGTTTTCATCCGCTTTGTATTTCTTTTCGTTCTTCTTCATGTATGAGATGATCTCATCGTCGGAAACTTTAACATCGCTGTCTTTTACAGTAGAATACAACACCGGAACATAATCAAAGTTTACCTTGTTGGCTTCCATTTCGTACTGAAGTTTGCCTTCAGCTTCTGTAGTAAAAAGCCCTGCTCTTACCAATGTGTTGTACATTTGGAATTTCGCGTTTAGTTCAGCTTCTTTCTCGCTGTCTTTAATGATCTGCGCCTGCTCCGGATTTGTTTTGATAAAGTCTTTGAATTTTTGGATATCAAATTCTCCCTTTTGATTCAAAAAGGCGGGGTTTTGCCCGATGTTCTGATTCGCTTTCAGAGCTTCAATAATGTGTTTCTCACCGGCACGAAGCCCGATATTATCGAACTCATCGCTTAACAATGCAATTGCTACTTCCTGATCCCAAACACGGTTTGCTGCTTGAGTGGAAGTCATTCCCTGGCCGCTTTTTTCAGTGTTACCGACTTTAGTCCGGAATTCTTCAAAAGTGATGTCTTTACCGTTAACGCTTCCTACATATTTAGAAGATGTATTGAAGCCGCCACTGTTGAAGATATCCCCGATAATGAACGCTAAAAGACAAAATCCGATCACAAGAATCAGTAGAAGTGAACGCTGTCTAATTTTTGATAAAACTGCCATTTTTATTGATGTTATTTTTTAATTCAGTTTGCGAAAATACAATTATCTATTTAATAACCATAACCTAAAGTTATTATTTGGAAGAAAATCTGATTTAACGGAAAAAACTATTCGCTGACGGTCATTTTCACCAACTCTATTTTGTTTCCAATCGCTTCTTCTATTCTAAAATGGAAGTTTTCGATGGTGATTTCCTCGCCCTTCTGCGGAATGTCTTTGGCCGAATTTACTATGAATCCGCCCAATGTGCCGTAAGAATCACTTTCAGGAATACCGAATTTGTATTTGTCGTTCAGATATTCGACATCAAGCCTTGCCGACAGCAAATAAGTCGCCTCATCAATAACCTGTTCAACAAGCTCCTCGTCAAGGTCATGCTCATCTTCAATTTCACCAAAGAGTTCTTCAATAATATCTTCAATTGTTATGATTCCGGAGGTTCCGCCGTACTCGTCCAAGACCACGGCAACGCTTTTACGCTTCTTCGTAAGGAGGTTCATTACGTCTTTTATAAAAATTGTTTGGGGTACAAACTCCACAGGAATCAGTACCGAACGAATGTCAGTTGGCTCCTTGAAAAGATCGAATGAATGCACATAACCCACAATATCATCGAGCGAATCCTGATAGATTAAAATTTTCGAATAGCCGGTCTCGATGAACATGGCTTTAAGTTCCGACATTGGCGCATTGATTTCGACGGCCGAAAGCTCGGTTCGCGGCGTCATCACATCGCGCGCTTTTACACCCGAAAATTCCAATGCGTTTTGAAAAATCTGGATTTCGGAATCCACTTCTTCGTCATCTTCTACGGAATTCATCTGTTCGGTGATAAAATTTCCCAATTCAACCTTGCTGAAGAACAGTTCCACCGGATCGCTCCCCGTTCTGAAGAAACGTTTGAGTATGATGTCCGAAAGCCACATCAGAAACGTTGAAACGTAATAAAATGCGAGGTAGAATAGGTACGCCGGAACTGCAAAGAACTTGATCAGCGAATTCGCATATATCTGAAAAAATACTTTTGGCAGGAATTCCGATGTGAAAAGAATAATTATTGTAGCGATTGCCGTTTGGACTAAAACTTCAGAAACCGCCGAGAGTTGGTGTTCGCCCAGCCAATACAACACAACATCGCTCATGTAATAGCCATAAAGCACGAGCGCGATATTGTTGCCCACGAGCATTGCGGCAATAAATTTAGAAGGCTGTTTTGTGAGTTTTGTGAGGATTCCAGAGAGAAAACCGTCCTGCTTTTTCTCAATCTCGAGATATATCTTGTTGGACGATACGAACGCAATTTCCATTCCGGAGAAGAACGCCGACAATATCAGACACAGGATAATAATCCCAGGTTCCATATGAATTACGGCTTAGCGTTCTTGTCGCGCGAACGGTCTCCAAATTTCCTTGCAAACGACCGGCGAAAAAAGAACATGAAAATTCCGACAGTTGCAAGCACAAAACTGAACCACGGGCTTTCCCCGCCATTCATTTTCGTAACGCCGTCGTAAATGAAAAACAACGCAAATGCAAGATAGATGTACTGAGTATACTTAAGGTAGTTCATGTTTTTGTTGTTATTCGGCCTGATCGACTTCTCCTTTTATCCGTTGTGAATTCACCTGCTTGAAGTCTTTGCTGAAGTCGATTCCTTCGCCGAAGGTTATCCCTTTCGGATCGGTAAATTTAAACTTTTTTTCGGTAAAAAACCATTCGTTCTTCTGATCGAAATACAACTGTTCGGTTTCAAGGAACTGACCCTGTTCATTCGAAATTTTTACTCTTCCCTGCAAATCGATGATCTCAGTTCCTTTATACGTTACAGCATAGTCGGCGCGTACGAAAGTTTTCTGTCCGTTTTTATCAAACAATGTAACATCAATACCTTTCGGAAACTCTGTAAACGGAAACTCTACGGTAGCATAATCGAGCATTTTCGGGCTAACCAAAATTGAAGTAATACGACCTGAATCAGTATATTTTAGATTGAAGTTGTCGGCTTCGCCACTCGGACTAAATTCTGAGAAGCCCATTTTCTGGACCTCTTTGAAATTACTTTCGCAACTACAGAACGAAATGGCCAAAACAACTGCCAAATAGGATAATATGGGTTTAAAATCTGCCATTATGGTTTAGGAACCGTTACCGATTCATTGATCCAGCACTTAAAGTTGATTTGCTTGCCACCCAGCTTTTCAGCTTTTATTTCATCTGGAGTCGGCGCCAACTTCAGATAATTTTCCGCTGTTTGGTCGGAGCCGTTTTTTCTGAGGTTCGGATCTGCTTCACCGGCTTTCCGGACCATATCGGCAGCAAGCCAATACATTGCCTTTTGTTCAAATAATGTTTGCCCACATTCTTTTCCAGCGTTTGCATAAAGCTGCGCGAGATACATGTACGCTTTGCCCATTTTTGGATTTGCAGCAATCGCTTTTTGCGCGAACTCCTTTGCCTTTGCTTTGTCTCCGTTACCGTAAACCGTTGTCGCCAAGGTATAATAAGTCGATGCTTTTTCAGTGCCGGTTTCGGATAAAGCAGCAGCCTGTTGGTAATAAACAGCGGCTTGCTCGCGATTACCGCTACGAAGCGCTGCACTTCCCAAGTTAAACGCGGCAGTTTTAGATGGCTGCAACGTGTTGGCGGCTTGCGTAATCTTGTTGAATGTCGGCGTAGCCATACATTGGTTCTGTAACAGGCGCACCGAGGCACGCTCCAGCCATAGTGTATCGGTTCTTTTGGATTCGAATGTACTTTCGTAATACGGGACCAGATTGTCACATGTCGCTACTCCAACCATTAATCCATCCATCCTTTTTGAGACGGTTCGCGCAGCACGCCGGCCATGTTTCAGATCTGTTTTTGACAGCATAGCAAGCTTTGATTCGATTGCATCCTGCTTAGCAAGAAGATCGGTCACGGAGATTGTTTTATCGCCGCCTTTATACTTGTTGAAATACAGTTCAAAATACGTATACAATCCTATTGCATCGGTAAAAGAGTCGGGATTGGTAACAAAGGCGTTGTCAAGCAGCTTAAATATCTCCTCCTCCGAACCCTTATTAACGGAATGTAGTGCCATTGCCTTTTTAAGCGCGTTTGCCTTGGCGTTTGTCGGAAAATATTTAGATTGCTGGTCGTAAAGATCCAGTAGATCCCGCACTGCCGTCTCCTTATCATTGGCGGCAGCCATCTCAACCTGGCGTTTTAAGAGTGTTTCGCCGACTGTATAAAGGCTGTTACCTGACCAAGGGCAATCCTTGCGTGCTACTGCCCAAGGCGCCATCGCAGCAGGATAGTTGCCTGCATTTACAAGACTGTCAACCAGTGAGATTTTCCTGAGACATTCCGTTTCAGAAGTTTGGGCTCCTGCCCCCAAAATGCTGCCAATAGCGAACAACGTAACGATTAGTGTCTTCATGGCGTTAGATTTAAGCGAGTTGCTTAGTCAAATTTTCTCTTGACAAACCAGCGGTCGTTCAATGACAATCCGATGATCAAATTTGCGTAGGTTTCACGTACAAGCCCGCCATAAACGGTGCCGCGCTTCCCATATTCGAACCCCACATTGATGTTCGAGAAAGTTCCACCAACCGGTAAACCGAGACCGAGAGTTGCGCCGGTATCGAATATCGATTTGTTATTTACCACTAATCCGGTGTTTTCATGCCGGATTCCGGCACGATACGTAATTCTGCTCAAATAGCTGGAAAATGAATTGAACTTCGGAATAAAATAGCCGCCCAAACTGTAGCGCATGCCATTTTCAAACTCGACGCCGTTGATATCCTCGAACCTGTTTCCTTGTCCGCTGCTTTGTTGCAAGGAGACTTCTCCGCCAATCATCCATTTTCGGGCTTCACCGATACCGGCGCCAAATGTGAGCCGGGATGGAATTTTTAACGTAGTATTCGTAGCGTCGACACTAATCTGGTCTACTACGCCTTGCCCACCGGTGACAAAAAGCTGCACAATCGCGATGTCACGGGCATTATCAGATTTTAGATTCCCTTCGGTTGAATACGAAAGGCCACTATAGAACTTCAATTTTTCGTTAAATTTCGTTTCATACAACAATCCGGCGGTAACACTAAATCCACCAATATCGGAAGTGTTGATCTCCCGTGTTGCGTATTGAACGCCATCAACCGATTGCAAGCTTGTGGTTTCGATTCGGCCAAAGTTATAGGCAACATCGGCTCCAAAGCTGAACCCGGTCATTATTCGATACGAAGCTCCGATAAACGCTCTGTTGAGTCCGCCCGTACCATTGAACCTGCGTTCAGACCTGGTTCCGCCAACGGTACTTTCGGTGCTGACCTTATACCCAACCGAAGAATAAGGCATTAAACCGAACGCGGCGCCGAATCTTCCCATCGGTAATCCAACCGCAAAATAGTCGAAGCTCATCCGTTGGGCTTTCTCACTCTGGGTTTCGGTCTCAAGAGTGGTTGATGAAAGGCTTCCGCCGATGCTTAATGTGGTGAATTTAAGGCTTGAATATGAAGCGGGATTCTGGATGTTCAGGTGAATGCTGTCGGGAAAAATTGAAACTCCACCCATTGCGCGGTTTTCCGCTGTTCCTTTAAATCTGACGTCGCCGATTCCGTAAAACGAATAAGGTGATGATGTCCCTTCTTGTGCAAAATTAACCAGCGAAAAAAGTAAACAGATGCTTACCGCAATTTTTTTAATCATTTTTTGATTGATATAGAAATGTTTGGTTCAAACTTTCCAACAGGAAAATTGAATTGGCAAATATGGTATTTTTTAATCTGTTAGCCAAAAATTCTGCATTGCCGCCCGTTAAAATTATTATAAAGTTTGGATACTCAGCGCGGTATGAATCGATGAAACCGTCGATTTCATTTGTTATTCCGTTCACTATGCCGGAATGGATTGATGCGGTGGTCGAATCGCCGATAAAATGGGTCGGTGCCTCCGGATTTAGTAACGGAAGATTTGCTGTAAAGTTGTGTAGCGACTCGTAACGAAGCCGAAGCCCGGGCGAAATCGCACCGCCATGGTAGACATCCTGCTGATCAACAAAGTCGTACGTTATGCATGTTCCCGCATCGATAATCAGCCGGTGCTGTTTTGGATACTGCAACACCGCGCCGGCAGCGAGAAGCATACGGTCGATCCCAAGTGTTGCGGGCGTGCTATAATTGTTCGTGAAGGGGAAGTTGCCGTTTCTGTTGATATAGAAAATACGGACTTTAGATTCGAATGCCGAGAACGCGTCCCGAACATCGCAGGCAACATTTGAGACCACAATATCGCTGATAGCCGGATGCTGATTTATAATATCCGAAAGATTCTTATGAAGCGCCGTTTTGTCAAGTTCAAATAGCTGTATCGCGGTAGTGTGTTCAAAGACAGCCGCTTTGATTCTGCTATTTCCAATATCAACGGTTAAGATCATCTGTGGCGGTTAAAGCAGCGAAGTTACGAATTGATTTTTTTTATTATTTGTTTTGGATAAGTTAAAAATCGTCCTATATTTGCACCCGCAATCAGCATTCACCTCGTGATGTTGTGAAGCCGGTACCTTAGCTCAGATGGTAGAGCAATGGACTGAAAATCCATGTGTCCCTGGTTCGATCCCTGGAGGTACCACTTAACCCGAATAGCAATATTCGGGTTTTTTGTTTTTAAACTTGAAGAGATCGGGAATACACAATAGCAAAATTCGCCATAGGCATACGGCGACCAAGCAAGCAAGTAAGTTTGTGTAGTTAAGACGCCTTAAACACGAAATCGGTTCGCGGGCGTGGTGCCTGTTCCTGATCCCAGTCGAGTGTCAGGATACTTTCGGCGGTCTTGATGAGTTCAGTAAACGTGTTGGGCTTTTTTACGTACAAATCGGCGCCAAGAGCAAACGTGTCATCAATATCTTTCGCGTTTGAAGAAGTAGAATATATAATCACCCTCACATCGCCGAAGTTTTTTTGTCGTATTTCACGCAGGCATTCTTTGCCGTTTCGTTCCGGCATGTTCAGGTCAAGAAAAATAAAATCAGGAAGATCGTTGCCGGCTTCAAGTACTTTCATCAGCTCAACACCGTTCTCTACCGTGTGAATGTCCGCATTCAGTCCGGCAAATGCCTCTTCAAACAGGTCCCTATCGTCGGGATCATCGTCGGCTAATAAGATCTTATACGACTTTACGTCAGACATAAATATTCTGGATTTTGTGTAAAGCTAAACAAAAAAAGTTGCTCTGCAATGTTATTGTTATGGGCGGATGTTAAATTATCTGCTATCATAAAGGTAAGTAAATACTTAGATTTAAAAAAAACTTAATTCGGCGGCTACTCGTACGATATTGTTTACATTTAAGTAACGAATCATCTATGAAAGGGTACAAGAAAATCGTCATAGCCGTTGCGGCGCTTCTGCTGGTTGTGGTACTGGCGAACATCGGGCTCAACTATTGGATCGAGAAGAAACTGCCTGCGCTGATCAATGAGAAGAACAATTCTCCGTATTATATTACGTACGAGGATATCGACGTCTCGCTTTTTAACAGCAGCATCGTCGCGACCAACATTGTGGTTGTTCCCAAGGACGCATCTAAGGGAAAAAAAGCCGGTTTATACGCGAGTATAAAGGAAATTACCGTTAACCATTTTAAGCTTTGGGATATCCTCTTCAGCAATAAGATACGTGCCAAGCAGATTCGGGTGATTCAGCCGGATATCTCGATGTACGGCACGCAGGACGATACTAAAAAACCGGAGGTTAACACGTTCTTCAGCAAAGTGATCGTTGTTTCGGAAGTCAGTGTTGAAAAAGGAAGTCTAAGGACATTTGATTTTAATGATGATCTGACGTTGCAAGTGCACAACGTAAATGCTGAAGTTGACGGAATCCTGGTTACCGATGCGATTCTGGAACGAAAAATCCCATTCGACTTTGACACCTATTCTATACGGTATGACAGCCTTTATTACAAGCCGAACAAATTCTACCACGTTACGACGAAAGCCTTTACTTCGTCCAAATCAGAATTGACGGTTAAAAATGTTGCCTATGTGCCTGAATATTCGCGGGCCGAATTCGTAAAAGCGATTCCCGCCGAGAAAGATCTGTTTGCGGTAAATGTTGGTTCACTTACCGTTACGCAAATGGATTGGGGTTTTAAAAAGAACCGATTTTTTTTCCACTCAGGCGCCGTTATCCTTAACACGTTGTTCGCAAATATTTATCGTGCAAAGATGCCGCCAGACGACCTTACAAAGAAACCACTCTATAGCCAGCTCCTGCGCGAGATCGACTTTGACCTTAAAGTAGACACATTGGCAATCCGAAATTCAAGCCTTGAATACGAAGAAGAAAAAACGTTTGAAAAAGGAGCCGGATTGCTGACCTTCCGCAAATTTAACCTGTATGCGAGACATATCAACAGCGGCTTCGGAATGAAAAAAGTTCCTGATGTGCAAATTAAAGTCAATTGCTTGTTTATGGGCGCCTCGCCGATGAACGTTAATTGGCGGCTGAACCCGCTTGACAGAAGCGATAGCTTCAACATCAACGGCAGCATTCGTAACTTCCCTGCTGAACAGCTGACGCCGTTTACGAAACCTTACATGAACGTTACCGCGAAAGGAATTTTAAATCAGGTCAGTTTTGATATTACCGGAAATGACGACATAGCCAAAGGCGAAGTTTCTTTGGATTATGACGATTTAAAATTTACAATCTACCGAAAGAAGGATTCGAAGAAGAAGAATAAAATCCTGAGTGCAGTGGCAAACCTGTTCGTGAAAAACGACTCAAAAGAGGAGGTTAAAGATGCCGAAATAGAAGTCGAACGCACGAAAGAGAAATCGTTCTTTAATTTCTTCTGGAAATGCGTTGCTGAAGGGTTGAAGAAGATTCTCGTATAAAAATACAAAAAAAGCCTTCCCCGGAGGAAAGGCTCTTAAACTAACGTAACCCAAAAAATTATTGCTTTAGAAGCTTTACCGTTTTCTCACGTTTGGCTTCATCTGTAATCTTAACGATATAAACCCCGGGGTTCAGTTCGCTTACGTTATATTCGCTGTTTTCCGGCTGCGCATCAAACACTTTTACAAGCTGGCCTGCAATGGTGTAGATCTGCACATTTGTAGTGGCTGTATTCACTGCGAAATAATCGGATGACGGATTCGGATAGAGCGCTATTGTATTAACTTCAAATCCGTTGTTGCCCAAGCTGGCGGGTTTGTTCCCAAATACCCGATAGCCGTCAACTTCAATTGGAATAGTCATATTGACGTCGGTTACCTGGAATGAGGTGTTGTCCATCAAATTGTACCACGTACCTGTAAAAGGGAAACCTCCGGCAGCATTATAAACAGAATTAGTAGCGTTTGTAAGCACGAACACATAGCTTAAATCCGACGTTTGCGATGTGCTTGTATACACATCCAGCCGCGGCCTTCCGGTTTGCGAAAAGTTCCATGCGTGTGAGCCGTTTTCGAAGACGTTCTCACGTGTCTTCAGGTCGATCATTTTCGACCAATCGTCGTAAATTCTCCTACGTGCTGTATCGCTCATCCAGTTTTCTGTCCACTGTGGCTGGGGCTTCGTATCGAGTTTACAATCGCCCGGCGTACCGTCTGATGGATTGTTAACGGTTCCATTATTACACGTAAAAATAGAGTCATCATAGCCCAGTTCGCCGAAGTGATAGATCATTTTCGGGCCAGGAACCAACAGATGGACGGAACCCATCGCAGCCATTCTGGCCAAAGCTTTAGGCAAATTGCCCGTTGTTTGTCCGGCTTCTGTAATTGCTTTATACATTACGCGCTCCTCATCATGGCTTTCGGCATAACCAACAAAGCGATCGGTTGCGTCGGCCACACCTGAAAGGTTCGTACTGTTGCCTTTCAGAAAGTTTGCATAGGGATCGGTCATCTTTCGCCACTGCATAATTCCTTTGGATATTCCGTCGGCATCTCCGGTTTTACGGTAGTTTGCCCATTCTACTTCCTCGGTATAGGAGCCGCCCGTTCCCAGATGCTCGAATATAATGTGGAAGTTGGGATCGAGCGCCCACTGCATATCGGCGTAGGTTTTCAATTTCGCCACGCGGTCGGCCTGGTAATTATTTGTACAGGCATCTTGTGCCGAACCACTTCCTGTATACGGACAACTTTGAGTGAATCCTTTCGTAAGATCCCATCGGAAACCGTCGATTTTAAATTCGGTTATCCAATGTTCGATAGTGCGTTGCACGTACGTCCCGGTCATATTATCGGGTCTGAAATGATGTAAATCGGTACCCACGTTGTACGAGTGCATTGCATTTACGTTCGCGTACGGGTTTTCTGCTGTTACACCATTACCCCAGCCATCGTTATTAGTATCTACCATCCACATCCTTTCGAGCGGAGACCGACTGAATACATGATTTAAAGCGATATCCATAATTACGGCGATGCCATTTTGGTGGCAGAGGTCGATAAATTCTTTGAGTTTTGCCGGCGGACCATAACGTTTGTCCAAAGCCATATGATAAGCCGTGTTGTAGCCCCAACTTTCATTGCCTTCAAATTCCATTACAGGCATCAGTTCGATTGCATTGATGTTAAGGTTCTTGAAATAATCAATGCGGTCGATAAGATTCTGGTAGCTGCGCTGGGCGTCAAAATCACGCACTAACACTTCGTATATCACTAAGTCTTTTTTACTCGGCTTTACGAAATTATCCGAAGCATCACTCCAGTTATAATCATAGTAGGCACCAGGGCCTGTTTGCAATAGCGTCACCTCACGCTCCTGTCCCGCGGGATATGCAGGAAGGTTGGGATAGACGCCCAGCGTTTGAATTTCAGGATCGTCAAACGGGCTTAAAACCAATGTAGAAAACGGGTCCGCGGTCTTTACAAGTGCCGGCGAATTTGCTGGAAGATTTGTTTGGTCGCCAACCCAATACTGGTAAGAATAAGGCGTTCCTGAAGTTAATCCCGTCAGTTCCAACCAGAATTTTCCTGATGCAGGGTCTTTCCGCATCGCATACGACGAGTTTGGCAGCCAGTTGTTGAATGTCCCTGCAACGTATACGAAATCCTTGAAAGGAGCATTTAAAACAAGGGTGGCTTTAGTGGCATCGGAAAGGTTGTAATTAATCCCGTCAACTAGCCCTGCGGGCATTGCAGCAGATATAGCGCCCGGGTTTACTACAACAGAAAACGTCTTGGTAATCGTTGAAGATCCTTGTGTAACCTGAAGAGAGTAATTTTGGTTTTGCGTGATCCCTGTATGATTAAAGGAATAGCTTGACGTGCTGGCGTTTGAGTTAATGTTTACGCCGTTAGCGAACAAGGTATAGCTTGCGTTCCCACCTGTATTGGTTGCGGTTATGTTCAAATTTCCGCCACTTGCCAAGATCGTAGTACTATTTTGCCCAGGTGTGTTAAGTGTCATTTGAAATGCTCCTACAGGGAGAAAATAGTCGGTTGTCTGCGGACTTCCGGTAGCTGCCCTGAAGACTACGCAGATTTGCGTAATAGTACTTGTCGTAGGCACACCAAAATAGGTATACAAATCAGGCGTGAGCTCAAGCTTATATGTCGTCCCTGAAACAAGTGTCAGTGCAGGCTGAGTGGTATTGTTCCCCCAGCTTCCTTTAACATTCGACCATTGGACACCGTTAACTGTAACTCCGATGTGCGCGTAAATTGTACCCGTATATGTGGCAAGCGGAGTACCTGCTTTGTTAAAATTGATTGTTACAGGCCCTTCGGCAATTGCCGGTGAGGGAACAGTCGTAACCTGGGCAAACCCAACAAAGCTTAATAATAAAAATAGAAACGTAATTTTTTTCATGGCAATTAATTAAAAAAAAGCTGCCTGGGATTCCAGGCAGCCTTATGTATTATTATAGTCCTGTGACTGTAGCCTCTCCGAGAAGATTCAGCGAAAGCCCTAATGTATAGGTGCCACCTGCAATTTGGAAATTAGGTGCACTTGGATTGTAGGTGACCATTGGGTCACTATTTCCAACGTTGAATTTCCACGCATCACTAGCAATAAACTGTCCTGTATTTGCAGATCTGAATTTCAATTCACCCGCCGACAAAGCTGTCGTAATTGTAAAGGTATTTGTTGCAAAATCGTACGTCATCGGTGTTTCATTGTCCCATCCACCTGGCGTAGCTGATCCAATAATTCCCCAATTCATCTTTACGGCTTTATACTCGAGGTTGTCGATATCAACCCACACATAGTAAAGACCCGGCCCATCTGTTTCGGCAACTTTGACGTCGCCACTGCCTCCTGAATTTTCCAGGTTGCCGTCCTGAGCACCACCTATTGTTCCGTAGTTTCCGGTATCCCAGTTCAAGCCGCCAATGAATTTAAAGCCTTCACCAGTCGCCACTTTTACGTATGCCTCGAATACTTTTGTAGTACCGTCTCCAATATAACGCATCGGCATTCCGTTTTCAGGAGTCCACGCTCCAACACCGTAATACGCTTGTGGAGCTCCAACAAGATATAGTTTCGGATCTTCTGCAGGAACAAATTCATACGGTGTTACAGTAATCGTGATTGGATTAGAATATTGGACAAGGTCGTTGTTTTCTCCAAGCCAGGACTTAATTCTGATCTGAAGATCGCCGGCTTCGAAAGGCGCAATTCCAGCGGCAATGGCGATGTCGTTCAATTTGTCTACAGACACGACTGCAAACCGGCTGGCAGTAGATGTCAACCCTGCTTCTGCAGTAACTAATTCACCAGTTAATCCGTCTACTACCGTGGCAAAGTTAGAACCTGCAGCGGCTACCTCAACGGCATAGTTTGCAGCTGTTTCCTGATCATATTCAGCCTGTTCCCAGACCAACGTCATTGCATCGTTCTCTGCATTTTCAATTGCGAGCACGTACGTACTTCCGTCGGTTGGCGTTAGCAATTCAGGCCCGCCTGTTGCCTGTACCGTTGTCTGGTCGTCATTTTCACAGCCAATGTTCATGGACAGTAGCAATGCTAAAACGGATAATTTTATAATTTTTTTCATTTTCGTATTTGTTAGTGATTAAAAGCCTGGGTTTTGCGTCAAATTTGGATTTCCGGTCAGTGCTGTCAACGGAATCGGGAACAGGTTATACGTGCTTGGGATTGCTGTACCTCCAGGTACGCCACCTTTCCATGGCCACAAATAACTGCCTCCTGCAAATCTTCCGAAGCGGATAAGATCAGACCTGCGCTGCCCTTCAAGATTCAGTTCACGGCCTCTTTCGTCGATGATCAAGTCCAATGTCAGTTCGCTCGCAGCAATCGGAGTCGCGTTTGAACGGGTACGAACCGCGTTTACATATTCCAAAGCAGTTGTAGCATTTCCGCCAGCAGCACCTCTCAGGACGCATTCGGCATACATCAGATATGCATCGGCAAGCCTGAACAATGGGAAGTCCGTACTTGAAAACGGAGTTGTCGTACCTGTCGGGTTAACATGGTTTGTGTTTCTGAACTTTATTGACGGATAGCCGTTCGTCCATTCTCTGTAATCAACCATCTCATATGTGTGTCCGGATGTCCAGAACAGTTGGGCGCGTTCGTCGGTTGAAGTACTCAGATCGCCAAACAAACCGTACCACGCTGAAGTTGCACGGTGACCGCCCCAACCTTCTGCAGCGCCATAATCGCTTAGATTCATAGTTGCAGAGTTCAAGTTTCCGTTTACGATATACGTTGTGTTACCATAACTTTGGCTGACTAATGCATCGGCGATCAAAGGGTAAATAATCTCAGAAGAAGTGTTGTTGTCGGCTGAAAAATTCTGAACGAAATCAGGCTCCAGAGAGTACCCGCCTTCATTGATTACCTTCGAAATGTAAGTCAGCGCATCATCATAACGTGCTGTGCCGGTATAAACCTCGGCGTTCAAATACAATTTTGACAAAAGCATACGAACAACTGCAGTATTGGCACGCCCGTAAGAGTTTGTTTCAGGGATCGTGGATTCGATCGCCAATAGTTCGGATTCAACATAGTTGAACAGTTCCAATCGTGTAGCTTCGGGAAGCGGCTGTGAAGTTCCAAAGTTCTCCTCTGTTGCGAGCACTCCTTTTCCAAAACAGTCGATCAGGTAATAGTACGCCAGTGAACGAAGGAATCTTACTTCGCTGGCTACTGCTTCCTCGTTTGGCACGTCCACTCCTTTCAGAACAGAAAGTAAGTTGTTACAGCTTGGGATTGTGTAATAGATCCTGTTGTACATGTATCTGAAGAACTTATTGTTCTCGTCCCATTGAGACGTTGTGGTAAGCTGATCCAGTCCATCATCGCCCCATCGGTTCTTCATTCCGTCGGCGGTGAAATCCTGAAGGTTTACAATTCCACGAAGAAAGGGTGATTCACCCGCGTCATCGCTGATATCTGAAGTTCCAGGACCACCTGGTCCTGACAAAGCGAAGGAACCGTATAACTGCGATACTATCCCAGTAACCGCATTGGGGTCTTGTGCCAGCAATTGCTCCAGCGACAATTCCACTTTGGGTTCAGTGTTTAGATCATCCGTACAACCAAGCACGGCAACCAGTAAAGCTACTGCCCCAAAAAATCTCATTTTTTTCATACTTTTCATTTTCATTTTTTTTTAGAAATCTAAACTAACTCCAAAGGTATACATACGCGGTCGAGGATAAAAATTATTATCAATAGCGTTAAAATTCTCAGGATCCTGTCCGTTATATTTGGTAAGGATGAATGCGTTATTCACCGCGCCGTACACACGAAGTGACGAGGATTTAACAAATTTTTCAAACTTATACCCTAAGACAATATTCTCACAACGTAAAAAAGTCGCGTCCTCAAGGAAATAGTCGGAAAACAACGTGTTCCCTCTGATATTACCAAATGCCGGATCGGCCGCACCAGAACCAAAGTCAAGAACGTTGGTAAGGCTGTTCGTATTTGTTGGAATTGCAGCCTCTACGTAACCGTTTGATTGCCTGATCTGATTATACATCTGACCACCAAGCTGCCCTCTGAACGACGTGCTAAAATCCCAATTTTTATAGTTGAAATTCAACCCAAACCCGAAAGTCCAGTTTGGTCGCAACGCCTTATAATACCTGTCGTCATTATTAATTTCGTTATCTCCGTTTCTATCTACGTAAGCGCCAACAATTGGGTTTCCATCTGTGTCGTATAGTTGCTCGAATACCCACGCCGAATATGCCTCTTGTCCAACCGCGTAATAGGCAAGACGCGTTTGTGCACGAATAACCGAACCGGCATCACTAAGGCCTGCCGACCCTTTTAAGTCGGTAACTCCCGTATAATTGTATGCGATATTTGCATTGAAATCGAGATTCATATTATCCCCGCTGATTGGCCTAAGATTCAGTTCCAATTCGAAACCTTTACTCTCGGTGGAACCGATATTATCGATAAATTGGTCTCTGAGCGCTTGTCCAGGCGGAACCGGGCTAATGGCCAGCAAGTCGGTCGTTTCACGCTGATAGATATCGAAACTTCCTGATAGGAAACTGTTCTTGAAGAAATCAAAGTCGATTCCAGCATTGTATGTTGTTGTCTTCTCCCAAGTAAGATTTGGATTAAAGTCCAATGCAGCATACAAATTTGAACCTTCAAGATACTGACTGTTTTGTCCACCGATTACAAATAAAGGAATTGATGGATAAAAACCTGACAGTACGGTGATATCCTGTTGTCCGGTTTTACCAGCACCAATTCTGAATTTCATGTCGTTCACCATGGTAACGGACTTCAAAAACGATTCAGATTTAATTTTCCACGCCAAGGCAGCAGCAGGGAAATAACCCCATCGCTTTCCAGGCATAAACAATGACGTTCCGTCTGCTCTTAAAGAGACCGTTAGCAAATATCTATCGGAGATATCAATGTTTGTCCTTCCAAAAAAGGATTGAAGGTTCATTTCGTTGTAATACCGGTTGTTTGGATTTGCCGGGTTGAAGCTAATCTCCCTAAGACCGGTATCGTCGTTGTAACGATAATTCACCTTGTTTCCGTCGTTCTTGAAATTTTGATAAGAGTAACCAGCCTGTACGTCAAATTTACTGATAAACCCATTTAATTCCTTGGCATACATCAAGTACGATTCCATCGTAGTGTTTGCAATATGCTGGCGCTCCCTGTAATTCACCCCCGGATTACTCACGTAATCAGTCGCCGGATCAGCGCCTGTCGCGAGTTGATACGTTGCAATAGCATTGTTTGCATACGTTTCTCTTACTCTGGCGCGCGAAGCATCAATTCCCAGGTTTACAACCGCGCGAAGTTCAGGCAGAAAGTGCATTTTGTAATCAAACTCCACATTTCCTAAAAAGCGAAGAACTCGTTCCGGACGGTCACGCTGTTCAAGAACCGCCAATGGATTCCACGCACCATCAAGTGCAAACGTATTTGGCGTCAAGTTTTGATAATATCCTCCAAAACGATTGCCGGGCGAATTGTCGTAAATCGGTTTAGTAGGGTCCATTCTAACCGCACCTCCAAGAGCTCCTGCCTCGTCGACACTGTTTTTGTCTGTAACGATCCCTTTCGCGTTCAGGTCAATTCTTAAATGGTTATCAAGAACTGTCGGGTTCAATTTGAATGAATAGCTGAAACGTTCGAAATCATTGGTCTTTATAAGCCCTTCAGCACGCGTATAGCCTACAGAGGCGCGAAATGGTATTTTGCCATACAGGTTGGCCCGTGCACTAAAGTTATGGTCAGTCGTAATTGAAGTTCGCAAAATGGCATCCTGCCAATCAGTGTTCGAGAGAATACGTCCTTCGATCGGTTCCGTAGACAAGTCGTCTACGGCATCTGTGCCCGGGTCGTCGATTCCCAGCATATTCGTAAATGTAGGATGATACTGTTGGATGAATTCTTTAAATTCGTTTCCGTTCATCATATCAATCTTTTTACCCACTCTACCCGCGGAAACATAAGAGGAGTAGTTAAACTGCGGCTTTCCCGATGTTCCTCTTTTTGAGACGATAATAATAACCCCGTTTGACGCGCGCGAACCATAGATAGCTGTTGCCGAAGCATCCTTAAGTATCGTAATGCTTTCAATATCGTTAGGATTAACTAACGACAGAGGATTTGCAACCCCTGCAGGATTTGAAATTGCCATAGGGACACCATCGATGACAATCAACGGAGCATTGGTAGCAGATATTGATGCACCGCCACGAATACGAATATTCGTTGCAGCATCCGGGTTTCCGCCGCTTGTTGTTATTCTTACACCTGCCGCCTTACCTGTCAGTAGCTGGTCAACCGAAACGATTGCGCCTCGATTGAATTCTCGCTCCGTAACTGTAGTGATCGATCCCGTCACGTCCCTTCTTCTAACGGTTCCGTATCCAACCTGGACCACAACTTCTTCAAGTTGATTGGCATCGGTCTCAAGGCTCACTGCAACTGATGGCTGGCCTGTATAATTGACAACGGTGTCAATATAGCCGATAAAAGAGACAACAAGTTTGTCGCCGGCCTTTACGTTTGCAAGTCGAAAATTTCCGTCGAGATCTGTCGAAGTACCGTTGGAAGTACCCTGGACGACCACATTCGCGCCGGGTAACGGCAGTCCCGTGGATTTCTCAAGGACGCGGCCTGTTACAGTGTTCTGCGCCAGAACACCAAACGGGAGAAGCAGTAACAATAATAACAACTTATTGTAAATTGTTTTCATACATTTTGTTTAGGTTTAAAAAATCGTTTTGTTTAGCTTATACTTCGACTTCGAATGTTAAATTTAAGTAAAAGTTTCAACCGTTATAATTACTCCTTGTTAATTAGCTACCGAAAACGTTTTCGTGTTGAAAACTTTCCATTTTTGATTTGTAATCCTTGTAAGAATTGTCATTCTGAAAAATTAAAATTACCTTTATTAGAAATATAATAATCTGCAAGAAAATTCATGAAACGGAAAGTCACGTTAAAACAAATTGCGCGCGAACTGGATGTGTCGATTTCTACAGTCTCGAAATCGCTGCGAAATAGTTCTGAAATAAGCGAGGACACGCGACAAAAGGTTCAAGCTTTCGCTAAACTATACAACTACAAGCCCAACAATATCGCGTTAAGCTTGAAAAATCGGCGCACCAAAACCATCGGGATCATTATTCCGGAGATTGTGCATCATTTCTTTGCGACGGTGATCAGCGGGATTGAACAGGTAGCCAACGAATGCGGTTACAGCGTAATCATCACACTTTCCGACGAATCTTTTGATAAAGAAGTGATTAACATGGAAATGCTGGCCAACGGAAGTATCGACGGATTTATCATGTCGTTATCCAAAGAAACGCAATTCAAAGCCGATTTCCATCATATAACCGAAGTGATCAACCAAGGAATGCCCGTTGTGATGTTCGACCGCGTTTCAAACGAAATCCTGTGTGACAAGGTCATCATCGACGATAAAATGGCTGCGTACGAAGCTGTCCAAAGCCTTATCGATAAGGGAAAACGCAAGATCGCACTTGTCACGACCGTTGACTATGTCAGCGTTGGGAAACTCCGCACAGACGGCTATACAAAAGCCCTTCTTGATAACGACCTGCCGTTTAATGAAAATCTAATTATAAAAGTCGAGGATATCGACACCTGTGAAGAAGTAATCGGAAGATTGCTTGAAGACAAGGCTATTGACGCAGTTTTTGCAGTTAACGAATTGTTTGCCGTAATTATTATCAAAACGGCATCGAAAATGGGGCTTCGAGTTCCCGAAGATTTGTCGGTTATCGCGTTTACCGACGGAATTATCTCAAAGTATTCTACGCCAACCATCACGACCGTAAGCCAGGACGGAATTAAAATGGGGCGAAAGGCGGCTAAAATGCTAATCGACCGAATTGAATCGGATGAAGAGGAAGAAGAACATTACCGCACTGAAGTCATTGAAACCCATTTGATCAACAGAGAATCTACGCCAACGTTGTAGTTTTATCAACTTCCTTGTTTACAGTGTATTGCATCTTAAAAATAGACGGTTTCAGAAATGTTAAATAATTGATTCCGCACTTCAAAACAAAAAAAATCCTATATTTACAACCATCAAAGCTTATACTTTACTTCGAAATAAACTAAGTTTTGATAAGCAATCGCTTATCGTACGGTAATCTTAAACTACGATAATGGAAAAGCGCAGATTAGGTTTCTGGGAAATTTGGAACATGAGTTTCGGTTTTCTGGGGATACAGTTCGGTTTTGCCCTGCAGAACGCCAACACCTCAAGAATTTTTGATACCCTCGGTGCCGATGTCGACAAAATAGGCCTTTACTGGCTTGCTGCGCCATTAACGGGTTTAATCGTCCAGCCGATTGTAGGTTATTTCTCCGATCGAACCTGGACACGCCTCGGACGACGACGTCCATACTTTTTAGTGGGCGCCATCCTTTCGGCAATTGCGCTGTTCATCATGCCGAACTCTCCTACTTTGTGGATTGCGATCGGTACGCTTTGGATCATGGACTCCTCTATCAACATTTCGATGGAGCCATTTCGCGCTTTTGTTGGCGACAATCTTCCGGAAAAGCAGCGCACACTCGGATTCGCAATGCAAAGTTTCTTTATCGGAATGGGCGCTGTTGTCGGATCTGCGCTTCCTTACGTCTTCACAAACTGGTTCGGAATCGAAAACACTGCGCCCGAGGGTATTATTCCAACATCGGTTAAATGGTCATTTTACGTTGGCGCAATAGTGTTCCTGCTCGCTGTATTGTGGACGGTTTTTAAGTCGAAGGAGTATTCGCCCGAAGAGCTCGAAGCATTTGAGGGTGCAAAAAAAGATACCAAACCAGATTCCGATGCTTTGTCCGCACAAACCGGCGTGACAACAAGCCGGCAATTTTTGCTTGGTGTTCTTTTGCTTGCTATTGGCGCCTCAGCAACATGGTACGTACATCGCGTAAATACAGATGGCCAAGGCAACCAGCACAAGGAATTGTACATACTTTCAGTCGGACTACTGGTTGTAGGTGTTTTGTTTGCCGTGGTTGCCCAACTCAGAAAAAGCAATGTTCGCAATGGCTTCACGATTATTGTAACCGATTTACTGAACATGCCTAAAACGATGAAGCAACTTGCATGGGTACAGTTCTTCTCGTGGTTTGCACTTTTTTCGATGTGGATTTATACAACGAAGGCAGTCACAGGCCATGTCTTTGGCACATCCGACTCAACTTCTAAGTTATACAATGACGCGGCCGACTGGGTTTCTGTTATGTTCACCGTTTACAATGGCGTCGCCGCTGCTGTAGCGTTTTTGCTGCCAGTCCTCGCACGGCGTACGAGCAACAAATTTACGCACATGCTGGCCTTGATTGCGGGCGGGTTCGGACTCATTTCTATTTATTTCCTTTCGGATAAAGCCGGGTTGCTCATGGCAATGGTTGGTGTAGGAATAGCGTGGGCAAGCATATTGTCGATTCCCTACGCGATGCTGTCCGGATCGTTGCCATCTTCTAAAATGGGATATTACATGGGCGTATTTAACTTCTTTATCGTGATTCCCCAAATCGTGGCCGGGACCATTCTTGGGTTCCTTGTTACCGAATTTTTTAACAGCGAGCCGGTATACGCATTGATCGTAGGCGGCTGCTCAATGATTCTCGCGGGTCTGTTGACATTGGGAGTTTCGACCAACAAAAAGATTGACATCAATGATTAAGAAAGCATTTATATTCGACCTCGACGGTGTAATTGTCGATACGGCGAGATACCATTTCTTGGCATGGCAGAAAATTGCCGACCGTTTGGGTATTGAATTTACTCCCGAACACAATGAAGAATTAAAAGGCGTAAGCCGAGTCAGGTCGCTTGATATTATTCTCAGGCTTGGCAAAATGCAGGCGTCACAGGAAGATAAAGATTTGTGGCTGGCTCAAAAAAATCAGGATTATCTTGAGTATATCGACAATATGAACGAGAGTGAAATCCTTCCAGGTGTTACGAATATTCTCGAATATATAAAACAACAAGGGCAGCCAATTGCGTTGGGATCTGCAAGCAAGAACGCACGGCCTATCCTTGAAAAGGTTAAGATATTGCACTACTTCGATGCAATCGTCGACGGGAATGACGTCACAAATGCAAAGCCTGATCCCGAAGTTTTTGTTCAGGCGGCAAGATTGGTAAACGCCGAAGCCCAAAATGCAATCGTTTTTGAAGATTCAGTTGCAGGAATACAGGCGGCAAACATTGCAGGAATGACAAGCATCGGAATTGGAGAAGCGGAAACATTGCATCAGGCCGAATATATCTTCCCTGATTTCACACACATCGACCCGAGCTTTATCGACACACTCATTAAAAAATAGCCTCACCGGCTCTCAACAAGAAACTAATGAATCAGGATTATATAAAACCAGACAACTGGTCTATCATAGAAGAAGGGTTTGATCCCGACCGCGTAAAGTCGTCCGAAAGTCTTTTCAGCATCGGCAACGGCGCGATGGGCCAACGCGCAAACTTCGAAGAAAATTATTCAGGTGAAACCTTTCAGGGAAGCTATATCGCCGGCATTTACTATCCCGATAAAACGAAAGTGGGCTGGTGGAAAAACGGTTATCCCGAATATTTTGCAAAAGTCCTTAATGCGCCGAACTGGATCGGAATTGACGTCGCAATAAATGGCGAGACGCTTGATTTGGCAAAGGCAAAGGAAGTCCGCAATTTCCGTCGGGAACTGAATATGAAAGAAGGCTGGTACTTGCGCACATTCGATGCCATGCTCCAAAATGGAACGGAAATTTCAGTACAGGTTCGCCGCTTCCTCTCGCTCGAATTAGACGAAACAGGATTTATTAACTATGAAATAACTCCGATAAACAAAGACGCGAAAATCGTGTACAAACCCTATATAGACGCAGGTGTACACAATGAAGATGCCAATTGGGACGAAAAGTTTTGGGAACCGCTTGAGGCAAAAAATTCAGGAAACGAGGCTTTTGTGACAGCGCGGACATTTAAAACGCACTTTGTTGTCACTACCTTTATGCAGAACAACATTTTGATCGACGGATCTTCTGTCGGAGCAACGCCAACCGAGGTGGAATCTGGCGCTGATAAAATTTGTTTGCACTACGAACTAAATGTTGCCAAGGGCCAAAAATCAGCTATTCAAAAGATCGGCGGCTACACAGTTTCACTAAATCATCAAGAAACGCCGACTGCTGCAAAGGATGTAATTGCCAAAGCGGAAGCTAAAGGATTTGACCAGTCGTTGGCAGAACAGGTAGCCGCCTGGTCCAGGATCTGGGAAATGTCGGATATTACTATTGAAGGCGATGTAAAAGCGCAACAGGGAATCCGGTTCAATATTTTCCAGCTAAATCAAACCTATCTTGGAAAAGACAGCCGACTCAATATCGGTCCAAAAGGGTTTACCGGCGAAAAGTATGGCGGATCGACGTATTGGGATACCGAAGCGTATTGTATCCCTTTCTACATGGCTACCAAAGATCAGAATGTTGCCCGAAACCTTCTGACATATCGTTACAACCAGCTCGATAAAGCCATAGAAAACGCCGCTAAATTAGGATTTACAAATGGCGCAGCATTGTATCCGATGGTAACGATGAACGGCGAAGAATGTCACAACGAATGGGAAATTACGTTTGAGGAAATCCACCGTAACGGAGCCATCGCATTCGCCATATACAATTACTATCGCTTCACCGGCGATTACAGCTATATTCCTGAAAAAGGCCTGGAAGTACTGATTGCTATTGCGCGTTTCTGGCATCAGCGTGCTACCTATTCAACAAACAGAAACCAATATGTAATTTTAGGCGTTACAGGTCCGAACGAATATGAAAACAACGTCAATAACAATTTCTATACGAACTATCTGGCAAAATGGTGTATCGATTACGCGGTTGAACAGATAAAGAAAGTACGCGTAGAATATTCGCAGGACCACGCCAGAATAGTCGACAAAACGAAACTTGATACTGCCGAAATCGCGCAGTGGCGTGAAGTCGCCGACAAGATGTACCTTCCGTATTCCCAGGAGCATGGCGTTTATCTGCAGCAGGACGGTTTTCTGGACAAGGAGCTGGTAAAAGTGAGCGACCTCGACAAGTCGCAGCGTCCGATCAACCAAAAATGGTCGTGGGACAGAATCTTGCGTTCGCCCTACATCAAGCAGGCCGACGTCTTACAAGGCTTTTATTTTTTTGAAGATCATTTTACAACGGACGAACTCGAGAAGCATTTTAATTTTTACGAACCGTTTACCGTTCATGAATCGTCGTTGTCGCCTTGTGTACATTCGATTCAGGCTGCTGTTCTGGGAAAAATGGATATGGCTTACGTTTTTTATTTGCGCACAAGCCGACTCGACCTTGACGACTATAACAAAGAAGTTGAAGAAGGTTGCCACATTACCTCGATGGCCGGAACCTGGATGAGCATCGTTGAAGGATTTGGTGGGATGCGTGTTAAAGACAACGTACTGCATTTCACGCCAAGAATCCCGGAACAATGGGAGGCGTATTCCTTCAAGATCAATTTCCGGAACCAGATTGTCAAAGTATCTGTCTCGGCTACCGAAACCCGCTTCTCCCTTGAAGGCGGAAATGGCACCGGTGCCAACGAACAAGCACAGCAAATCACCGTGTTTGTGAATGGAAAGGAAGTCACTGTTGAGCCCAATAGTTTGGTGACGGTTTAAGAATTAATGCGGTAAAACCTCAAAGGTTTTAAAAACCTTTGAGGTTGATTTGCATATGGAAAAACTCGAAACACTTGTCGCCGGAAAGATGTTCAGGATCGTTCAATACGCGAATGGTGACGAAGTATTATTTTTTGAACCGGCCAACTACATGTATTTCAGGAAGCTGTTGCGGAAACACCTGCATCCTGTTTGTGAAATATTGCAATGTGAGTTGAGTCGGGAAAAAGTAGCGTTAATTTTAAAATTTCATGAGGAAGCGGTAGTGCCTGAAAAATATCGCGAAAAACTTTATTTACCTTTTCAAATTTATTCAACAGCTATACAAAGTCGATCAACAAACGATACAGCCGAAAAGGAAGCTTGTTTAGAACTCGATTTGAACGCAACGAAATCAAAATACGATAATAGCAATGGACACCGCCCTAAGAATTTGTACAGCCGCTAAACCTCCAAGGTCTTATAGACCTGCGAGGTTTAATATAATGATTTTTTGCATACTGTTATGCTCCTTCAGCATGTCAGCCCAAATTCAAAAAACCGAGCCGCCTTTCTGGTACGCCAACATGCACAATCACGAACTCCAAGTCATGTTCTACGGGAAAAATATCGCGCAATTTAAACCAACGGTTTCAGGCGGTATCGTAATTAGTAATGTCACACGGACCGAAAATCCAAATTACCTGTTTGTTACGATCGACACAAAAAATGTTCTCGCTGGCGAGTATACTTTTTCGTTCCTGAGCGGAAAAAAAACGGCGTTTACTAAACAATATTCAATTAAATCCCGAAAGCCCGGTTCGGTCAACCGAACCGGTTTTGACGCATCCGACATGATTTACCTGATCATGCCCGACCGTTTCGCGAACGGAGATCCGAACAACGATTCCACTACCGACACCAGCGAAAAAGCCGACCGAAGCAATCCGGGTTCACGTCATGGCGGAGATATCGCCGGAATTATCAACAACCTGGATTATATAAAAAGTCTGGGCGCTACCGCGCTTTGGAGCACACCGCTTAACGAAGACAACGATACGCGCGGCTCTTATCACGGTTACGGTCAGTCGGACGTGTATAAAATTGATTCGCGCTACGGCACAAATGAAGATTACGTCAAACTTTCATCGGAACTGCATAAACGCGACATGAAACTGATCATGGACTACGTCACCAACCATTGGGGCGCCGAACATTGGATGCTGAAAGACCTTCCCGCATACGATTTCCTGCACCAGTTTCCGGGTTACAAGCAGACAAACTACCACATGACAACGCAGTTTGACCCGAATGCTTCAGAACTAGACGCTAAAATTTGCATGGACGGCTGGTTTGTGCGCTCTATGCCCGACCTGAACCAGTCGAATCCATTGATGCTGAAATACCTGATCCAGAACGCGATCTGGTGGATCGAATACGCCGATCTTGATGGCTTTCGTGTCGACACCTATTCGTACTGCGACAAAGACGGCATTGCAAAATGGACCAAAGCAATCACCGATGAATACCCGAAATTCAACATCGTTGGCGAAGTATGGATGCACGATCAGGCGCAAATGGCATATTGGCAAAAAGACAGCAAAGTCGGAGCAATTCAAAGCTACAACTCCTATCTGCCGAGCGTAATGGATTTTACATTGCACGACGCAATCGAATCGGTCTTCAACGAATCGACAGCCGAATGGGACAAGGGAATGATCAAAGTCTACGACAATTTCACCAACGATTTCCTGTATCCGAACATCGACAATATTCTGGTCTTTGCCGAAAATCACGACACACAACGTTTTAATCAACGATACCCTGATCTTAAAAATTATCGGCTGGCGATGACGCTAATCGCAACCGTTCGCGGCATTCCGCAATTGTATTACGGATCGGAAATCGGGATGCGCGGCGACAAAGCCAAAGGCGACGCTGATATCCGACATGATTTTCCCGGCGGCTGGAATGGCGATCAAGACAATGCATTCACAACATCCGGAAGAACAGCAGAACAACAGCAATACCATGATTTTACTTCAAAATTATTCAACTGGCGAAAGACAAATCCGGCGGTGCATTTTGGAAAGATGAAGCATTATCTCCCGGAAAACAACGTGTATGTTTACTTTCGCACGCAAGACAGAAACAGTGTTATGGTTGTGATCAACAACGCAAACGAGCAGCAATCCATCCAAACGGGGCGATTTCAGGAAAGTATCGGTACTCATACGACCGCGCTCGAAATCATCTCTGGCCGCACGATCGATCTGACGAGCCAAATTACTATTGAAGGTAAATCCGCATTAATTTTAGAACTTGAAAAGTAAAAGCTGTTCCCGCTGTCTCGCTGTATCTTTTGCCCGCTAAAGAAGCGGATCAAAAGGATGCCGCTTCCATCGGGGCTAAAAAACAATACCATGAAAAAGACAGGTTTATTATTGGCCTTTTTGCTTGTATCAACATTCGCATCAGCACAGAACAGCGTCCGGCAATACCTGAACCACAGCCAAAACGGAAACCAGATCGATATAGCGGTCAGCGACGGCAGTTATCGAATCGTCTTCTACAACAGCGAGATTGTTGAAACATCCTTTATTCCAAAAGGCGAAACCTACAACGCCGAATCACACGCTGTCACCCTAAAGCCTGCGGCCCTTAGACTCAAAAGCAGCAAGTTTGGCCCGGCAACAGAATATCGCACCGACGGAATCGCTGTCCGCATCCAAAAATCGCCATTCCAACTGTCCTATTTCTACAAAGGCAACGAACTATTGTCGGAAAAAAACGGCTACTCAAAAACCGAGAGCGCTGAGATATTAACCTTTAATATCGACAGTACCGAAGCCCTTTACGGCGGCGGGGCGCGTGTGCTGGGTATGAACCGTCGCGGCAACCGGCTTCAACTCTACAACCGTGCGCACTACGGATATGAAGATCGCGCCGAACTGATGAACTTCTGTATCCCGATGATGCTTTCATCGAAAATATACGCCGTTCATTTCGACAATCCGGCAATTGGATATCTCGACCTGGACAGCAAGAAAAACAACACTCTGGCCTATGAAACGATCTCGGGCCGAAAAACCTATCAGGTAATTGCCGGAGATGAATGGACCAAACTCATCGACAATTATACCCGGTTAACGGGAAGACAGCCATTGCCACCACGTTGGGCGTTAGGAAATTTCGCTAGCCGCTTTGGCTACCGCGATCAGGAGATGGCAGAAAAAACAGCGGGTTTGTTTGTTGCCGA
The DNA here is from genome assembly GCA_036386895.1 of Flavobacterium sp. GTDB lineage: Bacteria > Bacteroidota > Bacteroidia > Flavobacteriales > Flavobacteriaceae > Flavobacterium. The sequence goes on from DASVUR010000012.1 coordinate 141,821, forward strand.
CAAGATTCCGGTTGATGCGATGATATTTGATCTTTATTGGTTCGGGAAAACAATAAAAGGGACAATGGGCAACCTTGAATTCGACCGCGACAATTTTCCGCAACCGGAGCAGATGATTTCAAAGCTAAAAGATCAGGGTATAAAAACGATCCTGATTACGGAACCATTTGTACTTACAACGTCCGGTAAATGGCAGGAAGCAGTGGATAAACAAGTACTCGTGACCGACAAAGCAGGAAATCCTTTTACGTACGATTTTTACTTTGGGAATACAGGCTTGATCGACATCTTTAAACCCGAAGCACGAACTTGGTTCTGGGACATTTATAAAGATTTAGCAAACAAAGGCGTTGCGGGCGTCTGGGGCGATCTAGGCGAACCGGAGGTCTTTCCATCGGCTGCCGTAACCGCAAAAGGAAGCGCCGACGAAGTGCACAATATCTATGGCCACAACTGGGCAAAACTAATTTTTGAAGGATATCAGAAAGATTTCCCGGATCAGCGACCGTTTATCCTGATGCGCTCGGGATATTCAGGCTCGCAACGATACGGAATGCTTCCCTGGAGCGGCGACGTTAACCGGAGCTGGGGCGGATTATCGGGCCAGGTTGAAATTGCACTTCAGATGGGAATGCAGGGAATCGGCTACATGCACTCGGATTTGGGTGGCTTTGCAGGTGAGTATAACGACAACGAACTCTACCTGCGATGGCTTCAGTATGGTGTTTTTCAGCCGATTTTTCGTCCGCATGCGCAGGAACTTGTACCGTCGGAACCGGTTTACAAAGACATTGTCACAAAAGCTGCCGCAAAAAAAATCGTGGAGATGCGTTACCGTTTTATGCCTTACAACTACAATATCGCCTACGAGAACAGCCAAACCGGGATTCCGTTGATGCGTCCGTTGTTTTTCGAAGAACCCGACTATGAATCCTTATACTCTTTCACAACCGGTTACTTGTGGGGCCACGACCTGCTTGTCTACCCCGTTACAAAGCCGCGGATTGAAACTATGCCGATATATTTTCCGGGAAACAGTAACTGGTTTGACCTTCATACCGATATAGAATATGGCGGTGGCGCTACGGTAGAGGTTTACACACTGCCTGACCGCATCCCTGTTTTCGTTCGTGGAGGTGCGTTTGTCCCACTGGCCAAAGTTGGTCAAAATACCGAACAATATTCGCAATCCGATCTTGAGATACACTACTATTTAGATAAAACGGTAACCCGAAGTACAGGATCGCTTTATCTTGATGACGGCGAAACCGCGAATGCGGCTGCAAAAGGTCAAAGTCAAATGCTTACCTTTACTTCAGCGAACACCGAAAATTCAACTGTTATAACTGTCGGCAATACGCAGGGCAAAAAGTATAAAAATGGAGCGCAGCAGTTTGATCTGCTGATTCACAATATAGAAAAAGCGCCGCGTGCAGCCTATGTAAACCATCAAAAAGTCACTGTTATTCCTGCCGGGCCAGGCGTTTATCAAATCAAGGTCAACACAAAATCAGGTGCCACGACTAAAGTAAAAATTGATCTTTAATGAAACACATTCTATTATCAGTATTGACAACGGTGTTTTTCGTCGGAATAACATCTGCCCAAAAAAAAACAACTCCTGCTGCAAAAACGACTGTCAAAGCGCCATTCGTATGGGAGAACGCGACGGTTTATTTTATGCTTACCGACCGTTTCAACAACGGGGATGAATCGAACGACGTACATTTCGAACGTACTGCAACACCTGCAACATTGCGCGGATTTGAAGGCGGCGACCTTAAGGGGATTATCCAGAAACTTGATGAAGGTTATTTTGACAAACTCGGCATCACCGCAATCTGGCTTACTCCGATAGTAGAACAAATACATGCGGGCGTTGATGAAGGCACCGGACTTTCTTATGGGTTCCACGGCTATTGGACACGCGACTGGACAAAATTGGATCCGAATTACGGCACAGAGAAAGACCTGGCCGAAATGGTGCAAAAAGCGCATCAACGTGGCATTAGGGTCGTACTTGACGCAGTTATCAATCATACAGGGCCGGTCACTTCCGCTGATCCTGTGTGGCCGGCAGAATGGGTGCGCACCGGGCCTCAATGTGACTACAAAACCTTTGAAACCACTACAGCCTGCACATTGGTAAAGAATCTTCCTGATATTAAAACAGAAAACGATCAGCCTGTTGAACTTCCCGCCTTTCTGGTTTCAAAATGGAAAGCAGAAGGACGCTATGATCGCGAGATGAAAGAGCTGGACGAATTTTTTAAACGTACGGGTTACCCGCGAGCGCCACGTTACTACATCATTAAATGGCTTACCGATTACATCACCGAATTTGGAATCGACGGCTATCGCGCTGATACGGTGAAACATACCGGCGAGCAGGTTTGGGGCGAATTTAAATCGCAGTGTAACGTTGCGTTCGAAAACTGGAAGAAAAAAAATCCTTCGAAAGTTCTCGATGACAACGAGTTTTACACTATTGCCGAGGTGTACAACTATGGCATAAGCGGCGGACAATCGTTCGACTTCGGCGATAAAAAAGTGAACTATTATGACAGCGGATTTAATAACATGATCAACTTCGAATTCAAATGGGATGCGCAGAAGGATTATGAAACGATTTTCGCAAAGTATTCCACCAAATTGAACAACGAACTCGAAGGCTATAGCGTCTTAAACTACCTCTCGTCACACGACGATAGCGCACCGTTTGATGCACAACGTACAAAATCCGTGGAAGGGGGAACCAAACTATTACTTTCGCCCGGAGTTGCACAGGTTTATTATGGCGATGAAACCGGCCGCCGACTCGATGTTGCGGCCGCACAAGGCGATGCAAAGCTCCGTTCGTTTATGAACTGGAGCGAACTTGAGGCCGATCCGAAATTGCAGGAAACACTTACGCATTGGCAAAAACTGGGACGGTTCCGAAAAAATCATCCTGCAATCGGCGCGGGAGTCCATCAGCGGATTTCATCGGCACCGTATATCTTTAGCCGCGGCTACTCCAATGGTGATTACTCCGACCGCGTAATCGTCGGCCTGGACCTTCCCGCCGGACGAAAGGAAATCCACATGGCCTCGTTGTTTAAAAACAACACTGTAATGAGAGACGCCTACTCAGGGAAAGAAGCTACTGTTAAAAACGGCCGACTAGTAATCGATACTCCTTACCACATCGTGCTGCTCGAACAAAAATAATTCAAACGATTTCACAAAACGCCTTCCGCAACGAGGGCTTTTTTTATGTTTGCAGAAAATATTTATGCTGAAAATTGCACATCGTGGCGCATCGGGAATTGAACCCGAAAACACACTTGCCGCATTCCAAAAAGCAATTGAAATGGGTGTTGACGGCATCGAGCTCGATGTACATTTAACTTCCGACGGGGAAATCATAGTCATTCACGACGACACGCTTGAACGTACCACAACCGGCTCCGGGATCGTGGGCCAGATGACACTTCAGCAAATACGGTCTTTCCGATGCGCCAACAACGAACGGATCCCGACACTTTCTGAAACGTTACATTTAATCGACCGCCAAAGCATGGTCAACATTGAACTTAAGGGAGCAGATACGACCGGACCTGTTGTACAATTAATTGAGCAATTCGTTGCAGAACAGGATTGGCACTTTGATCTTTTTTTGGTTTCGTCATTCGACTGGAATGCGCTGCAGCACGTTCGGAAGATGAATCCGGCAATACCTGTCGGCGTTCTCACAGCAACCGACATTGATCTTGCAATCGGCTTTGCTGAATTTATTAATGCAGAAACCATACATGCGTATTATCATCTGCTAGACGCCGGGAACGTTGCGCAAATGCAGCGGAAAGGCTTTGAAGTACTCACATGGACGGTAAATGAACCTAGCGACATTGACAATGCCAGGTCATATAACATAGATGGAATTATAACCGACTATCCCAATCGAATATGAGCCATTACGATATTGTCATAGTTGGCGGTGGCGCAGCAGGTTTTTTTGCCGCAATAAACATAGCCGAACAAAATCCTAAGTTTAGAATCGCAATTCTGGAACGCGGTAAAGAAGTGCTAACAAAAGTAAGGATTTCCGGCGGCGGCCGATGCAACGTAACACACGCCTGCTTTGAACCGAATGAACTTGTGAAATTTTATCCTCGTGGCGAAAAGGAACTGCGCGGCCCGTTCCATCAGTTTGCCTCAGGAGATACAATTGACTGGTTCAACCGGCACGGCGTCGAACTCAAAATTGAGGAAGATGGCCGGATGTTTCCAACGTCGGATTCGTCCCAAACGATCATCGACTGTTTCATAGAATGCACACGGAAGCTGAAGATAGATGTCTGCACCGGCCAAAGCGTCCAATCGATCTACAAGTCAGCAGAAATTTGGAAAATCGAAACGCAATCGGCACAATTTACCACCGAAAAACTGATCCTTGCAACCGGAAGCAACCCGAAAATGTGGGAAATGCTACAACAGTTTGGGCACACTGTTGTTGAACCTGTCCCGTCTTTATTTACATTTAATATCAAAGATGCCCGAATCAAGGACCTTCCAGGGGTATCCGCGTTGGCGACCGTTCAGGTGAAGGATACTAAACTAGAAGCATCGGGTCCTTTGCTGGTAACACATTGGGGAATGAGCGGTCCGGCGGTACTCAAATTGTCGGCTTGGGGTGCGCGGATCTTGCATCAAAAGAATTATCAATTTTCGATATACGTCAACTGGCTGAACGATCTCGATACTGAAGGCTGTGACAAATTGCTTCGTGAGTTAAAAGCTGCTTCACCAAAAAAAACCGCGTCAAAAAATCCTGCTGCCGATCGGTTCGGAAATGTCAGGCTGCCGAACCGGTTATGGGAAAGCCTGGTGGCCGCATCGGGAATTGACACCGATATCAAATGGGCGGATCTGTCAAAAGCAAATCTCCGAACTTTGGCGACACAGCTTACGAAATGCGAATTTAAGGTTAACGGCAAAAGCACGTTTAAAGAAGAGTTTGTTACCGCAGGCGGAATCGATCTTCGTGAAATCAACTTCAAAACAATGCAAAGCAAACTGCACGAAAACCTTTATTTTGCAGGTGAGATTGTGAACATTGATGCCATTACCGGCGGCTTCAATTTCCAGAACGCATGGACTGGTTCTTATATTTTGGCGAAAAATATTTGTGAACCATTTTCCTAGGCGTGTAAGCAATTAAAAATCAATATATTTGGGAGGCTAAGTTCTGGGATAGAATAAAAAACCATACGACATGAATAAAACGTTACTCGGCTTTCTCTTTCTTGTAATCTCCATTCCTGTTGCTCTCACAGCCCAGCCTGTATGCGGCGGAACGTTCCTGGATAACGGAGGCTCCAGCGGAAACTACTTACCCAACACCGATCAAACCTACACGATCTGCCCTACGGTCCCGGGCGATCAGGTTCACGTTTCCTTTACATCATTTAACATTGAGGCTGGTTCTGACGGCCTTTATGTCTATGACGGGAACTCAACATCCGATCCTTTAATTTCCAGCGGCAATTCTGCAGGGAGTATTCCCGGTGGAATGCCCGGTGCTTATTGGGGAAGCATCATCCCCGGCCCTTTTATTTCTTCGAGTGTCGACGGATGTTTGACATTTCGATTTCGCAGTGACGCCAGCGGAAACTTATCGGGTTGGGAAGCCGAAGTGAGTTGCAATTCCGAAGGATATTGTGTCAAGCCAACGGCACTTACCTTGTCAAATGTTACTCCGACGTCGCTAACGTTTGGCTGGACCGACCCAATGGGTTTTGCAAATCCTTTCGAGGTACTTGTACTTCCATGCGGATCAGCCGCGCCATCTCAATCTTCAACTGGCGTAATGGCAGAATCCGCGCCATTTACGGTGACCGGGCTCACTCCGGATACCTGTTATGACCTTTATGTGCGTACGTGGTGCGGGTCAAATTCCTTTGATACCAGTATGTGGGCCGGGCCAATTTCTACTATGCCCAGTGATGTGCTTTCTTGTGGTGAAGCATTTTATGACAACGGTGGAAGTACCGATAACTATATTGCCGCAACCAATCAAACCACAACTATCTGTCCGGACAATGCAGGAGAAGTAGTCAGGGTAACCTTCAACTCCTTTTCAACTGAGGCTGGTGGCGACGGGCTTTACGTATTTAATGGAGATTCAGAGCTTGCCCCTCAATTTTCGAGTTCAAACGACGGCGGAGGAATTCCAGGCGCAGTTCCCGGAAGTTTCTGGGGAACTACTATCCCAGGACCGTTTCAGTCTACGAGCCCCGACGGTTGCCTGACGTTTTTGTTTCGGACAAACGGTAGCGCAATTACCGGCGAAGGCTGGGCGGCGCAGGTTGAATGTTTTGTTCCTGATGCAATTCTAATAGCTTTCATTGATGGGAATGGTAACAACATTAAAGACAGTAGTGAAGCTGATTTTTCATACGGAACTTTTGAAATCGAAAACACCACGGCATCAACAACTACAACTGGATACTCACCGGTAGGTTACTACTCATTCTCTGCATCGCCGGGAGATGCTTATAACTTAAACTTTGCAATTGATGATGAGTACTCACCCTATTTTACCCTGTCAACTGTAGCCACGTATGAAGACGTAGTTTTTCCATCGGCTACTCCGGTATTTTACTTTCCGGTAACAATGACAACGCCCTTCAACGATGTACAGATACTAATGATGCCTTTAAATCCACCAGTTCCCGGTATGGTCAACGCACAAAGTATCTATTATAGAAATGTTGGTATCACCCCTGCATCGGGTACCATAACATTTACAAAAGATCCCTTAACAACGATGACCGGCGTGAATCAACCCGGTTTTACCACAACCCCAACCGGACTTACGTTAGATTACAGCAATCTGCAGCCAGGTGAATGGCAATATTTCGTAGTTAATTTAACGGTGCCAACGATCCCCACAATTTCACTGGGCGATTTCCTTACGAATTCCGCTACTATCTCAACACAGGCCGTGGATATTAACCTGGGAAATAATAGCACATCGGTGACCCAGGAGATAGTAGGTTCATATGATCCGAATGATATAATGGAATCACACGGGCCAGAAATTGTTTATTCCGTATTTACTGAGGATGATTATCTCTTCTACACGATACGGTTCCAAAACACCGGAACTGCAAACGCTTTAACTGTTCGCGTAGAAAATCAACTCGACGACCAACTTGACCCATCAACAATTCAAATGGTTCGTGCCAGCCATAATTACACGATGACAAAAAACGGTGATCTGCTAACGTGGCAATTTGATGATATTCAACTACCGCCAGAATCTACAGACGCTGAAGGCAGCAATGGTTTTATAACCTATCGGGTAAAGCCTAATCCCGGTTATGCTATAGGTGACATTATCCCAAATACTGCTGATATCTACTTTGACTTTAACCCCGCAATTGTGACCAATACGTTCGAAACAGAATTTGTACAGCAGTTATCAAACGCCGGCTTCAATAGAGACACTTTTCAAGTATATCCTAACCCGGCAACGAATACAATATTCATATCGTCACACGAACCGCAGACCATTACGAATATCAGCATCCATGACGTATTGGGAAAATTAATATTAGAAGTAGCGTACGTTTCGGAAAATCAGTCGATAGTTGACGTATCCGGATTGTCACCAGGCATCTACACAGTAACGATTGCAACATCCGACAGTTTAAAAACTGTAAAAAAACTTATTATCAGATAAATCCGGAAAAAGAAGAAAATCCCGTTCACCTGCGGGATTTCTATTTATTGAGCCACCAGATGCTCGCGTTCAAAACGGCCGCAAACGCAACCCACATCAGGTATGGGATTAACAGGTAGCCTGCAATTTTGTCGACTTTTGTAAACTTCACGAAAGTCTCGTAGATCATCAACCACAAGATAACAATCTCAATAAGCGCCAGTAGCGGATTTTTGAAGCCAAAGAACAAGACCGACCAGAGCGCATTCAATCCGAGCTGAATCGCGAAGAACAATAGCGCACTTCTGACCTCGTCCCGATGGTGTTCAATCCTTGCCCACACAAGTCCGGCGGCAATACCCATCATGATGTACAACGTAGACCAAACCGGTGCGAAAATATAATCAGGCGGATTGAATGACGGCTTCACCAGCGTTGGGTACCAGGTGTCGTCTGACGATTGCGTGGCCGAGCTACTGATGTAACCCACTCCAACACAGGTCGCAACGAAAACGAGTATTTTAACGAATTTGTTCATGTGCTTTTTTATTAAAATTAAACAATTCAATTATTACATCAAACTTTTTAGCCCACAGCAAAAGCTTTATCTTTACAAAAAAATCTGTTTATGGCTGAGAACGAATTCCTACCGTCTCAATATTCCGCTAAAGTAGAAAAGGGTTTTTCCGAATACAGCGCCCCAAGTAACATTGCACTCGTCAAATACTGGGGAAAGAAACCGAATCAAATCCCGGCAAATCCTTCTATTAGTTTTACGCTGAACCATTGCAAAACAATTACAAAGCTTTCATATGAGCGAAAGGCATCTGACGGTGATTTTTCATTCGACTTGCTTTTTGAAGGACAACCTAAAGAAGATTTCAAGCCCAAAATCGGGACCTTCTTCGACCGCGTCAAAAAATACGTGCCGTTTTTATCGGAGTACCATTTTACAATCGACACCCGAAATACATTTCCCCACAGTTCAGGTATTGCTTCGTCGGCATCAGGAATGGCCGCTTTGGCTATGAACATCATGGCGCTTGAAAGGAAGCTTGATCCCGAAATGACGGAAGAACATTTCTATAAAAAAGCGTCTTTTCTGGCACGACTCGGCTCCGGAAGCGCATGCAGAAGTATAAAGGGAAATATCGTGGTTTGGGGAAAACACGATGCTATTGAAGGAAGTTCCGATCTATACGGTTTAGAATATCGGAAAGATATCCATCCGATCTTTCTGCATTTTGAAGATACGATCCTGCTTGTGGATCAGCACGAAAAACAGGTTTCAAGTAGTGTCGGACACAAACTGATGCGAAACCATCCTTTTGCAAACGCGCGCTTTGAACAGGCGAAAATCAACATGGCGAAAATGGATGAAGTACTTCAATCGGGCGATCTGTCCGAATTTATGACAATTGTCGAGAGCGAAGCCCTAACGCTTCACGCGATGATGATGACTTCGCAGCCTTACTTTCTTTTAATGAAGCCAAACACACTCGAAATCATCAATCGCATCTGGGAATATCGCACTGCAACTAATATTCCTGTCTGTTTCACGTTAGATGCAGGAGCGAATGTCCATGTCCTGTATCCGGAGAACGTAAAAGAAAAAGCACTGGAATTTATTAAAACTGAACTGATAGACCTTTGTCAGAACCAACAATTTATTTGTGATGATGTGGGAGAAGGAGCTTTTTTACACAATAATTCATAGTTAACCCCTTTCAGCTCTTTAAAGCAGGCAAACGAGACGAAGTATTGGATAGATTTACTACATTTGTCAGGTTATCTGAATGCTATTCAGATCACCAATAGCAAGCCCAAGGCAGTTGAACAAATACGATTGCTAACGAAGATTATCAATAGCACGAAAAGCAAAAATTATTAATCGTTAAGTATTAACTATTAATTATTCTAAATGAAAGGTCCACTATTCTACTCCAAAATTTTACTGTTCGGTGAGCACGCAATCAATAAAGGTTCGCGCGGGCTATCGATTCCGTACAACTTTTTTAAAGGTGCATTGAAGATGGATGAAAATCCGTCTGTTGAAGCGATCAGATCGAATCAAAGCCTCAAGCGCTTCGTATCGCATTTAGATACAATCCAGACTGAGCAGCCGCAACTGGTGACTTTCAATATCGACAAATTGAAGAGCGATGTTGAAGCGGGAATGTACTTCGACTCGAGTATTCCGCAAGGCTACGGAATCGGGAGCAGCGGCGCACTGGTAGCGGCTATATACGATCAGTATGCGAACGATAAAATTACGGTTCTCGAAAACCTGACGCGTGAAAAACTGCTGAAACTAAAGCAGGTATTTTCAAAAATGGAGTCTTTTTTCCACGGAACAAGTTCAGGCCTCGACCCGTTGAACAGTTACCTTAGCATCCCGATCCTGATTAATTCACACGATAATATCGAAGCAACCGGAATTCCCACGCAAAGCCTGTCCGGCAAAGGAGCCGTATTTTTGCTCGATAGCGGAATGGTCAAACAAACCGCCCCAATGGTCAGCATCTTTATGGAAAGCCTGAAAGACAAAGGCTTTCGGGCGATGGTCAAAAATCAGTTCGTAAAATATACCGATTTGTGCATCGAGAATTTCCTTCATGGCGATATGAAGTCGCTTTTCTCCAATACGAAGAAACTTTCGAAAGTTGTTCTTAACAATTTCAAGCCGATGATCCCGGAACAATTCCACGGAATCTGGCAAAAAGGCATCGATACCAACGACTATTATTTAAAACTTTGCGGCTCAGGCGGTGGCGGTTATATCCTGGGATTTACTGAAAATCTTGAAAAAGCACAAGCCTCGCTCAAAGATTATAAGCTGGAGGTCGTTTACCAATTTTAATGTGATGCTAATCCAGAGCAGCTGCCGCCCGCTTTCTCTTATACCCTAAACCCTGCACCCAAAGATGCTCAGCAGAAAGAACAAACTTCTCATAATGAAAATTATCAGTTTGTTGTCTGTTGTTCGCGGCTACAATATTCCGATTATAATTCTGGCGCAATACCTTTCGGCAATATTCATACTGGCGCCCGAAGTTCCTGCGTTGCAGGTGCTCCTTGACCTGAACCTTTTTCTCATCGTGGTGGCGACCTCGTTAACGATTGCCTCGGGATATATTATCAACAACTTCTACGACAGCCAGAAAGACCTTATCAACCGGCCTAACAAATCGATGCTCGACCGGCTTGTAAGTCAAAAGACCAAACTTTATGTTTATTTCTCGCTGAATTTCCTGGTCGTGCTCGTTTCTTGCTTCATCTCGTGGCGCGCCGTACTGTTCTTCTCGGTATATATTTTTATGATCTGGTTTTATTCGCATAAGGTTAAAAAATACGTAGTGGTCGGAAACCTTATGGCAGTATTGATGTCAATTTTGCCGTTTTTCGCGATACTGCTTTACTACAAAAATTTCTATCAGGTAATTTTTGCCCACGCAACATTTCTGTTCCTTTTGATGCTGATCCGGGAAATGATAAAGGATCTTGAGAATCTTATCGGCGATATGGCAAACGGATATAATACGATCCCCATTATTTATGGTGAAAAGGTCGCTAAAAAAATTATTACGGCGCTGGCTCTTTTAACCGTTCTTCCGGTTTATGTCCTGATCGAGATCTACCACGTGGGTTACATGGACATCTATTTTTATGTATGTTTTGGCGTGCTGCTGTTCTTCCTGTTGTTTTTATGGAAGGCGAACGAGAAAAATCAATACGCAAACCTGCACCTGATGTTGAAATGTATCATCGTAGCGGGCGTTTTCTGTATTGTCTTGATTGATCCGTCTGTTTTGTGGAACGGCAAGAAGTGGCTCTTAACCAGGATTTGAAGCTAATCCTGCTATCGGCTGTATCTTTTTTATTCATCGTAGGTATCTTCTAAATCATACTTCTTCAAAATAAAAAAGGATGCCGCCTCCATCAGGGCTAAAACACTTCCCAATTACCGCACAACCTAGCCCCGATTGAAGCCGATATCCTCGCAGCAAAGCGGAGAGATAGGCGAAAAGCGGGAATAAGCTTCTAATAACCTTCGTACTTTAAAGAGTCTGTCTTCTGTTGTCTGTGATCTGTTATCGCTCTAACTAATCTAACAATCTGCCATTGTAATGCTTACCTTTGCAAAAAGTACAAGAATGAACAAGAACGACGGAGGCAACAAAAGAGGTGCCTCAAGCAGACCGGGAGGAGAACGTAAAAGCAGTTTCAGCAAGCCACAACCTGCTATGGCGAAACGTGCGCAAGGTCCGAAAAAGGACAAACCAATGAATGCAAAAGCAAAGGCAGCAGCCGAGGCCGAGGCAGCAGCAAAACCCGCGAAAAAGCCAAATCAGGCTCCCAAGCGTGAGAAAGCAAAAGACGAGATCAGGCTTAATAAATATATTGCAAACTCAGGTATCTGTTCCCGTCGTGATGCCGATATCTATATACAATCGGGCAATGTAAAAGTAAACGGAATTCCTGTGACCGAAATGGGTTATCTCGTAAAACCAGGCGATGTTGTAAATTTTGACGGATCCATTGTTACACCTGAGAAAAAAGAATATATACTGCTCAACAAGCCGAAGAACTTTACCACTGCAGAAGATGAAGCAAACGAATTCCGCAATGTGTTCGAACTTGTAAAAGGCTCGACAAACGCCAAGATCGCTCCTGTTGGCCGAATGGATAAAAATACAACCGGACTTTTGTTGTTTACAAACGATACTGATATGATCCGGAAATTTAGCCTTCCAAACCAGAAATCGTCAAAAATTTACCAGGTGTCGCTAGACAAAAACTTGAAATTCGAAGACCTTGAGAAGATTGAAAAAGGCATAACAATAGACGGGCATCGGGTTACTGTGGAAGAAATCAGCTACATCGAAAATGAGCCAAAAACCGAAATCGGAATAAAAATGCGAACATCGAATATCAAAGTTGTACGCAACATCTTCGAACACGTCGGTTACGATGTGCTAAAGATCGACCGCGTTTCCTTCGCCGGGCTCACCAAGAAAAATCTGCCAAGAGGAAACTGGAGGTTTTTAACCGAGCAGGAGATTATAAATTTAAAGAACGTATAGAAGTTGACAGTTGACAGTAAACGGTGAACAATTGGCAAGGCGCAGAAGATCAAGATCTAAGTGTGCTCTGCCTGAATCCTGAACCTTTCGCTTATGCCTTTTTCCTAGTTCTTCCCCCTGAACCTGTACCCTAAACCCTGTACCTCTTCTAAATGTCCCACGAAAAACTACAATCGATAGCCTTCAAATGGTTTGATGCCTTCAACTCGCATAATCTTGAACAGCTTTTATCGCTTTATGACGACGAGGCCGAACATTATAGTCCGAAACTCAAGATCCGCCAGCCCGATAGCAACGGACTCGTAAGAGGAAAGCAAGCCTTACGCGAATGGTGGAAAGATGCGTTCGAGAGATTACCTTCGCTTCATTACAAAGTGACTTCACTTACCGCAAACGGCGATCGTGTCTTTATGGAATATATTCGGCAGGTCGAAGGCGAAGAGGCTATGCTTGTCGCTGAAGTTCTTGAAGTGAAAGAAACCAAGATTATTGCTTCCCGGGTTTATCACGGGTAATGAGTATGGAGTCTCAGTTTACAGTTTGCAGTGGAACATTGTCTTGAAGCTAAATCAGGCAAAGTATGGCCCACAGCTTACAGAGTGCCTACTGCCTACTTCATCAACCCTCTTTTCTTCAGCAACGGCTCGATCGACGGTTCGGCACCGCGAAAGTTCTTATACATTGTCATAGGATCTTCGGTATAACCGCGTTCGAGGATGTTTGTGCGGAACGATTTCGCAAGTTCGGGGTTAAACAATGAAGTGGATTTAAATGCCTGAAACGCATCCGAGTCCAGAATAGCCGACCAAATATAGCTGTAATATCCGGCTGAATAACCTCCTGAGAAGATATGGCTGAAGTACGTGCTTCGATAGCGTGGAATAATGGCATCGATCAATCCGATTTTGTTCATCGACTGCTTTTCAAACGTTGCTGTATCAGTGGTAATATCCCTTGTTTGCGAGTGATAATCCATATCCAGGAACGAGGCCGCAAGATATTCTACGGTCGCAAAACCTTGCCCGAATGTCGCTGCGTTTTGCAATTTCTGAATTAGCGAATCAGGAATGACTTCATTTGTAATGTAATGTTTCGCATACAATTTAAGTACTTCGGGTTCTGCTGCCCAGTTTTCCATCACCTGCGACGGCAATTCGACAAAATCACGCGGCACCGCTGTTCCTGCCAGTGTCCGATACGTCACGTTCGAAAGCAACCCGTGCAGTGCATGGCCAAACTCATGGAAGAACGTTGTTACCTCATCAAAAGTGAGCAGCGCAGGCGTGGTTGCCGTGGGCTTGGAAAAGTTACAAACGATGGAAATAACAGGCGCCTGACGTTCGTCGCTTTGTGTGCGCTGATTCCGATACGATGTCATCCACGCGCCACCTCGTTTGGACTCGCGCGGATGAAAATCCATATACAAAATCCCAACATGCGCGCCATTTGCTTCGGTTACTTCCCACGAAGTGACGTCTTCATGATAAACAGGTACGTTCTCGACTTGACGGAATCTTAATCCGTAAAGCTTTTCGACGACCGTGAAAATTCCGTTGCGCACGTTCACCAGGCTGAAATACGGTTTTAGTTCCTGCTCATCAAGATCGAACCTTGCCTGCCGGATTCTCTCGGAGTAGTATCGCCAGTCATATGGCCGGACCTGATGGTCAACTCCGTCCCGCTTCATCATCTGCTGTATGTCGGCAGCCTCTTGTTTCGCGATTGCCAGGGCGGGTTCCCAAAGTTCGTTTAACAGCCTGTTTACGTTTTCGGGGTTTTTTGCCATCGATTCCTCAAGCGCATAATCGGCATGTGATTTATAACCAAGAAGCCGCGCTTTCTCGTTGCGTAAATTCGCGAGTTTTATAACGATTTCACGATTATCGGCTTCATTCCCATGACTTCCGCGCATCTGGTAGGCATTCCATATTTTCTCCCGCAACGGCCTGTTTGAACTATATTGGAGGAACGGCATGACGCTTGAGTTTGCCAAAGTAAAAATCCATTTCCCCGGTTTGTCCTTTGCCGTTGCTTCTGCTGATGCGGCGTCTATGACTTCTTGCGAAAGTCCGCTTAAATCATCTTTATCTTCAATGATCAGTTGGAACCCGTTCGTTTCCGACAAAAGATTTTGACCGTAATTGAGCGTCAATACAGAAACCTCACTGTTGATCGCACGCAGTCTTGCTTTATCGGAATCGGATAAGTTAGCGCCGCTGCGGACAAACGATTTGTAGATCTTATCCAGCAACTTTAATTGCTCGCCACTTAGATTTGACGCCTGCCGGATTTCATAAACCCTTTTTACGCGTGCAAAAAGAGCGGCGTTCAGGTAAGTATTGTCGTAATGTGCCGCCAGATCAGGTGCAATTTCCTTGGCAATTCTTTGAATTTCCGGATTGGTGTTCGCACCGTTTATATTTGAGAATACTGTGTTGGCGTTGTACAGCAATTCACCCGACATATCCATTGCAGCTACCGTATTCTCGAAGGTAGGCGCAGCAGGGTTTGAAGCGATTGCAGCGATCTCTTCATCGTGTTGCCGGATTCCTTCCAAAATGGCCGGTTTAAAATGGACGTTCTCGATTTTGTCAAACGGCGGAACTTTATACGGAGTGGAATAGGGTGCGAAAAACGGATTCATGTCTTTTGTATTTGGTTGTTGGGCAGTGGCTGAAAACGTAAAAAAACAGAAAGCAGCACGAGCGTTCGTAGGTGTAACATTTTCGGGTTTTAGGGATTGTAAATTTATGGAAACAGGAGCAAAGAAAACCAGTCGGCCTCTGTTAAGATTAAACTAAAGCAGTAACTGCGATGTATTGAGTGGTCGCGTTAGGGATGGCAGCGGCAGCCTTTGGCGCGAGGCTACGAGCGGCAAAGCTACAGCGAATAGCCCGGCGGCGGATGCTACGTGATAAAACGCGAAATTACGATCGCCGCAACGCCAAAAAACTAAGTGACCAATGCAACCTCAATGAACAAGACCTTCCGCCGGCAATGTTTGTGGCACCTTAAAATAAAAAAGCCCCACTTTTCAGTGGAGCTTAGTGCGGATAATAGGACTCGAACCTACACACCTTGCGGCACCAGATCCTAAGTCTGGCGTGTCTACCAATTTCACCATATCCGCGATGGGTAACAAATTGCTTTGTTTCAATAGAGGTGCAAATATAGGCATAACTTCGAATATTCAAAACACTTTTTACAAAAAATTTATTCCGGCTTTTTTGCTAATTTTGATTTTGAACCAACGCTTACTTCATGGACACAATCAAACAATACGTTCAGAAAAACAAAGAACGTTTTCTCTCCGAATTGATAGAAATACTTAAAATCCCTTCGGTCAGCGCTGATCCTGCTTACTCACAGGATGTTATCGATATGGCCGATGCCGTAAAGGTGAGTCTGGAGAAAGCAGGTTGCGACATCGTCGAAATTTGTGACACACCCGGTTATCCCATTGTATACGGAGAAAAAATAATTGATAAGGATTTGCCTACCGTTTTAGTATACGGGCATTATGATGTTCAGCCGCCGGATCCAATGGAACTCTGGACATCGCCGCCATTCGAACCGGTCATCAAGAAAACAGATATGCATCCCGGGGGAGCCATCTTCGCGCGCGGTGCCTGCGACGACAAAGGCCAGATGTACATGCACGTAAAGGCATTAGAATATATGGTGCAGTCGAATTCACTTCCGTGCAACGTCAAGTTTATGATTGAAGGCGAAGAAGAAGTTGGGTCTAAAAGCCTCAGCGGATTCGTGGCACAAAACCAGGAAAAGCTAAAATGCGATGTAATATTGATTTCCGACACCGGAATGATCTCAAACCAACAGCCGTCGATTACAACCGGACTACGCGGACTCAGCTATGTTGAGGTTGAGGTCACGGGCCCGAACCGCGATCTGCACTCGGGTTTGTACGGAGGTGCAGTTGCAAATCCAATCAACGTATTAGCCAAAATGATAGCGTCGCTGCACGACGAAAACAACCACATTACGATTCCCGGTTTTTACGATAAAGTCGAAGAGCTTTCAACTGAGGAACGTGCCGAAATGGCAAAAGCGCCTTTCAGCCTCGAGGATTATAAGAAAGCACTCGACCTGAATGATATTTATGGCGAAAAAGGCTATGTGACCAATGAACGCAATTCAATCCGGCCTACACTCGATGTTAACGGAATCTGGGGCGGCTATACTGGCGAAGGTGCAAAGACCGTAATTGCGAGTAAAGCATTTGCTAAAATTTCAATGCGACTTGTGCCAAACCAGGACTGGGAAGAAATCACTGAACTCTTCACAAAGCATTTCGAAAGCATCGCACCAAGCGGAGTCACGGTGAAAGTGAAACCACATCATGGCGGACAAGGTTATGTAACGCCGATCGACAGCATTGGCTATCAGGCGGCGAACAAAGCATATACCGAGACATTCGGCGTTCCGGCGATTCCGGTGCGTTCCGGCGGAAGCATTCCGATTGTGGCCCTTTTTGAAAAAGAACTGAAAAGCAAAACCATTTTGATGGGCTTCGGACTTGACAGCGACGCGATCCATTCGCCTAACGAACATTTTGGGATTTTTAATTACCTGAAAGGAATTGAGACAATCCCGCTGTTCTATAAGTATTTCGTCGAGCTGAGCAAATAACAAGAGCCACGAAGGCATGAAGTAAAAAGTTTGAACCATTAAGAGCATTGGGTCCTTAAGAGAAAATCTTAAAGGACTAAATGTACTTGATGGTTTGTTTTTTTGGCGTTGCGGCGAATCCAATACTACCGTATAGCAACATCCTGTTAGCCGCCGGGCTGTACGTAGTGCGCGGCACTTACTTCCATCCCTAACGCAGCTGATCCTGGCAGAAACATCCTGCATTTTTTCGGTTGCCACGCTGTGCGTTTTCGCGACTTGCAGCATCTGCCATCAAATAATTCCACATATTCTCCGTTACTTTGTGATAATCAATCATCATCAATCACCATGCTTAAATCATTTTTTATCCTATGTTCGGGAGCCGACAAAAACCTGCTCGAGGGTTGCTCCGAAGGCGAGAAAACAAAATTTATTGGAATCGGCGCTACCGTTTTCTTTACCGCAGTCATGGCTTTCATCGCCGCCTCGTATGCACTTTACACCGTTTTCGACAACGTATTTCCCGCGGTCGCGTTCGGAATCGTTTGGGGACTTTTAATATTTAACCTTGACCGGTTTATCGTTTCCACAATCCGAAAACGCGACTCGTTTACAAACGAACTTGTTCAGGCTTCGCCGCGTATTGCATTGGCTATAATTATAGCAATTGTTATCTCAAAGCCGCTTGAAATCAAAATTTTTGAAAAGGAGATCAACACCGTTTTACTGAAGGAAAAGAACGCAATGGCGCTGAACAATAAAAAAGAAGTTGCGAGCTATTTTCAATCCGATCTGGATAAGAACAAAGGGCAAACCGACAGCCTGAAATCAGAAATCGCAAAAAAAGAAGCGGAAGTAAATGCCCTATACGAAACATATATTACTGAAGCAGAAGGCACAAAAGGCACGATGAAAATGGGAAAAGGCCCGGTTTTTAAAGAGAAGATCGCAAAGCACGACCTTGCCAAAGCCGAACTCGATACACTGCGCAAAAATAATCTTGCGAAAATAGCGGCAAACGACAAAAAGGCGGCGACCCTTCAAACAGATCTTGAGAAGAAAGTCGCCGATACACAGCCTGTAATTGACAACTTCGACGGATTAATGGCACGGATAAACGCACTGAACAAGCTTCCGTGGCTTCCGTCGTTCTTTATCATGTTGTTGTTCCTTGCCATCGAAACATCGCCAATCATTGCCAAAATGCTGTCTCCAAAAGGCGAATATGATTTTAAACTTGAAGATCTGGAAACGGCGCTTAAAGCGACAATAAACCAGGATAAATACCAGCGCGAACTCCTCGTAAAAACCAGCGCATCAATGCATGATAAAGTCTACGCAGATATTGCCCACGACAAGGAGTTGTACAATCTCCAACGTAAAAAAGCAACTGAACTACTTGAGCTACAGGCTGGGAATTTTGTTGAGAAACAGAAGAGAACATTTTAAAGAGGTACAGGGTTCATGGCGCAGGGTAAAACCTGGTGGACTTGAAACGCTTCGGTAGTACCGGCCGCTGGCCCTGAACCTTACCGAGAAAACTGTACCTATAGATATCCTAGAATCTGCTTCTTTAACGCATCGTACTCACTCTGTACGATCAGGCCGTTGTCGAGCAGCTTCTTGTAATTCTGCAATTTCTCAAAGAGCTCTTCGCTTGAGAGTTCGCTAAGGGATTTCTCCTGCATGCTCTCCGGAATTTCGTCGGGAAACTGCTTTTCCGGGCGATAACCCGACTGCATCACAGGAAGTATTTCGGCAAAGTTTGTGACTTCCTCAGTCTCGGCAATTTCTATCGTTGGTTCTATAGGTGATGCGTCAGATGAAGCAAAGACACCTGGCTCTTTTTCCTCAAGAACTTCAGCCGATTGAAATCGGATGCCTTGCTTTGCAGATTCTACCTGTTCTTTAGCGTACGTAAATATCTTCCGCGCCTGCGCTTTCGGAAGATAATCCATTGAAATCGTAAGATCGGTTTTAGTTGAAAACGAAAATTCTGATCCCAGGATGTTTTCCTTTACAAAGGTTGCCGCAACATCTTCCCAGGCGTAATCCGTAAAATCCATCGACAGCCCAAGGTTCTTCGGTTTGCAAAGGATAATGCGCTTGTTGGTTAAAACAATGCTGTCGGGAAATACATTGATTGCCGGTTTCTTTTGGACGCCGATATAGCCGATCTCCTCGTTGCGCATCAGCAAATCACTCAGTTTTGCAGTTATTTTTTCAATTGCTTTGGGATCCTGCTCCTCGTTTAGGAAACTTTTAATGTGCTCGTTCATTGGATTTTTCTTTACGTGATCTAACCTCTCTTACAAATTTACTGGTTTTCTGCGATTTCAGCCTGTACTTTTTTGGGTAAACTTTTTAAAACCAATTCATAAGATTCATCAATAAGCTCCTTTACAAGAAGATCGGGTACATCTTTATTTACAGAAACGGTGTTCCAGTGGATTTTGCTCATGTGGTAGCCGGGTTTTACGCCATCGTACCCAGCACGCAATTCCTCGGCTTTTTGCGGATCGCATTTCAGGTTTATCGATGGATTTCCGCCTTCCCATTCCTTTAGTGACGATAATGCAAACATTTTACCGCCTACCTTAAACACTAGCGTATCTTCATCAAATGGAAGATGTTCGGTTACGCTCTTCTTGGCCAGGCAATATTCAAAGTATGTTTCAATATTCATAATTCTGATAGGCTGTATAAGACCGGCTTACTTGGACTTGCGTCATTCTCAAACGAAGCTATTTGCAGATTCAACAGGTAACTTCCGTCTGTCACTTCGTCGCAAACAAAAATTAATTCGGTGATTGTCGCATCAAAACGAACATCTTCATTTAAAGGTTCGACATCAGTAACGTTCCAAAATGCCCGGTGCGACAATAATTTTCCTTCGTCCTGCTCTCGATCCACACTCGGCAAATCAATTAACAGATGTCGGATACCACTGTCGCGAATGAAAGCTGCAGCAGCAACATCAAGGTACGGTGGATTTGTGTTTGAATATTTCATCGACGTCTTCCCCGACTTATTAGGCAAGGTCCGAATTACAACTGCTTCGCGTGATTTCGATCCCAGCACCGTCTGCAACTGCGCAAGTGTTATTACATGGTCACCGTTGATTTCTTCAGGCATGACCGAAACAAGTTCAGCAATAAAAAAAAAGGTCTGAAGGCATTGATTAATGCTGTAGAAGTCTTTGGTTATATGTCCGACGCACTCTGTATGTGTGCCATGGCCATGAGGGTTAAAGGTGATCATGTTGAAATTTGTTGAGGCACCTTCGCTGACTTTGCCAACCCATTCGCCAAAACGTACCGGTTCAATTTCTGGTTTTTCAATGTACCAGGCAATTGGATTTGCTTCATCGTTTGTCAGCGGAAGCGAAATATCAAGTGGCTTCGAAAAATTGACTTCGAATATTTGGTCGTTATGTTGTATTTGCGCAACCATGTTTGCTGAATGTTCTAGATTAGGATAGGGACACTGCCTACTTTTGACTCGTCTAATTTACCAAAAACAAGTCGGATGCAATTCCGTCTGCAAGAAATTTCCCCTTTTTGCTCGTCCGCAGAATAATACCTGTAACTTCAAGAAGCCCGTCGCTAATAAATCTATCTGCCTGACTCAATAAATATTCAAGATATTTTTCACCAAATTCGGTTTCGATCCTATTCAGGTCGACTCCCCAAATGGTCCGCAGGCCGGTCATAACGTACTCGTTATAACGGTCGGTCAGGGTCAGCGTTTCTGTCTCTAACGGAAGTTCGTCGCCCTCAATTCCTTTCAGGTAAAGGGCATTGTTAGCCACATTCCAACTTCTCGAGATCCCGTCATAGCTGTGCGCCGACGGGCCGATACCGATGTATTTTTTTCCTAACCAATAAGCGGAGTTATTCTTCGAAAAAAAATTCTCTTTTCCAAAATTTGAGAGTTCATAATGAATATAGTTTTTTGCTTCAAGCGTATCAACAAGGATCTCAAAATGTTCCTGTGCCGACTCATCCGAAGGTGATACCAGTTTACCTGTATCGATTAGCTTCCTGAGTGCCGTTTTCGGCTCGACGGTCAACGCATAACTTGAGATATGCGGTATTTTATAGGACAATGCGGTCGCAATGTTTTGCTTCCACCGCTCATTAGACATTCCGGGAATCCCGTAGATTAAGTCAATGGATATGTTATCAAAAAACCGGACGGCTTCAGCCAACGATCTTTTTGCTTCCGACGCATCGTGTGCGCGGTTCATCATCTTCAGATCATCGTCAAAAAAGGACTGAATTCCGATGCTGAGACGGTTTACATCGCTTTTGGCAAGTTCTATAAGTTTTGTCTTTGTAAGATCGTCTGGATTGGCTTCGAGCGTGATTTCAGGATACGGTGCCAGATTATAATTTTGCCTGACGGTGTCAATCAGAAAATTTATTTCGTCTGTCGTAAGTACCGAAGGTGTTCCCCCGCCGAAGTATACGGTTTCCACTAAATCATCATTTTCCTCTTTCCGGATGAGTAATTCCTTCGCAAGCGCGATCACCATCCCGTCCTTCTTTTTCATGGAAGTGGAAAAGTGGAAATCGCAATAATGGCATGCCTGTTTGCAAAAAGGAATATGTATGTAGATTCCGGACATAAAAAAAGAGCAGGTTGTTAGCCTGCTCCGTATTAGTTTGAATAGAATTGTTTGAAAACTCCGTTTGTCACCCGAATCTCTGTATCGTTCTGCGGGTGAAATGCGGTAAAGCTAAACGTACCGGTGATCATTGGCAAAACGCCGTCTACTGATTTATCGGTGATTACGAGCGTGCCTGTACACTCGTAATCTGTATACGTTTGAGTTGCAGGATCGTATTTCGAGAGGATTACCTCGGGGGTTGATCCATTTGTAAAATCATACATGCCAACAGTCAGGTCTGAATCATTGAAATGAAGGGAGATTTTGTAAGCGTCATCGCTGTTCGTCTCTACCGTAATATCGTCAATTCCTATAATAGTTGTAGAAGATTTCACCGAGTACCAGTCCTGGTCGTCGATTTGCGCTTTAACGCCCAGCCCGGGGATTATGGGTTCTACTTCGATGTAATGTACATTAAAACTGCCCTCAACCATTGTCGAAGCTGAGTTTAAATCGTATTCTTCTTCGTAAAGGTTTCCTGAATAGTTCACCTTTATTATCTTGTTTACCTCATCTATGGCAACAATTTCGAAATCGAAATAATGTGATGTAAACTCGTAAAAGCTGTCCTGCCATGGTAGGTCGGACTCAATAGGAGGCGTTGACGTAGCCCGAGCGAGGTCGCCCATGGCATTGAAGTCGAAATATAGGGTTCCACCTTCAGCAGTCTGACCCACCACTTCAAAGTTGTGTTCACTTCGAACGGCTGTCCACGATTCGATCGGAACATCTACGCCGTCGGCAGTATAGTTAAAATAATCATTTTCATCAACCGAATTATCTGGTTCTGAATTCTCTTCTTCCGAACACGAAATAGTAAGCGCCGAAATAAATAGAAGTGCTAAAAACGAAATTTTTTTCATGGGTTTGGTTTTAGTTAACCCTCAAATATAAATGTTTATTTTACGCGGTCTTCGTTTTGTTTTACAAATGCATCCCAGCCCGTGTAGCTTTTTCCAGCTGTTACCTTTCCGGAATTAAAGAAGTGGCATACTGCAGCCGCGAGTCCGTCGGTACTGTCAAGGTTTTTTGGAAGTTCCTTTAAACCAAGTAATTGTTGTAGCATTTTCGCAACTTGCTCCTTGCTCGCGTTACCGTTTCCGGTAATAGCCATTTTAATTTTCTTGGGCTCATACTCCGTTATCGGAATTTGCCTCGACAGGCCAGCCGCCATCGCGACGCCTTGCGCGCGGCCCAACTTCAGCATCGACTGCACATTTTTTCCGAAAAACGGCGCTTCAATAGCGATTTCGTCGGGATGATGGGTTTCAATCAGCTCTATAGTACGTTCGAAAATTACGCGAAGTTTCGTATAATGATCGTCATACTTGCTCAAGATCAATTCATTAAGCTGTATAAACTCCATGTTTTTTCCAACAACCCTTATGAGTCCGAAGCCCATTATTGTGGTTCCAGGGTCAATTCCGAGTATAATCCGTTCGGTTGTCATTGATTACTGTATAGACGATTCGTTTGCGGTGACATTGGTATTGCTGTTGTATTTGCCGTTCTTTGCAGCATGTTGACATCGTCCGGCAAAGCTAAACATTTCCTGATTCTATCTGCGAAACTTATCGTGGTTGCCGGGGCGTTTTATTTTATTTATTCGCAGTTGGCCGACAATGATAAACTTGACTGGCGAGGCTTTTCAGGAAAGTTCGAAAAAAATAAAAGCATTGGTGGAATCGCATTGATTTTGCTGCTAAGTTTTCTGAACCGGTATTTTGAAATACTGAAGTGGCAGAATCTCGTTTCCAGTTTCCGGAAAATATCGGTTGCCGAGGCTTCCAAACAAGTGCTCGCTGCGTTGACAGCCGGGATTTTTACACCAAACGGAATTGGCGAATATGGCGCAAAGGCATTGTATTTTGCAAAAGCAGAAGCTAAGCGGATCGTGTTACTTAACCTCATCTCCAACGGCATTCAGATGCTATTGTCGGTGATTTTCGGGCTATTCGGACTTTTTTATTTTAATGCGTATTATCCAATTATGAGCCTGCGTTTAATTGCTATTGGCTTTGCCTGCTTACTGGTGCTGTTAGTGGCGCTACTGCTGACGCGGAAAGTCGTAGTAAAAGGATATTCGCTGCGCAAACTGATGCTAAAGGTTAACGCGCTTCCAAAAAATATTCATCGAAAAAACATTCTTCTGGCGATGGGCCGCTATCTGGTTTTTTCGCATCAGTATTATTTCCTGTTTCGGGCGTTCGATGTTGATGTTCCGTATTTGCTACTGATGGCAACTGTTTGCTGCGTTTATTTCCTTGCGTCATCGTTACCCACGTTTCAGTTTTTGGACTTTGCTGTTAAAGGAAGTGTAGCCGTCTATTTCTTTGGGATCTTGGGTGTCAATGAGTGGATCGTTATATTTGTCGCGACCCTGATGTGGTTTCTGAATGTTGTGTTGCCGGTCATCGTTGGAAGTTATTTCGTTTTAAATTATAAGACACAATGGAAGCAGTCCTGATCTTATTGCTGATTTATTCCCTGATCTATTCAACGTTCATTCTTGTGCTGATATTCGGCTTTCGAAAAGTCCGATATTTTGAAAGCACTATGGCTTCGCCCGAAACCACGTTTTCTATCATTGTTCCATTTCGAGATGAAGTCCAAAACCTGCCGCGGTTATTGCAAAGCCTGTCACAACTGGACTATCCTGATGAAAAATGGGAGTTGATTTTTGTTGACGATTTCTCGCAAGATCTTTCGGCAAACCTCGTTAACAAGTGGCGGCTCCAGAACGGAAAACTTCAAACCACCGTCCTTGACAATCTGCGCCTGACCGCCTCGCCCAAGAAAGATGCAATTACAAGGGCAATTCCAATTATACAGAACCAGTGGATAATTACGACCGATGCCGATTGCAAAGTACCTGCGAACTGGCTTAGAACCTTAAACAGTTTTATAGTTTCCAATGAGGTGGAAATGATTGCTGCTCCAATTTGCTACGACGGCAGCAGCTCGTTCAGGCATCATTTCGAGCGCCTGGACATGATGAGCCTTCAGGGTGCAACTATAGGCGGATTTGGGATCGGGAAACCGTTTATGTGCAACGGCGCGAACTTCGCTTACACAAAAAGGCTGTTCGCAGAACTACGTGGCTTTAACGGAAACGACGGCATTGCCAGCGGTGATGATGTTTTTCTGTTGCAGAAAGCCGCTGCTGCAGATGTGAAGAAAATTGGTTACCTGAAGTCAGCCGACGCAATTGTATCGACACAACCTTCCGAAAATTGGCTGCAGCTCATCCACCAACGTGTTCGCTGGGCCGCAAAATCGACATCGTATGAAAGTTATTTTGCTGCCGATCTGGCGCTCGCTGTTTTTCTTGGGAATCTTGTGATTGTTGTGGCTGTATTTCTGGCCGCATTTCATATCGTTAAGTGGGAGTTTGTCGCGGGATTATTTCTGTTGAAGTGCATCCCTGATTTCACGCTGCTGATTCAAGCCAACACGTTCCTGCGCAACGGCCGATTTTTTTTCCCGCTGTTCAGCGCGCTGCTGTATCCGTTCTTTTGCGTGCTTGTTGGATGTTTTGCGATGTTCGGCAGTTACCGGTGGAAAGGCAGGAAGTACACCGCCTAGTTTGCCTTTAGAATCACAGGCAAAACGAACTGTGTCTTCACCGGCATGCCGCGTTTTATTGCGGGATTGATTTTCGGAAAATCGGCAAGTCGCAGTTTGATTATGCTGTCAATCATGATGGTATCCTGAGTAATACTATCGGCTACCTGAGGTTCAAATTCAATCTGGGAATCTGGGAAAACCGTTACCCTCACATCAATGGTGTCGAGCTCTGGATACAACAACGCTAAGGTGTCGATGCTAAGTTTTTGCTGAATTGTTTGAGTTAGGAATTCAAAAAAACAACGCTGTCTTTCGGCCTTATCGGCTACAGTATCGCATTCGGCGACGCTTGGGAATTCATCTACTTCATTCCAGTTGATCGACTTGAGCTCTTTCTGTAACAATTCCTCTTCCGATGGCACTTGCCGGTCAAAATACTGGCATGACACGCATAGCATCAAGAGCGGAAGAAGCAGCAAGATATTTTTTTTCATAGGTCCGGCCAGAGAAAAAGCTTAAATTGGATTGAAGAACAATAGTCTAAGTGTCCAAAAGTAGTAAAAATTAATTTTATGGATTTGTTACTTGTAATTGCTGGGATCGTTTGTATGGTATTGGGGCTTCTTGGGAGTTTTCTTCCGGTATTGCCGGGACCGCCATTAAGTTGGCTCGGTTTGCTTTTGCTTTATCTTACAGATGACGTGCCGACGAACTACTGGATGCTCGGAATCACGTTTGCACTCACAATTACGATCGGAATCCTGGATTATGTCATTCCTTCACATGGTACCAAGCGCTTTGGAGGCAGCAGCTATGGCGTTTGGGGAACGAACATCGGACTCATAGTCGGAATTATCGTTCCGATTCCGTTTGGGTTTTTAATTGGTCCGTTTGTAGGCGCTTTTGTGGGTGAAATGATCTACAATTCTACCGATCACAAGCGCGCACTAAAAGCAGCAACCGGTTCGTTTATTGGATTTCTCGCATCGGGATTCATCAAGTTTGTGTACTGCATGATTTTGTTCGGAATCTTCATCAGCATCGCGTGGGATCACAGGTCAGCCTTATTCTCATAAAAAAACCGGCACTTGGCCGGCTTTCTGAGTGTTTTCGGTTACTGGATCACAATTTTGCGAACCACTTTTGAGGCGGCGTCGGTCGTCACTTGTATAAAGTAGACTCCCGAGGCAATGTTCGACACATCAATGGTTTCGACAGGCATTGCGCTTGACGGCTGCGATTGAATTGTTTTCCCACTGATATCATAGATTGAAATGTCACGAATGGTTCCCGCTTCCAGTAAAGACACGTTTAGCATTGCATCAGCCGGATTGGGATAGACAACGAAATCTCCACTTTTAAATTCATTAACTGCGAGCGACGATACGAATTCGGTCATAAATGTATTGGTAACAATTGCCGGATTAAAATCGAAATAGATGTTCGCAGTGTTGGGGATAATGTCACCGACGGCATAACTGGGAACCGGCTTCACTTTAAACGTAATATAGCCGTGCCCGTCTTCAGAACCCGGCGTAACCGGTGGCAACAATATGTTTTCGAATTTCCAGTTCAGCTGGCTGCCCACACGATCGAGCACGTAAGGGTGGCTTGCGCTTACCATCCGGACACTTTCCGCGTCGACCTGATCATTTAATACGTCGACTACGTTTACGTTGATAGCACTTGCCGTTCCTGTATTTTCAAAGCGGATTGTGTAATATAGATAATCATCGGTCGAAAAGTCTGAAAACAGAATATCACCACCGTGTGCTTCGGCTTTGTCATTCGGATCGTAAGAACCAATTACTTCCTGAACCACTTCTGAGGAATTATTTTCGGACGTCAGATCACCGGCAAATGGAGTAATCTCAGCGTTGGTTGTCAGCATATCACCTAACTCAACAGCAGGAATCGTCGGAACTTGCATTACAACCGTCATGATACGGGTTTCAAACGGGCCAAGGTTCGAGTAATTGTAGGTGAACCCATTGGCGGTAATGACTGCGCCAGGTTCTGAAATTGAAACAAACGACACATGTGGATCACGATGAAACACAAGGTTACCACTCGCCACAGGCTGGCTACCCAAATTTGTATAAATCACAAGATTGGTATACGTAAACCCCGGACGAGGCGCTTCAACAGGAACGACTGTAACCGCTACATCTGTGTAGGCTTGATTAATGGTGACCGGGAAGAAATAATCCTGTAGTCCGGCGCCGGCTATCACGCTTACGTTAGAATAAGAGGCCGTCGTGATTCCGTAATAGGCGGCATAACCAGGATCAATCGTATAACTCAAGTCGTAGGAATTAGCCACATTTATGTCGTAGATCTGGTGTACACCGGTTGGTGATGTTATGTTGTGAATTACAGCACTGTTATTCAGCTCGTATTGGAATTGTCCAAGGCTAAAGTTCGCTTCTCCTGCGTCTTTCGTACCGTTACTATTTGTATCAACGAAAGCTGTAAGTCGCAAACCTGTACAATCGATTTCCCCTTGGCTGCTTCCTAATTCTGAAATTCGGATATAGCCCGGATCGTTGCTGTAGTTTGTTACCATAATCAAATAAAATTCGCCTGATTGTGCGTTGGGTATGACCGGATATTCAACAAAATCAGCTGAATAACTGCAGTCAACTATAAATTCATCGATGATTAAATCACTACATGGCATGACAGGATTATCATACGGACCGTAGATGATGTAGTCTACGTCGAGGTCTAATTGAGCCATGTCGATATCGGTACTTTGTTCGATAACCAAATTTACTGTTCCCTCACCGCTGATCGGAAGGTAAAACCAAGTAGGGTTTGGCGTGGTCGAAAGACAGCCATAGTCGTTCCCGCTCTCTGCTTCCTCTAATCCGATAGTATTTGTAAAAGGCACTCCCAGTGCGTTACAAAGTGAATTTGCCCCGACGCATTCATTTGAAGCGTTACAATTTGTGAGCGCATGCAGCTGTACCGCAAAAATAATATCGCAGGCATCCGGTACCGATTCGCGTATGTAAATAGTCATAAGAGAGTTGACAGTTTGCATCGAATACGCGTTCGGATTGGCCACAGGGTCATTTTCCTGTTGCGCGTGTGTCAAGTCGGTATAATAAGTAAAAGTGTTACCGGTGGAAAATTGTGACTCCACGTCGGTAAGGTTAAAAACCACGCTTCCGTCAACATCTTCGTCACATTCCACAAGCGGCTGGAGTTGCAACGCACTCAGAAGAACTTCCTGCGCAGCAATGTAAAAAGAGACGATTTGAGACTCGTCTGACTCGATGTTCTCTACGCGGATGAATACTTGCTGCATTCCTGAGGCAGCTGTCATACAATATTCTTCGGGATTGGCTATTGTACCTGCTTCCGCTTCTGCGTCGGCTTGAGTTTCGAAATAGGATAATTGATATTCAGTCGCATCAATACCAAGCGCTTCAGCATCGTTAACAGTGAGGTCAAAACATCCCAAGCCGTCAACAGCACATGCGTTGAGATTTGTTGGCTGATCGATCTCGTTACCATCGCAATCATTCATTTCGAAGGTGACCGGCATTGACCAGTTGCTAGTAGTATTTGCATCACAAAGGGAGCGAATGTACACATCGTACACATCACAATCCAATCCGTCGAAGACCACAGGATTATTGGTTACGGTCATTCCCTGCATAGTAGGTAATGGAAACGGACCTCCATTAGGTAAGATCAGCATTTCCCAAGCCGTTTCGTCTCCCGTCGAGGTCCATGAGAAAGTCGCGGTCGTATTTGTGAGGTTAGTAACGGCCAAATTTGTTGGCGCCATACATGAACCTGCACAGTTGCTCGCGTTAAGTGTGATTTGTGAAATTGAGAAGCATCCCGTTTCGTAATACATGCTGTTCACGTAAATAACCTGATTCGGCATCGTAGTTGTGACTGCGCTTAATAGTGGGTTCGCTTGGGTTGCCGCATCTGCCTCCGTCATGTAAAAAAGCAACTGCACCTGGTTTGGCGGAATAACCATCGCCGACCAAATCTGTTCCGCGACCGCGCCAAGATCGAATGTTGTCATACCATCGGTAGGATCACTGTCAACATCGCACGTGCTGAAAGTTTGATCAGAAACAGGCGGGGTTAAGTGAACCCGTAAATGGAATTCAGCAATCTCATAGTCGGCGGGGTTTGAGTTTAGTTCAACCCTTGCCCAAATAGGCTGCGGAGAATTCGAGTTGGTGTAACTCTGCGGGTTTGCAATCGGATTCAAATCGGAGTTGGCAGCCGAAGAAGAAGTGTGATACGTAATGGTGTAATTTCCCGGTGTCAATGATCCGAGGATCACCGTGTTCTGGGTTGTGAGGTCAAATACGCTAAAATCGTTGACCGAACATTGGACAAGGTCGTCTGGCTGTACAACCGTGAATTGCGCATTTGCGATTCCGGTAAATAGCATTGTTAAAAAGAAAAGTAGTCTTATTTTCATATCACGAAGGTTTTACAAGGTTATGTGGATGAATATTTTCAACTGTTATAAAGTTAAGGTAAAGAAAATCAATAAGTTTCAATTCACCGGGTGAAATCCTAATTCAGTCTCCGCAAATTCTAATCGATTTCTTCACTTATAACTTAACGCGCTACCTCTCAAACCAGACACGCCTAAAAAACAAAAAAGCCATCCACAAAAGTGGAAAGCTTTTCATTGGTCTAACTACTAAACCTGCCCTTTCGGGCGAAACAACACAACTATCGTAGAAATCTTTATTGGGCAAAAAAGGTTTCCATTTCTGAAAACCTTCTCCCAATTTAGCGGTCTGGACGGGACTCGAACCCGCGACCCCATGCGTGACAGGCATGTATTCTAACCAACTGAACTACCAAACCTTGCTTAATTGTCTCACCTAACCCTATTCTCATAGGTGTTCGACGATCTTACGATTGCGGTTGCAAATATACTACTCATTTTGACATCTGCAAAGGTTTCCAAAAAAAATATCTTGGAAATTTTCTGCTCGTTAGCCAAATGTTTGTTTCTCAACGAGGTATGCGGTAAGTATTTTTTCGAAATTTTCCCCTACAGCCACAGGAACGTACTTGATCCTGTTTTGCGCACACGTCTGAGCAAGCTTCTTAAAATACGCTTCTGCCTGCTTTTCATACGATGCCTTTACATTTTCTGCGAAAATGTTAATCTCGTCTCCGGTCTCAACATCAATGAACTTTCGTGGCGCGTTATCGAAATCGAATTTCAGCTCCGTTTTATCATCAACAACATGAAACAACACAACTTTGTGCTTGTTGTGCTTCAGGTGTTGCAACGCATTAAAGAGCGCTTCGTCATTACCAGGCTGGAACATGTCGGTAAACAACATGATCATCGAGCGCCTGTGCATCTTCTCGGCGATCTGGTGCAGGAACGTAACGGTATCGGTAGCTTTTGAAATTTTGGGGCGGTCAATCAATTCCTCAAGCTTGTTCAGCAACATCCTGTGATGACGGTCGCTTCCTTTTTCCGGTGCGTAATATTCGTACGTATCAGAATATACGCTGAGTCCAACCGCATCCCGTTGCTTCTTTAATAGATTCATCAGAACCGCCGAAGCCAATACCGAAAAACCGATCTTACTTTTGTAAAAAGGAGCACCATTTTCCAGTTTTGGATAATGCATAGACGACGAATTGTCGATGATCAGATGGCAACGCAAGTTCGTTTCCTCTTCATAGCGTTTAGTGTACAGCCGGTCGGTTTTCGCAAAAAGTTTCCAGTCGATGTGCTTCGTGCTCTCGCCCGAATTGTATACTTTATGCTCGGCAAACTCGGCTGAAAAGCCATGAAACGGGCTTTGGTGCATCCCCGAAATGAACCCTTCCACGACCTGGTTCGCAAGCAACTCCAAATGTCCGAAACTTGATATTTTTTCTAACTGTGATTCGATCTTCATAAGCGTAAAGATAGCAAAAAGATGGCGGTGCAGGATTTGGGGCAGAAGGTTTGGAATTAAAAATTTCCGTTAAATGTTGGTGCCGCAACAGTGCACCTTGAACCTTGCCCACTGCACTTAAAACAAAAAAGGACCGACTTCCATCGATCCTGTTTATTTATTTCAAAAAAAACTTATTTTAGTAATGCGTCAAGCGAATCGGCATAGGTTTGTTTTGGAGCAACGCCTACTTGCCTGCCTACAACTTCACCATTTTGAAAAACCAACACCGTTGGGATGTTTCGAACGCCATACTTCGCGGCAAATTCCTGGTTTGCGTCGACGTCGACTTTTCCAATTATCGCCTTTCCGTCGTATTCCTCGCTGATCTGGTCGATGATTGGCCCAACCATTCTACAAGGCCCGCACCATGCTGCCCAAAAGTCAACCATCACGGGCTTATCTGATTTTAACACCACTTCCTCAAAAGTTGCGTCTGTTATTGCTAATGCCATACTATTTATTTACTGGTTATTAATGTGCAAATTTAGTTATATTTTCTCGTAAAGCATGTTCCGCTAAAATCACTTTTCACTATTTACTGATTATCAGAAGCTATTTAGGATTTGCATTGAGCTGATCCCGCTGTCTGCTCTTCTTTGCGAGGTCTGGATTTGTAAGGGTCGCTATTCATTTAAAGTGTAGGAGGCAATAAAAAGGAGACGCGTTGCCAGTTCGCTAGGCTCATGTCGCTGCCCATCGGGGCTAAGACGATCCATATCAATTGAGCCTGAACTTCACATCCAGCTTTTCAAGTTCCTGAAGCAGTTCACCGCAAATCTTTACCTTAAGCTTTCTGCTTGGCATGGTCAATTTGGTGATGATCTTCGTTTCCTCAACTTCTGTCGCAACATCCAACGGTTCTTCATCCGGAATTTCCTCGCCGTCATCACCAACAGGTTCCAAAACCAGGTTTGCCTCTATCACACGCTTGACTTTCTCGACTTCCAAAACCTCGAATGTGACCGAGTTGTCGCCTTTGTTTGCCTGGAAAACGTGGCTTAAATGATGTACCAGGTCTGTTTGGAGTTCATTAATATTCAGGTGGATGATAAGCTTCTTGGCAAAGGTTGTCAAAACATCCTGCAGATACTGCACCAGCATAAACTGCAATCGGGGTTCGCCTTTTTTACCGGTTTCTTTATCGGCCCAGCCTTCGCGGACCAATACCTTGATGAAGGTAAAATTGTTCTGGATCAGGAAATGCCGGAACTTTAAATATTCCTCTCCGAAGATGCGAAACTCATGGCTTTCATCATAACCTTCCAAAGTAAAGGAAGCCCATCCTTTGCCGTTTTTCGCGGTTCGATGCTGGACATCTGTAATTATTCCGCCGAAGGTCAGGTTTTTATTGACATGCTGCTCGAGATTTTTTAGCATTTCGAGCTTGCAATTGCAGAAATACTGCATTTCAAATTTATAATCGTCGAGCGGATGGCCGGAGATATAAATTCCGACTACTTCTTTCTCCTTCGCAAGCTTCTCCATCGTGCTCCATTCTTCGCACGGCGGAACTAAGGGCTCGGGGATCTGGACGTCGCTCGCCTCGCCGAACAAGCTGACTTGCGACGAGTTTTCGTTCTCCTGGAATTTCGCTCCGTATCGCATCGCTTTCTCCAAAAACGTCACGCCGTCGCCTTCCTCATGGAAGTATTGCGCACGATGTGTTTCTTTGAATGAGTCAAATCCGCCGGCGAGCGCAAGATTTTCAAATGCTTTTTTGTTTGCCGCACGTAAATCAATGCGTTTGGCCATGTCGAAAATGGACTTGTACTTGGCGTCTTTGCGGTTCTCGACGATCGTTTGGACAGCTGCCATCCCGACGCCTTTTACCGCTCCAATTCCGAATCGTACAGCGTACCTCTCATTTACCGTGAATTTGTAGAACGATTCGTTTACATCCGGACCCAAAACCTGTAATCCCATGCGCTTACACTCCTCCATGAAAAACGACACCTGTTTGATATCGCTCATGTTGTTCGAAAGCACCGCAGCCATATATTCGGCTGGATAATTTGCTTTTAGATAAGCGGTTTGATACGCAATCCACGCGTAGCATGTCGAGTGCGATTTGTTGAACGCATACTCCGCGAACGCTTCCCAGTCTTTCCAGATTTTTTCAAGTTTATCAGCCGGATGCCCATTTTCGACAGCCTGATTGATAAACTTAGGTTTCATCTTATCAAGAACGTCTTTTTGTTTTTTACCCATCGCCTTTCGCAACACGTCGGCGTCACCTTTGGAAAAGTTCGCGAGCTTCTGCGACAAAAGCATTACCTGCTCCTGATAGACCGTGATTCCGTACGTTTCCTTCAGAAGTTCTTCGCACGCATCAAGATCATACGTGATTTCTTCCTCGCCGTTCTTCCGTTTGATAAAACTCGGAATGTAGGCAATTGGTCCCGGACGATAAAGCGCGTTCATCGCAATCAGGTCACCAAAAACGGTTGGCTTGAGTTCCTTCATGTATTTCTGCATTCCTGCACTTTCGTACTGGAATATACCGACGGTTTCCCCGCGTTGGAAAAGCTCGTAGGTCTTGACATCATCAATTGGAAATGCATCGGGATCAATATCTTTGCCGGTGCGGTATTTTACAAGTTTGACTGTGTCTTTGATCAGCGTCAACGTCTTCAATCCAAGGAAGTCCATCTTCAGCAAACCGGCACTTTCAACAACCGAGTTATCGAACTGCGTTACATATAAGTCGGAATCTTTAGCTGTTGCAACGGGGACGAAATTTGTAATATCATCGGGAGTAATAATTACCCCACATGCATGGATACCTGTATTTCTGAGGTTTCCTTCAAGAATTTGGGCCTGCTGCAATGTCTCTCCGCTAAGATCTTTTTCCTTGGCAATCGCGATCAATTCTTTTACTTTGTCGAAATCTTCCGGGCGAAGCGCGGCTTTCAGCTTCGCATCATCCATCGAAAAAATCTTTGCCAGGTTCAGGTTAAACGGGATCAGCTTGGCAATTTTATCGGCTTCAAAAAGCGGCAAATCCAGAACACGTGCGGTATCACGAATAGCTGATTTTGCAGCCATTGTTCCGTAGGTGATAATCTGGGCAACCTGCTTAGAACCGTATTTTTTAATTACATAATCCATGACGCTGCTTCGGCCCTCATCATCAAAATCAATATCGATATCGGGCAGCGACACACGATCAGGATTCAGGAAACGCTCAAAAAGCAGGTTGTACTGTATCGGGTCGATATTTGTGATCCCGAGGCAATATGCGACGACTGAACCCGCAGCAGATCCTCTTCCGGGACCAACCGAAACGCCCATTTTCCGTGCTTCGGCAATGAAATCCTGTACGATAAGAAAGTATCCGGGATAACCTGAATTCTCGATCGTCAGCAATTCAAAGTCGACACGATCCTGAATTTCAGGCGTAATTTCACCATAGCGTCGTTTTGCACCTTCATAAGTTAGGTGTCGCAGGTACTTGTTCTCGCCACGCTTTCCTCCATCGCTGTCTTCAGAAACTAAAAACTCTTGCGGGATATCAAATTTCGGCAACAGCACTTCGCGGGCCAGACTGTAAATCTCAATCTTATCGACGATTTCCGTGATGTTTGAAATCGCTTCGGGTAAGTCTCGAAACAAGAGTTTCATTTCGTCTCCCGATTTAAAATAATATTCCTGGTTAGGCATTCCGTACCGATAGCCACGGCCACGGCCTATCGGTGTCGATTGTTTCTCTCCGTCGCGCACGCACAGTAGAATATCGTGTGCATTGGCGTTGGCTTTGTCGATATAAAAAATATTATTTGTTGCAATTAGCTTTACTTCATGTTTTCGCGCGAGTGCGATGAGTGACGCGTTTACACGATTCTCATCTTCTTGGTTGTGTCGCATGACTTCGATATAGAAATCGGCACCAAACATATCTTTCCACCAGATCAGTGCCTCTTCAGCCTGGTTCTCGCCAAGGTTCAGCAACTTATTCGGGATCTCCCCATAAAGGTTTCCCGAAAGCACGATGATGTCTTCTTTATATTTTTCGATGACACTTTTATCAATGCGGGGAACATAATAAAATCCTTCTGTGTAAGCGACCGACGACATCTTCGCAAGGTTGTGGTACCCTTTTTTCGTTTTCGCAAGCAATACCATTTGGTAACCATTGTCTTTGCGGCTACGGTCTTTATGATCGTCGCAGACAAAGAATTCGCAGCCGACTATCGGTTTTATCGGAATTTCAATCGGTATTCCGCCATGCTCAATCGCCTCAATATTTTTCGCCTCCGCGGCTTTGTTGTGATTCAGAATGTCGCGCACAAAATGAAATGCGCCCATGAGGTTTGCGTGATCTGTAATTGCAACGGCTGGCATTCGGTTTTGAACGGCAGCTTTTACAAGCGATGCGACGCTGATTGTTGATTGCAACACTGAAAACTGCGTATGGTTGTGCAGATGTACAAAGTCTACATCGGCAAGGATTCGCAGGGCATCGGCATCGGAAAGTGAACGATCAGGCTGGTTCTTTTGAAACTCCCGACGGATTTCGTCTGACGCAGCTTTGAGGTTAATGTGTTTTAATCCGATCAGCTGGATCTCGGCTGGGTTCTTCGTGCAGAAATCTTCAAAGTAGCTGTCAGGAACGTCCAACTGTTCCTTCGTATATGCCCGTCGGCGCAGCAATTCAAAGAAACAACGTGTGGTCGCCTCAACGTCGGCAGTTGCATTGTGCGCTTCGGCAAACGGTGAGTTGAAAAGAAATTGATGCAGTTCGGTTAAGGTTGGAAGTTTAAATTTCCCGCCGCGCCCGCCAGCGAGCTGTAACAGGCTTGCGGTCGATTCGGTACACGTATCCAGAACAGGCATTGCGGCAAGATTTGAATCCATCCCGTTACGGTAGAATTCACAGCCCATGATATTAACATCAAAACCAACGTTTTGCCCGACTATGTATTTTGATTTTGAAAGTGCTTCGTTAAATTGTTGCAGCACATCGACTAATAAAACCCCATTTGCCTGGGCGAGCTCAGTAGATATACCGTGAACGCGTTCGGCATCATACGGAATGTTAAATCCCTCGGGCTTGATCAGGAAATCGCGGTTTTCTATAAGGTGCCCAAACTCATCGTGAAGCTGCCACGCAATCTGGATGCACCGTGGCCAGTTGGCGGCATCGGTTACAGGGGCGTCCCAACGCTTGGGAAGGCCCGTTGTTTCGGTATCAAAAATTAAATACATATTTGGCTGTGAGGGCTTTGCGAAGTAGAAACCCGGCTAATTGTGAACGTCAAAAATAGGATATTCAGATCAGAATTGCCCCAGAAGTTATCAACAAAAAAAACCATTCTCCGGATGAAGAATGGCTCTTGAAAATCTTAAAAACGTATGTCTTAAAAGCTTTTTTTAGTATCCGCCACGGTTTCCACCGCCATAACCTCCGCCGCTTCCGCCACGTGAGTTTCCACCGCCGTAACCACCACCGCCGCTGTTTCCACCGCCGTATCCGCCACCGCCACGATTATCTCCGCCACGGTTGTTGTTAAAGCTTCTGCGTTCACCTTCCGGCTTTGGCTCCGATTTATTCACCACAATCGCACGTCCTTGAACAGTTGCTCCGTTCAATTCATCGATAGCTTTCTGCGCCTCTTCATCGTTAGGCATCTCAACAAAACCAAATCCTTTACTTCTTCCCGTAAATTTATCAGTAATAATCTTAACAGTATCTACTGCTCCATAAGCCTCAAAAGA
Source organism: Flavobacterium sp. (assembly GCA_036386895.1). Taxonomy (GTDB): domain Bacteria; phylum Bacteroidota; class Bacteroidia; order Flavobacteriales; family Flavobacteriaceae; genus Flavobacterium. The sequence continues at coordinate 179,153 of DASVUR010000012.1, forward strand.
CTCTCTCAAATCTGCTTCCTCAATACTGAACGGAAGGCTTCCAACAAAAATATTCATATGATCAAATTTATATTACCTTACAAATATAACCTTATTTTACTCGCTCCCGACACATCCGGTGCATTTTATGAATTTATACTGGAAATCAGCCATCTGTCGGTACAAGACATAAAAAAAACCGCCTTTTTGGACGGTTTCTAACTCTTTATTATTCGGCTGGTATAAGCGGGACTTTATAAAAGATACCGGATTGCCAGTTTATAACGTCTTCCTCGGCGCCTTCTTCCTGGTTTACCGCATTAAAGCGGAATGTCCCGGAAACGGTTTGATTCTCTTCATCGTATTCAGTGATCTCAATTACACCATCGCCGTGCGCCATGTTCGTATCTCCGGTTGACCATGTGGTTTCGCCAAATCCGTTTGTAGAGGTAAAAGATGCCATGCGTAGCTGTGTTAGCCCAAGTTCGTATTCGAATTCACTCATCGAGTTTACTTTAAGCACCAGTGTTTCGAGTTGCCGCACACCTGTTATTGTTAGTCTGCCGTTCGCCGTTTTTGTTGCGGTGATTCCCGCAGCACGCCAACGTACTCCATCTTTTATGCCTTCTAAAGCTGGGCTGTTCCGGCTGATATCTTCGGAACATGAGGAAAAGGTTACTATCAAAATTAATAGCGATATTATCTTTTTCATTGGTAGCAGGTAGATTTAATTCAGACAAAAATAGTATTTTAAAGCAAAATCGATACAAATTAAACAAAAAAATCAGCTACAGGCGAATAACAGCAAAAAACCCTTTGGGCAGTTAGGAAATTTAGAAATAAAAAGTATCTTTGCACCCTTAATTAACAGAGGTCGAGTACCTCAAAATTTAATCATACGATTATGTCAGTAAAAATTAGATTACAAAGACACGGAAAAAAAGGGAAACCTTTTTACTGGGTTGTAGCGGCCGATGCACGCTCAAAAAGAGACGGTAAATACCTTGAGAAAATCGGTACTTACAATCCAAACACCAATCCTGCAACTATCGATTTGAACCTTGAAAGCGCTGTACAGTGGCTTCATAATGGTGCTCAACCAACAGATACTGCAAGAGCGATCCTTTCTTACAAAGGCGCTTTATTGAAACACCACCTTGACGGAGGCGTTCGCAAAGGAGCTTTGACTCAAGAGCAGGCTGATGAGAAATTGGCGAAATGGCTTGATGAAAAAGCAGGAAAAGTTGACGCTAAAAAAGAAGGTTTGAATTCTACGAAAGCGGAAGAAAGAGCGAAAGCCCTTGCTGCCGAGAAAAAAGTAAATGAAGACCGTATTGCTGCTGCAAAACAGGCTGAAGCCGATTTGATCGCTGCTTCACAGCCGGCTGCCGAAGAAGAAGTTGCCGATATCGAGGCTTCTACTGAAGACGCTCCTGCAACAGAAGAGAACACAGAAGAAACACAAGCGTAATTTATTGCGATCGAAGCATAGCAAATGCGTAAAGAGGAATGTTTCTATTTAGGTAAGATCGCGAAAAAATTCAGCTTTAAAGGGGAAGTCCTGATCTATTTGGATACTGACGAGCCCGAACTTTATGAAAATATGGAATCAGTTTTTGTCGAATGTGGCAAAAATCTGGTTCCATTTTTTATTGAAAGCAGCTCCCTTCACCGAAATGATTTCCTTCGTGTACGGTTTGAAGATGTCAAGACCGAAGAAGAAGCCGACGAACTTATGGGCAATGCCATCTATCTTCCGCTAAAGATGCTGCCCAAGCTTACGGGCAACAAATTTTACTTTCACGAGGTGATCGGATTTGAAGTTGAAGACAAGCGCCTCGGCGTTGTGGGTGTCATCCAGTCCGTTAATGATTCTTCTGCACAACCCCTTTTTGAAGTCCTCAATGGCGAAGTTGAAATTCTGATCCCGATGATCGACCACTTTCTGGTTGAAATCGACCGTAAGAACAAAAAGGTCAAGATGGATCTGCCAGACGGATTGATAGAGATGTACCTTTAGTTGACGGTTCCCGGTTAACAGTTAACAGTTATTTGGCGGCTTATCCCGCTGTTCGCTATATCTTTTACTTCGCAAGCTCCGTAAAAGGATGCCGCTACCATCAGGGCCGGAATGATTGATTCTCATGGCTACTTCTGTAAACCGTTAACTGTACTTCATGTTCAAATTCAAACAATTTACCATCAACCAAGACAAAGCCGCAATGAAAGTCGGCACCGACGGTGTGCTTCTTGGCGCGTGGGCACCGATTGATCATAATCCGTATTCAATTCTTGATATTGGCGCAGGAACAGGTTTAATCGCGCTGATGCTGGCGCAGCGAACACATGCGGAGCAGATTGACGCACTGGAAATTGATGAAGACGCATATGAACAGGCTGTAGAAAATTTTGAGAATTCCCAGTGGAGCGACCGTTTGTTTTGCTTCCACGCCGGATTGGATGAATTCGTCGAAGAACCCGAAGATGACCCGGGCGAAAGCGAACTGGCGCTGCAGTACGATTTAATCGTTTCAAACCCGCCTTTTTATACCGAAGACTATGTTTCCGGTGATGAGCAGCGGAACACGGCCCGGTTTGCAGCTTCAATGCCTTTTGACCAGCTTATTGAAGCGGCCGATTTGCTGCTGTCGAAAGACGGAATATTCGCTGTCATTATTCCGTACAAGGAAGAAGAAAAATTTACCGCTTTGGCCAATGAGTACGAACTTTATCCTTTTAGGGTTACACACGTAAAAGGAACCCTTACAACCGGGATTACTAGAAGTTTACTCGCTTTTAGTCGTCAACAAACTGTCCCACAGGTTGATGAATTCGCAATCGAAATATCGCGCCACGAATACACAAATGAATATATCGCGTTGACTCAAGACTTTTATCTGAAGATGTAGGTAGCACTTGCAGTTTGTTTACAGCTGAGCGTTCAGGGGTTACAGCTGATCTTGTTACGGCGTATTTTGTTGTAGTCTCTTGCCTGTCTTCTGTTATCACTATATGTCCTACTACTGCAACAGCGATCGCTGCGGCATCCTTTTGTGGGGCTTGCGGCCGACAGGCCAGACAAGCCCCACAAAAGATAAAGCGAAGAGCGCGACCGCGAGCGGGTTGCCCAAATAAACACGAAATCGGTTTCGTATATTTTTAAGTTTCCCTACTTTTGCGCAGCTTTAAAACAAAACCATGAAACCAGATTTATTCCAGGCTCCTGATTACTACAACCTTGACGAACTACTTTCAGACGAACATAAAATGGTGCGCGACGCAGCCCGTAACTGGGTAAAACGCGAAGTATCGCCTATCATTGAAGATTACGCGCAGAAAGCGGAGTTCCCAAAACAAATCATTCAAGGCCTCGCTGACATTGGGGCATTTGGCCCTTACATTCCTGAAGAATATGGTGGCGCCGGACTTGACCAAATCTCCTACGGACTGATCATGCAGGAGATCGAAAGAGGCGACTCGGGTGTGCGTTCAACGGCATCGGTACAGTCATCGCTTGTAATGTATCCGATATGGAAATATGGAAACCAGGAACAGCGGATGAAATACCTGCCAAAGCTCGCCTCGGGTGAATTTATGGGATGTTTCGGATTGACGGAACCGGATTACGGTTCGAATCCGGGCGGAATGGTTTCTAACTTTAAAGATAAAGGCGATCATTATTTACTTAATGGCGCTAAAATGTGGATTTCAAATGCACCGTTTGCCGACATTGCCGTAGTTTGGGCAAAAGACGAATCGGGGCGCATCCACGGGCTCATAGTTGAACGTGGAATGGAAGGTTTTACAACTCCTGAAACGCACAATAAATGGTCGCTTCGTGCATCTGCAACAGGCGAATTGATTTTCGATAACGTAAAAGTTCCGAAAGAGAACCTGCTGCCGAACAAATCCGGATTGGGCGCGCCGCTTGGCTGCCTGGATTCGGCACGTTACGGAATTGCATGGGGAGCAATCGGTGCTGCAATGGATTGTTATGACACGGCGCTGCGTTATGCAAAAGAGCGTGTACAATTCGATAAACCAATTGCGGCGACACAACTTCAACAAAAGAAACTCGCCGAAATGATTACCGAAATCACAAAAGCACAATTGCTGACATGGCGCTTGGGTGTTTTGCGAAACGAAGGCAAAGCGACGACAGCCCAAATATCGATGGCAAAAAGAAACAATGTGAACATGGCAATTGAAATTGCACGTGAAGCTCGACAGATATTAGGCGGAATGGGAATTACGGGCGAATACTCGATCATGCGCCATATGATGAACTTAGAGTCAGTTATTACATATGAAGGCACACACGATATTCACTTGCTCATTACAGGAATGGACATTACAGGACACGCCGCTTTTAAATAAAATTTACCAACAAGACACAAGGCGCAAAGGTTCTGAATCTTTGCGCTTTTTTTGTGAACTGTAACAAAGGCAAAACGCGCATAAAAAACATGTTGCGCAGCCGTCGCCTTAAAAGCTTACGCCTACCAAAGCTATGGTTCAGGATATGTTATCGGGGCGATTTCCAGATAAAACCGTCAAGTAAATAGTGTGTGAATTGCGGAACCGTCAGTAATGGCACCAGCAATAATTGCCATTCGCTTAAGTTGGTCGACAGTCCCGAAAACTGCTCATTCCAGACAAGAATTTCCCATAGATATTCTTCCGAAAAGGCTACTAAAAGCAGAATGCCGACATAGATGAAAATGCCGCGATATTCCTTCAGATGATGGAGAAACCCGATCTCGCGATTTTGCTTTTGATGGATTTCCCGCAGGTAAACCAATGCCATATAGGGTATTCCGTGACTCACGACATTTAGTAGCGTGAACACCAAATCGTTGTTATAGTAGACAATTCCGAGATACCACGATAGCCCTGTCCCGATAATAATTGCATTTTTCGGAATATTGAAGAACCGGTTTCTGACGCTGAGTATGATCGTTCGCACAAGCCATCCTGAAAGCACGAGGATGTAAATAGTTCCCAGTAATTCGAGTAAGATCGTGTTCTCGGTACGGAAAAATTCATTCTCCACAAACCAGTTGAACTTCCTCGGAGCCGACAAAAACCAGAACAACATCGGATAAACCGTGCCCGAGTAAATTGCGGCATTATCGAACCATCTGTTGATTCTCGTCTTGGGTTCCTTTCGAGCGTACAACCTCATAAATCCGTACTGCTGCCGGATAAAGTGGAAAACAGCAACATACGCCAACGCCGACCAAAATACTGCGCTGCCAAACGAAAAAAGTACACAGCCTACAACAAAACACAGGATCGGCAATGCAATCAGTAACTTCCGCCGTCGCCTGAATTCAGATGAAACAAGATAGGTTTTAAAAAGTGTGGCATATACGTGCGCCACGTCGATAAACACGATCAGAAACAGCCAGGTGTAAAACGAATAATGATCTTCAATTCGGGCAAGCCATTCCGGAAACAGCACAACGATCGCCACAACGACAAACGACGGCGCGAGAATGAAAATACTGTCGGTTTTCGCTCTATGTATCCAGGGCTGTGTCATCGAGTATTTGGTTTACTGCATTTATCCCTTGATGAAAAGCTTCTTCAAAAATCGAGATTCCCGCAAGATCGGAATGTGCAAAATAAATCTTCCGATCGATTGGCTGTGATGCCTCAAGTCGGTCTTTTCCAAATATAAAGCCGGGAACGGGGCTTATCATTCCGTGGCCCAGTAACCTGACCTGGATGGATTGGGTCACGGCCTCAATGTCGGGATGTGCTATTTTAAGATCGTCCAGCACGAACTGCTTCCAGTAATTTTCGTCCCTGCCATACATTTCCCTGCGGCTTTTCCGTGTATCGCCAGACGCAAAACTATGATAATACGTGATTACATATTTCTCCTGCAACTGCTGTAACGATTGATGCTGATCGTAAATATATCCCAAGCCTTTTGCGCCGTGTAGCACATTATCCCAACATAACGGGTAACTGCCGTTATCGGAAAGTCCGGTTACGGTTAGCGTTGCCAACAACCACGGCGCATAGTTAAACGCCGAAGCCATTTCCTTCCTGTCAGAGAACAAATAGCCATTTACAAACTGCGGACAGGCAACGATCGCTTTGCCGGCTATAATCTCAACACTTTCTTTTCTCTTGTCATCGAACACTTTTGCAACCACTTTATCCTCTTTAACATTGACTTCATAAACCAGATGGTTTTCAAGCGTTTTGCCTTTACTGTATTTTTTCAGATGTGACGCGAGCCTTGCGTTTCCTTCGGGCCATGTCAGCACATTTTCTTTTTGATCCGATGCCGCATCATGCTTTCGCGCAGCAAAATAGTGGATTCCGGCCCATGCCGATACGAACCCGATGCCCAATCCGAAATCATCGCGGCAACAGTAATTTACATATTCGAGCAATAACGGTGCAGTAAAACCGCGTTGTTCCATCCATTGAGCCATTGAAAGCTTGTCGAGTGCTTTAAATTCGGCATCGGTCGAGGACTTTACAAGCGGTATGTCGAACAGGAATTTTCCATCACTGCCTTTTGCTTTACGAAAGATTTCCATCTGATCGAAAAACGGTTGAAACTCTGTATAATGTGCTTTTGGGACCAGTCCTTCCTGCCAGCCGTTTCTGAAGAACAGGCGTTCCTGCGGAGAAAAAACCAATTGCGCTTCGTCAAAAACAGGAAGTCCGTTACCATCACGACCAATGATGATTTTCTCTTCTTCAAGGAATCGCACCAGTTCCGCATCAGCGAGATTAGGCAGCGGAAGATAATGTGCACCAAGAGGAAATTTTGAGTATTTGTTCTCGCCGTTAGCCGAATTTCCGCCGAGATATGATTCCAGTTCTACAACCAGAAAATTATCTATACCTCTTTTTGAAAATTGTCGTGCAGCGCTCAATCCGGATATTCCACCACCGATAATCAAATATGGAATCTGGATCTGTCTCGCTGGCTTCGGGAAGTCCTTTATCCGCAGGCGATGGCCTAAAATATGGTTGGTTCCCGAAAGCCGGATCATCATATTGATCACCGATTCTTTACACGACTGAAAGAACGCGACCACTATTAATGATGCAGCGATGCCTTTCACAAACGTACGCCGGCTATAGCTTACCCCATTCTTCATCGAAATAACGTACTAAAATCTGGTTATCGAGCCGGTTTATTTCGACCTCATTTGCAATCATGTCTTTGGAGAAGTAATTCAATTTCTGGAACTGGTAATTATAAAATCGTAAACCTGCAGCCTTTCGGTTTACCACATCGAAATGTGTATTCGCATCATTGGCAGCAATCGTAAAACCCCATTCGCCAAACGAAGGTACATAGGCATGGTATGCGTCTACTTTTGGAAAGACCTCATCAACAGTCGCATTGATGCACCAGAACGATTTTGGGGCGAAATAGGGAGAGGTGGTCTGGATCGAAATAAGTGCGCCGGGAGCAACAACCTGCTGTAGCGACTTGTAGAAATTCAGCGAGTACAACTTCCCGAGGCTGTAATTCGAAGGATCCGGAAAATCAACGATCACCACATCGTACTGTTCGTGGTTTTGCTTGAGCCAAAGATACGCATCGGCATTGTAAACAGTAACTTTCGGGTTGTTGAGTGCATTTGTATTCAGACCCGCTAAAATAGGATTTGTTTTAAATAATTGTGTCATCCCTTGGTCCAGGTCGACAAGCGTGATTTTGTTGACATCGGGATATTTCAATATTTCCCGAACTGCCATTCCGTCGCCGCCGCCTAAGACAAGCACGTTCGACACCTTTTCGGCAATCGACATGACAGGATGTACAAGGGCTTCATGATATCGGTATTCATCTGCTGAGCTGAACTGCAGGTTGTTGTTAAGATATAGCCTGTAGTCGCTTTTGTTGTGCGTCAGAACGATACGCTGGTACGGGGTTGCGTGGGTATAAATGATGTTTTCGCCGTAAAGTTTACCTTCGGTAAAAGCCAGAATTGAATCGGCAAAAATAAAGACGATGAGCAAAACGACAAACGAACCAATTGCCTTGAACCTGAGGAAAAACGGGCGATGAAGCTCTTTCTTCAGCGCGAAGCAAAGCACGATTGCGATGCTGACATTGATAAGCCCGAAGAACAACGAGGTCCGCATTAAGCCAAGTTGCGGCACCAGAACGAGCGGAAAAAGGATTGACGCGAGCAACGCGCCGATGTAGTCGAATGTAAATACGTTTGAAACAAGGTCACGGAACCGAACACGATCTTTCAGGATATTCATCAGCAACGGAATCTCGAGTCCGACGAGGCATCCTGTGATAAAAACCAACAGGTATAAAATGAACTGAAAATGCTGAACGCTTTCGAACAGAAGAAACAGGATAACTGAGCTTAGTCCGCCCACCAATCCTACCAGAATCTCAATTTCCACGAAAGTGTTGAGCAGATTTCGGGTCAGGAATTTTGAAAAGTACGATCCGATTCCCATCGAGAACAGATAAACCCCGATAATAAATGAAAACTGCTTCACCGAGTCGCCTAACAGATAGCTCGCGAGCGTACCGGCAACCAGCTCGTAGACGAGTCCGCAGGTAGCGATCGTAAATACGGCTATAAGGAGCAGGAATTCGAACCGAAAAAAGCGTTTAGCCATGAATTGCGGCACTGATGATCATTGAGATCCCGATGATGAAGGCGCCAAACACAATTGCAAGCGCGACGTTGTTGTTGCTCACGATTTCCTTCCATGTATTTTCAGGCGTCAGCTTTTCGACAATCAGGTAGCCAACAAGGAGGATTGCGATTCCCAACAATGAAAATAAGATCGAGTTTACTATTGGCTTTAATGCTAATACGTCCATATTATATTTATTTATTTGTGATAAAAACGATTTACTGATGTACCTCTGGCTGCAGGAGCGCTCCGTTCCGTCGACTCACAGTCGCAGATACGGTTGCCGGCATACGTGAAATACAGATACATACTATAGGCGAAAAGGCCAATGCTTAACGCGATCCAGTTCTGCCTGATGAATTTAATTATCATTTCCAAATGGTGAAAAGTCACTATCGGACCATCTTTTTTGTTCATAATGTACGCGGAGAAAATACATGCCGGCGGCTATAATTCCCATGGCAATCACCATGAACCACGCATTTCGCATCGACGGCTGATTCCAGGTCACATTTACCGACACTGCGCTGTTACTAAGATCTTCGGGCGCTTTTTGAGGCGTCAGCACAAGGTGGTACTTCCCACTATCGACGCCGCAGATGTTGAAGTTGTCGCCCCGGCTTCCTTCGGTCCAGTGCTCCCCATCGGTATAGCCATGATAATATTCAACGTCTTTGCTGGCATATACTTCCTCGCTTGTTTGCTCATTTACCAACGCTACCTGAACGTTTGCCCAGGAGTTGTCAACTTCTGAATGCACTTGTACCGTGAGCGGCGCAGAACCGCCTTTGAGCTCAAACGACGGACTGATGAACTCCTTTGCGTCAAATTCTGAAAACGGCAGTTGTTTCGATAGTACCTGCTGCTCTGTTTGTCCCGAATAGATAATCCAGTGCGAGGTAAATATTAGTACGGCGATGGATGAAAAAATAATGGCCATTTTCCGGACGTCGATCGAAAACGGTTGTACGACTCCGACTCCTGACTTTACCGGCATGCTATACAACGGAAAGGCTTTTGCTATGGCTTTGGCGGGAATATGTTCGCCATAATACGTAGTTTCCTCTCCGTCGGCTTTTTCAATCGAAATGATGTGTGGCGGCTGGATGTATTCGACGAGATGGATTTTCTTTTTGGGAAGTTCAAAGTTAAAGAACCCTTTTGCGAGAACGAGTTCGGTGTCAGTATAATCATACAGATTCATCACCTGATCCTCATATTGCAGCGTTCTCGGATGACGATCTACATCATAGCTGTCGGGGATTTTCTTTAGTAGTATCCAATGTCCTTCCGACTCCGATAAATAAACGTTTCCGCCAACAGCATCTTCGAGGATATATTCAGCCCAATAATGGCTTGTGTAGGCTTTTTTAATCATCACGCCTATAACGGTGCAAGCCTCGCCGTTGAGTGTTCCGCTCTGACCAATTGCGATTACCGAATAGCTATTGAGGGTATCGTTATGACCGCGTTTCTTTAGTTCACCAACACTATTCTTTTCGTAAATCGAACGGCATTGCGGACAAGCGAAAATAATGAAGTCCGACTTCATGTTCGCAGTCGTAGTGTTTTGGCATTCCTGACAGGTTACTTCCATAGCTATCGGTTGATGTCAAATTGCTTGATGATCTGGGCGTCGAAATATTGAATATAGTCTTCTGCGACTGCGCAAACTTTATCACTGTTGTCCTGAAGGTAATTACAGAGATAAATGTCCATTGTAAGCTGACTGAACTCGGGCCATGTGTGGATGCAGATATGCGATTCCATTAAACATACCGCAATGGTAAAGCTATTATTGTCGAACGTAAATGAGGAAAGCCCGACTTTCGCGAGGCTATATTTTTCAAGAATCGTATCGGTGAAGGATATAAAATTCGCAGCACTGGTGAGTTTGGCCGAATCCTCAACTTTTAAAGTCAATAGTTTATGTAAACCTGGCGAGTATGTCGACTGCTCCATTAAGTTAGGGAATGATAAAAAAATGTAATGATACAAAACTCTTTAAGAAATGCGCCAACTCCCACAAAAATTTTGTTCACATAAATATCAATTCCACTACGACTCGGGAGCCAGTTCGATTTCCAATCCTTGAAGCTCTTCTGAAATTGGTATCTGGCAGCCCAAACGGCTGTTTTCTTTGACATAGAAGGCTTCAGATAACATTGCTTCCTCCTCGTCGTTCATTGGCGGCAGCGCTATACCATTCAGCACATAGCATTGGCACGACGCACACATTGCCATTCCGCCACATACACCAATCGTACCTTCCGGTGCAAGCTCGTACATCCTGACAAGTTCCATGATGTTCATGTTCATGTCGGTTGGCGCTTCAACGGTGTGTTGGATGCCGTCGCGGTCGGTTATTTTGATTGATATGTCCATATTTGTTTTTTGAAGCATATTCCTGCTGTCCGCTATATCTTTTTAGACCTTGCAGGATTTAAAAAGGATGCCGCTTTCATCAGGGCTAGGCATTAGGTAATTTAGTCAATCGACTTTACAACCGCTTTCTCCGCTTCTTTTCTCGTTCCGTCAAAACCGTCGACGCCGGCAACAGTTGTATATTTCATCACGTATTTCTTGCCTGGGTTCATGCGTTGGTAGATACTTTGGCACATCAGCGTGGCTTCGTGGAATCCGCACAGGATAAGTTTTAATTTTCCCGGGTAGATGTTCACGTCGCCAATTGCGTAAATTCCGGGAATGTTGGTTTGGTAATCCAGCGCATTATCGACTCTAATCGCGTTCTTTTCGATCTCAAGTCCCCAGTTTGCGATTGGGCCGAGTTTTGGCGAAAGCCCGAACAGCGGGATAAAATAATCGGTTTCGATGTTACGGTGAACGCCATTCTCTTCGATATCTATAGATTCAAGTCGGTCATGCCCGTTCAATCTGACAACCTCAGCCGGGGTAATCAGCCGGATCTTGCCTTCGTTTTTAAGCTCTTGTACCTTGTCGACCGAATCCAACGCGCCACGAAATTCATTACGCCTGTGGATTAACGTAACTTCCGAGGCCAGGTTTGAAAGGAAAATGCTCCAGTCAAGCGCCGAGTCGCCACCACCAGCTATTACGACCCTTTTATCCCGGAATTTCTCCGGGTTCTTGATAAAATATTTGACTCCTTTACCTTCGTAAAATTCTATATTTTCCAGGAGCGGCTTACGCGGTTCGAAACTACCAAGGCCACCGGCTATTGCAACAGCATGCGCGTGATGTTTTTTGCCGTGGTCGGTTGTGACAATGAAAGTTCCATCGTCGAGTTTTTCTATTGTTTCGGCACGATGGCCCAAAGTAAATCCAGGCTGAAACTGCTTAATCTGTTCCATCAGGTTGTGAACTAAGTCGCCTGCGAGTACTTCCGGAAAACCGGGAATATCGAAAATCGGTTTCTTGGGATACAATTCGGCCAACTGTCCGCCCGGTTGCGGCAGCGCGTCGATGATATGGCATTTTAACTTCAGAAGTCCGGCTTCGAAGACCGTAAAAAGTCCGGTTGGTCCGGCGCCAATTATAAGTATATCAGTTTTAATCATGAGAAAGTCAAGAATTGAAAGTCAAAAATCGAACTTCAGTGCCAAACGGCTGCAGCGGCTTGCGTGAGTGATGGAGGCGGCATCCTTTTTTATGGCGAAGAGCAAAATAAAAAGACAGAGCCGAGAACACGACCCTGTGGTCGCGCCCAAGCCTCACGCAATATTTACAACGGTTTCGATTTGTGGTGCGAATTTTTTAATTGTTGTTTCGACTCCGGCGCGCAATGTCATCTGGTTTACGCTACACGCGATGCACGCGCCCTCAAGACGAACCGTAACATGCTTGTCGTCTTCAATTGAGATCAGCGTGATGTCGCCGCCATCGGAGTTTAGGAACGGACGTATTTCTTCAAGTGCCTTTTCTACGTTCAACGTTAGTTCTTGTGTATTCATTTTTATAATTGTAAGAATGAAAAATTTAATGACTAAAGATCAGCTGCCTTTCTTTGAATATTAAATTCTCAATCATTATTTTTTGTTCACTGCCGAACATCCGGCCATTGTTGTAATTTTTACTGCTTCTGTTGCCGGAAGGTTTTCATTTCGGCGGACCGTTTCCTGGACCACGTTACGTGTAATTTCCTCAAAAACTTTCTCGATTACCGATCCTGTTTGCAATGCTGCGGGGCGGCCATAATCGCCGGCTTCGCGAATTGACTGTACCAACGGAACTTCTCCCAGAAACGGCACATTCAGATCGGCTGCAAGGTTTTGTGCTCCGTGCTGGCCGAAAATGTAATATTTGTTGTCAGGTAGTTCTTCCGGAGTAAAATATGCCATGTTTTCGACAATTCCCAAAACGGGAACGTTGATTGCCTCCGACATAAACATTGAAACTCCCTTTTTGGCATCGGCGAGCGCCACGGCTTGCGGCGTACTCACGACGACTGCACCCGTGATTGGCAGCGATTGCATGATCGACAAATGGATATCGCCCGTTCCCGGAGGAAGATCAATAAGCATGAAATCGAGTTGGCCCCAATCAGCGTCGAAGATCATCTGGTTCAATGCTTTTGAAGCCATCGGTCCGCGCCAGATAACAGCCTGGCTGGGCGCCGTGAAAAATCCAATGGATAAAAGTTGAATCTCGTAGCTTTGGACGGGCTTCATTTTCGACTTTCCGTCGACGGTTACCGAAAGCGGTTTTTCCATTTCGACGTCGAACATGATGGGCATCGACGGACCGTAAATATCGGCATCCAGGATGCCGACTTTAAACCCCATTTTTGCCAATGTAACGGCAAGGTTTGCCGTTACGGTTGATTTTCCGACGCCGCCTTTCCCCGAAGCTACAGCAACAATGTTTTTAATTCCGGGAATGTGTTTGCCTTTGATCCCGCCGGCTTCATTCTTTTGCGGTGTTTCCACTTTAATGTTGACTTTGACTTTCGCGTCCGGAGAAAATTTCTCATGTATGAGTTTGCGGATATCGTCTTCAGCGCGTTTCTTGATGTGCATCGCCGGAGTCGACAGGACGAGGTCGATTACTGCTTCTTCGCCAAAGGTGACCACGTTAGTAACGGCGCCACTCTCGACCATGTTCTTTCCTTCGCCTGCTATAGATATGGATTCCAAAGCTTTTAGAATCTCTTTTCTGTCTAATTTCATTTCTTTTCTTGGTAAATTCAGCAGCCTTATTAAGACTAAATTCAGATTGCAAAGATAGTGGTAAAACTTCAGAATCAAAAGTTAACGTGCTGACAAATTACGACAGCTAAAATGCGTATTTCGGGAGATGTTTTCTACGAAAGAAGAAGCGGCCCGTACGTATGTACGGGCCGCTGACTGACTGATGAATGAAACTACAAGGTTTGCTTTATAGCCCCGATGGGAAGCGTATCCTTTTGCCTTTTTCGGCAAAAGATATAGCTAACAGCGGGCGGATATTTGAATGAAAGACAACCATCCGCTCCTAAAAAAAACTATTCGTATTTTAAATATTTAAGTACATCAAGCCGCGTTGCCTGGAGCGCCTTTGCCGTAACGATAAGCAGCGTTAGCATTGACAGCGCAATGAAGCCCACGATGAAAGGCATTGCAGAAATATCAATGCGATAGGCGAAATTTTCAAGCCACTTTCCGAACGTATATCCTGTGGGAACAAGTGCAATTGCAAATCCGAGTGCGCAGAAAACAATATATTGCTTGGATAATTCGCCCAGTAACGAGCCGGTTTCTGCGCCTAACGTTTTCCGGATGGCGATTTCCTTCATCCGGCGTTGAATCGAGTACGATGCGAGTGCGAACAATCCGAACAGCGCGATCATGATCACAATAAAATTGAGCAGCGCAAACAGGTTTTTTTGCTTCACATATTCTTCGTACGTGCGGGCAAAGTTCTTGTCGACAAAATCGTATTTAAACGGATATTCGGTGTCGATTTTGCTGGTCCAGAAGCCTTCGATCTGCGGGATGACCGATTCCAGGTTTTTGGGGTTTACACGAACATAGATCTGGTTTACATTCTGTAGCATCCAATCGACGGTTTTGACATGGAAAAACGTCATCGGCGGGATTTTTTGTTGTGGGCCGTTTATATGAAAATCGGCGACAACCCCTACAATGGTGAACTTGTGGTCATTCCAGTCGATTCGCTTCCCGATCGGATTCGCTTCGTTCATCATTTTTGCCGTAGTTTCATTTATGAGTACGGCATCTGTCGTGTCAGAGGCAAATTGTGGTGAGAGTCCGCGGCCTTGTTTGATCTTAATCTTCATCATCTCGAGCAGTCCGAAATCGACTGCCATGTTCTGCGCCTGGATATTTGCACCGCCCTTGTATGTAAATCCAGAGGAAGAACTTGCGCCGTTTGAAAATGAAAACGCCCCGGCCGATATACTTTCGACACCATCGATCTTTCCTACTTCCTGCTTTAGCATCTCATAACGGCTGAACAACTTTTGTTTATAATCAGGTTGTTTATAATCGTACGGGTTTCTGTACGTTATTTGCAATACCTGTTCGCCTTTAAAGCCGAGGTCTTTCGTGCTCATGTAGTTCACCTGTTCGTAAACGATCCATGAACCCACAATAAAGAAAGAAGCTATTGCAAATTGCAGGATCAGCATTCCATTTCGCAGCCAGATGCCGTGTTTGCTGCGGCCGAAGTTGCCTTTTAGCACTTTCAACGATTCAAAATTTGTGACATACACCGCAGGAAAAATCCCGGCTGCCAGCATTACCACTGCAAATATTATCAGCAACTGTTGGTAAAACTGGCCGCCATGGATCAGGAGCTCTTTGTTTAGGAACTGGTTGTAAACTGGAAGCGACAACTCCACAATAACCATTGCCAGCAAGATCGCAAAGCAGGTGATGATAACGGTTTCAAACAAGAACTGTCGGACGATATTGCCTTTTGAAGCACCGAGTATTTTGCGAACGCCAACTTCCTTAGCTCGTTTTATTGCGTTGGCGGTTGAAAGATTCACGTAATTGACGATCGACAAAATCAGGATCAAAAGTGAAAGTCCGCCCATAATCAGAAGAAACTGATAGTTTCCGCGACCTTCCGGATACCCTTCTGCAACCGAATGCAGCCTTGCGGTGCTTAACGGCTCAAGTAGAATACGCATGCTGCCGTTCTTCTCGATAAACGCTTCAGGTGAAAGGCCTTCCTCGGCTGCATCTTTTCGGATTTTATGTTCATAGTACAGGTCTTCAATTCTCTTTTTAACCTTGGCGACATCGTTGGGATCCTTAATTTTAAGCAGCAATCCGAAGCTGAAGTTTCCCCATTGTGTATTGTTCTCCGCCAGTCTCGGCCCAATCAGGTTAGTGACCGCCTCCGGAGCGTAAGATGACTTTCCCGTAATTTTATAGATCCCGCGTACCACTAGCGTGCGGCCTGAGTGCTGTACTTTCTTTCCAAGCGCTTTGGTGGTTCCGAACAATCGTAGCGCCGTTGTTTCTGCCAATGCGATACTGCCTTCGTCTTTTATAGCTGATGCGGCACTTCCGGAAGTGAATTCAAATGGAAAGAACGAAAAGAAACCAGACTGTGAATCAAGGATCTTTTCTACGTATTCTTTTTTCCCATTGTAGGAAATAATCTCGTCGAAATACCACCCGTTTAAATAGCAGTACTCGGACACTTCGGGCATCGAAGATTTCAAATACGTTTCGAGTGGTGCAATGTTTGTAGGCCACATATTATTGTCGCCCAAGTCGTTAATCACCTGATAAACCTGATCTTTTTGAGGGTTCCATGCATTATAAGAATGTTCTTCATTCCAATATAATATCGCGAAAATCAACCCCCCAATACCAATGCTGAGTCCTAAAATGTTCAGGAAAGAAAACAGTTTGTTCTGTTTGAGATGATACAGAAATATTTTGGTCCAGTTTAATACCATCGTTTTAGTTTTTGCGGATTGTTCCTCTTGAATCGGCGCCAATCAGGACATTCGTAGGATTGCCCGAATACCTGATGCTGGATGAGTCGTCTGCATTAGCAGTAAACGCCGCGGTTGCCGTAACTCCGACTGACGATCCGCTCGTGGCATTTACAACTGCATTTTGGCTGATCACCTTTCCACATGCGATGCTCGAACCGCTGTCGGCTGATATTGTAATACTGTCGGTTTTCCCGGTAAAGCTGACACTTGCGCCGCTTCCAGCGTTGATTGTAATGGTTTTAGCAGTAAGTTTTCCTGATATAAGTGCGCCCGAATTTGCACGGACCGCCACACTGTCTGACGTTAAATCACCTGAAAATCGCGCTCCTGAAGTGCTACTTAGCGCAAACTTTGGCTCCATAATACCGTTTTTTAGTTTCACTGACGCGCCCGAACTGATTTCGAACTCTGTTACATGCGGTTGCTGCACATATACATTCCGTTTTTTGAAGGCTTGGTTGCCATGTTCGTTAGCGATTCCAATTCTTAAAACGCCGGATTCAACCACCGTTGTAATCTTTTGGAGGTGTTGCTGACTGTCGGCTTCTATTTTTACCGGTTGCGTTGCTCCTTGGGTAAAAACGACGCTCACGCCGCCTGAAACGGCTATTTTCGAAAAGTCGGCTAATGAACGGTCTTCAGAGACCTGTGCGTTGCAAATAAATGAGAGCAGTGCCAAGACAAGGGCTAGAATAACTTTTATCATAATGGTGAGTTTTATAATTCTTTGGATTCAACAAGTACATCTATATTACGCTGGTTGTGTTTCTCAGAGAAGATGATGCCGTCTTTCATGTGTATGGTCCGTTGTGAGAATGATGCGTCATAATCGGAATGCGTCACCATTAAAATTGTAGCACCTTTTGCATGTAAATCGGTCAAAAGCTCCATCACTTCATTGCCGTTTTTGCTGTCCAGGTTTCCTGTTGGCTCATCGGCAAGAATAATTTTCGGATCATTGACCAAAGCACGCGCTACGGCAACACGCTGCTGCTGCCCGCCTGAAAGCTGTTGCGGAAAGTGGCGCAAACGATGTGAAATTCCGAGTTTCTCGGCAATAGCTTCGACGCGATTTTTCCGATCGGCAACCTTTATATTGTTGTAGATCAGCGGAAGCTCGATGTTGTCATATACCGAGAGTTCGTCGATAAGGTTGAAGTTTTGGAAGATAAAGCCAATATTCTCTTTCCGTACAATTGCGCGTCCTTTTTCTTTTAGTTGCGACATTTCGTTTCCTAGCAGCGTGTAGCTTCCGGATGTTGGACTGTCGAGCAACCCAACGATGTTCAGCAATGTCGATTTTCCGCATCCCGACGGACCCATAATCGACAGAAAGTCGCCTTCGTTTATTTGTAACTTGATTCCGTTCAAAGCCGCAGTTTCTACTTCTTCAGTGCGGAATACTTTCGTCAGATCTGTTATTGTTATCATGGTTTGATATGTATTCGTATTGTTATTGTTACTGCTATTACTGTTGGTTAGTTTGAATCCACTGACAGAAGTACGACCCTTTTGTACGTTCACCCATAAATCGAATCTTATAATTTACTCCTGAGAACAATGTGAGGTCAGTTGAAAATTTCCCGTCGTTCGCAAATGTCTTGTCAAATATTGGATTTCCATCTTCATCTTCCATAATTACGCGCAACGCTCCTTTTTTGACTTCGAGCTCAAGATTGATTGTCGCCTCCAGGTCGCTGGCAACCGACATTCCCGCCGAGGTTTCGCCTGTAAAGTCGGCGTATTTTGCTTTAGTATACGACTTACCGTTAACATTACTCCATTTCGTATCGCTTACAGCAGAGGTAAATTTAGTTCCCCATGACACGATCGATGCGTTTTGAACATCGTTTATTTTTGACTTTTGAGCCGACATTTGCAAGGTTGTCACCAACAGCAGCAACACAAGCGCGATTTGATTTTTCATTTTAACTGATTTAATTATTATTGATTTAGATTTAATACTTCAATATCTTTGTAATCCTGATATGATGACGTGACAACTCTATCGCCAGGTTTTAGTCCGCTGATGACTTCGTAAAAGTGGGGGTTTTCACGTCCGACTTTTATTGCTGTTTTCGCTGCTTTATCGCCGGTTACAACAAATATCCACTTGCCTGTGGTTTCGGCCTGATAATCTCCTTTTGGAAGTACGACAACCTTTTCCTTTTCTGATAGCATCAGTTTTATTCCGAAGCTCAGTCCTTGCTGCAATGCGGGTTGATTAGTATCCGTCATCGCCAGTTCGGCTTGGAACCTACCGCTTGCTTTAACTTCGGGAAGTACTTTTATGACGGCAACTTCAAGTGTTTTTCCTTTGTAGTCAATTTCACCTTTCTGGCCCACGCCAACTTTATCCAGATAAAACTCATCCACATCGGCGACCAACTTGTAGCCTTGCATCACATCAATTTTTCCGATGCTTTGACCTGCCTGAAAGGTTTGTCCAAGTATGGGTTCAAAAGACGTTAGCCTTCCTGATTCAGGCGCCGTGATCAAAAAATTCTTTTTGTTGTTGCGAAGGATTTCAAGGCTTTTCTCCATCGTTTGGATCGAACCGTTGATCTGGCTTATTTGAATTCGATTGGTTTGCTTTTCTTTTTGGATACTCATCTGGATATTGTTCTTGCGCTCCTGCTGATATCGGAAATTCTCCTTGATCGTATTCCAGTCGTTTTGCGAGATCACGTCTTTTTTAAACAACCGCTCGTTAAGATCATACTGCCTTTTGGCATCGTTATAATCATGTTCAATAATTGCCAGGTCTTTTGTGAGGTTAAGTTCCTGATTTCGGATATTTAACTTGGCGGAGCTAAGATTGTTCATCTGTTCGATGATTGCGGTTTCCTGCGTCAGGTAGCCAAGCTCCGTGTTTGGATTGTACAGTTTGGCAAGCGCTTGGCCTTTGGTTACCATTGCGCCATTTTCGGCGTAAATTTCCTGTACCGAACCTCCTTCAATGATATTGACGAACATCGCATGCAGCGGTTCAGCTTTTGCCTGCAGAATAATAAAATCCTCAAAATTCCGGGCTGTAACTGTCTTGATAACCAACTCCTGGCGGTTCACATTCAAGCTTCGGTCACCCGCCAGGGAAAAGTATGCCATCAGCAATAAACCCGAAATCGTGGCTGCCGCTATTGTCGCATATTTTAATTTTTTACTTTTACGCTGAAGAACCTTGTCCATTATGAGATGCTTTTGTTTGGCATGCACTTTGGCAATATTGTGCCAATAAGAAAACAAACACGCAACTAACTGATTACTAGCTTACTATATTTAATAAATTTTCCTTTACTGTCCGATAATGAACAGTAATTGTCCGCTTCCGAACATGAGAAAAAAACAGGCACGCATTCTAATTGTTGACGATCAGGACGAGATCCTGTTTTCGGCGCGGATGGTTCTCAAAAAATCTTATGAAGTTGTCGAAACAACCAATAACCCAAAAACGATATATCAATATTTGGGCGAACATCCGGCAGATGTTGTGATGCTCGACATGAATTACCGGATCGGATTTGAAGACGGACGCGAAGGCATTCATTGGCTGAAAGAAATCCTGCAGCATTCTCCAACAACCGCCGTTATCCTGATGACGGCTTACGGAAAAATTGAGACCGCTGTAGAAGGAATAAAAATTGGCGCATTCGATTACCTGCTGAAGCCTTGGGATAATGAAAGACTGCTCGAAGTCGTGGGTAAAGCCGTTGAAGAAAGTCGGCGACGAACCAAAAAATCCCTCGACGCGCCGCTTACGAAATCCTATTTTACCGGCACCTCACCAAAGATTAAACAGGCCTACTCCATTGCCGACAAAGTCGCAAGAACAGATGCGAACGTGCTGATTTTGGGCGAAAACGGCACCGGAAAGTTTGTATTTGCTGAATACAT
This sequence comes from Flavobacterium sp., assembly GCA_036386895.1. Lineage (GTDB taxonomy): Bacteria > Bacteroidota > Bacteroidia > Flavobacteriales > Flavobacteriaceae > Flavobacterium. The sequence goes on from DASVUR010000012.1 coordinate 199,608, forward strand.
TCATCGAAATTCGTCGCGTGCAAACAAGCCATTTGTGCACGTCGATTTAGGATCATTAAGCGAAACGCTGTTTGAAAGCGAGCTATTCGGATATTCTAAAGGCGCGTTTACAGATGCCAAAGTTGATACGCCGGGACGTTTTGAAGCAGCCTCTGGCGGAACAATATTTCTCGACGAGATCGGAAATATTCCGCTACACCTGCAATCGAAACTGCTGCATGTTTTACAAACCAAATCCGTTACCCGTTTGGGCGAAAGCAAACCGCGCCCGCTTGACGTCAGAATTATTACGGCGACCAATATCGATATTCGTGACCAGGTTCGAAATAAGAACTTCCGTGAAGATCTGTTTTACAGGATCAACACCATGGAGATTACGCTTCCTCCTTTACGCGAGCGATTAGAAGACATTGTGCCAATGGCAAAGTTCCTGCTTTCGCAGACGGCAGAAAAATACGAAAATGAAAATTTGTCGTTTGATGCCGCAACGTTAGGACTGCTCCCAAAATATCCGTGGAATGGAAACATTCGCGAAATGGAAAATAAAATTGAACGTGCGGTGATTTTGGCAGATGCTGATACAATTACAGCATCCGACCTGAACATCACCAGTTATGAGCTTGCCAGTACCCCGGATGACCATCCGTTATCGGAAATGGAACGCATCGCAATTGAACGCGCACTGTCGAAATTCGCCGGAAACATCAGCAAAGCCGCAGACGATTTGGGCTTATCGCGCGCAGCACTATATCGGCGAATCGGAAAATACGATATCCGTACGAAGCCATGAAGTTCTACAACGCCCTATTCCTGCGGATATTTTTTATCATCGCGCTCACCGGACTAGGCCTGTTCCTGACGTTAAAGCCTTTGCCCTATAGCGGCATTCTTGTTGGGCTGGTGACATTCGTGTTTCTCGCAGAATTGTACTTTTTCATCCGCAGCCGTATCGTATTCTTCGACAAGAAAATTCAGTCGATCCTGCAAAACGATTTCTCTTCGTCGTTTCCAAAGGCATATCGGAGCGGCAGCTCGAAAAGCCTGTATCAGCTTTATGAAAGGATGCGTTCAACAAATCATGAGCAGCTTTCACGCGAACAAATTTACACCTCGATCCTGAATAATGTTGATACCGCCGTACTGATACTTCAGGGCAAACCAAACGACTGGAACATTTTTCTGATGAACGATCATTTCTCAACGCTTTTTAAGGTGCCGAAATTTAGTCGGTGGGAATATTTGCGGAATCAGTTGCCGGCTTTCTGCGATGAGATCGAGAGGAGCGGCTTCAACGAAATGAAGGCATCGGTTACTATTCGGATTGAAGATCAGGAACAGCAGGCGTTTATCGTACAAACATCACTTACAACCTCGTTTGGAACCGATTACTACATCATCTTACTAGACAGTATACAGCGTGTTATCGAAAAAAAGGAAAAAGAAGCATGGATCAATTTGATGAAAGTGATCTCACACGAATTAATGAATTCGCTAACACCAATCCGATCGCTGTCACAGAGCTTAACCGAAATCGTAAACCAGGAACAGCTTTTGCCGGATGACCTGACCGATATTCGACAAAGCCTGGGAACAATAATCAACAGAAGCGACCACTTGCAGCATTTTGTGGACAACTACCGAAAGCTTACGATGCTTCCAACGCCGGATAAAAAGGCTGTTAATGTTACAAGGCTTGTTGAAGAATGCATTCGTATCATGTTACCGTTGCTGCGGCAGGAGCATATCCAGATCGTTAATGAGGTTAGTTTCCAAAAATCCGTTGAAGCCGACAAACATCAATTGGAACAAGTGCTGATCAACCTGCTCACGAACAGTATCTACGCACTTAAAGATAAATCCGATAAGGTCATTTATATTTCGTCATCATCGGTAAACAACCGGTTATTTTTGACAATATCGGATACCGGAAAAGGTGTCGAAAAAGAAATACGCGATAAGATTTTCCTGCCGTTCTTCACAACCAGGAAAGATGGCGCCGGAATCGGATTGACGCTTTCCAAGAATATTATTGAAGCGCACGGTGGCTATTTAAGCTACCAATCGGATGATGAAAAAACGAGTTTCGTAATTTGTTTGATTTACTGAAAACCTGATTCCGGCTGCCAGAAGTGTTCTTCGAAATCAAGTATTTGATTGTCGACGATTTTGATGCCTTCGCTCTCCAATAGCTGCTGCATCAGATTTGTCCCGTCAAAATGATGTTTGCCCGTTAGAAGCCCTTTTCGGTTTACGACCCGGTGCGCCGGAATATCCTCACGACCATGCGATGCATTCATCGCCCAGCCTACCATTCGGGCAGAACGCGCAGAACCCAGCACTTTTGCAATAGCGCCGTACGACGTCACTTTTCCATACGGAATCTGCCTTGCGACTTCATAAACGCGCTCAAAGAAATTCGCATTGTCGGGATTCATGTAAGGTGGTAATAGTATTCGAGGATATTGATCAGCGTGATAATTGAAATTAGTCCGGTGACAGAACCGATTATGTAGTTCATATTTTTAAGCAAAAACGCCGTCTTGGTTTCCATTTTCTTAAAAAAGACGATGTAGCAGTAGAATGCGAAAAATGCGCCAAGGCCGGATCCCGCCACGAAGCTATAGATAAACGAAGGTTCGAACACAAAATAGTCATACGATGCGAGTGTGATGCTGATGAACACATAAAATGGTATTGGGAAAAAATTTAGTGCCGATAACAGGATTCCCATGAAGAACCTACTGCGTTTGCTGTGCATCGTCACCTCTTTTTCTACCCTAACCCTGTTCGCAGCGACGAAAAAATATATTGTCAAGGCTATAAACACCGCCAGGCCCGCTTCGCGTAAAGCAACAATTACATCCGGATTCTGATCCAGATATTTCGCAAAAACAACTGCGATGAAAGTTTGGAAGAATACGACTATTGAAGCACCGGAAGCGAAGACCAAAGCCCTTGTTCTTCCTTCACGGACACCCATTTTAGCGGCCGTCATGTTAAGCATTCCCGGTGGAACAATTGCCAGACAGGTCGTTGTAAAACCAAGCGCTACGGGCAGGCCAATGGTCATATTACTTTATTTTGAACCGAATATACGTAATTGCTTTGTTGATTTCCAAATATTGCTTTTCATAAAATGTCTGTATCCCAGTCACTTCGCCCGGGCTGCCTTCATTTTTATAAACGTTGTGGTTTGAATACAGAACCTGATGGCCTTCGCCGTGAAGCAAGCCTAACGTATAGCCGTGCATGAATTCGCTGTCGGTTTTCAGGTTTACGATACCGTCTTTTTTCAGGATTTGCCTGTAAAGTTGGAGAAAATTCGAATTGGTCATCCGGTGTTTCGTCCGCTTGTATTTTATTTGCGGATCCGGAAAAGTAATCCAAATTTCGTCCACTTCATTTTCACCGAAAATATGGTCGATCAGTTCGATTTGCGTCCGCACAAAAGCAACATTTTTAATACCTGTTTCCACTGCGCTTTTCGCTCCGCGCCAGAATCGTGCGCCCTTGATATCGATGCCGATAAAGTTCTTGTTGGGGTAACGCTCTGCCAAACCTATTGAATATTCGCCTTTTCCGCACCCAAGCTCCAGCACAAGCGGATTTTCGTTATTGAAAAACTCGCTGTTCCACTTGCCTCTGAGCGGAAATTCGTTTGCCATAACTTCTTCCCGCCCGGGTTGGAACACGTTCGGAAAGGTCTCGTTTTCCTTAAATCTTTTTAACTTATTTTTACTTCCCACAGATAATTTAATATTTGCGCAAAACTACGGAAATATATAGTAGCGCAATTGTTTTTATCTTGCGCCAAACAGACACGAAATGCAGAATCCGGAGAAAAATATTTTGGTTGCGCCGCTTAACTGGGGACTTGGCCACGCCACGCGCTGCATCCCGATAATCCGTGCGCTGATCGAAACCGGCTATAACCCGATTCTCGCTTCAGACGGGAGTGCACTACAACTGCTGAAAAAAGAATTTCCACTGCTCACGGCGCTTGAACTTCCTTCATACGATATTACGTACCCTGAAGACGGCAAAAAATTTAAATGGAAGATGCTTCAGAACGCTCCGAAGATGATCGAAGCAATCCGAATCGAGAAAAAAATGGTGAAGAAATGGGTTCGGGAATACGATCTTTGCGGCATCATCTCCGACAACCGGCTTGGCGTGATTAGCAAGAAAGTGCATTCCGTTTTTATTACACACCAGATAAAGGTCCTTAGCGGAAACACAACGTGGATTTCTTCAAAGTTACATCGGTACATTATCGACCAGTTTGACGAATGCTGGATTCCGGATGCCGAATCGAAGCCAAACCTCAGCGGCAAGCTCGGACACCTGAAAAATCCCCGCGAAAACATCAGCTACATCGGTCCATTGAGCCGGTTTGAGTCTGTTCAACTGCCGGTAAAGTACGATCTTATGGTGTTGTTATCGGGTCCGGAACCGCAGCGTTCGTATCTCGAAAATATACTGCGTGACGAACTTTCAGAATCCCATAAAAAGACGCTTTTCATAAAAGGAATTGTTGACGATCAGCAGCATATTGAGCAAACGGGCAACATTACTTATTATAATTATATGGATAGCGCTCAGCTGCAACAGGCTTTGAACGAAAGTAAGCTGGTCGTATGCCGTTCTGGTTATACTTCGGTAATGGATTTGGCGAAGCTTCGCAAGAAATGTTTTTTCGTTCCGACGCCGGGCCAATTCGAACAGGAATATCTTGCAAAAAGGCTAACTGCAAAAGGGTTTGTAGCGTCGTGCAATCAGGAAGATTTTACGCTGGGAAAACTGCTTGAAGCCGACCTCTACAGCGGATTACCACAAATAGAACATGAACTGCACTGGAAAAACCTATTTTGCCTTTTGGAGCGTAAATGAAAATTCTGATCCGACACCGAATTCGCTTTTGACGAAAACGCGTTCATCGTGTGCTTCAATTATGTGTTTAACAATTGCTAGTCCAAGGCCTGATCCGCCCTGATCCCGAGAGCCACTCTGGTCTACGCGATAAAAACGCTCGAAAAGGCGCGAAACGTGTTGTTTTTGGATCCCTATACCGTTATCGGTGACGCGTACAATTACTTTGTCATTTGTCAGATCTTCAATGCTGACTTCTGTAGAACCTTCCTCTCTTCCGTATTTTATTGAGTTAACCACAAGGTTGATCAAAACCTGTTCAATCTTTTCACGGTCGCCTTTTACCATAACCGGCTTGTTGTACTTCTGGTCGAACATCAGCAAAATATCTTTTTTCGAAGCCTCCATTTCAAGCAGATCGAACACATTTTGGATCAGCGGAACAATATCGAAGGTCACTTTTTCTATATTCAAATCACCCACTTCAAGTTTCGTGATCATGTCGAGATCCTGGACAATATAGATCAACCGCTCAACACCTTTTTCGGCACGTTGCAAATATTTCTTCCGTACCGTTTTGTCTTTCATCGCTCCGTCAAGCAGCGTAGACAAATAGCCTTGAACTGTAAAAAGCGGCGTTTTTAATTCGTGCGAAACATTCCCAAGGAATTCGCGTCGGTATTCTTCACGAACCTTCAGCATTTCGATCTCAAGCTTCTTGTCGGTTGCAAATTTTTTAACCTCGCGCGTGAGCGTTTCCATATCGGTCGTAATTGGCTGGCTGCGGAAAGAGGTCGATTCCAACAGCGACACATCGTCGTAGATTTTTTTTACCCTCCGATAGATGAAGCGCTCTACCCGATATTGTAACACGAAAAATGAAAAAGCGGCGATTGAGACTGCGAAATAGGTACAAAGAATCGCGGAGAATTCAAGAAAGAGGTACGTTAACAGCGCAACGATCCCAGTCGAAAACAGCGTGATATAAAATGCTGATTTGACCGCGAAGCGATACGTCTTTCTAAAGCTGACTGCCATTATACTTCAATCTTATACCCAACTCCTTTTATAGTCTTGAATAAGTCTTCACCAATTTTCTCGCGTAACTTACGGATGTGGACATCAATCGTGCGGCCGCCAACAACCACGTCGTTGCCCCAAACTTTGTCAAGGATCTCTTCACGTTTAAAGACTTTTCCCGGTTTTGACGCCAATAGATAAAACAGTTCGAATTCTTTTCGCGGAAGAACGATTTCAACATCGTCTTTAATGATCTTGTATTCCTCGCGATTGATTTCAATCCCTGCAACGTTTAGTGTATCGGAATCCTTTTCCTGGTTTTCCTTCAGTCTTCGCAACAGTGCTTTGACCTTGCTCACGAGTAGCTTTGGCTTGATCGGTTTTGTAATATAATCGTCGGCGCCGGCATCAAAGCCCGCAACCTGAGAATAATCTTCACTTCTGGCAGTAAGGAATGTGATGATCACATTGTGGAGCTCGGGAATGTTCCGGATTGCTTCAGTCGCCTCCATGCCATCCATTTCAGGCATCATCACGTCCATAATAATTAGGTGCGGAATTTCTTTTTTGGCTTTCGCGACAGCTTCCCTGCCATTCGAAGCCGTACTGATCTTGTAGCCTTCCTGAGCGAGGTTGTAACCTACAATTTCTAGAATATCCTGCTCATCATCTACCAACAAAATCCGGATATCTTTTTTTTTCATAACGCAAACGCTGTATTGCGGTGTAAATGTAAATATAAAACCAGCGGGTTGCAGGCGGTTAACAATAATATAATGTGTTAACGATTCGGTAACGGTTTGCGAACCGAAACGTAACCCACCACTAACTCCGTCTTTACACTTGCGAGGTTACTTTGCAAAAAATAAACACAAACATAAAATGAAATTCAAATTCCTGCTTATTTTTCTGTTGTCCGGACTTGGCATGTTTGCTCAATCTAAAGGCACTATAACAGGCACAATTACCGACAAAGAGCTTAACAACGAGCCGCTTCCGTACGCAAACGTACTTATTAAAGGAACCAACATCGGGGTGACGACCGATGAAGTTGGGAAATATTCGTTAACAATCGAACCCGGCGATTATGTAATACAATTTAGTTTTATCGGCTATGAACCTGCCGAGGAAAACGTGACGGTCAAAGCCGGCGAAACTATCGTGGTTGACAAGGCCCTGGGATCCGGCGGCTATACCCTGGAAGATGTTGTAATACAAAGCGTCCAGAACCGCGAACGCGAAGCTGCTTTACTAGTGGAGCAGAAAAATGCAATTGAAATCAAGCAGAGCATCGGAACTCAGGAAATGTCCAGAAAAGGTGTTTCTACTGTTGAACAAGGAGTAGCAAAAATATCTGGCGTCTCGAAGGTTGCAGACCGCGGAATATTTATTCGTGGATTAGATGATCGGTATAACTATTTACAAATTAACGGACTAAATTTTATCCCTTCGGACCCGAACTTAAAAACGATCCCGCTTAGCTACATTCCTACCGATGTTGTGAGGAATCTTGATATCTATAAAACTTTTAATACCTCGCTGTATCAGGACTTCGCCGGTGCCTCTCTGAATGTTCTGACAAAAGACATTAGTTCGAAGCCGTTCACAAGAATCAGTATTTCGACAGGATACAACACCTTAACTTCACTGAAGAAGTTCAAGACCTCTGACGAAGGTGGTGGCGATTTCTTTGGATACTCAGGGGATAATCGCGCCCTTCCAACGGTTTTCAATGAATCCCGGGCAACAGGATATACGGCGACGCCCGCTGAGTCAAAAGACTTATTTAAGTCGTCGTGGACTCCAGACGAAACCCGTGCACCGCTAAGTGTAGGAACCAGTATTACAAACTCAGACACGTTCGTGCTGAAAAACGACAGCAAGTTGGGCTACATTTTCAATATGAATTTCAGCAACAGCTATTCTGCTCAGTCAGGTGAAAGAAGAACCTTGAACTCTGCCGGTACCGCATCTAAAGATTTCGAATTGGATAGCTGGCGATATCTCACACAAAAGTCGGCACTTGCAAGCCTGAATTATAGAAAATCCGACAAGTATAACTTCTTCTTCAATGTCTTATATTTCCAGAATTCAGAAAATTCTATCGAGGAAATATTTGGGAAGAACGACGGCTTCCCTGACAATTTCTTTTTACGTGACACCAAATATGTAGAAAATACTTCGTTAGGGCTCCAACAAGGCGGAACAATATTCTTTAAAGACAAGACCAATATCCTGGAATACGGATTTGCCGCAACAATAGGGAAAAATAACACTCCCGATCGCAAAACGCTAATTACAGAAGGCCGCGGCGCCGACGCTGATTTTATAACGTACAATGGGGTCAATCCGTTTCGCTTTTATTCGGTTCTCGATAACGTGAATTTTAACGGAAAACTTGAATATGAGATCCGGTTCGGCGGCGAGGAAGTGGCCACCAAACCAAAACATGCGTTACGGTTCGGAACTAACGCAGACTATACAAAATATGACTTCTTCAACAGGACTATCCGTGTCAACGGTGGTGGAAACTTACAGGATACTAGTTTAGATACAGATAATCCGCAACAGTTCTTTGATGAGAATTTCGAAAACGGCAACTTATTTTATGTAAGCAATTCAGATCCGACATACAAGGTTGAAGCCTATCAATTTATCGGGGCCGGATTCGCGAACTATACACGCAACTGGGAAAAATTCACAATGGACCTTGGCTTACGCGTGGAATACCTGTTCCGACAAACGAAATATCGTCCTGAAAATGCCACGGTTGTAACGCCTTTTACAATTGCCGAATATAATCCCATCGACTTTAGTCCGGTTGTCAACCTAAAATACGCCGCAAGCGAAAAAACCAATATACGTTTTACAGCTTCTAAAACTTCCACGAAGCCGCGTTTTCGTGAAATTCTGCCGTTCAGATATCAAGACGGAGACGGCTCTTTCTCAATAGGCAACCCTAATCTGATAAATACCACTAATTATAATGTCGACCTTAAATATGAATTTTTCCCGACACAGAGCTCGCTGTTGGCCGTTGGCGCATTTGGAAAATTGATCGACAATCCTATCACTCGCCTGGTAAAACTTGAATCAGCCGGCCCGTTGACTTACTATGCAAACTTCGATCAAGGCACGCTGTACGGAATTGAACTGGAGTCTAATTTCGGGTTGGACGCACTGCTCGCAGAATCTGACTTTTCAAAACGGATCTTCTTCGGAATTAATGCGATTTTGATGCGCTCGAATGAGAAAGCCGACGCGAACGAGTTTGGCCAGCTAACTACGACTGACCGGTCCTTACAGGGAGCCTCTAATTTTATTGTCAATGCTGATGTTGCGTATCAGCTCATTAAAAGAGAATCTGCCGAATCACGGCTTGGGCTTATCTTCAACACCTACACTGACCGAATTTACAGTGTGGGTAATTCAGGCGCAGCCGACATTACGCAGAAACCTGTGCATATGTTAGACTTTACCTGGAGAAATACTTTTGCGAAGAAATATCAGATAAACTTAACGGTGCGGAACATTCTTCAAAGTGAATTCCTGACTACTCAGGATCCTACGACAACAGTAGCTGATCCGGGGCAATTCAGCAATGTGAATAACCGGCTTACGCAAGGTACCGACATCGGGTTAGAATTCTCATATACATTTTAAATAACGCACTTAACAATATGTTTACTCCTAATTCATCTACTGATAACCGAAACGTAATCGTCCCGTAACCGGAGCATCTGTTTCGAAATCTATCTTTGGCACAAACAAAATCTAATAATAAAACATTTGAAAATGAAAACACATTTCTTGAAATCACTCGCTCTTTTAACAGTCGTGTTCGCAGTAGGCTGTAGTTCTGACGAAGACAATAACGGGCCAACTGTACCTAACTTGGAAGGCACTGTGTTGCAAGGCAGCATCACAAGCGACTTAAATATTCCTGCAGGATCTTATACTTTAAAAGGTGCCGTAGTTGTAGAGAACGGTGCAACGTTAACAATTGCGCCTGGAACCACATTTACCGTGACAACAGCAGATCAAGCTTTAGGATCTAACTACCTGCAAATCGCGCAAGGCGGAAAAATACAAGCTAACGGAACAGCTACTTCTCCAATCGTGTTTACTGCCCAAAGCGCTACGGTTGGATCATGGGGTGGGATCGTAATTAATGGCAAAGCACGAATTAATGTCGCGGGTGGAACTGAACTTGCAGAAGCAGGCGGCTTAATCTATGGCGGGTCTGACGATGCCGACAGCTCTGGTTCGATGCAGTATGTGCGCGTCGAATATGCAGGTGCGGCAGTAACAGGTGGAACAGGTGAATACAATGCTTTTTCATTTAACGGACTTGGTTCAGGAACAGTGTTGCAAAATCTTCAGGCTTACAAGGGTGCTGATGACGGATTTGAATTTTTTGGAGGCACAGCTACAGCAACGAACTTGGCAGCTTTTGGAATGGAAGACGACAGTATAGACTGGGACCGGGGTTTTAGAGGTGCATTGAACAACGTGTGGATCATCCAACCAGCAAATGGTGATTTCGGATTTGAACTTTCAAATTTACCAGTTGAGTACAATAGCGCCCCAAGATCAAACGCTACTGTTACCAACGTTACGTTCGTCGGTTCCGGAAACGCACAAAAAGCAATGTTCAACTTTAAAGAAGGTACAGCGGGAACATTTACAAACATTGTGGGAACCAACATCGGTTACGCAGTTGATTTGAGAACACAGCTTGGTCAGTTTCAGGATGGGACGTTAAAAATCAACAATGCTAACGTGACTGTTACAACAGCATTGACCAAGAATGGCATCACAGGTGATACAACCAACATAGACAGCATTGTAACAGTTAATTCAGGCGCAGCCGGAGCTAATATGTCTTCGTTTACAACTGGAAGCTGGTTGAGAAATTTATAGAATTTGGATTGAGTTTAGTTTAGACGCCTCCAAATGGGGGCGTTTTTAATTGTAAAAGTCCGGCTGCTACATGGTAACAGCCGGACTTTCGCGTAGTATGAAGGTTAGCCACAGATCCCGTGATACCACAATGGACATAGCAGCTTTCCTGAATTAAATTTGCTTAGTTTTTGACCAAAACCTCTGAAGTGTATCTCTTAACTGATGCTACGCGTGAGTCTGAATAGTTGACTTCGCTAAGCGACGCATCGTTCCAGAATACCCATTGCCCTGTTTTATTTCCGTTGCTATATTCAGCAACCGCTTTTTTATTTCCTGCTGCATCGTATGCAACCCATTGTCCTTCGAGTTTACCGTCCTTAAAATAGCCCTGCTGCTGTACCTGACCGTTGTCATAGTAGTAGGTTGCACGAACCATTTCACCGAACTGCTCTAACTTTGGCTTTACTTCCTGTGCCGATACACCTGCCGTAAACACTAACAGTGCCATTAAAATATACGTTTTCATCATCAATCGTTTTTAAGTTAAGTTCTTCAAATATACAAACTTATTTACACAAATAACACATTGGCTTAACAATTTGGTAACATTGCAAAATTTGGGGATGTTTCTACTGCGGGAACGGTTCTCAAAGAGTGGTGATCCTTTCGATATAATCGCTTCATCTTACAATATTTACAGGTATAGCGACTTTTTGGCGCAGTATTTGAAAAAAATTTTTTAGTTTTACCAAACCAAACTACAGCCATGACAAAAAACTACTTTTATATACTTCTATTCTTCCTTTTGTTTTCCCCGGCAGTTTCTGCCCAGGAAGGATTAGGCTTCTACCCTAACCCGGTAAGTAACGGGAAGATTTTTATTACTTCCCCATCAAGCCTGGACAAGGAAGTTTTTATTTATGATGTACTCGGCAAGAAGGTATTGCAGACCGTGACAAGCTCTAAAGAAGTCAACGTGTCGGCACTTTCACCCGGTGTTTACATCATCAAGATCCGCGAAGGCGAAGCTACTGCTACAAGAAAACTGATTGTCAAGTAGTTGCTCCTTTAGACTCTTTTTAAAATTAACCTAAAATTTACGTGGCATCTTTTTATGCCCAAAATTTGTTGCTATCTTTGTAGCTCAAAACTCATCCTAAATAAAAAGAAATGAAAAAACTTTACACTTTATTATTAGTATTGGTTGCCGCTGCATTTAATGCGGAGGCACAAACCACTATCGCACAATGGAACTTTAATGCTGAAAACACAACTCCTTCTGTGGGCGCCGGCAGCCTGGTTTTGTTAGGCGGGGTTACTGAAGGCTACGCTACAGGAAATGATATTGCCGCGGGAACTACCGATAAGGCTTTAAACATTACCGCTTTTCCAGCTGACGGGACTGCTTCGGGAACTGCAGGGCTTCGCGCTAACGTGAGCACCGTTGGATATTCTGGAATTACGGTGAAATATGACAGAAAAGGCTCAAACACCGCCTCTCGCTGGGAACAATTTGAGTATACAATCGACGGAACGAACTGGATAGTATTGGGAAATAACGCGGGCTCAACCACTAACGTTCCTGCTGGAACTTTGTGGCCTACAACTACTTATAATTTACCTTCCACTGCAGATAATAATCCGTCTCTGGCCGTGAGAATGGTGTCCATTTTTGCGCCTTCAACTTCTGCTTACGCTCCAATTGGAACAGGTACGTATGGAACAGGAGGAACATGGCGATTTGACAACCTTACCTTTACAGGCACAACACTTGGCGTAAACCAAAATGCTATCGCAGGTCTTTCAGTTTATCCAAACCCCGTAGTAAACGGCAACCTATTTATCACCTCTGACAGCGGTGCATCTAAAACGGTTGTTATTTTTGACGTACTTGGAAAGCAAGTTGTAAAAGCAACCGTAACCGATCAGCCGGTAAATGTTTCGAACCTTAATGGTGGTGTGTACATTGTAAAAATTACTGAAGACGGGAAAACAGCTACCAGAAAGTTGGTTATCAAGTAATAATTATTCCTTATATACAAAGAAAGCTCTGAGAAATCAGAGCTTTTTTTTTTGTAATATTTTTTTACCGTTAAACGGTAATGATTTTTGTATAGGTTTACAAATCACATTCTTAACCCCCAAATCATGAAAACAAAAGACTTTATTGGAATTACATGTGCAGTGCTATTTGTCACTCTCAAAATTGGTGCCCAAGTAACGCAGGCAACAAATGCGCCGCTCTCATCGAGTTATGTTGGCACATCAACCAACTTGGATGTAATCTTTAAACGGCAAGCCGTTTTTTCCGGTTTACTTTCTACAACGACAACTTCATTTGGAGTGAATTCATTTAGCCTACCAAGCAGTGTTTCGTTAGGTGTCAATGCAGGACAATATTCGTCGGGAATCGGTAACAATACCTATGTGGGAACTAATGCAGGTAGAGGCCTAAACTCATCTACCCTCAATTCTGGCTCATACAATTCTTTTTTCGGCGTATCTGCGGGAACCCAAAACTCATCCGGCTCATCGAATACTTTCAATGGACAGGGAGCAGGCTTGCACAATAATACGGGCAACTACAATGTATTCGTTGGTGCAGGGGCAGGTGCAGCTTCTGAAGGCGGCCATCGCAATACATACATAGGATCCGGCGCTGGAATGGAAGAAGGCAACAATGGTAGTGGGAATGTTTTTTTAGGGTTTTATGCAGGATTTTCCGAGCAAAGTACAAGTAATAAACTTGTAATTGGCAACGATGAATACATTCAACTTATTTGGGGCGATTTTGCGCTGAATCAACTAAAACTTAATGGAAAAGTTGGCATTGGCTATAACTTTGGAAGCTATCCTACAGCATCAGGTGGCATCAATTTAAGCAATTATAACCTTTTCGTGAAAGGCGGCCTACTTGCAGAAGAAGTTCGCGTCAGTACAACATGGGCCGACTATGTGTTTAATGATGATTACAAACTCCCAACTCTCGAAGAAGTCGAAAAGCACATTGTCGAGAAAGGGCATCTTATAAATGTTCCGTCTGCAAAACAAGTTGAAGCCGACGGCATCGAACTAGGGAACATGGCTAAAATTCAACAGGAAAAAATCGAAGAGCTTACTCTTTACATTATTGAACAACATAAAATAAATGAAAAACAGGCTCTGATGCTAGCCTCCCAAAACGCACAAATACAAGAATTAAAGAAACTCATCGACGAACGCCTTGCCAAATAATTGGCCTCTTTTAACTAATTAAATACTACTTTATGAAATCCCAGAATATAAAATTTATATGCATCTTTATTTTTATTTCAGTTAGTGCCTACGCGCAAACATTAACGGTTACAACTCCTGCAACTCCTTCTAGTTCCGCTACAATCGATGGAGGAACTAGCATACGGTTCGGCTCTTTAGCAGGCAATGGAACATCCTCCACAGGCGGATTCAATTCGTTTTTAGGATTTGAATCCGGAAAAATAAACAGCTCAGGTTACAGGAATACTTTTGTCGGATTTCAAAGCGGGAAGGTAAATGTCAGCGGATTCCAAAATGTGTTTATTGGTTCACTAGCTGGCTTATCGAATACAAGTGGAAGATATAACACGTTCCTCGGCACGTATTCCGGTTCGCAAAACACAACTGGGGAAGCTAATACCTTTGTTGGAGATCAGAGTGGTGGCTCATTTACCCTGGGCAGCTTTAATACTTTTATCGGACACAATTCTGGCGGAGATTGGGATTCCGGTACCGGAAATGTCTTCTTGGGACCAGACACGGGCGGAGCCGGCGCAGGATCAAATAACGTCTTTATTGGTAATAGCGCCGCTTTCAATGTGGGTACTACCAACGATAAATTATTTATCGACAATACAGGTACGTCTTTGCCTTTGATCTGGGGCGATTTTGCGCTGGACCAATTAAAGTTCAACGGCAAAGTTGGCGTAGGCGGAGTAACAACATTCCCTACAGCTTCGGGTGGCGTTAGCTTAACTAACTATAAAATGTTTGTAAAGGGCGGCCTTCTCGCTGATGAAGTCCGCGTGAGCACAACCTGGGCGGACTATGTTTTTATGCCTGATTATATATTACCTACTCTCGCTGAAGTTGAGCAACACATTGCTGAAAAACGACATTTGATTAACGTTCCGTCTGCGAAGCAAGTCCAGGAAGAAGGAATTGAACTTGGCGAAATGGCAAAAATTCAACAAGAAAAGATTGAGGAGTTAACCCTTTACATTATCGAACAAAATAAAATCAATGAGCAGCAGGCACTTGAAATTGCCGAACTCAGGAAAATGATGCAAAACGTTCTAACCCAAACCAACCAACGATGAAAAAAATATTATATATTATATTACTGTGCTCTTCCTTGGGGTATGCCCAAAATATTGAGTGGCACGTACGTCCACTACTATTTGGCGGGAGCGCAACTGGCAATGGTCAATCTTTTTCTACCGCGTGGGACCTACAAACTGCTCTAAACAACCCGGGCGGAGTTATTCAACCAGGAGATATCGTTTGGTTGCATCAGGGCGATTATAAAGGCCACTTTTCAAGTACCCTTACCGGAACAGCCTCGGCTTATATTAAAGTAGCATCATACCCCGGTGAATGGGCCCGGCTGGACGGTAACATTTATCCGTTTGTAGAAGACTTCCAAGATCGTTCGTCACAAACCGGGGTAAATGCAACTATTTCAGAAGAAATGAATACCTACACGGATGACGATGAATTATCCTCCGCAATCCTCACCGTAACAGGTGCATTTGTAAGATATGAGAATTTTGAAGTAACATGTATAGGGAACATTAATCGTCTTAAGGTATACACGGTGGGCGGAATCAATTGTGAACCTTCAAATGGCTTCCACGCATTTGCAGGTATCAATCACACGGGTGCGACGAAAAACAAATTTATCAACCTTGTCATCAAGAATGTACCAGGGCTGGGAATAGGCTCCTGGAAAAACACATCAGATTCCGAAGTATACGGTTGTATTATATACAACAACGGTTATGTATTTTACCAAAAACTTACATCATGCTCCAATACATCGTATAACATCATTGGAAAGGGTCCTGGTATATACAGTCAAAATAGCTCAAGCTTATACAGGCTATTCGAAAACAACCTATTTCTGAATAACTACGACAGCGGTATATTCGTCTGGTCGGCCACAGATACCCCAGGCTCCGACTATCTCAAAAACTTTAATATAAAGAAAAACATTTTTGTAAATAATGGTGGTCCGCAAAGGGATGAAACTGCAAATATGATTATTAAATCAGCAAGCAATAATGCTTTTAATCATCCAGAAAACATAAATGTTGACCGTAACGTCTTCTATTTTAATAGTCGAACTAATAATGTCGTTGGCGTTGATGTTGTCAATACCGCTAAAGTAGACATTACTAACAACCACTTTTTTAAAAGCGATCAGGCGGCATATTTTGCCTCGAGCAATGAAAACCTCACCTTTGCAAACAACTTCTATTGGGGAAAGTTTATCGATATCGACATTTCCCCTGGTGGTTTCTTGGCAAATAACTGGGAATTCAATAATAACACCTACTACAAATGGTCTTATCAGGGATTGAATAATATTCAGATCCCTGATCCAACGGGCGTTCATCCTTATATCAGAGAATTTCTCAGTACAATTCAAAGTCCTTTGTCTGTAACAAATGGTTACAATACCGAGAACAACTCTACCGTTACTGCAATCAATGGTGGAGGGAGTTCTGACATTCTTTATGCGTATTCCTCGCCTCCCCTTCCTTTTAACACCAAACAGTTCGTGACACAAAATCGCCATAATCCCAACGTATTTTATGTGGCACTATTTAATCCTAAAGGAAATACCACAGTAAATGATCAAATTACCGTAGACTTTAGCAGTTATGGCATCCCTGTGGGAACGAGTTACAAGATAAAAGATGCCGAGGATTATTTTGGAACTAGTATCGCAGGAACCTATGGTAGCGCTCAAACTATAACATTTCCAATGACTCTTACATCTATCGAGTTGCCAACCGGTCACTTCGAAACTATCCCGGTTCACACTCTGAAAGATTTTAGCGTATTTGCGGTTGAGTTCGGGTGCTCGGATCTTTCTCATGACTTATTGATTAACAACCAAACAATCAACACAGCACCTGTGTCAAACCTTGCTATCAATAATATATTTTTTGGTCCTGCATATAGTGTAGACAATGGGGCCGATGTAACTGCAAAAGCTGGAAAACAAATTCTTATTGCAAGCGGCACACACATAAAATCTGGCGCAGCGTTTTTGGCCAAAATCGAATCGCAATGCCCGAAGTTTGGCTATGTGGGTGAGACCGAATCACAAGGGCGAATTGCGGTGCAAACCGAACCGAAAAAAAATGAAAACGTTGATGATGAAGGGTCATTCGCAGTATTTCCTAATCCAAACACCGGAATATTTCAGGTCGAAACTAGAATTGAGAGTAAGATCAGCCACGTGATAATTACGCAGGTTGACAACACCCGACTCGTATTAGATAAAATGTTTAGAAA
This sequence comes from Flavobacterium sp., assembly GCA_036386895.1. Taxonomy (GTDB): domain Bacteria; phylum Bacteroidota; class Bacteroidia; order Flavobacteriales; family Flavobacteriaceae; genus Flavobacterium. The sequence goes on from DASVUR010000012.1 coordinate 216,942, forward strand.
CGAAACTCTAATTGATGTTGACATCTCGAAAGAACCACGAGGACTGTATATTGTTCAGGTCACTTTTGACGACAGAACCACAGAAAGCAGAACGATTATGCTAAAGTAAACCCACAAGATTTCAAAACCCCGATTCGTCGGGGTTTTTTATTTTATGTACTTTCGTAAAATGAAGCTAGCGGACGACATTTTTACCATTTCCTCACAGAAACAGTTCGAAAAAATTGCACTGAAAGTCTTTCGGCATCAATATGACAACAACATCGTTTACCGCAATTTTTGCAATTTTCTGAATACTGGCAAGGAACACGTACAATCGGTACAACAGATCCCTTTTCTTCCGATACAATTTTTCAAGTCGCAGGATGTCCTCTCTGACGGATCGCCTGTGCAAACAATTTTCTCCTCATCGGGAACAACCGGAACAACAACCAGTCGGCATCTTGTGACCGATCTTTCATTATACGAAAAAAGTTATCGCCTCGCGTTTTCCGGGTTCTACGGCAACATTGAAGACTACGCCGTTCTTGCATTGCTCCCTTCGTATCTCGAACGCGAAGGATCATCGCTAATTTACATGGTAGAAGATCTGATAAAGCTATCCAACAACAACCACAGCGGGTTTTACCTAAAGAACCACACCGAACTCATTGAAAAATTAACAGCACTTGACCAAGCAGGTCAAAATGTGATTTTGATTGGCGTAACCTACGCGCTGCTTGATCTGATTGAGGCGCACAAATTCAATTTTAGAAATACCATCATCATGGAAACTGGCGGGATGAAAGGCCGGCGCCGCGAGATGATCCGGGAAGAACTGCATGAAATTCTGTGTGATGGATTCGGAGTTTCGGCAATACACTCGGAGTACGGAATGACCGAACTTTTATCACAAGCCTACTCGCTCGGAAACGGCATTTTCGAGTGTCCGCCTTGGATGCAAATTCTGGTTCGGGATCCTGAAGACGCACTAACATACGTCGGCTATGGCAAATCAGGCGGACTCAACGTTATCGATCTCGCTAATATAAATTCGTGCTCATTTATCGCGACACAGGATTTAGGCAAGAAATATCCGAATGACACGTTTGAAGTTTTGGGCCGGTTTGACAATAGTGATATCCGCGGCTGTAACTTAATGGTTTTATAGAATGATTGTTTAAAAGTTATAATAAACTATCCAAAGCGCACCCAAGCAGATCAGTAGCACTACTACTTTCAAAAAGAAGGACTTGGCGCCTATAAATTTCACCTTTCGTTCTTTGTTTACAATAGTAAATGGGGTAATCATGCCTACAAAGACGTTCAACGAAAAAATAACGATAAATTTAAAGGCGAAAGATTGGTTCAACAGGTGCTGATACCAAGAAGTTCTAACTATGTTCAACGAAAAAAGGAATGAAACTAAAACCGTTAGAAAAAATAAAAGTGACACAATTTGCGTGGGCAACAATATCATCTTCGCATTTACAAATCGTTTATTTCTGTTTTCTTCCTCGTCGAAACAAATATATGTAGAGTTGATATTAAGAATGCGATCACCCATAATGGTAAACAGATTACCGGGAATATTCTTTACCGTGACCGATTTGTCGTCATTTCTCTTGTATCGTGTAGCTTTTAACAGATGGAGTCGCTCTAACTTATTTATGTCCTGACAGCTAACATCATAATCCGCAAACAGACCGGAGTACAAAGTGGTTTCATCTCCTTTTTCTGCGACCAACACATCTAAATAAGTATATTTTACCTTTAGTCGATGATCAATGTCTGAAGATACATATCTTTTAAATTTTAGTATTTTGCCAGAGAATAAATAATGCCAGCTATTATTGTACCTCAAAAACTTCCACTTTGTATCCCACCCGAAAAAAAGCACCAGCTTGCTTAGGAAGAAACCCCAGATGGCTGAAAAGAAATATATTCCTCCAATAATCGGAAGGTAAACTTTATAGATGTTATCGGACAATCCACTGAACTTTGTTACAGATGCAGGCGCATCCGTGGCCGAAACAAATTTCGTGTCAAAATTATTTAGCACACTGTCAATATCAATACCTCTATCACTAAAAAAGTTAAATAAGCTAACAAAGGCTAATGACAATACTATCCCGACAAATAAAGAAGATAGGAAGTTGCTAAAAGTAGTGCTTCCGATAGTCACTTGTTTAGAAAACTCGCCATTAAAATAAAATCGACGGGCAATGAATCCGGGTATTACTAAAAAGAAAAAAATGAATAGAAGTGCATAAATTCCAATCGATACTTCCATCGACTCTTACAGAATAATAATGCTGTGCTTTGTGTCTTCTGATGATCGACTCTCTTGAATTTTTTCAAACACTTCGTTATAGTCTTCAGTATTATTCGCTAAGTCCCAGTTATTAGAAGACACACGTGCAGTATCAGTTTCCTCGTTAATATTTTTCATATCTGCAAGGACAGGGAAAAGAAGTTCTCTTAGGTTGATATTACGAATAAATTCTTTCATGACAATTAGGTTTGAACGTTAAAATCGCAATATTGGAGTGGCGCATCCCATAAAGTCAGCACTATAAGCAAATATATATTTCATTTTACTCCCACGCAACTGTTTGGCCGGCTTTTTCGATAACTTTAACTCCAACCAAAGTACGATGAATTATGACTGTGAGTACATTTAGTTGAACATATTTCTCTGCCGCTTGGCAAAAGGCTATTCTTCTTCCACCCGCACCACAAAATAATTTTTCTTTCCGCGTTGCAGCAATATAAACTGGTTGTTGATTAAAGTATCGGCAGTAAGCACAAAACCTTCAGAAACCTTCTCTTTGTTTACCGAAATCGAATTTTCGGCTAATGCTCTTCTCGCCTCGCCGTTAGATTTAAGAAAACCTGTTTTCTCATTCAGTACCGACACAATTTCGACACCCAACGCAATATCGGCGCGCGAAATCTGCGCTTGGGGTACGCCATCGAAAATGTCTAAAAACGTGGCTTCATCAAGTTGCTGCAGGTCTTCGGCAGACGAATTCCCGAATAGAATGTTCGAGGCCTTTACCGCGTTCTCCAATTCAGCCCGGCCATGAACAAACACAGTGATCTCCGCTGCAAGCTTCCGCTGAAGCACACGCAAATGGGGCGCTTCGGCATGTTCCACAACTAATTGGTCAATTGCTTCCTTGTTTAAAAACGTAAATATTTTTATATATTTTTCCGCATCCGCGTCTGTCGAATTCAGCCAAAACTGGTAAAATTTATACACCGAAGTTTTATCGGCGTCAAGCCATATATTTCCGCCTTCCGACTTACCGAATTTCGATCCGTCGGCTTTTGTGATCAACGGCGTAGTCAATGCATACGCTTTCGCAGATTCCGATCCGTCGGCATTCATCCGGCGCACCAATTCGGTTCCGGTTGTAATATTTCCCCATTGATCAGAGCCGCCCATTTGGAGAACGCAGTTGTAGTGCTTATGCAAATGATAAAAATCATACCCCTGGATTAACTGGTAGGTGAATTCGGTAAACGACATGCCTTCGCCAACCTCGCCCGTAAGCCGTTTCTTCACCGAATCCTTCGCCATCATATAGTTCACGGTAATCCGTTTGCCTACATCACGTGCAAAATCAATAAATGAAAACTCCTTCATCCAGTCGTAGTTGTTCACCATTAGCGGAGCATTTTCTCCTGCCGGACTAAAGTCAAGAAACCGCGACAAAACCCTTTTAATTCCGGCTACGTTCTTCGCCAGCGCTTCCTCGTTCAGTAAATTTCGCTCATCTGATTTTCCTGATGGATCACCAATCATCCCCGTGGCGCCGCCAACCAATGCCACCGGGCGATGTCCGAACCGCTGCAAATGCACAAGCAAAATAATTTGTACCATGCTTCCGATATGCAAAGAATCGGCGGTCGGATCAAACCCGATATACGCCGTTGTAGGTTTTAATAACTGTTCTTCAGTTCCTGGCATGCTGTCGTGGTACAAGCCGCGCCATTTCAATTCCTCAACAAGGTTTTTCATCTCAATTTTTATTCGATGTGCAAAGATAACAATTCAGTGGTACTATCTGAAGCTGTTCCCGCTCTCGGCTCTATCTTTTTATTGCATCGTAATTGTACTTCCGATCCGGCACAGTTAGCAATAAAAAGGATGTCCGCCTTGATCGGGGCTAGGGCATTTTCGTTAAAGATCGTGAATTTCTGTTATTAATTTTAAAGACGAATTCGCCCGTTTCGACAGTCTGGTAAGCTGTTGTCTCTTTTCTACTGTCTGGTGTCTGTTGTCTATCGTCTGGTTATCTATATTTGCAATATGGTATTAGTCACCGGGGCAACAGGATTAGTCGGTTCGCATCTTACGCTGCATCTGCTCGAGCACGGTGAAACGGTTCGTGCCATCTATCGCAACCCGCTTTCGACCGATTATACGAAAAAGATCTTTGCACTTTACGAAAAGGAATCGCTCTACGAGCAAATTCAGTGGATTCAGGCCGATATTACCGATGTACCTACACTTGGGAAGGCGTTTGAAAATATAACTGAGGTTTATCATTGCGCGGCTTTTATATCGTTCAGCCGAAAAGATGAAGAACAACTCCGCAAGGTCAACATTGAAGGAACTGCAAACATTGTAAATCTCTGCATCGACTTTAAAATTCGAAAAATTTGTTTTGTCAGTTCAATAGCGGCTTTGGGCGACCTTAAGCACCATGAGAAAACGATTACCGAGGAAGCTGAATGGAATCCTGAAAAACACCACAGCGACTATGCGATCTCGAAATACGGCGCCGAAATGGAAATCTGGCGTGGGCAGCAGGAAGGCATCCAGACTGTCATTGTAAATCCCGGCGTTATCTTAGGCCCATCACCAAAAGGTAACGGGAAAAGTCAGGGAAGCGCGGAAATTTTTACCGCGATCCAAAACGAGCTGCCATTCTATACTAAAGGTTCTACGGGTTTCGTTGCCGTATCCGACGTAGTGGGAATTATGTTTAAACTGATGAAAAGCAACATTGCTGCCGAACGATTCACTCTTGTAGAAGGAAATTATAAGTTCCGGTTCCTTGCAAACACGATCGCAAACATTTTAAGAGTACGGCGTCCATGGATTCACGCAAAACCTTGGATGACCTCTTTGGCGTGGAAGATCGACTGGTTGCTGGGAACGCTGATTGGCAAAAGAAGGCTGTTATTCAAAGATATGGCGACATCACTGCACTCAAAGGAAAAATTCGCCAACGAAAAGATCCGGACAACGCTACAACATGATTTTGAACCAATCAATGCTTATATCAACAAAGTAATTGAACTTCAAAAACGGCTTACTTAGCTTCTAATATTGCCGAAGTCGTCTTTTTTGGCTTCGGATCAAGTTTGTCTACATGATTCTGCAACCGATCTGCAACCCGATCGTACATTGATTTATAAGTCTCAATCTGGGAGGCGTAATAGCGATTGCTTTTGGCAAAACGGACGCTGTCGATCTTATACTTTTTGTAAACATATTGATCGGGGTCCAGAGCATATCCGGAAAGCGACTGTGGCTTTTGTGTACGCATTGCATCGAGCACGGCAAGGTCATAGAATATATCGACCATAACCGACTCCTCGATTAATTGTTCGGGCTTTTCAACGGTCGTCTCACCGCAGGCTAAAACAAAAAGCAGGCTAAATATAGCCGTTAACTTTCTCATGATCTGTCGAATTCTAATCGTTTTCCCGCGCGAATATCTTTGACTTTGAAATTGGTGTAGACAAGTTGTCCATTCACAAAAGTATGCGTAATTCTCGACTTAAATGTAAAACCTTCAAAAGGTGACCATCCGCATTTGGATAAAATATTTTCTTTCTTAACGCTCCATGGAAGTCCGGGATTTACCAGGACAAGATCGGCGTAATAGCCTTCACGTATAAATCCACGTTTTTCAATCCTGAAGATTTTTGCGGGATTGTGCGCCATCTTTTCGACAATTTTAGGCACCGATATTTTTCCCTGATGATGCGCTTCAAACATTGCCACCACGGCATGCTGAACTAAAGGTCCGCCTGACGGTGCCTGCAAATACGGTTGTTTCTTTTCCTCCATCGTATGCGGCGCATGATCGGTAGCCACCACGTCTATCCGATCGTCAAGCAACGCTTCCCAGAGCGCGTCACGATCAGCCTCAGTTTTTACAGCCGGGTTCCACTTTATTAAGTTGCCTTTTGTATCGTAATCTTTATTCGTAAACCAAAGATGATGCACGCAGGCTTCAGCGGTAATCTTCTTTTCCTCAAGCGGAATCTTGTTTGTCAGCAGGCCAGTTTCGATTGCCGTCGACAAATGAAAAATATGAAGTCGGGCGCCTGTCTTCTTAGCAAGCTCAACCGCTTTGGACGATGATATGTAACACGCTTCAGCACTTCGGATAAGGTGATGCGCCTGCACCGGAACATCATCGCCGTACTCCTCTTTATATTTCGCAAGATTGTCTTTTATCGTTTGTTCGTCTTCACAATGGACGGCGATAAGCATTGGCGTTGCCGAAAATATTTTCTCAAGAACGGCTTCATTGTCAACAAGCATGTTACCGGTTGATGAGCCCAGGAATATCTTAATCCCCGCAACGTTTTTAGGATCTGTCTTCAGGACTTCATCAAGATTGTCGTTTGTTGCGCCCATCATAAACGAATAATTCGCGTACGACTTTTTTGATGCGATCTGATATTTATCTTCAAGCAGCTCCTGCGTCACGGCGTTCGGAACCGTGTTAGGCTGCTCGATATAAGAAGTGATTCCGCCTGCGACGGCAGCTTTCGATTCGGTTGCTATGTCGCCCTTATGCGTTAGTCCGGGTTCGCGAAAATGCACCTGATCATCGATTGCACCCGGGATCAGGTAATTGCCTTCCGCATCAATAACTTTTGTAGTAGATGTTTTGGCACTTATGCTTTCGGCTATCTCAACTATAAATTCGTCCTCAATAAGGACGTCACCTTCGAAGATCGTGCCCTCATTAACAATACGTGCATTTTTAATTAATATCCTGTTCATACATCTCCCACATTACAACTTGTTAAATAACTTTCGCAGCCGCAGCGTGATCACGCCAAACACAGCCTCTTTTATAATAGCATTACTCATCTTAGAAACACCGTTTACGCGGTCGGTGAAGATGATCGGCACCTCAACGACGTTAAATCCTTTTGCATACGCACGGTATTTCATTTCAATCTGGAAAGCATAGCCGATGAATTTTATCCGGTCCAAGCCGATGCGTTCTAACACTTCACGCCTGTAGCACATAAATCCGGCGGTTGCATCGCATACGCTCATTCCGGTGATCCATTTCACGTAAATCGACGCGAAATACGACATCAGCACACGGCTTAGCGGCCAATTCACGACATTGACTCCTGTTATGTAACGAGAACCCACAACAACATCCCCTTTTTGTAAGAGACATGCTTCATACAACTTAACAAGATCGGCAGGATTATGCGAAAAATCAGCATCCATCTCAAAAATGAATTGGTAATTCCGACTCAAAGCCCATCGAAACCCATGGACATATGCAGTACCAAGCCCGGACTTTCCGCCGCGCTTTTCGAGAAACAACTGATCCGGAAACTCTTGCTGGAGCGCAATGACTTTTTCGGCTGTGCCATCGGGAGAATTATCATCAACTACTAAAATATGAAACCGCTTGGGCTGTGAAAACACCGCTCTCAAAATGTTTTCAATATTTTCGCTTTCGTTATAGGTGGGAATTATAACAACACCGTCGGTCATATTTATTCGGCTAATCCACGCAAAAATAACCTTTTTAATGCAGTGGCGTCATAATAAAATTATAATAAATGTGAGAGCCAAAAAATCACTAATTTTGCGCTATGCTTGAGAGTATTTTACATCCGAGGGTAACCGGAACCGGCGACTGGGCGACGATTCTGTTCGTCACGGCATTAGTACTCATTGCAGTGACAAAAACCGTTTTCGAAAATCGTTTCGCCGAATTTGTAAAGCTTGCAGCGTCCGATAAGTATATAAAAGTGTACCGCGACAACAGCAACCTGATGAGCTGGTTTAATGTATTGCTTTTTATAATCCAATTGATTTCGCTGTCTTTCTTTATTCAGCTTGTCCTTTCTTATTTCGGCCATGCCAGAAAAGACGATTGGGTGCTGTTTATCCGGATTTTTACTTTGCTCGGCGTTTTCATTCTGTCGAAGTACCTGATTGAAAAAATTATAGCTGCCGCATTCAATATTGATGAGTTTGTTGAGCAATATAATTTAAATAAAGTGAGCTACCGGACGTACATCGGACTGTTGATGCTCCCGATAGACATCATTCTTTATTATAACGGAAACGCATCAAAATCGGTTATTTATTCATTATTAGCTATCGTTTTAATAATAAACATACTCACTTACCTGATATCCCTTAAAAATTATCAAAATTTGCTGATTGGCAAGTTGTTTTATTTTATTTTATATCTTTGCGCACTTGAAATAGCGCCCTACTATTTCGTGTATTATTGGTTTACAAAAAGTTAGCTAGAAATTGTAGAATATGAAAGTGAAAACAATTTTGGTGTCGCAGCCAGAGCCTAAAGTCGAAAATTCCCCATACTTTGAGCTTCAGCAGAAGCATAAAGTGAAAATCGATTTCAGGCCGTTTATCCATGTTGAAGGTGTGAGTGCAAAAGATATCCGGCTTCAGAAAATCGACATCAACAACTTCACTGCCATCATTTTGACGAGCAAGAACGCGGTAGATCACTTTTTTCGGGTTGCCGACGAAATGCGATATAAGGTTCCGGAAACCTTGAAATATTTCTGCCAGTCAGAAGCAATCGCATATTATCTCCAGAAATATGTTGTGTACAGAAAGCGTAAAATTTACGTAGGACAAAAAGACTTCGCCGATCTTACGCCACTGATTAAGAAATACAAAGACGAGAAATTCCTTCTTCCTGCATCCGACCAGCTTAACGTTGAAGCGCCTATAACGCTTAACAATCTTAAAGTCGACTGGACCCAGGCAACGTTTTACAAAACCGTTATGAGCGATCTTTCGGATCTCGCAGATGTATATTATGATGTATTGGCTTTCTTTAGCCCGACGGGGATCAAGTCGCTGTTTATGAACTTTCCTGATTTTGAGCAAAACAATACGCGGATCGCCGTTTTCGGAAGTACAACCCAGAAAGAAGCGCTAGAGCATGGGCTGCGCGTGGACATCATGGCACCGTCGCCTGAAGCACCATCAATGACAATGGCTTTGGAGAAATATATCGTAAAAGCCAACAAAGAGGCAAAGGACAAATAGTAGAAGGTTATCGAAACAAAAAGAGCTGTCACGAAAATGACAGCTCTTTTTTTTGAATTAATAATAAACTTTTAGCGTTTTGGTGCGCCTGCGAGAATTTCGGCATTTGCAAATTCCTCAAACTTCGCAAAATTGTCATGGAACTTCTGCGCAAGCTCTTTCGCCTTCACATCGTACATATCTTTATCGGCCCACGTTTCGCGCGGATTAAGGACTTCCGCCGGCACATTCGGACATGACTGCGGTTTTGCTAACCCAAATACAGTGTGATTTACATATTCAACGTTGTCAAGATCGCCATTTAAAGCAGCGGTAATCATTTCGCGCGTATATTTCAGCTTCATCCTGTGGCCAACACCATAAGGTCCGCCGGTCCAACCTGTATTTACAAGCCATACCGTAACGCCCGCTTCTTTCATTTTATTGCTTAACATTTCAGCATAGACGGTCGGATGCAATGGCATAAACGGTGCTCCAAAACAGGCAGAAAAGTTTGGCTGCGGCTCAGTGACGCCTGCTTCTGTTCCGGCAACTTTTGCTGTATATCCGGAAATGAAATGATAAGCCGCTTGTCCAGGAGTTAATTTGCTGATCGGAGGCAGAATTCCAAATGAATCTGCCGTTAGCATGAAAATATGTTTTGGGTTATGGCCGATCGAATCAGGCTGAATGTTCTCGATATGATAAATTGGATAACTTACCCTTGTATTTGGTGTAATCGAAGTATCTTCAAAATCAACTTCATTGGTTCCTTCCTTAAAAACTACATTTTCAAGGATGGCGCCTTTCTTTATTGCCCGGAAAATATCCGGTTCGTTTTCCTCAGTAAGATTTACTACTTTGGCATAGCAACCACCTTCAAAATTAAAAACGGTGTTTTCGCTGGTCCATCCGTGTTCGTCATCACCGATAAGCTTTCTTTTCGGGTCAGCCGATAGCGTGGTTTTTCCTGTGCCTGATAATCCAAAGAAGATTGCCGTATCACCGTTTTCCCCAACGTTTGCGCTACAGTGCATCGGCAAGGCGTTTTTATCCACAGGAAGTATGAAATTTAATGCCGAGAATATTCCCTTTTTCATTTCGCCGGTATAACCTGTTCCGCCAATCAGGGCGATTTTGCGGGTAAAATCTAAGATAGCGAAATTGTGCTGGCGTGTTTTATCAACTTCAGGGTCGGCTTTGAAACCGGGAGCACACAGAATATGCCAATCGGGAGTAAAGCCATCAAGTTCAGCCGCCTCAGGACGAAGGAACATGTTATAACAAAACAGATTTGATGCCGGAAGCTCGTTTATAACGCGTACGTTCAACCGATAATCAGCATCAGCGCAAACGTAGCTGTCGCGAACAAAAATCTCTTTGTTTGAAAGATAATCAGCAACCTTGCCATATAATTTATCGAAGTTCTCCGACGAAAATGGCTTGTTGACTTTTCCCCACCAAACTTTGTTTTCAGTTATGGCATCCATAACTATAAAGCGGTCCTCAGGAGAGCGTCCGGTAAATTCGCCTGTATTGATAGCCAGAGCGCCGGTTGAAGATTCAACTCCCTGTCCCATTTGAATCGTTATATTGTGAAGTTCTTCCGGAGAAAGCTGATAATGTACGGTGGCATTTTTGATTCCGATAGGTTCTAACGAAATCGATTTCGTAATTTGAGCGAAATTATCCATAAAAAAGAGTTGAGTTGTAGTGTTAACAGCTACAAAAGTAAAAATTATAATTCAGAAAAGTTTTCTTTATCTGCTTTTTATGACTTTATACGAAGCAATTCCCTTACAAGAATTAACCAGCCGGTCAACAATAGCAGGCCTCCAACAGGGGTCACTATTCCAAGTGGCCTAAAGTTAATTCCAGTTATCGACTGCGTCGCCAAAACGTAGATTGAGACCGAAAAAAGCAAAATGCCAATCATAGTGGCGTAAAATATCCGCTTTTTTGCCACTGCCCCAATCACGCTTGTACTTCCTACGAAGAGCAGGAACAACGCGTGATACATTTGGTATCTTACGCCCGTCTCAAACGTTGCAAGCTGTTGCACATCGAGGCGTTCTTTCAAAGCGTGCGCGCCAAAAGCACCAAGTGCAATCGCGACTACGGCCACTAACGCCGCAGTAATCAATATCTTTCTTTCCATTGCTGTTGTTTTCACAAATTTAGTTTTTAGTCCTTGGCCAGACAATCTTTCGCCGACTTTTTACCTGATTGGAATTTTTTAAAATGCATACCTTTGGAGCCAACTATACCTGAATAATGAGAAATATCCTGATAATTGGCGCCGGGCGATCAGCCTCTTCGCTGATCCAATATCTTTTAAATAAGTCGGATGCAGAAAACCTCAGACTCACCATTGCCGATTTGTCTCGTGAACTTGCCGAAAGAAAAACGCATGGCCACCCCAACGCAACTGCTGTCGAGCTAAATATTTTCAGTTCTGAACAACGCAGAGAAGCGATACAAAACGCCGATATTGTAATCTCGATGTTACCTGCGCACATGCATATTGAAGTTGCAAAAGATTGCATCCTATTTAAAAAGCACATGGTTACTGCTTCCTATATCAGTGATGCAATGCGCGAACTTGATGCTGCTGCCAAAGAAAACGATCTGATTTTCATGAACGAAATCGGCCTCGACCCGGGAATTGATCATATGAGCGCAATGAAAGTCATAGATGAGATTCGTGACCGAGGCGGAAAAATGCTGCTGTTCGAATCGTTTTGCGGCGGACTCGTAGCTCCTGAATCCGACAATAATTTGTGGAATTATAAATTTACCTGGGCCCCAAGAAATGTAGTTTTGGCTGGCCAGGGCGGTGCAGCCAAATTTATTCAGGAAGGAACCGATAAATATATTCCGTATCACAAACTTTTCCGGCGAACGGAATTTCTTGAAGTTGAAGGTTACGGACGGTTTGAAGCATATGCAAACCGGGATTCACTTAAATACAGAAGCGTCTATAAACTCGATGATGTACTGACGCTTTACCGCGGAACAATCCGACGCGTCGGGTTTTCGCGTGCATGGAATATGTTCGTGCAACTCGGCATGACTGACGACACGTACGTTATTGAAAATTCAGACACTATTAGTTACCGTGAGTTCACCAATCTGTTCCTTCCATATCATCCCACGGATTCTGTCGAGATTAAGCTCAGGATGCAACTCGGAATAGAGCAGGACGACATCATTTGGGATAAGTTATTGGAACTTGATCTTTTCAATCCGGGGAAAATTGTTGCCCTTCCGAATGCTACTCCCGCACAAATACTTGAGAAAATATTGTCCGACAGTTGGACGTTGCAGCCCGAAGATAAAGACATGATTGTGATGTACCACAAGTTCGGATACGAAATCAACGGGCAGCACAAGCAGATTGATTCGAAGATGGTTTGCATTGGCGACGATCAAACGTATACCGCGATGGCGAAAACTGTAGGACTTCCAGTTGCGATTGCGACGCTGCAAATATTGAACGGAAAGATCACAAAGCCGGGCGTTCAGCTTCCCATAACAAAAGAAGTGTATCTTCCGATCCTTGAGGAACTCGAAACCTTTGGCGTTGTTTTTCACGAACATGACATGCCGTATTATGGCTATAACCCCGACAAACTCACATTCAAAATGTAACCCTTACCGACCGGTGATGTACATTGTAAGGTCGTTTTTGCTTGCAGCGTGGGCAAAAACCGCACTTACTTTATTGTAGTTGTTTGGATCAACGCAAGCGGAATAAGCAAATTTTGCGAATTCGAGTTTTGTTTTTTCCAATCCGAACGCTTTGCAGAGTTGGGAGATCTGCGTAGAATTCAAGCAGGTTTTACGCGCGAACTTAAAAGCGGCGTGTAATCGTGCTTCGTCGCTCGGCTCCGTTCTCAATTGGCTCAGTGCTTTTGCAAACTCCTGAGCGGAAATTGCATATTCCTTTTTGCATCCCGTATCATCCGAGAAAACGTCATTCGAGTTCCCAAACCCAACAGTGCGAACAGTTACTGCGCTTATCACCGTACTGTCGACCGGATTTTGTGTAATTGTAGTTTCGCTAATTGGAAATTTTGTTCCTTCAGGTCTTGATTGGGTATACCCAATTTGAGTTAGCAGGATCGCCAGCATTATCGTCGTTTTCATATCCTCTTACGCCGCAAAATGTTTGCTACGGCATTTGTTGTTAACGCAAAATTAAGAAAACTTATTATTTCAGAAATAACAGTTTGTTCGGATAATCGATAATTGCGCTTCCGGCAATCAGGATATCGGCACCTATAATGCCTTGCACCGGTTTTGACTTATGCTGTTCGAGCGCTGTGTTAACATGCGAAAGATCAAATACCACAAGATTAAATTCATTGTAATTCCACCTGCCAATCCGGAGGTGGTTTTTTCTTGCCGTTTGGGTCAGCATATCGATCGCGCCGGCGCCGGCAGCTCTTGTTTTCGACGCTTTCGCTTTAAGCTTGAAAAGCGTTACGTTTTCGAAATCGACGCAACTGTTCGACGCGCCGGTATCAAGGATGAAGTTTCCCGGGACGTCGTTGATCGTTGCCTTTATCAGCAGATGGTTTGTCTTTGTGATTTTGAATTTTATTTTCTTGTAACCTGAAAAATCAATCGAAGTATTGGCTTTGCTTGTCATTTTGATGGTGTAGAAACTCAAAAATACGAATTGTTGCCGGCATATCGTTTGTGAAAACACAATTTGAACCGGCGAGCGGATTTTGATCCTGAGTAGTGAGCTTCCGCTGACGAGAAACTGCGTTAGGGATAGCAGCGGAAAGCCCGTCGTTTTCGGCGGCTTGCAGCGAGAGCCCGGGCCGCAGGCAACGCCAAAATTGAAATCATGCAATAAAACCCAAATATTTGTGGCTATTTTTGCACCATGATTTTAACCGATACCCATTCACATATTTACAGCGAAGAGTTTGCCCCCGACCGTGAAGCGATGATGCAACGTGCGTTGGATGCCGGCGTGAAACGGATTTTTGTGCCTTCTATTGATTCGACATATACGAAGCGTATGTATGAAATTGAGCACCAATATCCTGAAAATGTTTTCCTGATGATGGGCCTGCATCCGGTTTATGTAAAGGAGAATTATGAGCAGGAACTTGCTTTTATCGAATCGGAGCTTGAGCGCAGGAAGTTTGTTGCCATTGGCGAAATTGGAATTGATCTGTATTGGGACAAGTCGACTTTGCCCATTCAGCAGATTGCTTTCCGCCGACAAATTCACCTTGCCAAGAAGTACAAACTGCCTATAAACATTCATTGTCGGGAAGCTTTTGATGAAATTTTTGAGATACTTGAAGACGAGAAGTCGGCTGAACTGTTTGGGATTTTCCACTGCTTTACAGGAAACCACGAACAGGCGCTACAGGCAATTTCCTGTAATATGAAGCTTGGCATCGGCGGAGTCGTAACGTTCAAAAATGGCAAGATCGACCGGTTTTTGAACGGAATTGACCTGAAGCACATCGTGTTAGAAACTGATTCACCGTATCTTGCCCCCGTTCCGTATCGCGGAAAAAGAAATGAGTCAGCTTTTATCGTGAATGTAGTGAATAAGCTGTCGGATATCTACGGTTTGCCGACTGTTGAAATTGCCCGGATTACTACTGAAAATTCGATTTCGGTGTTCGGTATTTGACCTGATTTGGCGCGCTTTTGAATAAAATTTCGTTCTTTTGCTGATTAAAACAGAATTGCTAATGTCGAAATTTGATACTATTCGTCCGTTTTACGATGCTGAAGTCAACGATGCGATTTGCTCGGTAATCAACCACCCGATGATGAAGGCGCTGATGAATTTTTCGTTTCCTGACATGGACGAAAATGCGTGGAAAGAACAGCTAAAGGCGACGCATTCGATCCGCGATTTCCAGTGTAACTTTATATACAGATCGGTTCAGAAGGTTCTTGAAAGAAGTTCTGAAGGGCTTTCGACGTCGGGTTTTGAAAAACTAAACCCTAGTACTGCCTACCTTTTCATCTCCAATCACCGCGATATAATCCTTGACACGTCTTTACTTAATGCAGCGCTGTACGAACACGGGCAGATCATGACGGCGTCGGCTATTGGTGACAACCTGGTAAAAAAATCGTTTTTATACACCTTGTCCAAACTGAACCGCAATTTTTTGGTGCAACGCGGACTTTCACCAAGGGAGTTGCTCCAGAGTTCAAAACTTTTATCGGAATATATTGGTCAGCTGTTGCTTCATGACAACCGTTCGGTTTGGATTGCGCAACGTGAAGGACGAACTAAAGATGGCGACGATGCGACGCATCAGGGTGTCTTGAAAATGCTCGCAATGGGATCTGACGAAGCCGACGCGATGCAATATTTTAAAAAGTTAAAGATCGTTCCGGTGTCGATTTCGTATGAATATGATCCAACGGATGCGTTGAAAATGCCGCAGTTAATGGCCGAAGCAAATCATGAAACGTACACGAAAGAAAAGAATGAGGATTTCGTGACGCTGCTCAGCGGAATTATGGGCCAGAAAAAACGGATCCATATTCACGTTGGCGAAGTGCTGAACGAAGAACTCGATGCGATCGCCGAACAGTCCGACAATGTTAACAAAAGAATTCAGGCGCTTGCGCAGGTAATTGACGATTCCATATTGAGTTCTTACAAGCTGTGGCCCACGAACTACATCGCATACGACCTGTTAAACAAGACCGATCGCTACGCCGATAAGTATACTGAAAACGAAAAGTCGCTGTTTGAAAGACGCCTCGAAATAAGGATTGATGAAAATAATCCCGTTGCGTTGCACGGATTCTTATCGATGTATGCGAACCCCGTGGTCAACAAATTGAAATATGCCGACGCAGTCTAGACCGAAGATTCTGTTGATTTATACCGGTGGGACAATCGGTATGGTGAAGGATTTTGAGACCGGCGCTTTAAAAGTCTTCAATTTCAATAAGCTGCTGCAGAATATTCCCGAACTGAAACTTCTGGATTGCGAGATCGAAACGATTTCATTTGAGAATCCGATCGATTCTTCTAATATGGATCCGGCGAAATGGGTCCAGATAGCCGATGTTATCGAAGGAAATTATACAAAATTTGACGGCTTCGTCGTGCTTCATGGTTCGGATACGATGTCGTATTCCGCGTCTGCGTTGAGCTTTATGCTTGAAAATCTTGAAAAGCCTGTTGTTTTTACCGGCTCACAGCTTCCAATTGGCGATCTGCGTACGGACGCAAAAGAAAACCTGATTACTGCAATTCAAATCGCGGCGTCGCAAATTAAAAATAAGCCCGCACTCACGGAAGTCTGTTTATATTTCGAGTATAAGCTGTACCGCGGAAACCGGACGACAAAAATTAACGCCGAACATTTCAACGCATTTGCATCGCCGAACTATCCGCCGCTGGCTGAATCAGGGGTACATCTTAAGATCAACTCCGAGCTGATGCTCCCAAAGAACAAGAACAAAAAGTTCACTGTGCGACGCGAACTCGACGATAATGTTGTGATCATAAAGATGTTTCCGGGAATCAATACCCTCGTATTCCAATCGATTCTTTCCATTCCAAATCTGAAGGGGTTGGTACTCGAAACCTACGGTGCCGGAAACGCTCCGACAGAGCATTGGCTTGTGTCGTCGTTGCGGGATGCAATTGCCGGTGGACTCCAAGTAATTAATGTGACCCAATGCGCTGGCGGAAGCGTCAGCATGGGGCAATACGAAACCAGTGCGCATTTGAAGGAGATTGGCGTTATTTCAGGAAAAGATCTGACCACGGAAGCCGCCATCACAAAACTAATGTACCTGTTGGGCCAGAATGTTTCAGGAGATGTTTTTAAGACGATTTTCGAGACTTCGCTGCGCGGAGAATTATCGTAAATACCTTCTCACTTTGCTGATTTTTTTTCGTTTCTTTGCAGCCGCTTACTTAGAGAGGTGGCCGAGCGGTCGAAGGCGCACGCCTGGAAAGTGTGTATACTCCACAAGGGTATCGTGGGTTCGAATCCCATCCTCTCTGCAACCAGCAATGCTCCCAAGGGAGCATTTTTTGTTTCTGGAAGCGCACGGAAACCCGGTTTTGCTTAAGCGGCTAGAAACAAAAAATGCTGCCACGACAGTGGGGCATTGCTGGTTTTCCCAAATCCTTCTCCAGGGATCATCGAAGGTAATCCCGTATTTCCGGTGGAATTAAAAGTGATTGTGCGTCACGGGTAAGATCTGACTAGTCAAAAAAAATGCTCCCAAGGAGCATCGAAATCAGTGGTTTCGCATCTTGTCGAACGTGGTGTTCAGAACCCGTTTCATTTTGTCGATCGAACCATTTACAGCTTTTTCAATAGTATCAGAATGATTGACAACAGCGAGTGGCGGTTTTCCTGCCATGTGTGCTTCCATCGTGCAACGTTTGTCATCTGAGCCGAACTTGCCACCATTCTCATCGCCAAGATAAACATCGATGCGTGTAATATTATCTTCAAATCGGCCTAGCGCAGCATCAACAACGTTTGTGAAATAGGTGTCCATTCGCTCGTTATGCTCCACCGTATTGTCTGTATGGATTTTGATCATCATAATTTTTCTATTTAGGTTGTCTTACAAATTTATTAATCAAAGGCCCAAATTGCGACTTAAATAACAAAAGATTATGATAAAAACCAGCCACTTTTCAACGCTTCTTTTAGCCTATTACAACAGCTCAAAATCCACATACAGAGCGTTGCCGCACGCCAATTTTTTGTAATTTTATTCCGCTAAAACTTTACTATGAGATTCATCTGCTGCGCACTTCTGTTACTTACTTTAAGGCCAATGCTTGCGCAGGAAACCGAAATTCGTGAAGTCCCTGATTTTGATGCAGTCGATTCACTTTATCGGGAAGATCAGTTTTATTTCTCGTTTACATACAATATTCTTCAGCAAAAAGATCTGGGTATCTCACAGAACAAATTTTCAGCGGGATTAAGTGGCGGATTCCTGCGCGACATGCCAATCAATGAAAGCCGGACTGTAGCAATAGCCGCCGGATTAGGCTACGCGTTGCAGAACTATAATTATGATTTGGTTACATCCGAAGTTGATGGTGAAAACCAATACAGCCTCATTGAAACGAATAGTGGCTACGATAAGAACAAGCTGTCGCTGCATTTTGTAGAACTTCCCATCGAATTCAGATGGCGAACTTCAACATTCGACAGCCACAAGTTCTGGCGCGTTTATACAGGGGTAAAATTCAGCTACCTGTTTTATAACCGCTCGAAATACGTTGACGGATCGAGTAGCGAAGTCGTAACCAGTAACAAAGATCTGAATACCTTTCGCTACGGCGTTTACCTAGCAACAGGCTATAACACCTGGAACGCGTATGTTTACTACGGGATTAATCCCATCTTTAAAAAGTCGGCGCAACTAGATGGAGCGCCTATTGAACTGCGGACGCTGAACGTCGGACTCATGTTCTACATCCTATAGCCAGAAATAAAGCAACGCAACCTGCGGACCAACACCACTGCAAAACCCGATTATGAGCTCGTCTACCGTGTGTGCTTTCATCTTTAGTCGGGATGCAGCAATTACGCCGTTCAGCAGTACGAGAAACGCGATGGTATTTATTGCATTGACGTGGTTGTGCAGACTCATTCCGATTACAAAAGTTGTCAAAGCACTAATTCCGATCATGTGCAGGCTTGCGCGGATTTTCAGAAGGGCAAGTAAAAGTGCCGAAAGGGTGCTTGCCATCGCTCCCAGGAAGAAAAAATAAAGTTCAAACACCTGATCGATGTTAAGGCTGTTGCTTAACAGTATATAAATGAGGATGCCTTGTATAAGCAGTGGGATTTTGCGTTGCGAAAGCTCAGCGAGCATTATGGAATCTACTTTACCGAACATCCGTAACAGATAAAATATGCAAATCGGTATGAACACAAGAATGATCGAAACCTGGATTACGATAAGCAACATCTGTTCTTTGCTGAAGAAGTTCGGACCCAGCATAAAATAGTATAGTACCGCGAATACCGGAATAAAAAGCGGGTGGAATACGTATGAAAAAAAGGGAAGCGTTTTTTTCAAAAGAGTGGCTTAAATCTTCTTACGCATTCGTGCAACCGGAATATCCAACTGCTCACGATATTTAGCAATGGTACGGCGTGCGATCGGGTAGCCTTTCTCCTTCAGGATTTCGGCAAGCTGATCATCAGGAAGCGGTTTGCGCTTGTCCTCTTCCTCAATTACATTCTGCAAGATTTTCTTGATTTCAAGTGTCGAAACATCCTCGCCCTGATCGTTCTTCATCGACTCTGAAAAGAACTCTTTAATCAGTTTCGTTCCGTACGGCGTTTCGACATATTTGCTGTTTGCCACACGTGAAATCGTGGAAATATCAAGTCCCACCAAATCGGCAATGTCTTTCAAAATCATAGGTTTCAACTTCGTCTCGTCGCCATCGAGGAAGTATTCACGCTGATAATGCATGATCGCGTTCATCGTTACAAACAATGTCTCCTGGCGCTGGCGGATCGCGTCGATGAACCATTTTGCGGAATCTAACTTTTGCTTGATGAACTGAACGGCGTCTTTTTGTTGGGCCGACTTGTTCTTGGAGACCTTGTACGTCTGCATCATCTCCCGGTAATCCTTCGATACGTGCAGTGTAGGCGCATTGCGTCCGTTAAGCGTCAGCTCCAGTTCGCCTTCAACGATCCTGATCTGAAAATCCGGCACCACATGCTCAATCATTTTCTGGCTTCCGGTAAACGAATTGCCAGGCTTCGGATTTAGCTTTTCGATCTCCGAGATTGCACTTTTTAGCTGATCCAGCGACACGCCGTATTTCTGCTGCAGCTTGTCATAATGTTTTTTTGTAAATGCGTCGAACTGGTTCTCGATTATGTCGATGGCAAGCGCAACCGATTCGGTAGGTGTTTTATGCTTTAGTTGCAACAACAGGCATTCCTGAAGATCACGTGCGCCAACGCCTGCTGGCTCCAGTTCGTGAATGATATGCAGAATCCGGTCGACCGTTTTCTCGTCAGTGTAAATTCCCTGCGTAAATGCCATGTCGTCCACAATATCCGGAATCGAACGCCGGATGTAGCCCATGTCGTCAATACTTCCGACCAGAAATTCAGCAATTTCACGTTCGCTTTCGTTTAAGATAAACGTATTCAGCTGGTTGATCAGGTCTTGATGAAAACTCACCGGCGATGCCAACGGCGATTCGCGTTGCTCGTCATCGTCGCTGTAATTGTTTGCCTGAAGCTTATAGTCGGGGATTTCGTCATTACTCAGATATTCGTCGATGTTTACATCTTCGGCCTCGATCCGATCTTCCTCCGACTCATCGTAATCGTCATACTCTTCGTTTTCAAATTCATCCTTTTCATACTCTTCTTCCTCTTCCTTTCCTGCTTCAAGCGCCGGATTCTCGTTCATTTCTTCCTTGAGGCGCTGTTCAAAAGCCTGCGTAGGCAATTGGATCAGCTTCATCAACTGGATCTGCTGAGGTGATAATTTCTGGGATAATTTTAAATTTAAAAACTGCTTTAACATTGAAGGTTTGGTTTAAAGTTTAAAGTTAAAAGTTGTCGGCAATTCCTGCAAGCAATAAACCTTAAACTTTCTGTAAAGCTGACAATGTTATAAAAAATTTGCCACGAAAATCTTAACTTAATTCGTGGATTCATGGCAAAAGATACCGTTTGGTCGCTGGCTTTGCTGCAGAACTAAAATTCGGCGTTCATCGGGGTACGCGGGAACGGAATTACGTCCCGGATATTCGTCATTCCTGTGACGAACAGCACCAAACGCTCGAAACCGAGGCCGAAGCCTGAGTGTGTTGCGCTTCCGAAACGACGTGTATCGAGATACCACCAGAGTTCTTTTTCGTCGATTCCGAGCGTTTTCATCTTCTCAAGAAGCACATCGTAACGCTCTTCACGTTCCGATCCGCCTACAATTTCACCGATTCCCGGAAATAAAATGTCCATCGCACCAACGGTTTTGCCGTCTTCATTAAGGCGCATATAAAACGACTTTATGGTCGCCGGATAATCATAAACAATTACAGGCGATTTAAAATGCTTCTCCACGAGGAAACGCTCGTGTTCACTCTGCAAATCCGTGCCCCATTCTTCTATAGGAAACTGGAATTTTTTCTTTTTGTTTGGGGTCGAATTTCTGAGGATGTCAATTGCTTCAGTGTAGGAAACACGTTTGAAATTGTTCCCAAGCACAAAATTCAGCTTCTCAAGCAATGCCATTTCGCTGCGTTCGGCTTGTGGTTTCGATTTTTCCTCTTCTAAAAGACGGCTTTCGAGGAACTTCAAATCATCTGTACAATTATCGACTGCATATTTTATGACATACTGAATAAAATCTTCAGCAAGATCCATATTGTCATGCAAATCGTTAAACGCCACTTCAGGCTCGATCATCCAAAACTCCGCAAGGTGGCGCGACGTGTTGGAATTCTCAGCACGAAATGTTGGGCCGAATGTATAAATCTGACCCAAAGCCATTGCGAAAGCCTCGCCTTCGAGCTGACCTGAAACGGTAAGATTGGTATGTTTTCCGAAGAAATCTTCTTTGTAGTTGATCTCACCGGTTTCTGTTTTTGGAAGGTTTTCGAGCGGCAATGATGTTACCTGGAACATTTCGCCTGCGCCTTCAGCATCAGCACCCGTGATGATTGGCGTGTTGACATACACGAAGCCTCTGTCCTGAAAATATTTGTGAACGGCATACGCGAGAACCGAACGCACCCTCATAATCGCCCCAAAAGCATTTGTGCGGACACGTAAATGTGCATTCTCACGAAGAAACTCAAGTGAATGTTTCTTTGGCTGCATCGGAAATTTTTCGGCATCTGAGTCGCCCAAAATAACCAGTTTCGAAACCTGAATTTCATATTTTTGTCCGGCGCCTTTGCTTTCCACAAGGTCGCCGGTAACTGCAATTGCGGCTCCGGTTGTGATTCTTTTCAGCGTTTCTTCAGGAGTGTTTTCAAAGTCGACAACACATTGGATATTATTAATCGTCGACCCGTCGTTCAGTGCAATAAACTGATTGTTTCTAAATGTCCGCACCCAACCTTTTGCGGTAACTTCGGTTAGCGTTTTCGTGCTTGTAAGCAGGTCTCTGACTTTGGTATGTTTCATTTTAAGACTGTTAGACTATTAGACGTAAGACTTCTAGATACATGTTCTAAAAGGAATGCAAATATAGCTGATTTGTTGTTAAATGTCATTCTAGGCCCGTTCGCAATTGCTTGGGTCGGCGAAACGAGGAATCTGTAGCTTATCCCGCTATTCATTTTATCTTTTGGCGCTTCACCCAAGCCAAACGAACTGACCGGAGGCAATCGGAGGCTCGGGCATATCCAGGATTACAGCTTCGTTTTCGGTAAGTTATCGATCTCCTCATCCGAATGTTCGATAATATCAATCATCGGCTCAGGCAATTCCTGCTTGTTGGCGAGCGACTTGTTCAGCGTCAGCACCAGGGCAGGCAGCAGCATTAAATTCGACAACATTCCAAAAAAGAGCGTAATTGAAACGAGTCCGCCGAGTGCTATCGTTCCGCCGAAATCGCTCAGCATAAATACCGAAAACCCGAAAAACAATACAATTGAAGTATAAAACATGCTTAGACCCGCATCGTTAAAGGTCGCGTAAACCGATGTCTTAATCTTCCAATTGTGCTTTTTGAGCTCTTCGCGATACTGCGCCAAAAAGCGAATGGTGTCATCGACTGAAAGTCCGAATGCGATCCCGAACACCAAAATCGTCGACGGCTTCAGCGGAATATCGAGATAGCCCATCAAGCCGGCCGTCAGCAACAACGGAAGCAAATTCGGAATCAGCGAAACCAACACCATTTTGATTGACCGGAACATAAAGGCAACAAGCAACGATGTCAGGAAAAACGCAAACACCAGTGATGACAAAAGGTTGTCGAGTAAGTATGCGGTGCCTTTCTGAAATACTACGGTCTTTCCTGTAATGGTAACATCGTAACGGTCAGGCGGAAAGAGCTTGTCGGCTTTCCTGCGGATTTCCGCTTGAATAGCTTCCATTTTATCGCCGTTTTCATCACGCATAAAGGTTGTAATCCTTGCAAATTGGCCGGTCTTGTCGAGGTAGCTTTTCATCATGTTCTCATCCTTGTCTTTTGCGGCATTTTTCGCATACGTCATGATGAAACCCTGCTCCTGGCTCGTCGGAAGTTCGTAGTATTCCGGATTTCCGTTATAATACGCCTGTTTCGAATATTTTACCATGCTCACAATAGAAACCGGTTTTGAAAGTTCCGGAATCTCATCAATTGTTTCTTCAAGTTCTTCCATCCGCCGTAGCGTCGACAGTTTCATCACGCCTTTCTTGCGCTTTGTATCGATCATGATCTCAAGCGGCATCACGCCATCGAATTCCTGTTCAAAGAATATTATATCATCAAAGAAAGCCGCCTTCTTCGGCATATCCTCAATTAGACTTCCCGAAATTCGCATTTGGTTGATTCCGGTGATCGAAAACACGAGTAACATAACGGCGGCGACATAAATAGAAAAACGGTTGTTCTTGACATTGAACAGGATCCAATCCATAAAACTTTTCACAGATCCCCGGCTCAAGTGGCGAATGTGACGTTCCTTTGGCGCGGGAATATAACTGTGGAAAATGGGTATGACGATCAGGCACAAAAAGAAAAGCGCCATGATGTTGATCGATGTCACGACGCCAAACTCAATTAGCAGTTGATTGTTTGACGCGACGAACGTTGCAAATCCTATTGCCGTTGTCAGGTTGGTCATTAATGTCGCCATTCCAATTTTAGTCGTAACCCGCTGCAATGCCTTGACCTTGTTGCCATGGACTTTATACTCCTGATGGTATTTATTTGTCAGGAAAATGCAATTTGGGATTCCGATCACGATGATCAGTGAAGGAACAAGCGCTGTTAAGATGGTGATCTCATAACCCATCAATCCTAAAACGCCAAACGACCACATCACGCCGATGACTACAATAATAATTGAGATAAGTGTTGCGCGGAAACTTCTGAAAAAGAAGAAAAACAACAGCGAAGTGATCAGCAGCGATGCGCCAATGAAAATCCCGATTTCGCCTTTGATCGTCTCCGTGTTCATTGTCCGGATGTAAGGCATTCCCGAAACGCGCAGGTCGATTTTCGTTTCTTGCTCGAATGCTTCTACGGCCGGAACCAGTTTCTTCAGAATAAAATCTTTTCGGGCCGGAGTGTTTACGATTTTCTTTTCGAGGTAAATTGCCGAGCGAATGCTACCCGACTTTTTGTTGAACAGCAACCCTTCGTAGAAAGGAAGTCGGTTTAACAGTTCGTTCCGAAGCGAGTCGAGATACGATTGGCCGGCTATTTTGCTCGTATCGGCAAGCGGAACAAGCTCAAATGTTTGCAGCGAATCGTTCTTCTGCAGCTTCTGCAGATTATTAACCGACAGCACAAGGCCGACTTCTTTATGTGCCGAGAGGGCAGTCATCATTTTATTCCACGCGGCAAAGGCTTCAGGTGTAAAAAGCGCTTGATCTTTAACTCCGATGATCACCAGATTTCCCTCTTCGCCAAATTTCTCTAAAAAGGCTTTATACTGGACATTGACGACGTTGTCCTGCGGAAGCAGATTCGCTTCAGTGTACGTAAACTGGATATTATTCCACTGCAGTGACAGGGAAACAGTGATAACCGCAATTATCGATAACATTAAAAGCCTGTTCCTGAGTACCACGCGGGCAATAAGTTCCCAGAATCCGAGGCTAAACCACTTGATCATGTGTATTTTTTGAAGGCGCAAAGGTACATAAAACCTAAACAAACGGGCAGCTCAACGATCTTTAAAAATCGACTGTTGCACATTGAGCCCGATGTAATGGAAATCGTACAACAACCTTTATGAGGGCAAAATTTATATATTTGCTTGGCCTAAGCTCAAGTCACGAACATCTAACTATATCCGATGAAAAAGTTTAAGAATTCGATATTTTATACCCTAACAATTGCCAGCTTTTCGGCTTTGATGTATTGGTTCATCCGGCGCGGTGAGCATCTTGAGCATGGTCGCGAAATTGTTGCTCCAAAATCCGGTGCCGACCAATGGCAGGAGTTTCAAAGTTCGCTGCTTCACAACCTCAACGAGTCACTCGCAATCTTACTGTTACAAATCGTATCCATCATTTTTGTTGCGCGTATATTTGGATGGTTTTTCAAAAGAATCGGGCAACAGTCGGTTGTGGGCGAAATGGTTGCCGGGATTGTGCTAGGGCCGTCTTTAATAGGATTATACTATCCGGAATTCTCAGCATTCCTCTTTCCTGTTGAGTCGCTTGGCAACCTAAAGCTGTTGAGCCAAATCGGACTTATATTCTTTATGTTCGTTATCGGAATGGAGCTCGACCTGAATGCGCTGAAGAACAAGGCAAACGATGCCGTGGTCATTAGCCATGCGAGTATCATTTTCCCGTTTACGCTTGGCATTGGGCTCGCTTATTTTATTTACGAACAGTTTGCGCCCACAGGTGTTCAGTTTGCTTCGTTTGCGCTGTTCATCGGAATATCGATGAGTATTACCGCTTTTCCTGTACTAGCAAGAATTGTTCAGGAGCGCGGCATCCATAAGACGAAACTCGGAACAATTGTAATTACCTGCGCTGCTGCAGACGATATCACGGCGTGGTGCATTCTTGCTACGGTCATCGCAATTGTAAATGCCGGATCTTTCGGCAGTTCATTGTATATCATCGCCCTTGCAATTGGCTACGTTTTCCTGATGCTGAAGGTCGTACGCCCCTTTCTGGCACACGTTGGCGAACTTAAGAACTCCCGCGAAAGCCTCAGCAAACCGGTGGTGGCTATATTCCTTCTAACCTTGATTATTTCTGCTTATACGACTGAAGTTATTGGAATTCACGCACTTTTTGGGGCGTTTATGGCGGGTGCGATTATGCCTGCAAATACGAATTTCAGAAGTATTATAATCGAAAAGGTCGAAGATGTTTCGGTGATCGTTTTGCTGCCGCTGTTTTTCGTCTTCACCGGACTTCGTACCAAGATCGGGTTGATCGACAGTGTTGAAATGTGGCAAATTACCGGAATTGTAATAGTTGTAGCGGTTGTTGGAAAATTTCTCGGAAGTGCGCTCGCAGCAAAATTCGTCGGGCAAAATTGGCGTGACAGCCTTACAATTGGCGCGTTGATGAACACACGCGGACTAATGGAATTGATCGTCCTTAATATCGGTAAGGATTTAGGCGTTCTTGACGACCGGATTTTTGCAATCCTGGTGATCATGGCACTTGTTACCACTTTTATGACCGGTCCGGCACTCGATTTCATTAATTGGATATTTAAAACCAAAGACGTTATTATTCCGGAGGCCGTTAAGCTCGAAAAACACTTTAAGGTTTTGCTTTCGTTCGGAAATCCGGAAAGCGGAAAATCGTTACTGCGCTTAGCGACGAGTTTGGTGAAAAAGGAACAATCAGGTGCTGTAACCGCCCTCCATCTTACAATGAGTACCGAACTTCACACATTCGACCTTGAAGAACAGGAAAAAAAGACGTTTGCATCTGTTATAGAAGAATCGAAAACACTCGATCAGAAAATTGTGACGCTGTTCAAAGCTTCAAATGACATCGAAACCGATATTGTTGAAATTGCTGAAAAAGGCGACTACGATTTGCTGCTCGTTGGCCTCGGACAATCAATATTCGAAGGAACGCTATTGGGAAAAGTACTTGGCTTTACGACCCGCATCATCAATCCCGACAGGCTAATCGATAAGTTTACCGGAAAAGAAGGCTTGTTTGAAAATTCCCCGTTTGATGAACGTACGCGGCAAATCATCGCCAAGAGCAAACTTCCGGTGGGTATTCTGGTCGATAAAAATCTTGAAAACCCGCGCCGCGTTTTTATCCCGGTTTTTAATCCTGAAGATGCGTTTCTACTCGGGTATGCCGATAGGATGATCACCAATAATAAATCTCAAATCACGCTTGTAGACCCAAACGGATCAATTTCCGACACGGTAGAAATTGGTGAAAAGATTGCCGTTATCGCACAGCGGAACCCGAACAGCATTTCAATGCTTGAAGAGCGCATCATGAAAAAGGACTTTCTTAACAGCCAGGACATGATGATCGTAAGCCTGGAAAGCTGGAAGAAATTAATCGATACACAAAGCGTTTGGCTGAACAACATTCCGTCGGTGCTGATCATAAAACCATAATATGAACTGGCTACTGTTGATTATCGCCGGGCTTTTTGAAACGGGATTCGCTCTTTGTCTTGGAAAAGCGAAAGAAACATCGGGCACTGAATCAGCTTGGTGGATGGCTGGTTTCTTCGCGTGCCTCACCATAAGTATGATCTTATTGTACAAAGCTACATTGACGCTGCCGATTGGAACTGCGTATGCTGTTTGGACCGGAATTGGTGCAGTCGGAACCGTTGTCGCAGGAATATTTTTGTTTAAAGAGCCGGCAACATTTTGGCGGATATTTTTCCTTACTACATTAATTGCTTCTATAATCGGGCTAAAGTTTGTCTCCGCAGATTAGAGTCCGAGATTCAGGATAAAACTTAATTTCACTGCGAGGTTATCTTCAACCCGCGCGAGTTGGTTTGGGCCGTAGCGGTAGAATCCAGATAGGCCAAAGCCTTTAAATATCTGATTGAGTTCGATCCCTGATTCAAAGTAGCCTTCTTCAAGCGTTTTATATTCAATTCCCGAATGTTGCTCCGGCTTGTCCATTGTTCCCCATGCCATTCGCGTTACAAACACAACGGACGGTTTTATTTTCGGTAACAGTTTTATTCTTTTCGATCCATGCTTTAACTGGAAAAAGACATACCGACTTGAGAAGAACTCATTAAAATACATCGTTTCGAAGCTATTTTTACCTGCAAACGTGATGCGCTGCAACAGGCGGTCTTTCGTGAGGTTGTTTGGTGAAGTGTTATATAGATGCGTCAGCGGGGCATCGCCATACGCATATCCGGCTTCGATAAGCGCAGCACTTTTTTGGCCATTAACGAACTTCTTTTCATATTCGGCACGAAGATCTAGCTTTCCAAATTCAAAGTCATTGTCAAGAATATCCGGAAGCGCCTGCGTAAACTGGAATGTAAATTTTGGAAACCGCTTCTCAGATTCGAGTCGGCCAACAGGCGTTTGCATATAACTGCTAAACGGGTTCCATTGTAGCGAAACCATTGCGGTGGTCATGGTATAAGTCTCATGCGACTTTGCGCCAACGGTATACAAATAGCCGAATTTTGGCTCGATTTGGCTATAGTTCAGTTGCCAGATGCTCTCTGTTTTTGGGATTATCTTCGTCTCGATGTAGCCTCGCCAACTACTATAATGATAGAACGTACTGACGTTGATAGGACGCGGATCGTACAATTTGAAAACCCGTTTGTCAATCGCGAAGGTGGTGCTTGCTATTTCACGGACATCATCTGTATAAGCGCCGCCGATCCATGTGTTCGAGAATCTTCCTATTCGTGCCGCAGCGCCCAAATTGTATTTAAAATTTCCGTCTTTGGTGCCGTAGGCCGCATAGCCTTCAATCCGGTATTTTTTTGAAAATGGTTCGTTGGTGATGCCGCCAAAGCCAAACCGGAAACCTTCATAATTGTTGTAGCTCAACAGGTAGCGAAGATCAACATCGAACGGCCCCAGCGGAATATAACCGTTAATCAGTTTCCTTCCGATAAATAATTTCTTCTCCAACCGTTGCTTTCTTGCGATGCTGTCCAAAACGGTATACGTGTTGATGCTTCTAAGATCGTTTCCATCGCGGCGGTAGGCTTTCCAGAACTCTTCTGACTTGTTTGGCGCATCATCTGTAATTTGTGTTCCGATTGCAGGCTTCGAAATACTAACAGGAACATTGAATCCGGTGTCAAAGTTCCATGAGCGCGACGACAGGTACGTGTAATCAGAGGCTTGCCTTTTCCCGGCTGCATCATTGTCGGCATCGGTACCGAATTTTAATGTCTCGCCTAAAATACGGATGTCTGTGTCGTTGTTCCCTTTGATGACTTTTAATTCGTTGTGCATGGGAAACCACAAATTATGCGCCGGTACGTATCCAAATTCATGAATGGCCGAAATATTCAGCAAGCCACGCGTTTGGATGATAGCTTTGGCAACCGCGAAATTCTGCATATCGATAAACAGTAACCCTTGAAGTTTGGCTGCTTTGTGCTTTCTTGTAGCACGGAAAAACAGCACTGAAACTTTCCTGCCATCCATTTCAGTCGTGTCCAGTATTTTGTACGTATACGACCGTAGTGCGCTTTTGGACAATGGGCCGTTATACTTTGTTTCGAACAGCTCGTACGTGTCGTCATATATTGTGGACGACTGCAGATGCAATGCCAGAAGTTCATAAACCGGCTGTCTAAATCCGGCCATTTTTACTCCCGATACGGTTTCTTTTCCGTTGTTTCCGTCAAATTCAAGTTCGGATGTCGCTTCAGTTTGAAACAAATGTCGGTTTTGGACGAGTTTTTTAAATCGGTAAAGCGTGGAATCGGCTTTGGTTACTATTTTCCCGTGGCGCCGGATGGATGACGAATCAATGCTATTCGGGACGGAATCAGGTTCTGCAGAAACAATTAATTTGTTATACGAGGTGAACCTGAAACTCCTCAGCGCCAGTCGCGGATCATTCTTTGCCCTGGCAGAAATAACTTCGCGAACAATTGCCGAGGCATCTTGCGGACCCGGATTCTTAGTTGGCTTGCGCAGCAAAAAACGGATGTATTTCTGCCCGTTGACATATTCGGAAGCGCTTTCATAACCCGAGTAGCTCGCAATTAAATTGCGTTGCCCGCCTAAGATCAGCGCAAATTTTCCATTTACATCGGCATAGTGTTCTTCGGGATCGCCTTCAACCCTAAGTGTGGCAAAAGGAAGGGCCTTGTTAGTATCAGCGTCCTTTACAATACCGCTTATAACCTGCGCACGAATTGTGATCGGAAGAAGAAAAAGCAGCAGGAAGAAGTGCTTCATTTGAGCGCGCGGTTTGGGCGGCAAGATACGAAACATGCAAAAAAAATCCGCTTGCGCGGACTTAAATCAGACTTTCATGATTTCAGCTTCCTTGACCGCCAAGAGTTCGTCGACTTTACGGA
Organism: Flavobacterium sp.; assembly: GCA_036386895.1. Lineage (GTDB taxonomy): Bacteria > Bacteroidota > Bacteroidia > Flavobacteriales > Flavobacteriaceae > Flavobacterium. Next base: position 247,393 of record DASVUR010000012.1, read on the forward strand.
TGTAGCTGTTGGTCAGGTTCTGGACCTCATCTTCTGCGCTTTTGCAAAGATCTTCGGATGTGCCTTCTTTTTCAAGTTTCTTAATCTCTGTATTGGCGTCCTTTCGCGCGTTTCGGATCCCGATCTTAGCATCTTCAGCTTCGGCCTTGGCCTGTTTGGCAAGGTCACGACGACGCTCTTCTGTAAGCGGGGGCACGCTGATGATAATGTTATCACCGTTGTTCATCGGATTGAAGCCCAGATTTGCAACCTGAATCGCTTTCTCGATAGGGTGCAACATGTTTTTTTCCCACGGTTGTACGGTGATCGTGCGGGCATCAGGAACGTTGATGTTTGCAACCTGGGATATCGGTGTTGCCGAGCCGTAGTAATCGACAAACACTCCGCCTAACATTGCAGGTGTCGCTTTGCCTGCTCGGATGTTCAGGAATTCTTTTTCAAGGTGCGCGATAGAACCCGACATTGATTCTTCGGTACTGTCTAAAATAAAATCAATTTCTTCTGTCATTGTAAGAATTGTTATGATCTATAGTTGGATTATCAGTATAACTTTTATGCCTTAGCCCAATAGCGGCGGTATCGGCTTTTTTGCAGCTTCCCCTTCCCTGGAATAACAAACACAACAGTAAAAAAGATAAAGCCAATAGCGACACGGGCGTCAGCGAATTGGCGAAGCAATAGCTTCAAGTCATCTATTAAACGTCGACGAGTGTTCCAATATTCTCTCCTTCGCAAATTTTTAGCAAGTTGCCTCTTTTGTTCATATCGAACACTACTATCGGCAATTTGTTTTCCTGGCTAAGTGTGAACGCCGTTGTGTCCATTACGTTCAGGTTCTTTTTCAAAACGTCGTCAAACGATATAAAATCAAATTTTTCCGCGGTTGAATCTTTTTCCGGATCAGCGGTATAAACTCCGTCTACACGCGTCCCTTTTAAGATCACATCAGCATGAATTTCGACCCCGCGTAACACTGCGGCGGTATCGGTCGTAAAATAGGGGTTTCCAGTCCCGGCCCCGAAGATTACAATGCGCCCTTTTTCGAGGTGGCGCACCGCACGTCTTTTAATATAAGGCTCTGCAATGGCTTCAATTTTGAGTGCTGTTTGCAAGCGGGTTAACATTCCTTTGTCTTCAAGCGCGCCTTGTAATGCCATTCCGTTTATAACGGTTGCAAGCATTCCCATATAATCACCCTGAACGCGATCCATCCCGCTGCTTGCTCCTGAAACGCCACGGAAAATGTTTCCGCCGCCTATTACTATTGCAATCTGGACACCTTTTTCGTGGATCTTGCGAATGTCTTCTGCGTATTCAGAAAGTTTCGCCGGATCGATCCCGTATTGCTGGTCGCCCATCAGCGCCTCACCGCTTAATTTCAGCAGTATTCTTTTATATTTCATTATGTGTTGTTGTTTCAAAATCCGCAAAAGGGGCTTCGGCGGAAGTTGTGCAAATATAGACATATTCTTTTTTTGATTGACGGTTTTTTGAAAATGTTAAGGCTCGCTTAACGCGTGTTGTTTTGACTTTTTATTGTGGTAAATTGCAGGCTGTTAAACCAATAATCATGAAAGTTGCAGTTGCTAAAGCCTTGGCAAACAGCCATTCCTATATCGGTTACCGAAGGATCATATCCGACCTGCTTCAGGAAGGAAAATCTTCCGGAAACACGCAATCGGACGAACTTACGCATTACTCGCTGCTGAACGAGACACGGATGAACCGGCTCGACAAGACGATGGTTGTCTCGGAAGAAGTCATCCTCAAAATGCTGAACATCCGCAAGAATTATATCTGGCTTGTGTTGTCCGAAGGCTGGTGTGGCGACGCAGCGCAAATCCTGCCGATCCTGAACAAGATGGCCGTGCTGACACCGAATATTGAACTCAAAATTGCGTTTCGCGATCAGAACGAAGGACTCATGAACCGGCTCCTGACCAACGGCAGCCGGTCAATCCCAAAACTGATTCTTCTTGATGCAGAAACCTTCGCCGTTTGCGGAAGCTGGGGGCCGAGGCCAAAAGGCGGGATGCATCTGATCAAAAGTTATAAAGAGCAATACGGCACCATCGACGAAACGGCAAAAACCGAGCTACAGCTTTGGTACTTGCACGACAAAGGGCTGTCGGTCCAGAATGAAATTGTGGCATTGTTGGAAGAAGCCGAAGCTGCTTTGTATGCTAAGAGATAACGAAACGGGAAAGGGATACGAGTTGACCCGGGCGAAGCGAACTGACGTAGTAAATTAAGGGAGGAACTCCGGCAGACTTCAGGTATTTTGTATCTAAAAGCCAAAACGGATATGGCAAAGGCTATTGTAAGTCCAAATCAACTTCCGGTTTGTTGTTCAAAATCATCTGGAGAGATTGCATCATCAACCGAGTAATCGCCAATTTTTGTCCGACGCAAAGCAGTTAAGTGCGCACCTGAATCTAATGCCTGCCCGAAATCAAAAGCGAGCGACCGAATGTAGGTTCCTTTGCTGCAAACAACGCGAAAATCTACTTCAGGAAGTGCGATGCGTGTGATCTCAAATTCATGTATTGTTGTCTTCCGAAAAGCAATTTCAATTTCTTCTCCTGCGCGCGCATGTTCGTATAAACGTTTCCCGTCTTTTTTAATGGCTGAGAAAATCGGTGGCTTCTGATCGATCTCTCCGAGGAATTGATTCACCGTTTGATGTATCAACTCATCAGAAATATGCCCGGTTGGAAAAATCCCGTCGACTTCCGTTTCAAGATCGTATGACGGCGTTGTCGCACCAATAAGAAAGGTCCCGGTATATTCTTTTTCCTGGCCCTGTAATTCGGCTATGCGTTTTGTGAATTTTCCCGTGCAAACAATCAACAGGCCGCTTGCAAGGGGATCGAGGGTGCCGGCATGTCCGATTTTTATTTTCTTTAACCCGAACTTGCTCTTCAAAATCCACTTCAGTTTGTTGACGGCTTGGAAAGATGACCATTTCAGCGGCTTATCGATAAGCAATATCTGCCCGTTTTGAAAGTCTTCGGCAGTCATTAAATGATAGTGAGTTTCTGTACGAAGTAATGGATCAGCAGGATTGCAATTCCGGCAACGATGCGGTAATAGCCAAAGATTTTAAAGCCGTTGCGGTTCAGGTAGCCGATGAACGATTGGATGGCAAGCAGCGCTACAACGAACGCAACAATGTTCCCAATGACCAATAGGTTGATCTGCGCATCACTCAGCACTAGGCCGTCTTTGGAGTAGTCATAACATTTCTTCGCAGTTGCCCCGAACATTGTTGGAACTGCAAGAAAAAACGAAAATTCGGCGGCGGTTTTCCTGGAGAGTTTTTGTGCCATTCCGCCAACAATGCTCGCGCCACTTCGTGAAACACCCGGAATCATTGCCAAACACTGGAACATTCCGATTTTAAACGCTGTTCCGTACGATATTTGCTGATCCGACTGGATTTCTTCATCGTCGGTAAACCAATCATCAACTTTCAACAACACAATTCCGCCAACAATAAGTGAAATGGCAACGGTAAGCGGGCTTTCGAGCATTGCATCGACATAGTCGCTGAGCAAAAGCCCCAGAACAACTGCGGGAATAAACGCTACCAGAAGTTTGAAATAAAAGTCGACCGACTGGAAAAATCTTTTGAAATACAGGACGACCACCGAGAGGATGGCCCCTAGCTGGATCACGATCGTGAAAAGCTTGGTAAAATCATCGGAGGCAATTCCGAAAAATGACGAGGCGATAATCATGTGGCCCGTAGAAGAGACAGGAAGAAATTCCGTCAGGCCTTCAATAATAGCAAGAACAATAGCTTGGATGGTGTTCATTAAGCAGTAATGAGAATTGAGTGATGAGAATTGAGCAGCAGCCGAAACCTACTTGTCAGATTTCTTGGGGTTTTTCAGGATTGAGTAGATTGTAATTCCAAAACCGATTAACACGACTGTCGGTGCAAGCCTGATTCTTCTGAAGTTAAAGATCTCTTCGTTGAAGACTTTTGGATCATCGCTTCCGCCGCCTGACATCAGGATAAAACCCAAAGCGATTACTACAATTCCTATCAACAAAATGATATAGTTGATCCTGCCGAAAAGAAATTCTTTATGTTGGTCGTTCTTCATCTTTTTAGTTTTAAGCGGTCAGTTAGCTTTGTCTATTAAACTGACAATGTTGGCCAATCGGATGGCTACCAGCGGATCGCTATTTAATACAGATCGTCCGTTCTCAAATTCAAAAACCGCTGCGTTGCGATAAACGTGCTGATCCACGTGATCAAAATCCCGGTGACGATCACACCCAAAAGTACCGCGCCTACGAGCATTTCATCTTCCATTATTCCGAGGTTCGGGAAGTTCGTTTCCACATAATATAGAACGCCCATCAGCGCTAAAACAGCTAGTACAGCGCCAATAATACCGAGGCGGATACTTTTCCAGATGAAGGGTTTTCTAATGAACGATTTTGTAGCACCAACCATTTGCATAGTTTTAATGATAAACCGGTTCGAATGTATCGAAAGGCGCATTGAGCTGTTAATCAAAAGCACTGCAACCAAAGCTAAAAATCCGCTTGCAATAAGGATCCACATACTGATTTTCTGGATATTGTCGTTAACAAGGTTTACAAGTTGCTTGTCATAAACAATGTCGGAAACCCAGATGTTCTTACGAAGCCGCGTCTCTATTTTCGCAATGCTGTCGTTGATTACATAATTGGCGCGAAGGTGAATATCGAACGAATTCTGAAGCGGGTTTACGCCCAAAAACTCCATAAAATCTTCGCCTATTACTTCTTTATGTTCTTTTGCCGCCTGTTCTTTGCTGACATATTTGAAATCTTTTGCAAAACGGGCGGTTTTCAATTCTTGGCGAAAAGCCGTCAACGTACTGTCGGTGGCTTCATTTTTAAAGAACACCGTCATGGCAATCTCTTCCTTGAAATCATCAGAAAGTTTTTTCGAATTGATGATAAAAAGCCCGAGGATCCCAAGCAGGAAAAGTACCAGAAAAACGCTTAAAACCACCGAAAAATAAGAGGAAAGTAATCTTCGTTTTTGAAACCTGTCAAATTTAGAAATCATATATGGCGCAAATTATTCGGTAAAAATAATAAAGAAAATCTTTAAACGCAGTTTATAACGCCCAAAGTTTTGACTTTAGTGCAATAAGCGTATTTTTGCACGTAATTGACAAAATCGCTTCGTTTTACGCGGTTTTTCAGCAGCATGATCCCGCTTTCGGCTTTATCTTTTTTTGCTGTCATTCCAAAGCGTTGCGAGGAACTTTATGTCAGGCAAAAAAAGGATATCGCCTCAATCGGGGCTAGTATTTATCGAAGGTTTAGGGTATAGGGTTTAAGGTTTAGGCTGACCAAGCATTTGGCAAGAACATCAACCTATATCCTATACCCAACCCCTTACACCAAAAACAATGAAATATAATCCAACCAAAATAGAATCTGACTGGCAGAAATATTGGGCCGAAAACAAGACTTTCGCAGCGTCCAATAACTCAGACAAACCAAAATATTACGTACTTGATATGTTCCCGTATCCTTCGGGCGCAGGGTTGCACGTGGGGCATCCGCTGGGCTACATTGCGTCTGATATTTATGCGCGCTACAAACGCCATCGCGGCTTCAACGTTTTGCATCCGCAGGGCTACGACAGTTTCGGACTTCCGGCCGAGCAGTATGCTATACAAACAGGACAACATCCGGATAAGACAACACAAGAGAACATCGCGCGCTACCGCGAGCAGCTGGACAAGATCGGCTTTTCATTCGATTGGGATCGTGAGGTGAGGACGTCGAATCCGGAATATTATAAATGGACGCAATGGATTTTTATCCAATTGTTCAACTCGTGGTACAATAAGGTAACCGACAAAGCCGAAAGTATCTGCACGCTGATCATGAAATTCGAAGATGCAGGAAATGCAGACGTCGATGCTGTTTGTGATGATAACATTGCCGAATTTTCAGCATCCGATTGGAAATCATATTCAAAAGAACAGCAGGAAAAAATTCTTTTACAATATCGGCTGACCTACTTGGCAGAAACCGAAGTCAACTGGTGTCCGGGACTCGGAACCGTTCTTGCAAACGACGAAATAGTAAATGGTGTTTCCGAACGCGGCGGCTTTCCTGTTGTCCGCAAAAAAATGACGCAATGGAGCATGCGCATTTCCGCTTACGCCGAACGTTTGTTACAAGGCCTCAACACCATTGACTGGACGCAGTCTTTGAAAGATTCACAAACAAACTGGATCGGAAAATCAGTCGGCGCGACGGTTACCTTTCGCATTATGCCGAAGGATCAACAGCAGACGCCTATTCCCGTTAATGTCTTTACAACACGTCCCGATACCATTTTTGGCGTGACTTTTATGACGCTCGCTCCCGAACATGAGTTGGTTCCGCAAATCACAACGTCGGAGCAAAAAGCCGCTGTAGACGCGTATATTGAGCAAACAGCAAAGCGGTCTGAACGCGATCGAATGGCTGACGTTAAAACAATTTCCGGCGCTTTTACCGGTGCATATGCTGAACATCCGTTCACAAAAGAGCCAATTCCCGTCTGGATTGGCGACTACGTGTTAGCGGGTTACGGAACAGGCGCAGTGATGGCCGTTCCGTGCGGTGATGAGCGGGACTATGCGTTTGCAAAACACTTTAACATCCCAATTAAAAATATTTTTGCCGATGTCGATATTTCGAAAGCCGCATACGGATCGAAAGACAACGTTGAACTGGCGAATTCGATGTTCCTCAATGGGCTCGATTATAAACAAGGGACAAAAAAAGCGATCGAAGAACTTGAACGTATCGGCCAAGGCAACGGAAAGACAAACTACCGCTTGCGTGACGCCGTGTTTTCACGCCAGCGCTATTGGGGCGAGCCGTTCCCGGTTTATTATATCAATGGGTTGCCACAAATGATCGACCCACAATATTTACCGGTTCGTTTGCCTGAAGTTGAGAAATACCTGCCAACAGAAGACGGCTTGCCACCTCTTGGAAATGCTACAACCTGGGCTTGGGATATTGAAACGTGTGCAGTGGTCAGTTCACAGTTGACAGACAATAAGACGGTGTTCCCGCTTGAGTTGAATACTATGCCTGGCTGGGCGGGAAGCTCGTGGTACTGGCTGCGTTATATGGATGCGCACAACGAAACCGAATTTGTTTCAAAAGACGCAGAGAATTATTGGGAAAATGTGGATTTATATATCGGCGGAAGCGAACATGCAACCGGTCATTTATTGTATTCACGTTTTTGGAATAAATTCCTGTACGACCGCGGCTTTATCACGAAAGACGAACCGTTCAAAAAGCTGATCAACCAGGGGATGATTTTGGGAATGAGCGCTTTTGTTGGTCGGAAAATTGCAAATTTTAAAGTAGTTGTTTTTGATAATTCGTTGGATGAGGAATTACGCTCTGAACCGATTTTAGAATTAACAAGTTCGCAAATAGCCGTTTTCATATCAAAAGGGAGACTACAATCGGGCAACGTATTAGACGGAAATCTGGATCTATCGTTTGATGATGAAGCTTTAAAAGAAATAGCACGTAAAAATTTTAAAAGGGTGTTATCCCATAGTTTTGGTTTTGGGGAGCATAATCATGTAGATGTCGAACTGTTAGGAGTAGATTTTCAACTGATTCATACCGACGTTGCTTTTATAAATGCGTCGGACGAATTAGATATTGAATCGTTCAAAAAATGGCGTGAAGATTATGCTTCGGCTGAATTCATTACCGAAGATAACGGCAAGTTCATCGTCTTGCGCGAAGTTGAAAAAATGTCAAAATCCAAATACAACGTCGTAACCCCGGATGCCATTTGTGACGAATATGGCGCCGATACGTTGCGTTTGTACGAAATGTTCCTCGGTCCGCTTGAACAGGCAAAGCCATGGAATACTGCCGGAATTACAGGCGTTTTCGGGTTTCTGAAAAAGTTATGGCGACTCTACTTTGATGACAAAGGCCTGATCGTAACTGCAAATCCGGCATCTGCGGAAGCGATGAAAACGCTCCACAAGACAATAAAGAAAGTCCAGGATGATATTGAAGGGTTCTCGTTTAACACATCAGTCAGCCAGTTTATGATTGCTGTAAATGAGCTAACGTCTATAAACTGCCATGAACGGACGGTTCTTGAGCCGCTTGCAATACTCATTTCTCCTTATGCGCCACATATTGCTGAGGAGCTTTGGAAGCAACTCGGACACGACTCGAGTATCTCAACTGCGCCATTTCCTGTGTTTAATGCTGACTATCTGGTTGAAAGCAATAAAGAATATCCGGTTTCGTTCAACGGAAAAATGCGATTTACAATTAATCTTCCGCTCGACCTTACAAAGGAGCAAATTGAAGAAATTGTGCTGAAAGATGAACGCACGGTAAAACAACTTGAAGGAAGAACGCCAAATAAAGTAATAATTGTCCCGGGAAAAATTATTAACCTTGTGGGATAACCTGACACTTAAATGGGGGCATCTGACAGAATTACATTGTGATAAATTTAAATCTGAATGGCGGGATTTTTGCTAGCTTTGGGAAAATCAAAAAACAGAAATTATGTATATAGGTTGGATCATAATGGGCGCAATTATGCTTGCGAGCTGGCTTGTCAGCAACACCCTGAAAAATAAATTCGAGAAGTATTCACGTGTTCGCCTTGCCAATGGCATGAGCGGAGCCGAGATTGCGGAAAAGATGCTTGCCGATCACGGAATTCGGAATGTGCGCGTGATTTCAACGCCGGGACGTTTAACCGATCATTACAACCCGGCCGACAAGACCGTGAACCTTAGCGAGGCAGTTTACAATCAACGCAATGCTGCGGCTGCGGCTGTTGCGGCACACGAATGTGGTCACGCGGTACAACATGCGGTTGCCTACAGCTGGCTTGAAATGCGTTCAAAGTTGGTTCCCGTCGTGTCTGTTGCGTCAAACATGGTCCAGTGGATCCTGATAGCAGGGATTTTGATGATAAACACGTTCCCGCAGTTACTACTGATCGGAATTATAATCTTCGGATTGACCACTTTATTCGCGTTCATTACGTTGCCTGTTGAATATGATGCGAGTAACCGCGCGCTGGCCTGGCTTGAAAATAAGAGAATGTTGACGCGCGATGAGCAAGCGGGTGCGAAAGATTCACTGAAATGGGCAGCAAGAACATATGTTGTAGCTGCAATTGGATCTTTAGGTACTTTGCTGTATTACCTCATGATTTATATGGGAAGGCGTGACTAACGCTTTCCGGGAATTATAAAAATCCGCATCATCGTGATGCGGATTTTTTTTCAAATCGTCGGGTATTTGCTGTGTTTGCTTAGACGGCTTCTGGCACGCAACGCAGCTTTTTGGCAAGATGTTTGGTAAAGTGAAAAAATATTAACTATTTTTAACAAATTAAACCCAAACACATGAGAAAAACATTTACCCTTTTTGCACTGCTGCTCCTAACAATGCAAGCCGCCCTGGCACAGCAGCCGTTCGGACATCTGACTCTTTTTTCTGAAGACGGCGACAAGTTCTACCTCGTACTCAATGGTGAAAAGATAAATGAAATCGCACAGACGAACCTTCGGGTCGAGGAATTGGTTCAGCCGTATTACAATGCTAAAGTTATCTTTGAAGACGGCACCAAAAGCGAAATTTCAAAAAATTATCTACAGATTGCGGATATGGATGGAATCTTCAGTGACGTGACATATAAAATCAAGCGCGACAAGAACAACCCCACCAAAATGAAGATGAACTTCTTTTCGATGACACCTGTTGTTCAAGGTTATATCCCGCCGAAAAATGTATATGTAACGCGATATGGCCATCCTGCGCCGAGCGGAACGGTTGTACAAACAACGACTACAACAACTGCAGTCGGCGGCATCAACGCTGGAATAAACGTAAATGGTGTAGGCGTCAACGTCTCGGTGAGCAATCCGGGGTTTGGCAGCACTGTAACAGAAACAACTACAGTCAGCTCTTCCACGAGCACTACCGGCGGGATAATTGAAGACGATTCTCCGTGTCCGTACGGCCGCGCGATGAACCAACAGAATTTTGCTTCTGCACTGCAAACAATAAAGAACCAGAACTTTGAGGACACTAAGCTTTCGACTGCGAACCAGATATCCCAAAGCAACTGCCTGAACGCCGCGCAAATCGGGGAAATCTGCAAGACTTTTGGATTTGAAGAAACGAAGCTAACGTTTGCAAAATCGGCGTACGCAACATGCGTCGACCAAAACAATTACTTTAAAGTGAACAATGTTTTTACGTTCAGTTCAAGCGCCGACGAATTAAACAGTTACATCTCCGGCAGATAGCAACAAAAAAGCCCCGTGATTACGGGGCTTTTCTATAATTAAATTCTTTACAATTCCAGTGCTTTCTTCGGATTGTTGTCCATCAGCAATTCAGCCGGATTCTCAAGTCCTTCTTTTACCGCGACAAGGAAACCAACCGATTCGCGGCCGTCGATTATTCTATGATCATACGACAAGGCAACGTACATCATCGGGTGGATTTCTACTTTTCCGTTTACAGCAATTGGGCGCTCGATAATGTTGTGCATGCCTAAGATCCCAGATTGTGGCGGATTAATGATTGGTGTTGAAAGCATGCTTCCGAAAACACCTCCATTTGATATCGTGAAAGTTCCACCGGTCATGTCATCTACAGTAATTTGCCCGTCGCGCGCTTTAATTGCAAGTCTTTTTATTTCAGCTTCAATTCCTCGGAAAGTAAGGTTCTCAGCATTTCGTACGACCGGAACCATAAGTCCTTTTGGTCCTGACACTGCTACTGAAATATCGCAGAAATCATAAGCGATTTTATGATCACCATCGATCATTGAATTAACATCTGGAAACAATTTTAATGCTCGCGTAACCGCTTTGGTAAAAAACGACATATAGCCAAGACCGATTCCGGCGTGTTTTGCTTTGAAAGCATCTTTATACTCGTTGCGAAGCGTGTTGATCGGTGTCATGTTGACCTCGTTGAAGGTGGTAAGCATGGCCGTTTCATTCTTCGCTGAAACCAGGCGTTCGGCAACCTTGCGGCGGAGCATTGACAGTTTGGTACGTTCGGAACCGCGGTTTCCGCCTGTTGGCGTACCCATTGAAGGTGTCGCGTTCACGGCATCGTCTTTCGTAATACGGCCGCCTTTTCCTGTGCCCGAAATTGATGCAGCATCAATATTTTTTTCGTCCAGTATTTTCCTCGCAGCTGGTGAAGGTGTTCCTGAAGCATATGTTTTTTCTGGTGTAATAGCCGGCGGTGGCGCTTCTTGCTTCTTCTCTTCAACTTTTGGCGTTACTGCTTTAGCTACGCTCGATTCGGCTTCGCCCCGGGTGGGAGTTTCAGCCTTTGGAGCTTCAGCCGCAGGCTGAGTGCCTGCGTCGCCTGATGGCCTTGCAGCGTCAGTGTCGATGTGGCAAACTACTTGTCCGACTTTAACTGCTTCGCCTTCTTCGGCTTTCAATGTTATGATTCCGCTGGCTTCAGCCGGAAGCTCGAGTGTCGCTTTATCTGAATCCACCTCGGCAATTGCCTGGTCTTTCTCGACATAGTCGCCGTCTTTCACGAGCCATGTTGCGATTTCAACTTCAGTAATAGACTCGCCTGGTGAAGGCACTTTCATCTCTAAAATCATAGTGTATATTTTAGTATTCTATATTTTGTTTTCGTGCAATGCCAAAATTACGATAATTCTTAGCCCTGATGGAAGCGGCATCCTCTTTATTTTTTCTTTAAAAATAAAAAGATTGCTTCGCCAATTCGCTACGCTCGTGTTAGCGAACAGCAGGAGTAGCTTCTAATTAAACAATTCCTTGTCAAATACCATTGCAATTGCTGCAGCATGGCGTTTTTTGGAGCGCGCGTAACTACCTGCGGCAGGCGCACTGTATGCTTTTAACGATGCGACCCTGAACTTGACTTCTGTAAAATTCATCAGCATAAAGCTGTAGGCGCCCATGTTTCGCGGCTCTTCCTGTGCCCAAACGTAATCATCCACATTAGGATAGGAGGCGATGATCTCTTTTAGCTGATCAACCGGAAGCGGAAACAATTGTTCAATACGCACAAGCGCAACATCGTTTCTTCCGTTAACTTCACGTTCGGCCAACAAATCGTAATAGAATTTTCCTGTGCAGAATACAAGCGATTTCACTTTGGCCTTATCGACCATGTTATCATCAATGGTTTCCTGAAAACTTCCATTTGCAAACTGATCCACCGACGAAACTACAAGGGGATGACGCAACAAACTTTTAGGTGTAAACACGATCAGCGGCTTGCGATATGTGGTTTTCATCTGGCGGCGAAGCAGGTGGAAGAAGTTGGCAGGGGTTGTACAGTCGGCAACAAACATATTTTCGTTTGCACACATTTGCAGGTAACGCTCCATTCTTCCTGATGAGTGCTCAGCGCCTTGGCCTTCGTAACCGTGCGGAAGCAACATCACGAGTCCGTTTTGATTGTTCCACTTGTCTTCGGCAGCAGAGATGTACTGGTCGATCATGATCTGCGCACCATTTGAGAAATCCCCGAATTGAGCTTCCCAGATCGTCAAGGTCTTCGGACTGGCCAAGGCATAACCATAATCAAATCCGACAACGCCGTATTCGGATAAGAGTGAATTGAAAATATTGAACTTCCCTTTGGCGTTCGGAAGTTGCTGTAACAGGATCACTTCTTCTTCAGAATCTTCAACCTTAACCACGGCATGACGGTGCGAAAAGGTTCCGCGTTCAACGTCCTGACCTGAAATCCGCACGTCGTAACCTTCGGTTAAAAGCGAGCCGTAAGCCAGTAACTCGGCCATTGCCCAATCAAGTTTATCGTTTTCGAACATCGTCTTACGATCGTTGATCAGCTTTGAAATTTTGCTGATAAACTTCTTATCGGCCGGAAGTTCGGTGATTACTTTTGCAATATCAGTGAGTATTTCTTTTGAGAAAGTAGTGTCGACTTTCTGCAGCATCTCTTCCTGATTTGCCTGTTTGAATCCCTGCCATTCATTTTGCATGAACGGCGTAATTATAGTAAGCTCTTTTTTACGCGAGGCTTCAAGGTTTTGATCGAGTTCGGCTTTGTATTTATCTTCAAGACCTTTCACATAATTACCATCGATAACACCTTCAGCAATTAGCTTTTCGGCATATAGGTCGCGCGGATTCTTATGTTTGGCGATGATCTTATATAATTTCGGCTGGGTAAAACGAGGTTCATCCCCTTCGTTGTGGCCGTATTTTCTGTATCCTAAAAGGTCGATGAAAACGTCGCTTCCGAATGTCATGCGATAGTCAAGCGCGAATAACATTGCATGAACAACCGCTTCGGTATCATCGGCATTGACGTGCAACACCGGCGAAAGCGTCACTTTTGCAACATCGGTTGCGTATGTTGATGTTCGTGCATCGAGGTAGTTTGTTGTAAAACCGACTTGGTTGTTGATTACAACGTGGATTGTACCGCCTGTTTTATAGCCGTCAAGCTGCGCCATCTGAACAATTTCATAGACAATTCCCTGTCCTGCAATTGCTGCATCTCCGTGAAGCGCAATCGGAAGTACTTTTGAAAAATCGTCCGGAAAATAGCGGTCTTGTTTCGCCCGCGTGATTCCTTCGATCACAGCGCCAACGGTTTCAAGATGCGACGGGTTTGGAGCAAGGTTGATATTGATGCTCTTTCCCGATTTCGTTAATCGGTCAGATGTTAGTCCGAGGTGATACTTCACGTCACCGTCGAACAGCGCGTCGTCATCATAGTCTTTTCCGTCGAATTCAGAGAATATATCTTGTGTTGATTTTTTAAAAATGTTCGCAAGCACATTAAGACGGCCACGGTGCGCCATTCCCATTACAAACTGCTCGACGCCTCTTTCAGCCGCAGCTTCGATAAGCGCATCAAGTCCCGGGATTATCGATTCACCACCTTCGAGCGAAAATCGTTTTTGCCCGACGTATTTTGTATGAAGGAAATTCTCAAATGAAACGGCTTCATTGAGTTTCTCAAGAATCGCCTTCTTCTGATCTGCGGAAAATTTCGGTTGGTTGTCGTTGTAACCGATCTTATCCTGTATCCACTGAATTACTTCCGGATTCCGAATGTACATATATTCGACCCCGATCGAATGACAGTAGATTTTGTTCAGGTGATCAAGTATTTCCTGGAGCGTACATGGCGCAAGTTTCATTGCTTTGGCGGCGTCGAAAACCGTATTTAGATCACCTTGTGATAGTCCGTAGTTTTCAAGATCCAGCGTAGGTTTGTATGTTCTTCGGTCACGAACCGGATTTGTTTTTGTGAACAAATGTCCGCGTGTGCGATAGGCATCGATCAGCTTTAGAACGTTAAATTCTTTCTGGAGCTTTTCAGAAACGACAGTGAAGTCTTGCGTGTTATTAGTGGTGTTGGCTGAAGCGAACGCAGCCATCTGAGCAGCTGGATTTTCCTCGTTATAAGTTGTCATTCCAAAATCGAAGCCTTGAAAAAAGCTTCTCCAGCTTGGCTCAACACTATCGGGATTTTGTAAATATTGATCGTATAAATCGGCGAAGAATTCGGTATGTGCAGCGTTTAAAAAGGAAAACCTATCCATAATTATTTGAATATCCTGATTTGTAAAAATAGTTCGCCAAAAGTACGACAATTGCGATAATTGCTTTACATATTTTTTGATACTTTTATGTTTTAGAAATCAATCGATAAACCATGATAAAGCCTCGCATCCCCCATATATTGAAAAGCCTCTTTTTACTGACATTTTTATTCAGTTTAAGCAGTGCATCTTCACAGGAAACAAATGCGAAAAGTGAATTCTGGAGACGCGTTCAGTTTGGCGGCGGGTTCGGACTTGGAGTAGGTTCCGGTTACACCGATATAATGGTTGCTCCAAGCGCTGTTTATAATTTTAACGATTACTTTGCTGCCGGTGTTGGGTTGCAGGGAAGTTATGTGAAAGTGAAAGAAAGTTATGATTCATGGATCTATGGCGGTAGCCTGATCGCGCTTTTCAACCCAATTGATGAAATCCAGCTGTCGGCAGAATTGGAACAACTTCGTGTAAATACCGACTTTCAATATTTGGGAGCCGAATTTGAGGACAATTTTTGGAACACGGCACTGTTCTTGGGCGCAGGTTATCGTGCACAAAACGTAACCATTGGCGTGCGATATAACGTGCTGCATGACGACGAAAAATATGTCTACGGCGAAGCATTTATGCCATTTGTGAGGGTGTATTTTTAGAATTTATTCCGAAACCATACCTTTTGCCACTCCCGCTTTAGAATCAGGAAGACAACCTGTGCAGCAAGTTCGGAAATGTCGGAGCCATCGAGTTTTTTAACCTGATCTTCGGCAACATCGATGATGTAAAGCAGGTTCAGATATTCGGCAAACCGATACTGGATCAGGCGATATACCTTTTCATGCAGTTGGATTTTAAGTTCCGACGGCGAAGTGCTCATCGGAAAATCGACAGGTTCATTTGCAAGGTTGAAATCCTTGTTCAACTGTTCGATAAGTTTCAGGTATAAACTCTCGTTTTGTGCTTCTGCCAATAAAAGATCTGTGGTTGCCGGGGCTGTAAACGTCATACTTTCCTTTCCATTAATTTTTCTCCAAACTCACGCAGCATGATTTTCTTCTGATCGGAAATTCCGATTGTCGACAAGGTGTCAAATGCTTTCATTGTATACGATTTAATCGCGTCTAGGGTTGCCTCGGATGCGCCGGTAGCTTCAAAGATCGCTTTGACTGCACGGATCTTTTCGCTGTTGTCTTTCGGATTTATTGAATACAGGTGTAACAATTGCTCTGTTTCGCCTCGTGTTCCAAATTCAACCGCTTTCAAATAAAGATACGTTTTTTTATTTTCGATTATGTCGCCGCCGACTTGTTTTCCGAACGTTTGCGGATTTCCGAAAGCATCGAGATAATCGTCTTGCAACTGAAACGCGATTCCCAGATTTAAGCCGAATTCGTAAATTGCGGTGCAGTTTTCAGAGGAAGTTTCTGCGATAATCGCACCCATTTTCATTGCCGCTGCTACTAAGACTGCCGTTTTGTATTCGATCATTTTTAAATAATCGGCAACACTCACATCATCGCGGGTTTCAAAATCCACGTCCCATTGCTGGCCTTCGCAGACTTCAATCGCCGTTTTGCTAAACAGTTTCGCCAGATCACGAAAAACTTCAGGCTCGTATTGTTCAAAATACCTGTAGGCAAGAATCAGCATTGCATCACCCGACAGGATTCCCGTGTTTAGGTTCCACTTTTCATGCACGGTTTCGTTCCCGCGGCGCAACGGAGCATCGTCCATAATGTCATCGTGTACCAGCGAAAAGTTGTGGAAAATTTCGACCGCCATTGCAGCCGGAAGCGCTTTGGTATAATCGGCATCAAATGTTTCGGCTGTCATTAATGTTAAAACCGGACGCATTCTTTTGCCGCCGAGCCCAATGATATACGTGATCGGCTCATAAAGATTCCGCGGTTCTTTCATAATTTGCTGCGACTCAAGATAATCCAGAAACAGTTCCCGGTACTTAGAAATGGGGTGCATAGCTCATATTTTCGGCTAATTTACTTCATTCAGGTGGCGTGGCAAGCGACGATATAAAGCAAATGTTAAATTTTTGTGAATACTTTGGAAACTAAATTTGTATTCCAAGTTTCCGAAGTAAATTTGCCGTCGGAAAATAAACGTGTTTTCCTAATCCGAAAAATGAAAGAGAAAATTATTGCAAAGGCGACGGAGATGTTTTTGAAGCTCGGTTTTAAAAGCATTACGATGGATGACATTGCGGGTGAAATGTGCATTTCGAAAAAAACGATTTACAAATATTTCATCAACAAAGAAGTATTGATTGAAGAAAGCACCGAGACTATGCACAGGGCGCTGCACCAGATCATAGAGACAATTCTATCACAGAACTATAATCCGATACGTGAGAATTTTGAGATTCGCAAGATGTTCCGCGAGACATTTCAAACGGCCGATACCTCTCCACTATATCAGTTGAAGAAGCATTATCCGGAAATTCACGCGAAGGTGATGAATGTTGAGAAATACGAATGTCACCGGTTTCTTCGGCAGAATATCGAGCGCGGCGTGGCACTTGGGTTATATCGAGGCGACATCGACATCGAAAACTGCATTACGTTTTATTACATACTGATCTTCCATATCAACGACAACACTGTTCTCGAATCAGAAGCACAGGATCTTGAAATGGCAGTACTTGAATACCATACACGCGCCATCGCAACAACAAAAGGCATTACCGAACTTGAACATCTTCTATCGTTAAACACCAATCATCAATGAAAAAAACAATAACCACAATCTTCCTCCTTTTCGTGCTTGCTGCAGGCGCACAACAAACGCCACAGCAGGAATATGCGCTGAGCCTTGAACAGGCGATTGCACATGCGCTCGAGAACAACCGTACGGCAATAAATGCCTCGCGCGATATCGATATTGCCCGCCAGAAAAAGCGTGAGACAACGGCAACCGGATTGCCTCAGATAAATGCCGGCGTCGATTATACGAACAATTTTGAAATTCCGAAGTCGGTTGTTCCGGCGCAATTCTTCGATCCTGAAGCAGGTCCGGATGAGTTTACTGCAGTAGCATTCAGTCCGAAGCAGAGCATGACAGCGCGTGCGCAACTGAGCCAGCTTATTTTCGACGGGTCGTATATTGTGGCTTTACAGGCATCTAAAACCTACCTGAAATATTACGAGAATGCAAAGCGTAAAACGGATACGGAGATTCGCGAGATGGTTATTAATTCATACGGGAACGTCCTAGTTGCCGAGGAAAGCATAAAAATCCTCGAACGAAACAGGGAAATCCTTGGAAAAACGCTTCACGATACGGAAGAAACCTTCAAAAACGGCTTAATCGAAGAGGAAAACGTTGAACAGTTGAAGATCACGATGGCGTCGGTAAACAGTAACCTCAACAACATGCGCCGTGTTGCGACGATGTCGTACAAAATGCTGAACCTGGCGCTTGGGATCGAGATCGGCTCAAAAGTAACCTTAACAGATAAACTCGATGCGCTTACGCAAAGCAATCTCGGAAAAGCCTTTACACAGGAAGAATTCGCCGTGTCAAATAACATCGATTATTTAATCGCCCAAAACCTGACAGAACAACGTGCACTTGAATTGAAACTACAGAAAAGCCGGGCACTTCCTTCGCTTGCGGCGAACTTGAACTTTGGTTACAACGCGTTCGATGAGGAATTTACTTTCTTCAACAGCGAAACCAAGTGGTACAACTACTCTTTCCTGGGGATGACATTGAACGTGCCGATTTTCAGCGGTTTCGGACGAAGCGCGCGTACACAACAGGCACGCATCGCCCTTGAACAGTCGCAGACCTTGCTTACCGAGACAGAGCAGCGACTGAAGCTTGAATACGAAAACGCAAGAAGCCAGTACGACTTCAGCATCGAAGAATATGCTACGGCGAAAGAAAACTTACATCTTGCCGAACGTATCGAACGCAAACAGCAAATCAAGTTTACTGAAGGACTTTCCTCCAGTTTCGACTTTGCGGAAGCGCAACGGCAGTTATACTCCGCGCAACAAACGCTGTTGCAGTCGATGATCAATGTAATCAACACCAGAGCATCGCTCGAAAACATAACAAACACAAAATAATCATCAATAACACCTCAGAACAATGAAAAAAATCATACTGTTACTCGTCTTTTCTGTTGCGCTGTTCTCTTGTTCCGACAAGGAAAACGGCTCGACAGACGCCATTATAAAATCGGGCGATCTTGTAAAGATGAAAGAGCGCAGAGCATTGCTGCAAACTGAAATAACAAACCTGGACGCTGCAATCGCTGCAAAAGACACTGTAAAACAGCAAGCGCTTGTTGCCGTCACTACTGTGAAAGACACGGTATTTACCCATTTTCTCGAAGTTCAGGGGAATGTTCAAACCGACCAGAACATCATCATTTACCCGCAATATTCCGGCGTGCTGACAACACTTAACGTGAAAGCAGGCCAAACCGTGCGCAAAGGACAGGTTCTGGGCCGGATTGACGATGGCGGACTAAGTCAGCAGGTTGCCCAGCTTGAAGCGCAACTGGCACTTTCCCGAACCACCTACGAGCGGCAAAAACGTTTGTGGGATCAGAAGATTGGGTCCGAAATCCAGTTTTTACAAGCACAAACCGATATGCAAAGCCGTCAGAAAGCGGTTGCCCAGGTTCGTGCACAGCTCGCAAAAACGGTTGTTACAGCGCCGTTTTCAGGTGTAATCGACGAAATAATTACCGACCGCGGCCAGGTAGTGAATCCGCAGCAAGGTATTATGCGAATTGTAAACCTGAGCGACATGTATGTTACTACCGCAGTTCCGGAATCCTATATCGGAAAGGTAAAAGTTGGAACGCCGGTTACCATTGAACTTGCTTCGTTAGGAAAAACCTACACCGGAAAAGTGCGACAGGTGGCGAGTAACATCAATCCCGCAAACCGTAGCTTTACCATTGAAGTTTCTGTTCCTAACAATGACAAGCTGCTTCGCCCGAACCAGGTCGCCAAGCTCAGGATCGTCGACTATTCGCAGCCAAATGCTATCGTGGTTCCAGCAAACGTAATTCAGGAAGATGCTAACGGAAATAAATATGTATACGTTGTTGAAAACGCTACTTCTAATTCCGGAACAGCAAAGAAAGTAATGATAAAGGCTGGTCAAACCGCCCAAAACAAAACTGAAATCTTAAGTGGCCTAAGCGCTAACGATATCATTGTTAACGAAGGCGCAGGTACTATTGCCGAAGGAACAAAACTGAATTTCTAATACAAACTTATGAGCCATCAAAATAAAGAATTCGGCATTTCGAGTTGGGCAGTCGACAACCGTGTAACGGTTTACATCCTTACCTTGCTGATCGTCATCACGGGGTTAATCGCCTATGTGACGATGCCGCGTGAAGATTTTCCCGAGATCATCGAGAACAAAATCTATATTTCCTCAGTATTTCCGGGGAATTCTGCCGAAGATGTTGAGAAATTAATCATTAAGCCACTTGAAAAAGAGTTTAAGAACATTAGTGGAATCGACAAAATCACCTCTAGCTCGTTTCAGGATTACGGGATGATCATCGTGGAATTTACCGATAACGTCGGAATTGAAGAAGCAAAGACTAGAATTAAAGATAAGGTCGACGTGGTAAAGGCGGATACCGATTGGCCAAACATGGACAACGGCAGCAAGGTCGAGCCAAGTGTGTTTGAATTGAATATTTCAGAAGAAGTACCAATTCTAAACATTAACCTGAAAGGCGATTACACTACGCAACAACTTAAAAAATATGGCGAATTGCTTCAGGACGACATTGAAGAAGTTCCCGAAGTAAAGCAAGTTGATATTTTAGGTGTTGACGACAAAGAAGTAGAAATTGCAGTCGATATCTTTAAAATGAGCGCTGCGCAAGTTTCGTTCGACGAAATTCAAAACGCCGTCCGGGCAGAAAACATGACCGTGTCAGGAGGAAACCTGATTACGCAAGGTTCACGAAACAACATCCGTGTGGTGGGAGAAATCCAGGATCCGAAAGAACTTGAAAATGTTATCGTGAAGTCGCACGGCGGAACTGTCTATCTAAAAGATATCGCGACTGTAGCGTTCAAGGAAAAGGAAAAAACCACCTACGCCCGTGAGAAAGGAAGCGAGGTGGTAATGCTAAGCGTGAAGAAGCGCGCGAACCAGAACATGATTTCCGCTATCGAACAGGTAAAGGAGAAAATTGAAGCTGCAAAGGAAAGTTACCTACCGGAGAACCTCAGCATCGACCTTACGAACGATTCCTCGTCTCGTGTGGAACATCAGGTTGACGAATTGTCAAACCACATCATTTTCGGTATCATCCTGGTAATGATTGTGCTGATGTTTACAATGGGACTTCGAAACTCATTGTTTGTGGGCGCCGCGATTCCGTTGTCGATGTTGATGGCGTTTAGTATTTTATCCGCCTTTGGGTTGACACTGAACACGATGGTGCTATTCGGACTCGTAATGGGACTTGGAATGCTGGTGGATGACGGAATCGTGGTTGTCGACAACGTATTCGCCAATATGAAAAAGGGCCTGAATCGAACGCAGGCATCAAAAATTGGTATTGGTGAAATTGCATGGCCGGTAATTTCGTCTACCGCAACAACGTTAATGGCATTCCTCCCGTTTGCGCTATGGCCGGGAACTATGGGGAAATTCATGAAATATTTCCCGATCACTCTTACAGTTACGCTAACAGCTTCCTTGTTTGTGGCTATGGTTGTAAATGCGGCTATGACCGGTGGCTCAATGGACACCGAAGATAAAAATGTTTCGAAAAGAGCAGCGAAAAGATACTCGATTATATTTACCGTTATCGCCGTAATCTTTGTTGTTATTGGAAATATATACGACTCTAAAGTGGCACGCGGAATTGGACATTTGGCAATAATTTCGTTGGGGCTGATGTGGTTGTACCGAATTAAACTGTATCAATGGACACAGGATTTCCAGCACGATTTCTTTCCTCGAATGGAAGACAAGTATAAATTATTCCTTGCGAAAATCCTCACCGGACGAAGAGCCTGGTACGCACTAATTGGAATTATTGGCTTGCTTATATTCTCATTTGTGCTGCTCGGGATTTTCCCTCGAAAAGTGTTGTTCTTCCCTGAAAACATCCCGAATCAGGTAATAGCCTATATCGAGTATCCGCAAGGAACCGATATTGAAAAGACCAACAAGGCGACAAGGTTTGTTGAGAACCAGGTGATAGACATAATGAAACGCTATGTTGATCCTTCGACAAACGAGAATTATCTCGCCGAGTCTATTGTTTCGCAGGTTGGTGTTGGAGCTGGAAACCCGAACGTTGATGCAGGAAGTGCTTCCGAAACTCCATTTAAAGGTAAGGTTACGGTTAATTTCTCCGAATATAAATTCAGACGCGGAATCAATACGGCCGATATCCTGGAAGAAATTCGTGCTAAAGTAAAGGGAATTGCCGGAGCAAAGGTCACGGTCGAAAAAGATGCCAACGGTCCGCCAGCGGGTTACCCTATCAGCGTGCAGCTTACCGGACTGGATTACGACCAGATGCTAAAGGAAGCCGACAGGATGATCGCGTTTATCAACTCGAAAAATATTCCGGGAATTGAACGGCTTAGCGTAGATGTTAATAAAGAAAGCCCGGAGCTCGAGGTGAAAGTGGATCGCGTGAATGCGGGAAGCGCCGGGGTTTCAACCGGACAAGTCGGATTTAATTTGCGGCGTTCCGTATACGGACAGGAAATTTCGACTTATAAAGAAGGCGACGACGATTACAATATCGTTATGCGGATGCAGGAAGACCAACGCAAGAATGAAAGCGTGATCTTTAACCAGCCGCTAACCTTTAGAAATCAAAACAACGGGCAAATTGTACAGGTTCCGATTTCGGCGCTTTCATCAACAGAGAAAACGGCCACCTACAATCAGATAAAACGGAAGAACCAGAAACGGATCATGACGATTTATTCGAATGTGCTGACCGGATATAATGGCGATGAAATTACCAAGCAAATCGAATCAGCGCTTTCAGGCTACAAAATGGAGAAAGGCGTTTCGTA
The DNA here is from genome assembly GCA_036386895.1 of Flavobacterium sp. Taxonomy (GTDB): domain Bacteria; phylum Bacteroidota; class Bacteroidia; order Flavobacteriales; family Flavobacteriaceae; genus Flavobacterium. The sequence continues at coordinate 270,055 of DASVUR010000012.1, forward strand.
TTCGTTCTCTGGAGTTCAGGAAGAACAGGGAAAAAACCAGAGCTTCCTGATGTATGCGTTGTTCCTCGCATTAGCGGGAATCACAATCATCATCGTGCTACAGTTTAACTCCGTTTCAAAAACGGTTGTGATCTTGTTCACCGTTATTCTGAGTTTTAGCGGTGTATTTTACGGCTATGTAATTGCGAACATGGATTTCGTGATCCTGATGACGATGATGGGAATCATCTCGCTCGCAGGAATTGTAGTCAAGAACGGAATCGTACTGATGGATTTCTTCGTCTTATTGCTCGACAAAAAAGTTGAAGAAAAAGGAGCTCAGTCACACGACGACCTATCACTGGAAGAGATTAAAGAGGTCATCATTGAATCAGGTAAGTCGAGGTTGCGACCCGTACTTTTGACAGCGTTGACTGCGGTTCTTGGATTGATCCCGCTTGCGATCGGATTAAACTTCGACTTCTTCTCGCTGATTACCGACCTGAATCCGCATGTGTTTATTGGTGGTGACAACGTAATGTTCTGGGGCCCGTTGGCCTGGACAATCATCTTCGGATTAACGTATGCGACGATCCTGACGCTGATTATGGTGCCGGTGATGTTCTACCTTGTGAAGCGGGTGAAATACCACCTGCGTGACCGTAGACATCGAAAACAATTAAAACTGGAAGCGCACAACGAAGCGTAAACAGCTAAAAAAGGTTTAGCCACAAATTCACAAATTAATTAGATTGTGAATTTGTGGCTTTTTTATTTCTGCCAGCAAAACTTTGCGTTTGTGCCTTGTGGCAAACCTTATTTCAGCAATGTGTCCAATTGAGCAATTAAAGCCGGATCTGAAGGACGTTTCGCGTCGGCGTCAATTACTTTCCCATCTGGGCCGATTAATATAAAACGTGGGATTGATGTGATTCCGAAGGCACGAATAAAATCGGAGTTCCAATCGTTATCAGAAAACAACTGAAGGCCGCCCAGTTGTTTATCCGTTACAAATTTCTTCCATTTCTCATAGTCTTTTTTAGTGTCGACAGAAATAGAGACAAACTCGATCGCTTTGTCATGATACTTCTCCTCCACCATTTTCAACGACGGAATTTCTGCGCGGCAAGGTCCACACCATGTCGCCCAATTGTCGATGTAAACATATTTCCCTTTAAGATCCGAAAGCTTTGTTCTGCCGCCTTTGTGATTTTCAAAGTCGAATTGCGGAGACATGGCGCCTGCCAATCTCGCTTTTGCCTGTGCAGCCGTAAACATTGCTGCCATTTGCTGTGCACCGCTTGTGACCATTTTTGACGCGTTTGCTTTAAATGTCGGATCGAAGCCGTCAGCTTGCAGTTTCGCCTGCAGGCTTGCATTTCTGTTCTCGAGTGCCAACTTAAATTCGGCTTCATCTTTTATCGTTTCCATTGCTATTTCGAGCTGCTCGTCGATGAGCGCTTTTTGGGCAAAGAAATTATTTTCAAGTTCGCCTTTGCCGGTGTACACGATCGATTCGTCAAATCGTTTTGCGTCCATTGCGAGGTTTAAGTCGAAACCGTTTTGCAAATACATCAACGAAGTCTCGACACCGTCATAAAACTGGTATATTCCCGGGTTTACAGAGAACGAATCGGCAAACCGGCCATCCTTTCCAATTGTCATAACTCTTTTAAATCCGTTTGGACCAACGATAGTCAGCGAGTCGGTGTTGCGGTTTGCAATTGTCGCGCGGAATTTAACAGCGTCTGTCTGTGCTAATATGCTGCTGCCGACAAATAATAGTAGGAAGGTTAATTTTTTCATTATAAATAGTTTGATTGGGGTAAAAATAAGTAAAAAGCTGGTGCTGAGTGAAAAATGAAATCAGAATTTAAAGATTTGAAGACCGGCTTTCTCATTTGTCGTTCGGCATTTGACTTGTAATATTCCAGCAATACCTACCTGAAGTACACCGGACTTCCTCCTCTTATTCACGAATCTTTCCTTTGTTGTATTGCGTTAGCGATGGAAGCGGCAGCTTTTCCGCGGCTTTTGGGGCGCGGGAAACTATAGCGGACAGCGCGGCGGGTTTGCCAGCGAACGGGCTGGCCAAGCCGCAACGCCCAAATAATACTTCTTGTATTTAAATTCACAATTATGACTAAATTTGCAGCTCAAAAATTGACACCATGTACAGAAGCCATAACTGCGGGCAACTATCCGCTGCCGATATTAATACTGAAGTGACGCTAGCCGGCTGGGTCCAGAAAACGCGCGACAAAGGATTTATGATCTGGGTCGATTTGCGTGACCGTTACGGGATTACGCAGTTGATATTCGACTCGGAACGCACTGAAACGGTGGTATTCGAACTTGCCAAAACGCTCGGCCGAGAATTTGTGATCCAGGTAAAAGGAACGGTAATCGAGCGCGAATCCAAGAACCCGAACATGGCGACAGGCGATATTGAAATACTCGTATCGGAACTGACCGTACTCAACGCGGCGCTGACTCCGCCTTTTACAATTGAAGATGAGACCGACGGCGGAGAAGACATCCGCATGAAATATCGTTACCTCGATATCAGAAGAAACCCGGTAAAAAACTCGCTTTTATTCCGGCATAAGGTTGCAATGGAAGTCAGAAAATACTTAACAAATCTTGATTTTTGCGAGGTCGAAACGCCTTACCTTATTAAATCGACACCCGAAGGTGCACGCGATTTTGTTGTGCCCTCACGAATGAACGAAGGCCAGTTTTACGCCTTGCCACAGTCACCGCAGACGTTTAAGCAGTTACTGATGGTTGGCGGGATGGACAAATACTTCCAGATCGTTAAATGCTTCCGCGACGAAGACCTTCGTGCCGACCGACAGCCCGAATTTACACAAATTGACTGCGAAATGGCTTTCGTAGAACAGGAAGATATCCTAAATGTTTTCGAAGGGTTAACACGGCATTTGCTGAAGGAAATAAATGGCGTTGAAGTCGCGCAATTTCCGCGGATGACGTACGACCATGCGATCAAAACCTACGGAAACGACAAGCCCGACATTCGTTTTGGAATGGAGTTTGGCGACCTAAATGAAGTTGCACAACACAAAGAGTTCGGCGTATTCAATTCAGCCGAGTTAGTAGTTGGGATTGCGGCCCCGAAATGTGGCGGGTTTACACGTAAAGAAATCGACGCGCTTATCGAGTGGGTAAAGCGTCCGCAGGTTGGCGCAAGCGGAATGGTATATGTGAAATGCAATGAAGACGGAACATACAAATCATCTGTAGATAAGTTTTACGATCAGGACGATTTGAAAAAGTGGGCCGACATTACGGGTGCAAAAACAGGCGACATGATTTTTGTGCTTTCAGGTCCGGCTGATAAAACCCGGACGCAATTAAGTGCGCTGCGAATGGAACTCGCAACACGACTGGGGCTTCGTGATCCAAAAGTCTTTGCTCCGCTTTGGGTTGTGGATTTTCCACTATTGGAACTTGATGAAGAATCCGGAAGATGGCACGCGATGCACCACCCGTTCACATCGCCGAAGCCCGAAGATATGAAACTGCTTGAAACCAACCCGGGGAAGGTCCGTGCCAATGCCTACGACATGGTTCTTAACGGAAACGAAATTGGCGGCGGCTCGATCAGGATACACGACAAGGCGACACAGCAATTAATGTTTAAATATTTGGGCTTTACTGAAGAAGAAGCGCGCAATCAGTTTGGTTTTTTGATGGATGCTTTCCAATTTGGCGCACCTCCGCATGGCGGCTTGGCATTTGGCTTAGACCGATTGGTGGCAATCTTAGGAGGACAGGAAACCATACGGGATTTTATTGCGTTTCCTAAAAACAATTCGGGTCGTGATGTGATGATTGATGCACCAGCAGTAATTGACGACGCGCAATTGGCCGAACTTAGAATTAAGGTTCATTTAGGTTAACGTTGACTGCGTACAAGGCCGAATTTGCTGATTATCAAGAATTTTTCCAATTATTTTACCGCGAATCGGTTTCGTATTGGTTTTAATATTACATTTGTCGCATTATAAATTTTATTTTTTTTACAATGCGTACAGGTACAGTTAAATTTTTCAATGAATCAAAAGGTTACGGATTCATTACAGACGAAGAAACAGGAAAAGACATTTTCGTTCATGCATCAGGAATCCGCGCGGAAGAATTACGTGAAGGTGACCGTGTAAGCTACGAAGAAGAAGAAGGAAGAAAAGGTAAAGTTGCTGCACAGGTTGCAGTTCTTGAAGACTAATATATAGAATTCTATTGCCTAAATGTGTAAAACGTCTCGAGAAATCGGGACGTTTTTTTGTTTAGCCACGGATTCGCGAACAAAAAATGTAATTCGCGAATTCGTGGCTAAACTTTTTAACTGTTAATCTGGGGCTAAAAAACCCTCGTTTTCGGTTGCTTTTTAATAATCGTAAACTATCTTTGCAGTTATTTCCCAAATTAAAAAATCTGAATATGCAAACTGATCAACTAGACTACTTCCCGATTTTGATGCAATTGCTGCTGGCAGTCGGATTTGTAGTGCTTACAATAATAGGTTCAAGCTTCCTCGGGCCACGTCGTTTCTCAAAAAACAAAGACAAAAACTTTGAGTGTGGGATCGAGTCCATCGGAAACGCGAGGATACCCTTTTCGGTAAAATATTTTCTTGTTGCGATATTATTCGTGCTGTTCGACGTGGAGGTGATTTTTATGTATCCCTGGGCTGTGAACTTTAAAGAAATGGGACTGGAAGGCCTCGCGAAAATGGGCATCTTCATGATTTTGCTTCTTGTTGGCTTTTTCTATGTCATCAAGAAAAAAGGACTTGAGTGGGAATAATAATTCATTGTGGATTAGCGTTTTAATAGCTGCGGAAAATGACAAAGAAAACGCCCCAGTGTCTAACTCAAATTTAACTGTTATGAGCGATTCAAATAAAAATTTCAATACTGCGGAAGCACCCGAAGGATTTACCGGAGAAGGCTTTTTCGCTACTAAACTTAGTGATGTTGTCGGACTTGCGCGTGCCAACTCGCTTTGGCCGTTACCGTTTGCAACATCTTGCTGCGGAATCGAATTTATGGCTACGATGGGATCCAATTACGATCTTGCCCGATTCGGGTCGGAGCGTATGAGCTTCTCGCCGCGCCAGGCGGATATGCTTTTGGTTATGGGGACAATTGCCAAGAAAATGGCACCGATCTTACGCCAGGTCTATGAACAAATGGCCGAGCCACGATGGGTTATCGCTGTTGGGGCATGCGCATCGTCAGGTGGAATTTTCGACACCTACTCGGTGCTTCAGGGAATCGACAAGGTTATTCCGGTTGACGTTTACGTTCCGGGTTGCCCGCCAAGGCCTGAACAAATCCTGGACGGGATCATGCGTTTGCAGGATCTTGTAAAATCGGAATCCGTACGCCGAAGAAGTTCGCCTGAATACGTTGAACTGTTGGCGTCGTATAACATCAAATAAAGAAATGGCTTTAGAAACTTCTCAAATCTACAACGCGCTATCCGAAAAATTCGAAGGTGTTGTAGCCGATTTTAACCAGGTTCACGACATACTTACTTTTGAAGTTGCTTCCGATTCTATCGTTGAAGTAATGAAATTTCTAAAAGAAGACCCGACACTACGTTTTAACTTTCTGACCGATTTATGCGGAATGCATTATCCGGATGCGCCAGCCGATCGACAGTTTGCCGTTGTGTACCACATGCACAACTGGATCGACAACGTTCGGATCAGGATCAAATGCTTTCTGGCTGCCGGGAATCCGGAAATTGATACGGTAACAACCCTTTTCCTTGGCGCAAACTGGCAGGAGCGCGAAACATACGATTTCTACGGAATCATTTTTAGAGGCCATCCGCAACTAAAGCGAATCCTGAACATGGACGAAATGACATCATTCCCTATGCGTAAGGAATTTCCACTCGAAGACGGCGGCCGCACCGATAAAGACGATCGCTTCTTTGGAAGAACAACAGACAATGCTAATAACGTTTGCTAGAATACTATAAAATGTCAGACTTATTATTACCACCGGAGGAACGATACGCAGGAATCATTAAGCAAAGGCAAAATGAGGACGGCAGCGAGTTATCGGTTCTGAACCTTGGTCCGACGCACCCGGCCACGCATGGGATTTTCCAAAACATCCTGCTGATGGACGGCGAGCGCATACTTGATGGTGAAGCTACCGTTGGATATATTCACCGTGCGTTTGAAAAAATTGCTGAAAACAGGCCTTTTTACCAGATCACGCCCTTGACCGACAGGATGAATTACTGTTCGTCGCCTATCAACAATATGGGCTGGTGGATGACCATCGAAAAAGCACTGAATATAGAAGTTCCGAAACGCGTACAATACTTGCGCGTAATTGTGATGGAGCTTGCGCGTATTGCCGATCATATCATTTGCAATTCGGTTTTAGGTGTCGATACCGGCGCCCTTACCGGATTCTTGTATGTCTTTCAATACCGTGAAAAAATATACGAAATTTACGAAGAAATTTGTGGCGCGCGTTTAACGACAAACATGGGACGAATCGGCGGATTTGAGCGCGATTGGTCACCACTTGCGTTTAAAAAACTTGATGCGTTCATGGATGAATTCCCGAAAGTATGGACGGAATTCGAAAGCCTGCTTTCACGAAACCGGATTTTTATGGATCGTACGATTGACGTCGGACCGATATCTGCCGAGCGTGCGATGAATTATGGCTTCACTGGCCCAAACCTTCGTGCAACCGGAATTGATTACGATATCCGGAAAATACAACCGTATAGTTCCTATGAAGATTTCGATTTTGACATTCCTGTCGGACAATCAGGCGATACATACGATCGATATAATGTAAGAAATGCAGAAATTTGGGAGAGCTTGAAAATTATCCGACAAGCACTTGATAAGATGCCCGAAGGTCCTTTTCACGCTGATGTTCCCGACTATTACCTTCCGCCAAAAGACGATGTATACCACAATATGGAGGCATTAATCTATCACTTTAAGATCGTCATGGGAGAAGTTCCTGTTCCGGTCACCGAAGTGTATCATCCGGTAGAAGGTGGAAACGGTGAGCTTGGTTTTTACTTAATCACCGACGGAAGCCGAACGCCATTCCGACTACATTTCAGACGTCCATGCTTTATTTACTATCAGGCCTACAATGAAATGGTCCGGGGCGGAATGTTATCCGATGCGATCGCAACACTTTCAAGTTTAAATGTGATCGCAGGTGAATTGGACGCGTAAAAGCGATTTGAAATTTTAAATTTGAAGATTAAAAGATATACACGATTTAGCTTTCAGGACCAATCTGAAAATCTGAACTCTAAAATCTACAATATTATATGGAACGTTCACAGACAACACAGGATATAAATATTTCAACTGAGCTTTGGCTTCGTATCCACGAGCTGATCTCGCATTATCCTGCAGATAAGAAAAAGTCGGCGTTGCTGCCGGTTTTACACGAAGTACAGGATGCGCACGACAACTGGCTGAGTATCGAACTGATGGATAAAGTTGCCGAAATTCTCGAGATTAAACCCATCGAAGTTTATGAAGTGGTGTCGTTTTACACCATGTTCAACCAGCGCCCGATCGGGAAATATATGTTCGAATTCTGTCAGACTTCTTCATGCGCTATCCGCGGAGCTGAAAATCTGATGGAATATACGTGCAGCAAATTAGGTGTCGGAATAGGCGAACCAACTTCCGATGGGCAGTTCGAAGTTCGTGGTGTTGAATGCCTTGGCGCTTGCGGATACGCTCCGATGATGCAACTTGGCGATTACTATCAGGAGAACCTGACAAAAGAAAAGATCGATCAGCTTATAGCTGATTGCAACGATAACAAAATCAACTTACACTAATAATAATGTCAAAGAAAATATTATTAGAACATATAAACACTCCAGGTATCAAGACTTATGAAGTGTATCGCTCTGTTGGCGGATACGCCTCGGTTGAGAAAGCCCTGAGAACGATGACTCCGGATGAAGTGGTTACCGAGGTCAAAAATTCACAGCTGAAAGGGCGTGGAGGCGCCGGTTTCCCGATGGGAATGAAATGGAGTTTTATCGATAAGAAATCTGGAAATCCGCGTCACTTGGTATGCAATGCAGATGAATCGGAACCAGGAACTTTCAAGGATCGTTACCTGATGGAATACATTCCGCACCTGTTGGTTGAAGGAATGATTACTGCAAGTTTCGCCCTCGAGGCTCATTTGTCATACATCTACATCCGCGGGGAATATATGTGGATTTACAAAATCCTCGAAAATGCTATTAAAGAAGCGTATGCTGCCGGATGGCTTGGGAAAAATATTTTAGGAACCGGGTATGATCTTGATCTTCATGTTCATGTTGGCGCCGGAGCTTATATCTGTGGGGAAGAAACAGCACTTATTGAATCCCTTGAGGGAAAACGTGGAAATCCGCGTATCAAGCCACCGTTTCCCGCTATTAGCGGACTCTGGGCAAATCCTACCGTAGTTAATAACGTGGAATCAATTGCAGCCGTGCCATGGATTGTGAACAATTCGGGTGCAGAATATGCGAAAATCGGAACAGAAAAATCTACTGGAACAAAATTGATCTCGGCATCGGGACATGTGAAAAATCCGGGAGTTTACGAAATCGAACTTGGATTAAGCGTTTACGATTTTATTAATTCACCCGAGTATTTGGGAGGAATGATGGACGACCGACCTTTAAAAGCATTGGTTCCCGGAGGTTCTTCGGTGCCAATTTTACCGGCGCATCTGATCTATAAGACTGCTAATGGAGACGATCGTTTGATGTCGTATGAATCATTAAGCGAAGGCGGATTTGCTTCAGGTTCAATGCTTGGATCAGGCGGATTCATTGTATATAACGACACCGCCTGCATCGTACGAAATACATGGAACTTTTCAAGATTCTACCACCATGAAAGCTGCGGACAATGTTCGCCGTGCCGCGAAGGAACAGGCTGGCTTGAAAAAGTACTACACCGAATTGAAAACGGGCACGGACGCGAGCAAGACATCGATTTGCTTTGGGACATCCAGAGGAAAATCGAGGGAAACACCATTTGTCCGCTTGGTGATGCAGCAGCATGGCCGGTTGCGGCAGCGATTCGTCACTTCAGGGAGGAATTTGAATATCATGTCCGTTTTCCTGAGAAAGTAAAAAATAGAGATCATTTTGTGCACGAGCCTTTTGAAAAGGTAAAGCATTTGTTGGTCAGAGAAGCAGTATAAAGTTTACAGTTTACGTTGGGATTCAAGGTTTCGCCCTGAACTCAATACTGAACCCTATATTATAGAAAATGAAAGTAACCATAGACGGTCAAAGTATAGATGTCGCGCCAGGAACAACAATCCTGCAAGCGGCGCGAATGATTGGCGGTGAGTCAGTGCCACCGGCAATGTGCTTCTACTCGAAGCTTAAAGGCAGCGGCGGAAAATGCCGTGCTTGCCTTGTTGAAGTTGCCAAAGGAAGCGAAGCCGATCCGCGTCCGATGCCGAAGTTAATGGCATCCTGCGTAACCGGAGTCATGGACGGAATGGAAGTCAACAGCATTTCTTCAGAACGCGTGACCGACGCCAGAAAAGCTGTAACCGAATTCCTGCTGATCAATCACCCACTCGATTGCCCTGTTTGCGATCAGGCGGGAGAATGCGATCTGCAGAATTTGAGCTTTAAACACGGTAAATCAGAAACCCGGTTTATTGAGGAGAAACGTACGTTCGAACCCGAAGATATCGGTCCGAATATCCAGCTTCACATGAACCGGTGTATTTTATGCTACCGATGTGTTATGGTCGCCGATCAACTGACAGACGATCGTGTACATGGCGTTATGGATCGCGGTGATCATTCAAATATTTCGACATGTTTGTCAAAAGCAATCACAAACGAGTTCTCAGGAAACATGATTGACGTTTGCCCGGTTGGCGCGCTTACCGATAAAACCTTCCGCTTCAAGCAAAGGGTTTGGTTCAACAAACCGTACAACGCACACCGCGACTGTTCAAAATGCTGCGGAAAAACCACGCTTTGGATGTTCGGACAGGAGATTCAGCGTGTCACAGGAAGAAAAGACGAGTTTCATGAGGTTGAGGAATTCATTTGCAATGAATGCCGCTTTGAACATAAGAATGTAGCAGATTGGGTTATTGAAGGCCCAAGGAAGTTTGAGAAAGATTCAGTCATCAATGCGAACAACTATACAATGCCGATTCAGCCCGTTCATATTGAGACGGAAGATAAGATCCTGAAAGGACGTGAAATAGATCGTAAGAAAATCAGTATGCCGAACGTTCCATTGAAAAAAGAGGAAGAAGAAGTTTTTAAACAAGGTAATCTTTAAGCAATGGACCAGGCATTAATATTAGAAAAAGGAATTTTCATTGTTGTGATCTTCGCCATTACAATGTTGATGGCGATGTATTCGACGCTGGCCGAACGTAAAGTTGCGGCTTGGCTTCAAGATCGCGTTGGCCCGAACAGAGCCGGAAAAGGCGGAATCTTACAACCACTTGCTGACGGGTTAAAACTCTTTTCAAAAGAAGAATTCTTACCGGACACGCCAAATAAGTTTTTATTTGTTGTTGGTCCTGCGGTTTCGATGAGTGTGGCTTTAATGACAAGTGCGGTTATTCCGTGGGGCGACAGGCTTCATATTTTTGGCCGCGATGTGATTCTACAGGCGACCGATATCGATGTTGCCATTTTGTACGTCTTCGGGGTTTTAAGCGTTGGCGTTTACGGAATTATGATTGGTGGCTGGGCATCAAACAATAAGTTTTCACTTATGGGCGCCATGCGTGCGGCTTCGCAAATGATTTCATATGAAGTTGCGATGGGGCTTTCGATTATTGCCCTTTTGATGATGAGCGGAACATTAAGCCTGCGTGAAATTTCACTTCAGCAAAGCGGAATGAACTGGAACGTATTCTACCAACCGATCGGATTTATCATCTTTTTGGTGTGTTCATTTGCGGAGACCAACCGTACGCCATTTGACCTGGCAGAGTGTGAGGCCGAGCTTGTTGGCGGTTACCATACCGAATATTCCTCGATGCGGATGGGATTCTATCTGTTTGCCGAGTATGCGAGCATGTTCATCTCGTCTACGATCCTGGCGGTCCTTTATTTTGGCGGTTACAACTATCCGGGAATGGAATGGGCTGTCGAGAATTGGGGGGTAAACATCGCGAACATCATCGGAATCGTTGTTTTGTTCATCAAGCTGTGTTTTTTCATTTTCTTTTATATGTGGGTTCGCTGGACGATTCCGCGTTTCCGTTATGACCAACTGATGCGTTTGGGATGGAAAGTGCTGATTCCTCTTGCAATCTTGAACATATTTATCACCGGAATCGTGATGGTAAGGGAAGAATTATTTGCTTATCTGGGATTTTAGGCCTCACTACCCTCTAAAGGAGGCGAAGAATTAATTTTAAGACAGAAGTTTTAGCCCGGATTGACGTGGAAATCCTTTTTGATTGACGCAAGGAAAATTAAAAAGATTGAAACAAAAGCCGGATCAGCTTCAAAAAAAAATAAAAATGTCAATAGAAACAATTTCATTATCGGGCACTAAAAAGCAGGTTTCGAACAAAAAGATGACTTTTTGGGAGAGCTTGTACCTGGTGGCGATTTCCAAAGGTTTGTGGATTACGCTGCGGCATTTGTTCACGCGGAAGGTTACAACCAAGTATCCGGAGCAGGTTCGTGAAAGAAGTGCGGTTTACCGAGGCCAGCACATGCTAAAACGCGATGAATTGGGCCGTGAGAATTGTACGGCGTGCGGATTGTGCGCCTTGTCATGTCCGGCAGAAGCAATTACAATGACGGCAGCCGAGCGCAAACCAGAAGAAAAACATTTGTACCGCGAAGAGAAATATGCATCGGTTTATGAGATCAACATGCTACGCTGCATTTTCTGCGGATTGTGCGAAGAAGCATGTCCGAAAGACGCGATTTACTTAACCGAATCGAAGGTCTTGGTTCCGTCAAGTTACAAACGTGAGGATTTTATTTTCGGAAAAGACAAGTTGGTGATGCCGCTGGAAATGGCAATCGCAAACGGTAAAAATAAAAAAGCAAACTAATGTCGGCAGTACTTATCACATTTTGCGTTTTAGCGGCGGTTTCAATTGCCACCGCTTTCCTGACAATTTTTAACAAAAACCCAATTCACAGTGCCATTTACCTTGTCATCTGCTTCTTCTCGATCGCAGGCCATTACCTGTTGCTGAACGCTCAGTTCTTGGCGATCGTCCACGTAATTGTTTACGCCGGAGCGATAATGGTTTTGTTCCTGTTTACGGTCATGCTGATGAACCTGAACAAAGAGGATGAAGTCCACAAACCGCGTATCCAGCGTTGGGCGGCAGTACTTTTCTTTTTGTTGATGTGCGCGATTTTGATTGGAATTTTTATCAACTCGAAGCCCGTCGTTGGCCCATACATCACCACTGGCGAAGACTATCAGTCGATTAAAGTCCTCGGCAAAGTCCTGCTGGACGAGTACATGGTGCCGTTTGAATTTGCATCGGTACTGTTGCTGACTGCAATGATTGGTACGGTGCTATTGTCTAAAAAAGAAAAAGCAGGAAAAAATGGATAATGTTTTAAATCAGATTGGAATCGAAAACTATCTTTTCGTTTCGGTAATCCTTTTCTGTATTGGGGTTTTCGGGGTTTTGTACCGACGTAACGCAATCATCGTATTCATGTCGATCGAGATCATGCTGAACGCGGTAAACCTGTTGTTCGTAGCGTTTTCGACCTATCATCAGGATGCCTCGGGACAGATATTTGTGTTCTTTTCGATGGCCGTTGCGGCTGCCGAAGTTGCTGTCGGACTTGCGATCCTGGTTTCAATTTTCAGGAACCTGAACTCGATCGACATTGATAATTTAAAAAATTTAAAAGGATAACCGCGGATGGAGACAAGCTTACTTCTACTCTTATTATTGGCCCCTTTCGCAGGGTTTTTATTCAACATCTTCTTTGGAAAAGCAGTCGGCGAGCGGACTTCCGGAATTATCGGAACACTTTCGGTTGTCGTTTCTTTTGCAGTTACACTTAATTTTTTCCTGAACATCAATGCTACGAAGCAACCGGTGGAAATGTCGCTGTTTGACTGGATAACCCTCAAAAACTTTACAGTGGATTTTGGCATTTTGCTTGACCAGCTTTCGTTGCTTTGGCTGATGTTCGTTACTGGAATAGGCTCGTTGATCCATATGTATTCAATTAGCTACATGCATGGCGACGAAAACTTCAATAAGTTCTTTGCGTATCTGAACCTGTTTATTTTCTTCATGATTACGCTTGTCGTGGGCAGTAATCTTCTGGTGATGTTCATTGGCTGGGAAGGCGTGGGTTTGTGTTCGTATCTGTTGATCGGATTCTGGCACAAAAACCAGGACTACAATGACGCGGCGAAGAAAGCATTTATTATGAACCGCATTGGCGACCTTGGGTTTTTGATCGGGATATTTATCCTTGGAATCTTATTTTCCACTGTCGATTTTATGGAACTTAAATCGATTGTGGCACCACGCGTTACAGAAGAAAATGCCTGGTGGCTTGGCGCTGCAGCACTTGCTCTATTTGTTGGTGCTTGTGGTAAGTCGGCACAATTGCCGCTTTATACCTGGCTTCCAGATGCGATGGCAGGACCAACACCCGTTTCGGCTCTGATACACGCAGCAACGATGGTGACAGCGGGAATTTTCATGATTACCCGAATGAACTTCCTGTTCGGGATCCACATCGACAGCATTATTTTGGTCAATAATATTATTGCCATTGTGGGTGCGGTCACGGCTTTGGTTGCGGCAACAATAGGTTTAGTCCAGAACGATATCAAGAAAGTACTCGCGTATTCTACGGTTTCGCAACTCGGACTCATGTTTCTGGCGCTTGGGCTAGGCGCTTATGAGATCGCGGTTTTCCACGTGATAACGCATGCCTTCTTTAAAGCTTGTTTGTTCCTCGGTTCAGGCTCGGTTATCCACGCTATGCACGGCGAACAGGATATGCGACGCATGGGCGGATTGAAGAAATGGATGAAAATCACCTTTATTACATTCCTGATCTCATCATTGGCTATTTCGGGTATTCCACCCTTTTCAGGTTTCTTTTCAAAAGATGAGATCCTGATGACAGCATTTCACCATAATATCGGTCTCTATATTATTGCATCACTTGCGTCGATAATGACTGCTTTTTATATGTTCCGATTGTTGTACCTGACGTTTTTCAAAAACTTCCGCGGAAGCGAAGAGCAGAAACACCATCTGCATGAAAGTCCGGCGTTAATTACGTTTCCACTCATCGTATTGGCAATTCTTGCAACGGTGGGCGGCGTCATCAGTTTGCCCGGCAACAGCTGGCTTTCAGAATATCTTGATCCCGTGATCCGCGGAACGGCACCTGTCGCACATCACTTTGGTCCGACTGAGTATACGCTGATGGGAATTGCAGTTTTAGGCGGACTGATCGGAATTGGAATAGCGTATGCGAAGTACATCAAAAAACGCGAAGTTCCGGCTGAAGACGCACAAATCACGGGCGTTTCAAAAGTGCTTTACAACAAATATTACCTCGACGAAGCATATATGTTCCTGATCGTAAACCCAATCAACGCGTTGTCACGGATATTTCGTGATTATTTTGAAACCGCGATTTCTGGATTCGTCTTTGGATTGGGCCGAGTCACAAATGCGATCAGCTCTCAAGGACGAACGATACAAAACGGAAATATTGGATTTTACCTTTTCGCCTTTGTGCTTGGGGTTTGTGCGATATTATTCTACTTATTTCTAGCGCAACAATTTTAACCGATGGATGTAACTATAATTTTAATTATTCTTTTAGCGGGCGCACTGGCAACGTACTTCTCAGGCGATAAGCTCGCACCGAAAGTCGCATTATTTTTCAGTCTGGCCGCTTTCGCCGGTTCAATTGTTTTGCTGAACAGCTATAACTCGGGTGCCGATATCAACTTCAGTATGTTGTGGATTTCACGTCCGCAGGTATATTTCGCATTGCAGGCCGACGGGCTTTCCCTTGCAATGCTGCTGTTAACGACGTCGCTGGTACCGCTAATCGTTTATTCATCATTTGGAAATATATTCCGAAACGCCCGGAAATTCTATGCGCTCGTACTGTTTATGGCGTTTGCAATGGCGGGTACGTTCTTAGCATCCGACGGGTTTTTATACTATATCTTCTGGGAACTTGCCCTGGTTCCAATTTATTTCATTGCACTGCTTTGGGGTAACGACGATGCCGAAGCGCGTAAAAAAGCGGTTGTTAAATTCTTCATTTACACGTTCGGCGGATCACTTTTCATGCTGGTTTCATTCGCTTACCTGTATCAGAAGACCGGAAGTTTCCTGATTACCGATCTAAGTCGCGTGGCCTTGACCATGACCGAACAGTTTTGGATTTTTCTAGGCTTCTTTATGGCTTATGCAATCAAGATCCCGCTTGTGCCGTTCCACACCTGGCAAGCGCCCGTTTACCAAAAAGCGCCTGCTGTTGGTACGATGTTACTATCGGGGATCATGCTCAAAATGGGGCTTTACAGTGTACTTCGCTGGCAGTTGCCCATCGCGCCGCTCGCAGCTAAGGAATACCGGTACATTTACATTGCCTTAGGAATCGCTGGCGTAATTTATGGGTCTATCGTGGCATTGCGCCAGAAAGACTTAAAAAAATTACTCGCGTACTCATCACTCGCTCACGTAGGCTTGATTGCTGCAGGTTCATATACACTAACATTAGACGGAATGCGTGGAGCCGTTTTGCAGATGATCGCACACGGATTCGTGATTGTCGGACTTTTTTTCGCTGTTGAAATTATTTCCCGACGATACCAAACACACCTTATCGGGCAAATGGGCGGAATCAGGGCTCAGTCCCCGAAATTTACATCAATGTTCATGATCTTGGTCTTGGCATCTGTTGCATTGCCATCAACGTTCAACTTCGTCGGTGAATTTACGGTGTTGTACAGCTTGTCGCAGATCAACGTCTGGTTTGCAGTTCTTGGCGGACTGACCATTATCCTGGGCGCGTACTACATGCTGAAGATGTTCCAGAACGTGATGCTTGGCCAAACAAACGCAAAGGTTTTTGCGGATGTCACTTTTAACGAAGGTCTTGTAATGGTTATAATTATTGCTGTTTTATTCTTCTTCGGACTGTATCCAAATCCGATTATCGAACTGATCACACCAAGCCTCAACGAAATTATTAACGATATAAACCGCTTTTAAGCAATGAACACATTAATAGCGATTACAGGATTAGGAGTCTTGTGTCTTGCATTCGAAATCTTTAACTTGAGGAAAGCAATCGTACCGATGACCATTATCGGACTGCTTGCGATTCTTGGTTTGACGATGTCGGAGTACAACATGACCGGAAGCTATTACCACAACATGATTGCGGTCGATAATTTCTCGGTTACCTTTTCTTCACTATTCATCATCCTGACGATTTTCCTTGTGGCGCTGAGCCACGATTTTTATGAAGATCATCCTGCACGGCTATCCGATTATATTGCAATTAAAATATTCTTGTTGGCTGGTGGCGTTGCCATGGTTTCGTTCGGTAACCTGTCAATGTTCTTTCTTGGAATAGAAGTATTATCTATATCATTGTATATTCTTGCCGCGAGCAGCCGACTCGACCTGAAAAGCAATGAAGCCGGAATGAAATACTTTCTGATGGGATCGTTTGCTTCGGGAATCATCCTGTTCGGAATCTGCCTGGTCTATGGGGCAATGGGAACCTTTGATATTACCGAAATCAGCGAATTGACACGCTCGGCGGAACTTCCGGACAAATGGTTTTTCTCCGGAATCGCATTAATGCTGATTGGGATGTTGTTCAAAGTTGCGGCTGTTCCGTTTCACTTTTGGGCACCGGATGTTTATGAAGGTTCACCCACATTGACCACGGCATTAATGAGCACGCTGACAAAAGTTGTCGCTATGGCTGCGCTATACAAATTGATTTCGTCGATGAACGTTCCGTTCTCGTATCCGTACGAAATGATCATTGCTGCAGTTTCGATTGCTTCAATGACGGTTGGAAATATTATGGCGTTACGACAGGAGAATGTAAAACGAATGCTCGCATTTTCGGGAATTTCGCATGCGGGTTTTATGCTGATGGCGCTACTGGCGATGCCGCTCGTTGCCGGGACATTGCTGTATTATGCAGCAGCCTATGCACTCGCCGGAATTGCAGCCTTTACTGTGATACTATATGTTTGCAAGAATAAAAACAACGAACTTGCGTCGAACTTTAATGGATTGGGAAAAACAAATCCGCTGATGGCGGCTATATTGACCGGCGCGTTGCTGTCGATGGCAGGTATCCCAATTTTTTCGGGATTTCTGGCTAAGTTCATGCTGTTCAGCCAAACCATTACAGCCGGTTATATAGGAGTTGTGATCGTGGCGGTGGTAAATTCAATTATAAGTGTCGGATATTACTTCAGGCTGATCATCGCGATGTATACCAAAGAGCCAACCGAGCAGCCGGGAAAAGTGCCTTTCGTGTTTCATGCCGTGGCCATTTTATCGATTTTGTTGAATATTTTAATCGGAATGTTCCCTGCATTGCTAACCGACCTGGTTGTTTAGTTGCCGATAATAGCGTAGGAAAAGCTGTCGGTGTGACAGCTTTTTTTATGCGTATAATCGAAATAAAATCCCGAAATTTATTAGAAAACTAAAACCATGAAAAAGTATCTACTATATGCAGCTGTGGCATTGGCTGCTGCTTGCGACAACAATGACGAAGACCGGCAGCAGGAATGCACCAACCGGCTTTGGGAACTTACATCGACATGTTCCACAGTAGAACCCGGCCAGCCCGAAAACTGTGTTTATTTTGCTACCTATGGTGAGTCAGAACAATCTGCCGGCACGGTTGAAGTCGATGCCTCCACGTTTGATCATTATACTGCTTTGGGAAACCCAAATGATGGTTCGCTTTGCTGGGAAGGAACGCAGTAATCCTACCTCTTGACGTCTTTAATGTGCTTAAAGGTAAGCTCTCCCGAACCATTAAAAGTGTGTAGTTCCCTGGCTTAACCTTATACGTATAATTCGGCAAAGCAAGTGGATATATATATCCGGTTAATTGCCGACTTTAATAATTTGGTTAAACCGTAACCAAATTAAAAATTAAATTTCCGAATAGCATTCCCGCCAAAAGTTCAATCCATTTTTATAAGTTTGAAAATCTGACAGATAATCTTAATGTTTGAAACTTATATTTAATAAAGCGGTATGCTAAAACCAGGGGCTGACCACCCCTTGACTGAATAATTTATAGTTCACGAGTAGCATTATGAGTGCGAGCTGAAAATCGTTAAGAGTAAGTATTAAAATTAATAACCAACAAATAAATCACATTATGAAAAATTTAAAATTTCTATTAGTAGCAAGTCTGTTTGCAATTCTGGGCATTTCGTGTGAACGTGACGCACAAACTCAAAGTGACGCAAGTGCCGTTTCGGCTACTTCCGGCCCGACGGATCAAATGTTACAACGGGGGGTTAATCTGCGCGCCGATTTTCTACGAGGTAAAACGCACACTCAAGCGGTGGCCGCCTATAACTTATTAGGTGAAGAGGATCAAAAAACTTATGGTTAGAAAAGATAGACCAGTTGCTATCTCTAAATTTGCCACAGCAACATAAGTTGCTTATCAACAAAATAAAACTAGGATTGGAAAACGGGGTAGACACGAATACGGCACCTCAATTTCTACAGGATGTGGCATCACTTGCTCGAATAACTCCGAAAAATGATTTTCGGAAGTATGTTCGAGACGCTAGCAGATTATAAATATGTTGATCATTTCAGTGATCAAACGGCAGTACCAGCTACTGTGGTTAATGATATATTGAGTTTAAATTTGTTTAAATCTGGATGTTCTTGCCGTTGGTGTCTTGGACATAGTGGAAATACTGGTACTAACTGTACTCCGACTGCAAGTGGCTGCGGTTTTTTATGGATGCAGGAATGTAATCAATGTATTCTGTGCCTTTAAATAAATAAATTCAATGGCTCAGTATAGCTCGCTACGCTGAGCCTTTTTAGTTAAAATTATGACGAAGTTAAAATTTTGGTCCACGGCTATTTCTTTCATTTTTCTTTATATAATTTTCGGTATAGCATTCGACGGAGATCATATTTGGATGCTGCCGTGTACTCTTACAAGTGTTTTCGTTTTATCGATCCTTTATTTTAAAAATACATCAATAGTTCAATATGTTGATTTTTTGCTTTTAATAACCCCGGCTGTTTCATTGTTTATGGTCACAGCGATTTTTACAAACGACATTTCTAGATCGCTGCAATACATCATTTTTATACCCATAAGTAATTTTTTGGCCTTTCTTTACGTTAGATACCGAAAAGCACTTATCATTCCAATTTCCCTCTTGACCTTTTTCTGTATCGGAAAATTTTTGTTTATCTCAATTTTTACTTTGATTAGTAATTATAATTCCGAACGTACTGTTGATTTACCTTACGTCACTCTGTTAACAAGGGACAAAACCAAAGTTGATCTTCATCAGCGAGATGACAAGGTTATAATTTTAGATTTTTGGTCAACTTCATGTAGCATATGCTTCAAAAAGTTTCCGGATTTACAACGTACATTTGAGAAATATAAGGATAATAAAAATGTCCAATTTTTTGCAGTAAATTACCCCTTGCCGCGGGATCGATTCAATAAAACTGTTCAAATCCTAGACAGCATAGGGTATTCTTTTCCTCAGCTATTCGCGCAATCCTCGCACGAAATTGAGGAAAAACTTCATTTTAATACTTTTCCGCACTTGCTAATAATCAAAAATGGTAAAATAAGGTATGAAGGCTTATTTGAGACGAAGGATAACACTATATTTTATAGTGTTGAATCGCAGGTTGACAAATTGCTTCGTGAATAAGTATTTGTCTATCGGCTTTTGATCGTTTATAAACATTTTTGTCTAAATGCGCCGAAAAACTCGCGTATGCCATTTAGGGAATCCGTCTTAATTGTTTCTAATTTTTTAATAAATGATCTAAAGATGACCAAAAAGCTTCATAATATATTAGAATTTTATAAGACTACATTATCAATAAATAGCGGCACTAGTGCATTTGTGGCACTTATACTGAGTTTACAATTTGCATTTGTTTATTTCCTAACCTTTGGATTTCTTATTTCTTTTCTAATTAAGGAGGTTCGTTATAAAGAAGAATATTTGTTTTACCGTAATAATGGTGTTGGAAAAGTACAATTGTGGGTAGCCGTGTACGGAGTTAATCTGTTGATTGTTGGGACCATCGTTGTAATTCTGAATTTAAAACTATGAATATTCTGGAAATCGATAGCATTCAGAAAAGTTTTGACTATAAAAAAGTATTGACGGACGTGTATCTGCGATGTCAAACTGGTGAAATAATTGGGTTGTTAGGAAGAAACGGTTCCGGGAAATCCGTTATGCTAAAGATTGTCTGTGGTTTATTAAGCGCTAACTTTAAATTCGTCCGAATTAATGGAGCAAAAGCGACGACGGATTATCTAATAAAAGAAATCGCTTACTTAAGTCAGAATAATTTCATACCTCAACATTTAACTGTTCAAAAAGTAATTTTGCTGTCGATTTGTCTAGAAGAGCAAAAAAATTTCAAGGATAACCCTTTCATTACAACAATTATTAATAGGCGCATAAACGAGCTATCAGGTGGTGAACTGCGGTTTTTGGAAATTATGATTGTGCTCTCGAATCGTGCGTCGTCCGTGCTTCTCGATGAGCCATATAACGGGTTATCGCCGCTAATGATCGAGCAAGTCAATAGTGTGATTGTTGAAAGGTCCAAAATAAAAGGAATTATCATCACAGATCATAATTATACTAACATTTTGGCACTATCTACGAAGCTTGTAGTAATGAGGTCTGGGAAACTCTATCATTTGAACGATAATAAAGAATTAACGCGGTATGGATATTTGAATTTATTGGAAGAAGAAAAGAGATAATGTTTTAATATCGATTTACAACATTAACGTACGCTATTTTTCCCGTTCCTTTATGTTCAGAAACATTTCTCAATCTAGTACGTCGACCCACTATGAACAATTCCACGCCTCTAAGACACTCCGAAAAATTAGGTATGCTGCAAGAGCAGTTAGATAATGGCACGATATCAAGAGCTGACCGGCTTTTATTAACCGTTATGATGGAACGGAAGGTAGAACGCGATAACGTAGAAAGCAGTCATAACTATTTAACGGAGGCTCACAAAGCAAACTCGGAAGCGGCAATGCGGAATATAGCAGCGCGCAAGAAGTCGAAGATCGATTGGGAAGCGGAATCAGAGAGGCAGAAAAGAAATGCAGTCGATTAAATAATTGTCTTTTCAGGAAATGTTTGGCATATGTTTGACAGACTGCAAATAAAAAATCCGTAATTCTCTAATCTAATCAGTTACGGATTGTTAAAGTACCCGGAGCCGGAGTCGAAACTAAAAAGTTTGGCTCCGTTCCTAATGAAAAAGCCTCCCAAAATGAGAGGCTTTTAATGTACCCGGAGCCGGAGTCGAAACTAAAAAGTTTGACTCCACCCCATAAAAAAAGCCTCTTCAACTGAAGAGGCTTTTTAAGTACCCGGAGCCGGAGTCGTTCCTAAAATCGTTTGACTCCGTTCCTAATAAAAAAGCCTCTTCAATTGAAGAGGCTTTTAAAGTACCCGGAGCCGGAGTCGAACCGGCACGGTTTCCCACAGGTGTTTGAGACCAGCGCGTCTACCAATTCCGCCATCCGGGCAGATTTTCAACCTTTTGATGATAGCTTATTTTTAGAAAAAATAATATTAAATTCATCATCCGGGCAAAGCCTTTAGACGATTTAATATTCATTTCCGTAAACAAGTTTTATGCATCGTCCAGCTAAAGCAGACAAAAATCAATTGCTTGATTTACGCAACAGGCGGCAAATTTTTATTGACTGCCCGTAAACACGGTGCAAATGTAAAAAATTATCCTGCAACTAAAAGAAAAAATACCTCTTTTTATACTTCGGTACTTCAATTTTATTCCTAAATTTGCACCTCGCTTAGGCGTACACAACTAACTAACTACATCCGAGGTAATTATAAGTCCCGTTTCAGTTAACCATGAAGCCCGACAAAATAGGTGCATCGGAGCAAAAACAACCAACTAAAATGCCTCACCAGGAACCGGAAGCAAAAATTTTCGCGTGTTCGCAAAGTACGTATTTGGCAGAGAAAATAGCTGAAAAGTACGGCGTAGCACTTGGTAAAGTAACATTGTCAAAATACAGCGATGGCGAATTCCAGCCTTCGTTCGAGGAATCGATTCGCGGACTACGGGTGTTCATCGTTTGTTCAACGTTCCCGAGTGCCGATAACCTGATGGAACTGCTGCTGATGATTGACGCAGCGAAACGCGCTTCTGCCCGACACGTCACCGCAGTCATTCCGTATTTCGGGTGGGCGCGACAGGACCGAAAGGACAAGCCGAGGGTTCCGATCGGAGCCAAACTGGTCGCCAATTTATTGCAGGCTGCCGGCGCGACAAGAATAATGACGATGGATTTGCACGCCGACCAGATTCAGGGGTTTTTTGAAAAGCCGGTCGACCATTTGTTTGCATCGACGATCTTTTTACCCTATGTAAAAAGTCTGGCGCTCGACAATCTGACGATTGCGTCTCCGGATATGGGCGGCTCGAAAAGAGCGTATGCGTATTCGAAATTCTTGGAGTCGGATGTCGTGATTTGTTACAAGCAACGTCGAATTGCGAATGTTATTGACACCATGGAGCTGATTGGTGAAGTAAAAGGACGGAATGTGATTTTGGTGGACGACATGATCGATACCGGCGGAACGTTAGCAAAAGCGGCCGATTTGATGATTGAAAAAGGAGCATTGAGCGTTCGTGCAATTTGTACACATCCGATATTGTCGGGAGAAGCGTATGAGAAAATCGAAAATTCGCAATTGCTCGAATTGATAGTTACTGATTCGATTCCGTTGAAGAAGGAATCAAACAAAATAAAGGTTGTAAGTTGTGCGCCGCTTTTTGCAGAAGTCATGCATATGGTTCAGCACAATAACTCGATCAGCGGGAAGTTTTTGATGTAAGAGGTTAGCTTACCGCCGACAGCTTGATTATCTAAATCATGAAATGTTGTCTAATGTAAGATGTTACGAAGTGCGTTAGATTTGAGATTAAGAGGAGGACAGCCAGTGGCTGTCAGGTATTTTAAATCTTAATTAAAGAGGCTATAAATAGACAGCAGCCGTTCGCGTTAGGGATTGAAGCGGAAATCCTTTTGTGTAGCGTAAGCAAAACAAAAGATTGTAGTGGAAAAGCCCGGCCGAAAGGCAACGCCCAAAACTGACAGCTGAAAGCTAATTGCTGGCAGCTAAAAAGAAGAATTTTTATTAACTATATATATTTACAATGAAATCGATTACGATTAAAGGATCAGAAAGAGAAAGCGTGGGCAAAGTTGCGACTAAAGCCTTACGTAATGCTGGAGCGGTTCCTTGCGTGTTATACGGAGGAAATCAACCAGTTCACTTCTCAGCAGATGAGAAAGAATTTAAGAACTTGGTTTACACTCCAAACGCGCACACTGTTGTGATCGATCTTGGAGCTCGCCAGTTGAACGCCGTTTTGCAGGACATCCAGGTTCACCCGGTATCTGACAAAATTTTGCACATTGACTTCTTCGAATTGAAAGAAGACAAAGAAATCACTATGGAAGTTCCTGTGAAAGTTGTTGGAACATCTCCGGGCGTATTGCTTGGTGGCGTTCTACGTTTAAACCAACGTCGTTTGAAAGTAAAAGCGTTGCCTGCTAACCTTCCGGATTTTGTTGAAGCCGACATCACTCCGCTTGAAATGGGTAACAAATTGTATGTTACGAAACTTGCTTCTGACGACTACAAACTGATGCACCCAGACAATACTGTTGTAGCTCAAGTACGTATTTCACGTGCGGCTATGAAAGCAGCTCAGGAAGCAGCAAAAGCAGCAAAAGCGCCTGCAAAAGGAGGAAAAAAGAAATAAATTTTTCCCTTTATTTTATATCAAAGCATCAATCGAAAGGTTGGTGCTTTTTTTTGCTAGAACACAGACGTAAGACAAACAGAAGACAGACTCATTCGATCATATTGGACTATTTTTTGGGGGCTATTTGCTTCGCCTGTGCGCTTTTTGGAGCTCGGGTCCCGCTTTCCGCTATATCTTTTTATTGCTGTCATGTGAATTGCACTTAATCAAATCTCTGCAGCAATAAAAAGGATACCGCTTCAATCGGGGCTAGGGAGAACTTCCAATACAAAGCCCAATTCCAAGAGCTGCATCAACACAAAGGAGTGATTCTTTAGAGGATTGGATTTTGAACCCGAGACGAAGGCGAACTGAGCGAAGCTAATTTGACTATTGGAATTTGTTATTTATTATCTTTGAACAATGAATTGGCTGACAAACATCCTTAAAGCAAAAACATCCGAAACTGAAGTTGATCCCATGAAGAAGTTCCTAATCGTCGGACTTGGAAACATCGGCGCCGAATATGTAAATACGCGCCACAACATCGGATTTAAAATTCTTGATCATTTTGCTAAGAAGGAATCGCTGGCGTTTGAAACGGTAAAACTGGGTGCACTGGCGAAATACAGCTTCAAAGGCCGGACATTCTTGTTGCTGAAGCCAAACACATACATGAACCTCAGCGGAAAAGCAGTGCAGTATTGGATGGACAAAGAAAACATTCCGCTTGAAAACTTATTTGTAATTACTGATGATTTAAACCTGCCGTTCGGAACAATCCGCATCAAACCTAAAGGCAGCGACGGCGGACATAACGGTTTGAAAAACATCAATCTGGTATTGAATACAAATAACTATACGCGGTTTCGCTTTGGCATCAGCGACGAGTTCAAAAAAGGCCAACAGGTAAATTATGTACTCGGAAATTGGAGCGACGATGAAAATGCGAAGCTTCCGGAGCGGCTTGATCTCGCGGCTGAAATTATTATATCGTTCGGCACGGCCGGACTTGATTTGACAATGAGTACCTTTAATGGTAAATAAGGCCCAAAATTGCAGCCGGTAAAAATGAATATCATGAAAAAGATCCTTTTGCTGCCCATCGCATTATTATCCGTTTGTTGCTGTTCACAAAAACCTGCTAATATCAGCAAAGCTGAAACAGCCTCGGCGCACTGCCCGACTAACGGCGACTGTACGATCGAACTGCTTCAAAATAAGTCGCTAAATATAAAGAGGGATGATTTGGGTGGTACTTACTATCAGTTGCTCGACAATCCGGGAACGACGGTAATCCATTTTCAATACACCAAACACAAAGATCCCACATTAGCTGATGGCGGCTACAAAGAGGAAGTACTGTTTGAGATTGATTCCAAAATTGCAGAAATAAAACTTGAGGGATCGGACTTAGAAAAAGCAAAAGCGCTATACGGCAGATTCTGCTTTTGTCGCGGACAAACGGGTTACCACAGGATCTATGACGGGAATTTATCGGTCGTAAGAAAACACAGTAGCTACGACATAAAAATGGATTATAAGATAACCGAAGTCCCACAACTCGTGAAGCACTTCGAATTTACCGTAAAATAAAAAAGGGAGCCATAAGGCTCCCTTTTTGGTCAATAACTATAAAGAGATTATTCAACAACAATTCGTTTCACTTCTTTGCGTTCACCGTTAGTGACAGTCAGCAAATAAATCCCGGCCTCAGCATTGTTCAGTTGAATATCCTGAGTGAACATTCCATTCCCGGCATACGCTTTTTCGTAAATCATGCGGCCTCTGATGTCGTGGACAACTACGTTCACATCGTCTGACGTCGCGTCTGAAAAACGGATACTGAACTGGCCGTTGTTCGGATTTGGATAGACAGCGAAGTCTGTAAATCCGAAATTCTCAGAAGCCAAAGTTACTGTTGTGGTTGTGCGGCATATGGTGAGTCCCCAGCTGTTGAGCGTACCACTTTGGGCAACAGTCAGATCGGCAATTGCGATTCTCCATTGACCCTGCGCCTCGACTCCGTCAAAAATGGCAAGTGAGTTTAAGGGAACATAGCTGTTACCTGCGCCAATCCCGCCACATGAAAAGGCAAGCCCTTCGTCATCAAACGTAGTATTGATACTTGTTCCTGCGAATTGCACACAGCTTTGTTGGTACACTACGCGGTCAACCTGTGTACTTCCCGGTTTAACCAATCCGATATATAGGTTGTTTATGTTCGCATGCGTGATATTTACTGACATGTTCAAGTCGGAAATTGGCCCGGCATCTGAAGCCGGAACAACAACAGAACCCAATGCATAATACTGCGGCGGATTAACACCAGCAATATTCGCATTTGATATGGTACCGGGATACGTGTTGCAAGTAGTAATTTCCTGGACAGTATAGCCAACAGCAAAACTTTTTGAAACTGCGTAGAACACGTTACCAACCGCCTCAATCATAATGCGATTGTACGGCGCTGCAATGTTGGGCACAGTAATAGGTTCGGAACCGTCGTTAGGTGTATTCGCTACAAGCATCGTAAATGTAGCACCTGCATCGCTCGAATATAAGATATTAACGGTTGCAGTATTGATTCCGTTTGCAGTTGTACCGGCAACATCCCAGGTAACGGTTTGCGATGTGTTTTGGGTCCAGCTAACATTTTCAACATCCGGATTTGTGACTTTGAATGGTCCTACGTTAGCCACAGTAATAATGGTATCGTCACGTCCAGTTTGTCCGCCGTTCGGAGTCCGGTTATCTCTAACTGTAAGGGCGAAATTCAAGGTCCTTGCTACAGTAGGAACAACTTCCCATGTAGGTGCTAGATTTCCTTCCAGTACGCTCGCAAAATTTGGCATGTACCTGTTTGGTGATGTTGAAGGATTCTGGGAAAGGAAATTCGGACCTCCTGTTGACGTCGACTGTGGAGGCTGAACCGAGGAAGTAAAATTAGTTTGTTCCCATGAATAGGTTAGCGTGTCATTGTTCGCGTCGGTTGCCGATCCGCGAAGTACAAAAGCAGTCCCTTTCGGAATAGTGTAGTTCGGTCCGGCATTTACTACAGGTGCTGCGTTACCGTTAGGAACATTTACCGAGCAAGTTCCTGTAGACTGGACAAATGCTTGCATCTGTGCTATGCTGACAGCGTGGAAGTGAGGAGACGAATTACTCTGGATATCTGGAGCACAAATTCCCGCGTACGCCATAATAGTAGTTCCGCTTCCGGGCTCAACCGCTGTTGAAGCCTCGACGTTGCCACCACAACTGTTGTTGAAGGTATGGGTCCCACCAAATTGATGCCCCATTTCGTGCGCAACATAATCGATGTCAAAAGGATCTCCAACCGGAGAAGGCGAACCTGTGATTCCTCGTGCTTTGCTGGAGGTACACGGTGACTGTAATTGCGCAAGTCCGCCACCTCCGGTACTAACGGTGTGGCCGATGTCGTAGTTTGAGAAGCCAATAGTTGCATCTATAACACTCTGGCTTTGGTCGATCAATATCTCAGCGTCGTCATTATTAAAAGAATCCGACGTAACGAAAATTATAAGATCGTTATTAGGAACAAGCTGCATGGTAAGCGACATATCGCGCTCATAAATACCGTTGACGCGTGTCATCGTTACGTTCATAGCATCAAGCACCGCAGCTTTCTTCTGGGCTAATGTTCCGGCGTTCATACCGGCTGCATTTATATGAAACGCTGAGTACTCAACTGTTGATGCCATTGCGAGCCGATACCTGCGAAAGATTCCGTCGCTTGCCTGGCTCTCCTGAGCATTTCTGCCACCAAGATCGCTTTCCTCCGCCACCACATGGCAATCAAACTGACGTTCTTTCTGAAGCGAGCTACGACTGTACACGATATAATTTTGAAGATCCTGAGTGTAGGTATCGATGTAGTCGATACCGTTGGTACTGAATCTCATCGCATGAAGCCCAAACATCGTAATACTGAAACGTACTGTTTCAGATGGATTGTCTACTGCTTGCCCTACGTAAGACTTAGTGTTAGGATATTTCGCAGCAAGTTCAGGATGCATAACCGAAGCTTCGTGGATTCGGTAATTGTGCATGGTGCCATCAGCAGCCGGAAAAGCTACAATAACATTCGACGTTTGTCCTGTCTCACGAGCCGGCGCAAGTGCCAGCTGGTTTTTCATCGCCGCAAAGTTCAGCGAGTATAATTTAAACTCCCGCGGCTGCGTTGTACGTTCTGCTTTAGGAAGCGACGCAACCCGGTCTACATTTGCAACCGACCAAAGAGGTGATTGACCATAACTCCCGGAATAGAACACAAGAGCCAGAAAAAAGAAAAGTAATTGTTTCATCATTGTAAATGTTTTTTGAAAATTAAATTTAGCAAACATTTGCGAGACAGCACAATATTTAACAGCATTAAAAAAGGCGACACAAGTGCCGCCTTTAATTGTAAGATCAAAAAGATAATTAATCAATGATAATTTTTCTTGTTTCGCTTCTGTCACCATCTTTAACAGTTACAAGGTACACCCCTGCTTCAACTCTGTCAAGCCCAATGTTTTCAGAGAAAAGTCCCGTATTACCATATTGCTTTTCAAAGATGCTTCTTCCTCGCAAGTCGTAAACAGAAATTGCAATTGGATTTGATGAAGCAGAATTAAACTTAACAGTGAAGTTACCGTTGTTGGGATTTGGATAGACGCTGAATTCAGCAAGGCTGAAGTCTTGCGCTGCCAAAGTAGCCGTTTGCGTACAAACAGTTATACCCCAAGAGTTAATAGATCCTGTATCTCCGTTGTAGAAGTCGGCTGTCAATAATGTCCATGTTCCGTTTGCAGCTTTACCATTAAAAGCAGATAGTGGGCTTGACGGTGCAAATGTACCTGTCATGTTTGCTCCACAAGTATAGGCTGGCGAACCGTCGCTAACGGTAACGTTAAAGTTGTCGTTGCTTCCGCACGCTCTATTCCAAACAGGAACCTGAGTATCATCCGGGTGTTCAATAACGACTACTAAATCGTTAGGATACGTGTGGGTTACGTTCATTGAAATGTTTACGTCTGAAATCGTACCTGTATCAGGAACTGTAATCGTGTTTGCCACAACAGTGCCCGGTGTGTTTGGAGCAGGTCCGTCGGGAACCGTTAACGGTGTGGTGTTTGAGTACGTGTTACATGCCGTTGTTAGCGTGTAGCCAATTGCAAATGCTTTCGAGTTTACAGCGTAGAATATACTGCCAGTTGGTTCGATAAGAATTCTACAGTTGACAGCAGCCACGTTTGGAACCGTTATGTTTTCAGTTCCGTCGTTTGGCGTGTTCGCAGCAAGAACCGTCGAGAATGTCTGACCACCATCTGTCGATAAAAGGATGTTTACGTTCGACGAACCTGTAAGGATATTGGTGTTGTTGACGCTCCATGTTACTGTCTGCGTTGTTCCCTGCATCCAGCTCAAATCAGTTGTGTTTTGAGAAGTTACTGCGAATGGTCCGTGGACAGCACTTACAGTTACTACGTTTGAAGCGGTGTTCGTTTGTGGTCCAGCCGGATTGCCGTCACGAGCAGTTAATGTAAAGTTATACGTACGTGCATTGTTGTTGACTGATTCCCACTGCGTGGTCAGCGACCCATTCAATACGCTGCTGAACGCAGGCATGAAACGTACTGGCGTACTTACCGGAGAAATGCTTCGGAAGTTAGGACCTGTAGCTTTTGTCGGGCTTGCAATACTGTTTGCACCTGTAGTGGTACCGTTTCCTGTGTCGTTTTGCTCCCATGTATAGGTAAGCGCATCGTTTTCAGCATCAGTAGCCGATCCTACCAATTTAAACGCTGTTCCTTTTGGTATTGTCCAGTTTCCGCCTGAACTTACTACCGGAGCAGTGTTTGCAGTTATGGCAGTACTTACCGGACACGTTTTCGTTGCCAGGTTGGTCTGAATCTGAAGGATGCTTCTATAGGTAAAGTAATCATCTGAATTAGACTGCACATTATAATCGGTAATACCTGCGTATCCCATAATTGTAGATCCGCTTCCCGGCTCCACGTTAACGCCTGTACCCTCAGTTGCATGTGAGAAAGTGTGGTTTGCGCCTAGTTGGTGACCCATTTCATGCGCTACGTAATCGATGTCGAAGGTGTCTCCTTCAGGAATGTTATCTGCTGGCGAAGTAAAGCCGCTTCCTTTATTTTTGTCAGAAGTTGATGGTGTATCGTCTACACAAACACATCCGATGCAACCTGCGTTTCCACCTCCGCCCGATGCACCAAAAAGATGTCCGATATCATAAGCGGCGTTACCAATAACGTTTGTCAAAGTATTCTGGAGTTCTGTATTCCAAGCACCGCCGGCACCTGTTCCTGCAGCAGAATATGGATCGGTCGCAGCATTTGTATATATTACCGCATTGTTTCCTGCAATCATGTTCAGGTGAAGTGCAAGATCTTTTTCAAAAACACCGTTACAACGTGTCATTGTAGCATTCATTCCCGCCAATGCGCCTGCAACTGTCCCACCGTGGTAAACGGCATATTCACCTGTACAAGAAAGGGCCAATCTCATTGTCTTATACGACTGGTTGTTGGACCTTGAAGCTTCAAAACGACCAAGTAAATCTTGGTTTATTGCTAAATCTTCAGTAGAACATGTAAATGGAAGCGTACCTTTTGCACGGCTACCCGACTTAAACAACACATAAACCGAACGGTCTGTTGTATATGCTTCAATAAACTCTGAACCTCCGTTTCCACGCATCACCATCGTCTGAACACCGTTTGGCGAAACGCTGAAGTGGATCGTCGCAGTTCCGTCGGTTATGCTTCTTCCGGAATAGGCACGGATTTCAGGAAATTGTGCTTGTAACGCCGGTTCAAAATTTGAATTTTCCCATACTACAAACTGCTCCATCTGTCCTTTGCCATTTGGAAAAGTAACCTGAGTTCCGGCCTGGTTAGAGAATTTGTCTGGTGTATTTGATAATGTCTGAAGCAAAAGCTCCTTGTTCAATTGGAAAAACTGCTGGTCGCTAGTAGAAGAAGTTTCTCTTACACGCTGTAAGCCCGCAAATTTGTCTGTCTCCACCCTCTGCCAGGCGGACTTCTTTTGCGCGTTAGCCTGAATAAACGTCAGCGCAAGTGCTAAAAATAATAGTTTTTTCATTTTCAAGAATTCAATTAGGTGCCAAATATAATAATCTTTTTCTACCTTCCATATATTTAACACGCAGAAGGTTAACGTTTTTTTTACAAATGAAATAAAGCAGACTCTTTTTTGGTTGATATTCCTGTTAATGTGTTGATTATCGCTTTCGCCGGAGAAATCAACAACAGCCCTAACAGCCGATTGAAGAAAATTACCGCCAATTCCCAACTTGTTTTTATTCCTTTTCATATTTTTATATCAACTACTTTTGCAGCTGCCGTTTTGAAAACCTATAATTCCATATCCGACTTCTCCGCTGCCAAAAAGACCATTGCTACTTTGGGGACTTTTGATGGCGTCCACAAGGGTCATCGGAAGATAATAAAGCGAATTGTTGAGAGCGCGGCGGCTAACGATTGCCAGAGTGTTATCCTGACCTTCTTTCCGCATCCGCGAATGGTGCTACAGCAGGATTCTGATGTCAGGCTATTGAATACGATAGACGAAAGGGCGATGCTGCTCGGAGAGACAGGATTGGACAGCCTGATTATCCATCCGTTCGACGAGGCGTTTTCGAGACTTTCCGCTGAGGAATTTGTAAAAACGGTGCTTGTTGAACAGTTGAACATCCGGAAGATTATCATCGGCCATGACCACCGGTTCGGAAAAGGCCGCACTGCAAATATTCAAGACCTGATTCTATTTGGCAAAAAATATGAATTTGAAGTTGAACAAATATCCGCTCAGGAAGTTGATCATGTTGCTGTTAGTTCAACCAAAATCCGCACCGCCCTAAATCAGGGAAATATTGAACTCGCAAACGAATATCTGGGTTATCACTACTTTATAACCGGCACCGTCGTCAGAGGAAAACAACTTGGGCGCACGATCGGCTTCCCAACAGCAAACATTTCTATCACCGATTCGTATAAGCAGATTCCTGCGATTGGCGTTTATGTAGTAACCGCACAACTCAATGACGCCGAAGTTTTTGGAATGATGAACATCGGAAGAAATCCCACTATTGGAGATAACGCTCTGTCAATAGAGGTGTATTTCTTTAATTTCGATAACGACCTATATGATAAGAAGCTGGCGGTATCGATTTTGTTCCGGATGCGGGACGAAGAAAAATTTCCATCGGTGGCACTTCTTAAAGAACAGCTTAAAGCTGACCAAGCGCACGCCCTACAGCTGCTGACGTCTAACGGGTACATTTTTTAGTCATGCGCCGACTATTAAAAAACTCTTAAAATTCTGACGTCGCAAAATAAAATCTATTTTTTTAGTAAATTTGATAGGAACCGCAATGCAGAATTGCCGAAAACGTGTAACCTCAAATAACGAACCATGAAATTTACAAGAGAAATAACAAATGGCTTTATCATCTTTTTAGGGATCGGTATCTACTTTATTATCCTTGAACTGCTGGGTTTATCCGATTTCTACCTGCTACGGTTGCTCAATATCTTTATCGTGGCGTATGGTGTTAACAGAACGATCAGCGCAAATCACAAGGACAATCTGAAGGGCTATTTCCGCAACTTCATCTCAGCACTTCTTACGTCGATGATCGGCGCAGTTTTAAGTATCGCCGGATTATTGTTATACCTTGAAATACGTGGCGGTGAAGCGTATTTGAAGGATTTGTCACAAGGTTTTTTGATCGGTGGCGGCGATATTGACTCTTATACCTATACCATTTCACTGCTCTTGTTTGAGTCGACCGCCGCATCATTAATCGTTTCGTTCTGCCTGATGCAGTACTGGAAAGACAAAGTGGAGGTCATCAATAAAGTAGACTAATATCATTCTGTACCAATAGCGGCCCGCATGAACTCCATGCGGGTCTTTTTTATTCGACTGTCTTAAAATCTTTTTACTTAAAACGGAATTCGTTACTTTTGGACAATCAAAAAAGCCACAATGATCAGCAATAAACATAACTGGACCAAAGAGGAAATTATCGCAATTTATAACAAGCCCATGATGGACCTGCTTTACGAGGCTGCTTCAGTTCATCGGCTGCATCACGATCCCAATGTCGTACAGGTTTCAACATTATTATCAATAAAAACCGGGGGTTGTCCCGAAGACTGTGGATATTGTCCGCAGGCAGCGCGTTATCATACCAACATCGAAGGCAACGACCTGATGTCGGTCCAGCAGGTAAAAGCGCAGGCGCTACGTGCAAAATCGAGCGGCTCATCCCGGGTGTGCATGGGCGCCGCGTGGCGAAACGTAAAAGACGGACCAGAATTCGACCAGGTGCTGGAAATGGTGCGAACGATCAATAAACTTGATATGGAAGTGTGCTGTACGCTCGGCATGATCACCGAAAATCAGGCACAACGTTTGGCTGAAGCCGGATTGTACGCCTATAACCATAACCTGGATACTTCCGAAGACTATTACAAAGAAGTTATTTCAACACGCGCCTTCGATGACAGGCTGGAGACAATTGCTAACGTTCGCAAGACGAATGTTACGGTATGCAGCGGCGGAATCATCGGGATGGGCGAAAGCATCGAAGACCGCGCAGGAATGCTTGTGGCTTTGGCAACGCTGAACCCTCAGCCGGAATCCGTGCCAATTAATGCGCTCGTAGCGGTTGAAGGCACCCCGATGGAAGAAGAAAAACCGGTAGAAATCTGGGAAATGATCCGAATGGTTGCCACAACAAGAATCGTCATGCCGGAGACGCAGGTCCGCCTCTCAGCCGGTCGTATGAATATGAGCCGTGAAGGCCAGGCAATGTGCTTCCTTGCTGGCGCAAATTCAATATTTGCCGGTGACAAGTTGCTGACCACTCCAAATCCGGATGTAAACGAAGACATGAAGATGTTTGAGATGCTGGGTCTGAATCCGCAAAAGCCTTTCACCAAAGTGTCACAGCCTGCTACGGTCGAAGCCGAGGATTCGAAGTTTGTTCCGCTTGGTGAAAAACCGAGGTGGTCGCGTCCCGGACATGTAATTGAACGAAATATTGAAGCCTCTGTAAAAAAGTCACTTCTGTAGCAGTAAGAAGTTGGTAAAAACGGAAATAGGGTTATAAATAACAAAGATCACGTACTACCAGCTCGCTTCTCTTCGCTAACTTTGTGTGGGCATCTGAATTTAATCACACCCTAAATCGTTTAGTATGGCGTTACACCTGCAGGAAATTGAACGAGTAAAGACCATTTCAAAAGAAGATTTTTATACCAAATACGTAAAGCCGCAAAGGCCTGTAGTCATTGAAAAACTGACCGAAGACTGGCCTGCTTACGAAAAGTGGAACCTGGACTACATAAACGAAATAGCAGGCGAAAAGACCGTTCCGCTATATGACGACCGGCCGGTTTCGCATAAAGACAAATTCAACGAGGCGCATGCGAGTATGAAAATGGCAGAGTACATCCAACTCCTTAAGTCAAAGCCTACGAATTACCGTATTTTTCTTTACAATTTGATGAAGGAAGTGCCGCAGTTGAAGAACGATTTCAAATGGCCCGACATTGGACTGAAACTGGTGAAACAACTGCCAATGTTGTTCTTCGGCGGAGAAAATTCAAAAGTTTTTATCCACTACGATATCGACTATTCAAATATTCTGCATTTTCATTTTCATGGAAAGAAACGCTGCATCCTGTTTGCTCCTGATCAGACGCGGTATCTTTACAAAGTTCCCCATGCGCTGATTTCCCGCGAAGACATCGACTTTGACGATCCCGATTTTGACAAATTTCCCGCCTTGCAAAAAGCTAATGGCTTTGTCACAAATCTGGAACACGGCGAGATGCTTTATATGCCCGAAGGATATTGGCACTACATGAAATATCTAACGCCGGGGTTTTCGATGAGCCTGCGGGCGCTTCCGCGGAAAGTATCAAACCTTTCGAAAGCGGTTTACAATATCATGGTCATGCGACATTTCGATACGTGGATGCGTCGGTGGAAAGGCCAGGCGTGGATCGACTATAAGAATGAGCAGGCTGTGGTCCGTACGCATAAAAACCTTGGAATCCGGGAAACTCCCGTTAGCTGATCTAATAAACGATCTTCCTTATAACCACAGCTCCATCGGTTAGCGTCGTTTTAACGATCAGCACCTGTGTACTCAATACGACATCCGAAATTGCAAGTGTGTACGAATTCACATCTTCCGCGAAATACAACTTGTGTCCCAGCAAATCGTAGACGGTAACGGTATCTATATTTTTGCCGTCAGACCATAGATGGATATTCCTGTTCTTTACATAGATGGTAAAATCATTGTTGGAAACGGTATCCACACCCAACGATCCTGTAGTAAACCGTAATAGAAATCTGTTGTTAAACGTTCCTGTGGAGCCGGCGAACGTGTACACCGACTGTTTTATATCATGTGTTACGTTCAACAGCATATCTTCAATATAGACATTTTGATTGTCGAACAACCCGTCGGTAAAATCGAGTGTTATTGTTAAAGGTCCGTCTGTCGCGGCTTTGTAACCCAGCGGTACAGTATCGCTCTCATCAAATGGCAATGCACGCCCTTGCGATGTGAGCAACGTGTTATCAACGAGCGAGTAAAAAGCGACCGCTTGTCCGCCCAAAAGTTCTCCGTCAAATAGCCGATCCAGCCCGTTTGTAGCGCCTTCTGCGTAAGCAGTAAGCGTTTGGCTGAATCCGCCTTGCTCATTGGTGAGGTTTAGCCATATCCTGTGCCGTTCGATATTCGGACTTATCGCAGATTCCAGCCCGGAAGCATTTCTGAAGAACTGTCCGTTTTGCCCGGCAATTCTCATTGAATTGTTAAACGTAGCCGTTGAAGCGCCATCCGTAATTCCGCGAACAAAAAATCCCTGTCCCGCTGCAATCTTTCCAGTAGGAATGTTTGTGTTGGCTCCGCCTGTTGCCGCTGACGGCGCTGCGGCCGTTCCACCAGACATGTTGTAGGTTGCGTAGTCAGCCTGGGCATAATAATATTCACCGTTAACATCGGGCGTACCACTAACTGCAGTATTGTGCGTCCAGAAATACAACGTGCCGCCAAGGTTTAGATTTGCACTGATAAAACAATCTGCAAAAACCGCCGAAGGATATGGATTGCCCAGCAAATTAAACTTGTAATCGGCAACAGCCAAACTTGTGCTTCCGCTAACAGGCGTTGTGACAATTCCATTATTTGGGACACCTTCAAAAAGCGCCGAGAACGGGAGCGTCAAGCCTGGGCTTGTGGGAAAGTTTTCAGGCGCACGTGCAATATATCCTAAGCCGGGGATCATGTTTTCTGTTCCGTTCATGATAAGCTGCCATGATTGCGTTCCGGCTGACCATTTAAAATACTTGTCGGTGCGCGTAAACGGACTCAGATCGTTTAACGTAAACGCCGAAGAAAGTGTAACAGGCGATGACCAATATGTAAAATCGTAACGGTACATGTCATTTGCATTTCGTGTCATTTTTATATTACCAACGTTATTATTGGACGTAGCGTTAATAACATCTGTAACCTGCACAAGGCTTCCGGCATTCTTGATGTCGATAATTCCGCCACTGTTCAGCACAGCATCTGTCACAGTCATTGTAACATCAGGATCAATCTGAAGCGTCGCGCCGGCTACAATTAAGTCCTCTCCCACCTTAATTTCCGGCGAAAAGGCAAACGACTTGGTTCCGCTGCCAGAGATTTTCAGATTGGCGTACGCCGGATTGAACGGTGTGATAGTTTGATCTGCAGCAGCAGAATATTCTATTGTAGATCCCGACTCCAATACCACTGTCGGCGGTGCAGTATTATCTATTGAAGTGCCCGCAGCTCCAGTAAATCCCGCAGGATTTTCGAGTTTAAATATGCCGTTCGACTTTACCGTAAAGGTTGCTCCGGGATGGAACTTAAGTCCGGTGACACCGGTGTTTATAATGTTGTTTCCACTTATGTCTACGTCTGCATAAAGAATGCCCGACTTTCGCGGATTGGTATTGGCAACACTCGGACTGTAGAATGCTATTTTTGTTCCCGGCGAAAGCGAATAAATTCCGCCTGCATCAGGCTTCACACCAGAACCGCCGGTTTTATAAACAGAAGTTCCCGTCATTGTCACATTCGTACCTGCATTTCCGAACGTGTTGTTTACGGCGTCAAAAATGGCAGAGTCTGAAACCGTAATCGTACCCG
Organism: Flavobacterium sp.; assembly: GCA_036386895.1. Lineage (GTDB taxonomy): Bacteria > Bacteroidota > Bacteroidia > Flavobacteriales > Flavobacteriaceae > Flavobacterium. The sequence goes on from DASVUR010000012.1 coordinate 307,408, forward strand.
AAACAGCGTTAGCACTCTGGAGTGTCTTTACTCCGCTGCCGGAAAATCCGACATTTACGTAAGCAGGCGCTGTGCCGCCTTGAACCGCCTGATCACCTGTCAGAGCGTATTCTACAACGCTATTGGCCCCAAGGCTGATCACTCCGGCTGAATATCCTGACACCGCGGCATTTGTTCCAATAAAACCTTGCGCGTCACGAGTGACAAAACGCCCGTTAATTATAATAGTCGGGGAGCCAGAACCTTTAAGCACGCGATTCTCACCGCCATTGTCGAGTGTTGCTAACGGAGCGATCGTTAGTACGCTGCCCGGATTAAACCTGTGATCGTTGAGTATTGACAACGGGTTCATTACATATGTCGCGCCATCATTTATTGTCAGCGAGTTCTGCAGCGTTAACTGCGACTCCATATTGGACTGTACATTGGCATTTATCGTCAAATTTCCGATGTTGGTAAAAACTACAGTCGCACCCGGAACAGGAAACGGAGTCGTTGTGTCGGCATTAAATGTATAATTAACTCCAACTTGCAGTTGAACGGCCTCCGCAGTAGATGTGCCAACACTGGCGAAGTTCTGTAGTGAGCCCGTCGATGTTACACCGCCGAAACCATCAGGATTGGAAGTTATAAGCGTCGACGCGGGAGCCGCCGTACCCAATGCCAAAAATTTTGATGTGGCATCAGTAGCAATAATGGAGCTTGTACCGAAATTTAGCGTGCCTCCAATACTGACTCTAAACTGAGAATGAGGCAGGAATGTTCCGCCGCCCAAGGTTAAGTTGGTACCTAGCAAGACACTCGCCCCACTATTGATCGTATAGTTTACCCGGTCGGAAATATAAGCGCCCGTGTCTGAAAAGGTTTGGACGGTGCCGGCGCCGGCAAACACGAATCCTTTTGCAGCGTTTGACGAACTGGTAGTAAAAGTGCCATCGCCCGTCTTAGTAAAATTTCCCCCAATGTTGACAACGTTATTGATAACGGTGCCGTTCCCAAAGTCAACTATCGGATACCCCTCATTAATCGCATTACAAACAAAGTTACCTGATACATTAACTGTTGCCACCGCGCCGCTTGAAGAAACTGATTCAAGGTCTAAATAGGGTTCATCGCCTGTCAGAACTAAATCTCCACTGACGTTCAATGTTGGCGATTGCGCTGAAGCGTGGTCGATCATGCTTAAGATCCCGACGCCGCCAACGGTAACGTTGTTGGTCACATTCACCGTCGCTTTTCCGTTCAGTCCGCCCGAAAGTCCGAGACGCCCGCCGGTAATCATTACATCATCCAGAACATTCAGCATTACGTTTGACTGGCTTCCGCTAATGGTAAGCTGCCCGTCATAGATCACGATTTTGTTTATAGTGCGCGTATAGGTTCCGGATGTGGTTGCCAACAAAAGGTAGCTCGCCGGATTTGGACCGAGGGTTAAGGTGCCATTGACCTGAAATACCGGACCAAGTATCGACACAAGATGCTGCGCATTTGAATTATTGACAGTGAAATTGTGAAAAACCTGTCCACCGTTTATAAGTGGTGTTTGCGAGACGTTTGTGAGGCCGGTAACATTACATGTGGATCCGGTTTGCCAAGCCGCTATGGGAAGTGTGAGGCTACTGGTCGCGTGGTTGTAAGTGCCTAAAACTGACAGTGCCCCGGTATTCGTAAATGTTGCACCACTATTCGTAAAATTTCCATTAACCTGAAGGTCCACAGCAGCGGTTCCGTTGTTTAGCGTGAATGTTCCTGATGCGATATCCAGCGTACCGCCTAGGTCTATCGTAAGGTCGTCGGCAGTAACGTTTGTCGATGACGTGATGGTATGCCCACTGCGAATGACTATCGAGGTGGCGGTGTTCGAAGGGCTTCTGGTGGCGTTTTGCCAGGTAATATTATCCGGAGATGATTCCCAAGTTGTTATCGCTTCCCATGCACCGGTAGCTTTACTTCGATAATAGTCTCCGGGATTTGAAGCTCCTGTTATTACAACCGACCCTGAAACATACGTCGCCCCATCCCAAAAATGACCTGGCGACCCACTGGTGTGAAAGCCCCCGTAAGAATACGTCCCAGTTCCGAGTTGAAATCTTGAGGCATAGTAAAAGGTTGTATTTGTGTTCAGATAGGGCCCGATATCGGCTACATATTCGTCGTTGTTTCCGGTAACCGACGGATTATACATCGCAGGAACCCATGACCATCCCGCCGAATTCGGATCTGTGTTTGTTTGGCTGTAACCGATCCATGCCTGCACGTCCATTCCTTGTGTTGGGCCTTCTGTTAATCCGGGTTGATAGACCTGGGCGTAAACGTTGTAGGGTTGCAGTGCCGATTGAGTGCCTGAAAATGGTGATTGTGTATTTGCGTACACAACCTGAGAATCGATGACATTCAGAACGCCACTCACGTTTGTAGTGCCGTTCCAGATTCCGCCGCCGCCTGAACTATAGCCGCCATAGATGTACGGTCCGCCAGCAGCGCTAAACCGCGAGGCATAATAATAGGTTCCGGGAAAGAATATTTCGCCGCCAAGATCGAGTAAATATTCGTCGTTGTTTCCGGCCTGTGTGCTGTAGAGAGCTGGGATCCAGGTCCAATCGGCGCCTGACGGATCGCTATTGTTCGTGCTGTAGCCGAGTTCTGCAACCATTCCCGATTGTGCACCCTCGACATAGGTGAAACCTGCGGAATAAACACGGGAATATACCACGTGATTTCCTCCTGTTATTATACTTCCTGAAGCAGGAAATTGCACATTGGCCCAACTCACGGTTGGAGTTCCCATTAATTTTATGTCATCTAAGCGGAATACTCCGTTAGTAGCAGATGGGTTGTTGAACTTAATTCGAAGGTTCGATGTTGATGGAATTGAACCATTGGCTAACACCCACGCCCAACCTGCAGTCGAAGGACGCGTATACGTAAGTTCTGACCAGGCTACACCATCATCACTCACCCATACTTTGATAAGATACGTTTGTGCCGACGCTGCCGATGCCTTATAATGCCCGAATGATAGCGATAGGTCGCTCATTCCAACGGTATTTATACCTTCAATCTGAAACCAGGATTGGTTGTTGGTAAAATATACGTTCCCTGTTCCAGACGCGCCCGGATAGTTAGAGGCTGCAGAGTTACGAACTTCGGTGTTAAAAGATCCGCTATAGGTGAAAATCGCAGCGTGTTGAAACGTATGTGCCGAAATCGCGGTTGGATTGGCGGCCGGGACGCCTATGCCTTCACTAAACAACGTAACTTGTCCCTGAACGAAGTTTATACAGCAAAAAAGAAGAAAAGCAATAAATCTGGATCTCATTGTCTAGGTATTAACCCTAGCGTCTGAGGTAGAAGCTTTGTGTAGATGGGGACTATCAAAAATACGCTTATTCGACAGATTATCAAGCGATTCGAATTAAAATTACGTTAAAAATAGTTTGTTGGTTCCTCTTTTTCGAATATTCGTTAAAACGCGGGGTTTTCGCGTCGTAAAGCTACTTTACGAGTACTTTTTGTGTCACGAGTTCACCGGATTCAAGTTTTACCTTAACAATAATTGCCTGAGGAGACATCGAAAGCAGCGCGATTTGGTGCGATGCGGAATGAACAGCAGCAGACTGATAAACCGTACGTCCCAGCATATCAAACATTGCCACACTCACAATATCTGCACCTGTTGAATAAACTCCAATCTCTCCGGACCTGGCTGTAACAACCACATGATGTACAGCATCAGGTTCATCTATTCCCAGGGTTTGGTTTGTGTACCGAAGCAAGAAGCGGCCGTCGTGTGTTCCGGCAACGGTTGAAAATGTGTAAGGCGCCAGTTTTAGATCGTGTACCAGGCCTGTCTGAAGATCCTGAATAAAAACCCGCTGCGTACCGCCTAACTGACCTTCGGCCGCATCAATCGAAACTGTAAATTCGCCGGCAACTGTAGTCGAATATCCCAACGGAACCACATCTGCATCGGTGAAAACAGGCCGTCCTTGTATACGATAATGGTCGTTATTGATCAAAGAATAAAAACTGACAGTGTTTCCGGTTTTGCTTACGATCCCGTCATAGCCGCGGTCAATATCAAGCGAGGCTTCAGCAAAGTAGCCAATCAGCTGCTGACTGAACAGATCGTCTGAATGAGTAAGGTTCAGCCAAATTCGATCACGTTGCACCTGCGTGTTCACTGATCGGAAGAAGTCGCCATTGTTATGCAACTTGCTTCGCATCGCATTGTTAAAAAGAACATTTCCGGCTGATTGCGCTTCGACAAAAAATCCCTGCCCTGAAGCGATATATCCCGTTGGTACGGAACTGGCCGGTGTCGTAAGACTAGCCCGCGTTCCGCCGGTTAAGTTGAATAACGCATAGTCATCACGCGTATAATTACTGTAATCCGGACCCGGATTCGACGTACTGACAGCGGTAACATGCGACCAAAAATAAAGTGTGCCCGAAATAGCAGGATTGGCGTTTATAAAATCGGTTGCCGAAACAGCCGATGGGTACGGGTTACCGATAAGATTAAAGTCGTCATTTGGGTTTGAAGCGGCCCCGCTCAACGCCAACGGAACCATGATGAGTCCGTTGTTAACAACACCCGAAAAGTTGACGGTATTTGTAGTGGGGAACGTTCCGGTTGTAGGCGCCATAACAATATATCCTTTTCCGGCTGTCATTGTGGCCGTCGGACCTGCAAACAGCCAGTCGTTCTGGTTGTCATCAAACCCGTCAAGGGGTGCAACATCTGAAAAATTAGCGGTGTTGAACGAGAAGGAATAGTCGGTGCGCCAGGTTGGGAACGTACTTCCGATCGTAGCGGCAGTGACCGGCGACGACCAATACGTATAGTCGAATTTTTTGTATGGTTTTGTAGTCCTGAGTATTTGCGTGTTTCCCGCACTTGTCACTACTCCATAGTCATCTACCATAATCAGCGAACCCGAATCTGCTACAACCAAGTTTCCGTTGACGGCTAAATGGGTCTGAATCAGAACATAATCGTCCGGACTGATTGTTAGCGTTTGAACCGGATTCACAATTACGCTGCAGGCTTCAAAACTTCCATTTGTTAAGGTGTTGTAGCTAGCAGCGATTACAACCTTCGAATTTACGGTCGGAGCCGATGGTGTCCATGTCCCGTTCCACGTTACTGTAGTGGGTTCGTGCAGCATCACCGCGTTTGAAGCCGAATAGCAGCTAACACCGTTTTCCCTGACCTGGCTGTAATATTGGTAGCCTTCGAGTCCGGTTACGTTTGAAATGCCCAATGTTGATGAAGTTGCACCAGAATAAACGCCGCCGTTCGCAATTGCTATCCAATTTGTTGCACTTGGGGCTAGAACATACCATTGATAGGCCAACGGATTTCCTCCTGTGAATCCTTCGGATCCAGCTACTGTAAATGATGTGGCCTTACACGTTGGCGTCATGGATGGATGTGTCACAATTGCCGGAACCGATCCGCTTGCAAAAGTATACGAACCTACGTTTGTATAATCGACTGGAGTTCCTGAGGTCCAGTCGCTTGCATTCCATACGGTTGAAGGCGCCGTAATTCCCGCGTTTTTCCGTCGATAGTAGTAGTCGCTTGGCGCCACAGTAAAAGCCGTTGCGCCCGTACTTCCCCAAAGGTCGATCCAAGTTCCGCCTGAATCAAGAAGCCTGATATGATCGTTATCGTTGATTCCGCTGACTGTGCTGATAAGATCGGGTGTTACGCCACCATAGTTATTCCCGGCGTCGGTTGAACCAAATGCCACGACATACGCAGCGTTGTTTGCCAGATTATACGATGGAAGTACTATTGAAGCGGTTGCCGTTGCAGCGCCATTATTGTGGATGTTCAGTTTATAATTATTGAGGTTTACAGTAGCGCCTGTAGTGTTAAATATTTCTATGTATGAATGGCTTCCTGATCCATGATCAGTGACTTCGCTGATGAAAAGTTGCGTTCTCGCCGATCCGCCGCCTTCGCAAGAGGTAGACACGCTGCTGATTACCGTAAACGGATTTGATGCAGTGCAGCCCGACGAATTGGTTGTTACCAGATTTCCTGTTGTTGCGCCGGTTGGAACCAGGACTTTGATGTGTGTTGCATCTACAGGGGTAACGACAGCACTGATTCCGTTAAAGGTGGCGGTTGCTCCTGTTAAGGTATTGGCGGTAGCAGTAACCAAAACTTCGGTTCCCACAGGTCCTGATGCAGGCGTAATTGTGTTTGTTGTGGCAGGACATGGAAGTGGTGTTCCGATTAATTTTACATCATCAAGGCGAATGGCGTTTGATCCTGTCTTGATGAAGCGAATTTTCAAATTTGCTATCTGTGCGGCAATGGGTAGCGATAAGACTTTTGATAGATACCAACCTGTTCCGGCTGTGGCAGATTCGTTAAAGAGTGCCGACGAGGTATTCGCCATTACGACCCATCCCGACCCGTCCCAATAATCTACCGAGAAAGTGGCGTGAGTTGAAGCTGATTCCTTTCTATACCCGAACTGGAGATTTAAGCTGGTATACGCGCTTGCATCAATACCTTCTATTGCAAAACCATGTTGGCCTGAGGTGGTTGTAAGCCAGACATTTCCACCGGCGCTTGCACCAGCGTAGCCCGTTGACGCGCTCGAAGTCCGGATCTCGCCTTGACTCGTTGCGCCGCCCGAGGTCATGGTAAAAGAATCGTTATCGAAACCGTTGTTGAACTCATGCGTAGCAATTGCCGTGTTCCCGGTAACGGTTCCCATCGATTCCGTGAACAGTGTAACCTGCGCGATCATTATATTGCCAACAAAAGCAGCAATTGCCGAAAGCAAAAACTTTAGTCTCATAATGTGGTATTTAACCATGGCGCATTGTATTCGCGCACAAGCAATAGAGATAACTAACGGCAGATTGGGGCAACAAAATTACACGCATCTTCCAGACTTCCAATGTATTTGAAGATAAATAATTGTTAACAAAGTGCAAGGCAAAGATCACCTGTGATCTCTGATTCAGCGTTTAACTGCGCATCAAATTATTTACATTTGTTAAAAACTTGGTATGTCTGACCCCATCATAACTCCTATTGACGCACGCCGCAAACTGGAAGCCTATTGCGCTTACCAGGATCGTTGCCATGATGAAGTTGTGACGAAACTTCGCAGCCTTGGTCAGCAGCAGGACGACATAGATGAAATTGTGGTTCACCTTATCAAAGACAATTATTTAAATGAGGAACGCTTCGCCCGAAGTTTTGCACGCGGAAAGCATAGAATCAAGCATTGGGGGAAGATCAGGATTATCAATGAGTTGAAGGCAAGACACATCTCCCAGCCGAATATTAAACTTGCCCTATCAGAAATTACTGCCGACGAATATCAGGAGACTTTCGACTCCTTATCTTATCGCTATTGGGACAGCATCACTGAAAAAAACCTAATGAAGAAACGGAAGAAGTTTTGCGACTTTTTGCTTCGAAAAGGGTTCGAAAGCGACCTGGTTTACGAAAAAGTGAGGCAATTGGAGCAGATCTGAAGCTATAACGCCAATAACTACAACGTTTTCGTACTATTTACTTCGCCTGAATTGGCGGGTGTCTTCTGCTACATTTGTAAGACTTTACTGAGAACACCCTTTCTTTCATCAGCAAAATAATGCAACTCATCGAATTACCTGTTGGTCAGCGACAATTAAAACCCTTTGTCGAAAAGTTGAACGACACGGCATTAGAAAAATAATAGGTACGCATACATTTGCCCCCGCCTTTGCTGGCATCTGTTAATAAGTGAAAACAATTTTAACGTTTGAATTGTTTTGACGAAATAAATGAGAGCAGGCATTTTGGTGATTTCGGCAAGTCAAAGGAGACCTAAACCAAATCAAATAGAGAAAAAAATCTTGCTATTAATTTTTAAATTTCTTACAAATTTTTAAGTTTGCGTGCTTTTTATCGGATTTATTGGTATTTAATCGATAATATTGACCGTTAATTAGTATCAGATTTGTTTTGCCGTTTGCGCCGTCGAAAATTAAACCGCGTCAGGGGTAAAAAGATTGGAGTACACCTTGCGCGAGCGAACCTGTTAAGATTTATATTAAATACCACATAAAAAAAATGAGCAGAAGTTACCATTTACAACTACGTTTTAATTTTACTTTTTCAACCCTTCCCGTCAAGCTTACCAGAAATCAACTTAGCCTTAAAAAGATAACGCGACTAACAATTGCCAACTCAGCGGTAGTTCTTTTAGTATTGTTTACTGCAGGCGTCTCTGCTCAATGTCCGACGCCTCCGGGCAATCCAGCAGTTTATCCGGCTGGGTCTTGGCAAGGTTATCTTTACACCGGAATGGACGCCGCAAATCCGCCCACGAGTGCCTTTGTGACCTATCATGGATATGTGACCGAAGCTGAAACTTTCGACCGGAACCACGCTTCTGCCGCCGTTTCTGCCGCAACGCTCTGCGGCACCTATTCAGACCATTTTGCGATCAGGTACCGAATGATGAAAAACTGCGCGCCCGGATACTATACTTTTACCGTAGGCGGCGACGATGGATATCGTCTTAGTATTGACGGTGGCGCAACTTTTTTGGTAACAAATTACGCTGACCATGCTTATGCAACAACAACCTCGGCACCTATCTTCCTGAGCGGAAATAAAAATCTGGTTCTGGAATACTACGAAAGGACTGCAGACGCTCATGTGTCCTTCGGATATACCTTTTGCGCAACTTCTACTGCGCCAACAAGCATTACGGGAACATCAACGACATGTTCGGGCACTGCAGTAGTGCTAACAGCAAATGGCGGAATCGCGGCAGCCGGAGCAACATACGAATGGGGAACCGGAACTGTAGTCGGGACAAATCCTATTGCAGGCACTGGAGTCTCGATTACGGTTTCACCAACAACAAATACCACTTATTGGGTACGCCGAAAAGACAATAGCTCCTGCTCTACAGCATACACAACAGGAGCAACGTTTACCGTTACAGTACAACAACAATCGGCTCCGCCCACAAGCGTTACCGGGACGACAACGATTTGCCAGGGCAACAGTACCACTTTGACAGCAACAGGAGCCACACTTGCGCCGGGAGCAGTTTACCAATGGGGAACCGGAACCGCAGGCTCAAATATTATTGCGGGGCAGACTTCTGCAACGTTTACAGTCACTCCATCCGCTACCACGACTTACTGGGTGAGGGTTATTAATTCTCCGTGCGCTCCAACAACTGCAATAACACAAACTGTTACCGTGACCGTGCCGGCCGGGAATCCAGCCACTTACGGCGCCGGTTCATGGCTAGGTTATGTGTACACTGGGCTCGATGCAGCTAATCCGCCGGCCAATGCTTTTATAACTTATAGAGGTAACTTAACGGAAGCCGAAAGCTTCGATAGAAGTTACGGAAATACAATATCAGTTTCGGGAGCAAATATCTGCGGATCATACCTTGATAATTATGCTATTCGGTACCGCATGACCAAGAATTGTGCGCCTGGTTACTACACATTTACTGTGGGCGGGGATGATGGCTATCGTTTAAGCGTCGACGGTGGAGCCACGTTCTTAGTGTCCAACTGGACCGACCACGCATACACAACGTCGACTTCAGCGCCGGTCTTTTTGAGCGGAAATACAAATTTTGTCCTGGAATATTATGAGCGTGCAAACGAATCAAGGGTTTCTTTCGGATATACTCTTTGCGCGACATCAACTGCACCAACAAGCATTGCCGGCACGACAACCATATGCTCTGGAGCATCTACAACCCTGACGGCAAACGGCGGCATTGAAGCATCGGGAGCTCTTTATGAATGGGGAACAGGATCCGTTGTCGGAACAAATCCAATCGCAGGAACAGACGCCTCCATTACAGTTGCACCTACTGCAGACACTACGTATTGGGTACGTCGGCAAGATAACAGTTCCTGCTCGACAAGCCATACAACGGGAACAGCAGTATTAGTGACGGTTCAGCCGTTGGCAACAGCACCAACAAGCATTACGGGAACAACTACCATCTGCCTGAGCGACAGCACAATTCTTACTGCAACAGGCGGAACATTGCCAGCCGGCGCAATGTATCAATGGGGAACGGGCACGGTTGGAAACAATATCATTGCAGGTCAGACAACAGCAACAATCACCGTTGCACCAACGATTACGACAACGTACTGGGTGAGAATCATTAACGGATCATGTGCCCCAACAACGGCAGCTAGCGCAGCAGTTACGGTGAACGTGCCGGTTGGCAACCAAACATCGTACGGGACCGATTCTTGGATCGGATATGTTTATGCTCCGATAGCAACGTCACCGCCTGCAAACAATTTTAGCACAAACTATAAAGGATACATAACACAACCTGCCAATTTTAATTATAATTTGGGAACGGCAAATTTGGCCGACCCGAATGTATGCGGAACTCCGCCTCAAAACTTTGCAATTAGATTTAAAAGACAGTCAAATTTACCTGCAGGCTATTATACATTCACCGTTGGTGGGGACGACGGTTACCGGTTGAGTATCGACGGCGGTGCGACGTGGCTCATCTCGAACTGGAATGTACATTCTTACACAACAACGACATCAGCGGTATTAAACCTAAGCGGAAACGTCAACTTCGTTTTGGAGTATTACGAGTGGACCGGAAGTTCTCAGGTGTCTTTCAATGCAACTTACTGTACACAGTCTACTGCGCCAACCCTTATCACCGGAACTGCTACAGCATGTGCGCCTTCAGGCAACATTGTTTTAACGGCTTCGGGCGGAACAACAGGCAACACCGCAACATACCAATGGGGAACAGGATCAGTGGTTGGAACAAACCCGATCGCGGGAACAGCTGCTTCAATTACCGTAAACCCGGGAAGCACTACAACAACGTATTGGGTACGCCGCGTTGACGGAGGAATCTGCAGCCAGACAACAGCCGGTGTCACCTATACTATTACCGTTGCAACCCCTTCAACAGCGCCGACTTCCATTTCGGGAACAACAATAATTTGCGAAGGCAGCAGCACAACGCTTATCGCATCAGGAGGAACACTCGCTACCGGCGGAACCTACGAGTGGGGAACAGGGGCTGTAGGAACAAACACAATAGCCGGACAAAACGGGGTTTCATTAACTGTCAGTCCAACAGCAACAACGACTTATTGGGTCAGGGAAATCGACGCTGCACCATGCACGCAACCGTCTGCGGCCGCCACGGCAACGGTAACGGTTAGAGCGCAAGCAACTGCACCAACTGCCATTACAGGTACGTTAATATTATGCCAGGGCAGCAGCACGACGCTAACGGCAAGTGGCGGAACTCTGCCTCCGGGTGCCGTTTACGAATGGGGAACGGGAACTGTTGGAACAAATGTGATCGCTGGTCAAACAGGAGCGTCCCTTACCGTAACACCGTTGTCTACAACCTCATACTGGGTCAGAATAACAAATACACCTTGTTTGGCAACTGCAGCCGTTTCGGCAACCGTAACAGTTAACATTCCGGCGGGAGATCAAGTTTCATACGGGACAAATTCATGGATTGGATATGTGTATTCACCGACTGCCTCTTCGCCTCCGCCTGATAACTTTTCAGCTAATTACCGTGGATTTGTAACTCAACCCGGGATATTCGACTACGATATGTCGACAGGAAGCATTTCCGGACCTTCGCTTTGCGGAACATATGCTGACAACTTTGCTATCCGATTTAAGATGCGCGCAAGTGTTCCTTCCGGATACTATACGTTTACCGTTGGTGGTGATGACGGATACCGACTAAGCATCGATGGCGGATCAACGTGGTTAATTACAAATTGGGGACTCCACAGTTATACTACCACGACATCGGCAGTAGTTTTCTTAAGTGGAAACGTCGATTATGTAATCGAATATTACGAACAAGCCGGATTTTCGCGAGTCTCGTTCAATGTCAATTACTGCGCACCTTCGACAGCGCCAACAGCAATCGCTGCACCTGCTTCGGTTTGTTCACCATCAGGAAATATTATATTGACGGCAAGCGGTGGAACAATGGGTACGAATGCTACGTATCAATGGGGTACCGGAACAGTTGCAGGCAGCAACATCCTTGGATCCTCAGCAACTGCGACTTTTACGGTGAATCCTGGAACTACTACAACAACTTATTGGGTACGCCGAGTCGATGGCGGAACTTGTAACCTGACTACATCAGCGATTTATCAAACGATTAATGTGGTGGCTCCATCAACTGCGCCGACGCTCATATCAGGAACTACGTCAATCTGCCAAGGAAGCAGCACCGTTCTAACTGCAAGCGGAGGCACATTGGCCAGCGGCGCCACTTACCAGTGGGGAACGGGTTCTGTAGTAGGAAACAACGTAATTGCTGCTGCAACTACTGATGCTATAACCGTAAGCCCGGGGACAACCACTGCTTATTGGGTTCGAAGGCTCGATTTGGCGCCATGTACAACACCTACCGCGGGAATATCAGTAACAGTAAATGTTACAACACTTTCTACGGCTCCAACTTCTATAACTGGCGCGAACCTCGTTTGTCAGGGAAGCAGCACCACGCTAACTGCAGCAGGCGCAACATTGGGAACGAGCGCCACTTTTGAATGGGGAACAGGAACGACAGTAGGAGTTGGAACCTTAATTGGAACGACGGCTACAATTACTGTCTCGCCAAGTTCGAGCACCACGTATTGGGTTCGCGTACGGGACGGGGGAGCTTGCAGTTCAGCGACGGGCGGCGTTACGTTTTTAGTAAGCGTCTCTACACCTTCGACGGCACCAACGGGGATTAGCGGAAACCTAACTATCTGCCAAAGCGACAGTACAGTGCTGACAGCGACCGGGGGAACGCTATCGGCCGGATCTTCATATGAATGGGGAACGGGAACCATAGTCGGTTCAAATGTTATTGCCGGTGCAACGACAGCATCCATTACGGTTGCCCCAACAACTGCAACAAGTTACTGGGTACGACGAATTAATCCTTCCCCATGTGTACCAACGACGGGAGTTTCTGTACAAGTAAATGTTAATACTCCGCCAGGCGACCAAGTAACTGCAGGGGTTAATTCTTGGATCGCATATATCTATGCGCCTATCGCCTCCTCTCCGCCTCCTGATAATTTTTCAGCTAACTATCGCGGATACTATGGTATCCCGGAAGTGTTTGATTATGATATCGGTTCAGCTTCTATAAATGGTCCCACGATGTGTGGAACCTACAATAACAACGTTGCTGTTCGTTTTAGAATGACCAGAAACTATCCGGCCGGCTATTACACCTTTACCGTTGGTGGCGACGATGGTTATCGTTTGAGTACTGATGGTGGCGCAACGTGGTTAATAGCAAACTGGAGTCAGCATCTATATCAGACAACCACGTCTGCAACGGTCTACTTGTCTGGAAACACCAATATGGTGATGGAATATTACGATTGGGATAATCTGGCACGCGCTTCATTTAGCTATTCGTATTGTCGCCCGTCAACTGCTCCTACCTCTATTACAGCTCCGGCGACTGTTTGTTCTCCATCCGGAAACTTAGTACTTACAGCAACCGGAGGGATTGTGGGAACCAACGCTACCTATCAATGGGGAACAGGCACAACTGAAGGGGTGAATGTCCTGGCTACCACCACGGGTCCTACTTTTACCGTAAATCCGGGTGCGTTTACCACAACGTACTGGGTACGCAGAATTGACGGTGGCCTCTGTAATTTAATTACATCCGCCACATTCCATACCATAACAGTGAACCCGCCATCCACTGCACCAACTACGCTATCAGGCACTACAGCTATTTGTCAGGGATCATCAACGACGCTCGTAGCGAGTGGAGGCGTTGCATCTCCCGGAGCTGTTTACCAGTGGGGAACAGGTACAACGGGCAGTAACATCATTTCAGGCGAAACCAGCGACACCATTGTTGTCAGTCCGAATACAAATACAACGTATTGGGTGCGCCGAATAGATTTGTCACCGTGTAACACGCCTACAGCCGCACAAACAATTTCTATCACTGTTACCACTACATCAACTGCACCAACGTCAGTAACCGGAATTGATACCATTTGTAAAGGAACCAGTACTACCCTAACAGCAAATGGTGCCACTTTGGGAACAAGTGCGACGTATCAATGGGGAACGGGCGCTACCCCCGGAACGGGAATTATTACAGGAAGCGCCGCTTCATTGTTGGTGGCTCCAACCACGACGACAACCTATTGGGTTCGGGTAAAAGTTTTAGGTGCATGTAATACGTTTACAAATGCTGCATTTATTACAATTAATGTAAATATACCTTCAACCGCTCCAACAACTATAACGGGAAACACGACCGTGTGTGAAGGATCTTCCACTACACTTACGGCGAGTGGCGGAACGGTTTCCCCGGGTGCCACCTACCAATGGGGAATAGGAACTTGGGGAACAAATATTCTTGCTGGTGAAACTGGCGATACTGTAACAATTACTCCGTCGGGTAACAACAGTTATTGGGTCCGCCGAATTGACGTTGCACCGTGTACCACGCCAACGCCTGCACTTTCGTTCAACGTCACAGTAACGACTAACTCAACTGCGCCAACTGAAATAACGGGTCCAACCACAATCTGCAAAAACACCTCTACAACACTAACCGCTATTGGCGCAGTATTAGGTTCTAATGCAAATTATCAGTGGGGCACAGGAACCGTCCCTGGAACCAACGTTATGGGAAGTACTGTCGCGACGAACGTTGTAAATCCTGCTGTAACTACTACCTATTGGGTACGCGTAAAAGTCGCTGGCGGATGCAATTATTTTACGGATGCCGTTTTCTTCACGCTAAATGTTATGATGCCTTCAACAGCACCAACGACAATTTCCGGACCAGCAACAATTTGTCCAGGCGGGTCAACGACACTTACTGCAAGCGGCGGAACATCGGCCGAGGGTTCTGTTTACCAATGGGGAACCGGAACTGTGGGCACAAACATCATTTCAGATGAAACTGCGGCTTCAATTACCGTAAGCCCCGCTCTAACGACAACCTATTGGGTACGACGGCTTGACGTTGATCCTTGTAACAACCCTACGTCAGCGAAATCAATAACGGTGACTGTAACAACGCTTTCAACGGCACCTGATTCAATATTGGGAACAAATCTAATATGCAAAGGCACAAGTACCGTTCTTACCGCATCGGGCGGAACAGCCGGAAGTAACGCAACTTACCAATGGGGTACTGGAACTGTTGCAGGGTCCGGCGTATTATCGGGAACAACAATAAGCCGCTCAGTAACACCGACTGTTACTACCACCTATTGGGTACGCAGGATTGATGCGCCTTGTAACGCCCCAACTGACGCTGTGTTCTTCACCGTTACAGTCCATATTCCTTCAACGGCAATAGTAACGCTTTCAGCCCCTGCCGTGGTATGTGAAGGGTCTTCAGTAACCCTCAGTGCAACAGGCGGAACTTTGGGAACTAATGCCGTCTACGAATGGGGAACCGACGTTGTAGGCACTAATACGATCTCCGGAGCAACAGGAAGCACCTTGGTTGTAAGCCCAACTTCGGCAACAACCTATTGGGTACGCCGGGTTGATCCGGCGCCGTGTAACACGGTCACTGCCGCTAAGACAGTGACAATTACTGTGGCGACACCCTCATTAGCGCCGCAATCAATATCCGGCAGCAATTCCATCTGTAAAGGAACCGCCACAACATTAAGTGCTATTGGTGGCCAGCTTGGCACAAGTGCTACTTATCAATGGGGAACGGGTGCCACAATTGGAGGTGGAAGCATCATCGGTACGTTAGCAGACCTGACCGTTACGCCTACCGTTACAACTACATATTGGGTTCGAATAAAAGACAATGGAGGCTGTAATGCGGCCACAACAGGAGTTACTTTTACGGTTAACGTCTCGGTTCCTTCCACTGCTCCAACAACTATATCGGCACCAACTACCATTTGTCAGGGCGGAACCGTTACTTTATCTGCTGCTGGCGGAACTTTGGGCACTGAGGGCACATACGAATGGGGTACCGGAACTGTTGGGTCGGGAATACTACCCGGACAAACCGCAGCAACCCTAAACGTCTCGCCAATGGAAACTACAGTATATTGGGTTCGACGAGCAGACACGAACCCATGTAGCACTATTACTGCGGCATTGACAGTAACCGTAACCGTACGGACATTGTCGACAACGCCAACAGCGATTACGTCATCTAATCCAATACCATTTTGCCCTGGAACGGGCGGCACTACACTTAGCGCAATCGGTGGAATCCTGGGATCAAACGGCGTGTATCAATGGGGTACCGGAACTAGTGTCGGCGCTAATGTTTTAGCTGGCCAAACTTCAGGCACACTCATCGTGAATCCGACTGTTGCAACGACATATTGGGTACGACGCATAGACGCAATTTGCGGAAATACTACGCCCGGTATTACGATTGATGTGCTTTTGGCGCCATCAACAATTGCGGGAACATTAAGTACGCCGGCAACGGTAATCTGCAAAAATTCCCTCGCAGGCAATATCACGCTTCTAGGACAGTCTGGCGGCGTCATAAAGTGGCAAACGGCATTAGATGCTGGATTTACAGCAGGAGTTATTGATATCGCCTCCACTTCCACTATTCTGGCTCCATCCTTAATCGGGCCGCTAACTGCAACCACTTATGTCCGGGCGGCGGTACAAAACGGAAGTTGCAGCATCCAGTATACCGCACCTATCCAAATTACTGTTCCAGCCGCCGTGACCTATTCCGGAACATGGAGCGCAACACCAAATGCTACAACGCCGGTTGTAATCAATAGCAACCTGACGCTACCTTCAAGCATGCACGTTTGTTCGTGCACTGTTAGTGGAACTGCTATCGTAACAGTCCCATCGGGTATGACCCTGACAGTTGAAAAAGAAATCGTTGTTAATTCAACTGCAAATATTGTAGTCGAAAACACGGGAAGCATTGTGCAGGTAGACGACGCTTCAATCAACACAGGAGCAATTACCGTTAAGCGAAATACAACTCCGATGAAGCAGTATGACTATTCATATTGGTCGGCACCTGTGCAAGGAAACACATTGTATCAGCTGTCGCCTGCAACACTTTCTGACAAGTATTTCAGTTTTAACCCTGTCAGTAATAACTGGGTGACACTTAATTACGGAGCTCCTGTCATGCAACCGGCTAAAGGTTATATTGTACGTGCGCCACAAGGTTGGAGCCTTACAAACGCGACCTCCGGCAGTTATCATGCCTTATTTAATGGCGTTCCAAATAACGGGGTCGTTTCTGCCACTATTGAAAAAGGCACCGGAACGTATAACCTGATTGGTAACCCGTATCCGTCGGCAATCGACATCGACTTGTTCCTTCTTGATCCTGCAAATGAGAACATCGTTAATGGCACGGTATATCTGTGGACCCACAATACGGCGATCAGCAACAGCATCCCGGGCAACAATTTCTACAACTACACTAGCAATGATTATGCAAAGTATAATATTACCGGAGGTGTAAAAACCGGTTCGGCCGCAATTTCGGGAGGCGTACAACCTACAGGTAAGATTGCTTCGGGACAAGGGTTTTTCATCGAAGCAAACCCGGCTCTTGCGAACGGGTCGTATACGGCGACATTTAATAACAGCATGCGCGTGGTTAACAATAACAATCAATTTTTCAGACAATCTGAAGCAACTTCTACTGTAAGCCAACTGGAGAAACATCGGGTTTGGCTACATATCAATAACACCGGCGGCGCCTATGACGAGATGTTGGTAGGTTATGTCCAGGGTGCAACCGACGACTTTGACAACAAGTATGACGGAGCGACATTCCCAGCTGGAAACGTAGTGGGAATATATTCGATCCTGTCTGACAAAAAACTCTCGATACAAGGCCGCGCATTGCCGTTTGACAGCGCCGACGTTGTTCCGGTCGGATTCACTACAACAATCGCAGGCGAGTTCAGCATCGGATTAGAAAACTTTGACGGACAATTTGATTCGCAGATGGTTTATCTGTACGACAAGTCAACAAGCAGTTATTACGATTTAAAACAAGGTGACTTTACCTTTACGACAACTGTAGGAACGTTTGACGACAGATTTGAACTCCGGTTCATCAACGGTACTCTAGGAACAGACTCGCCTATCACGCCAGAAAATGCCGTACAGGTTATCAAAAAGGATAAAGTAATCAGCGTGGATTCAGGAAACCAGACGATAAAGTCGGTTGCAGTATACGATGTTACCGGAAAGTTGATCTATAATAAAACCGGCATCAGCGATTCCATTTTCGTCACATCTGAATTTGCGATCGCGCCGCAAGTGCTGATTGTAAAAGTGACACTTGACGATAGCCGACAAATTACGAAAAAGGTATTAATGAATTAGAAGCCGAAACTAAGCATTGCAAAATCCCGTTAACAGCGGGATTTTTTTATTCAGGCAGTCCAAGCAGAACGCTTACGGCATTTCCGCCAAATCCTACTGCATTGACAAGGACGTTACGTATCGGGCCTTTAGCATATCCCGGATCGATAAATGGAATGCCTATAAATTGCTGGTTCTGTAGCATCAGGATCGCCATTTCCATGCTCAAGGCTCCCGAAGCCCCGAACGTGTGTCCGGTTTGCCATTTGTTTGTCGTCAGTAGCGGACGCGTTTTTCCAAAAACTTTTTCGATGGCGCGAAATTCAGTCAAGTCGCCTTTAACCGTTCCCGGCGCATGCATCACAATTACGTCAACATCTTCAGGTGAAGTTTCGCCTAATGCCATTCGCATCGACTTTTGAAAACAGTCGGCTTCCGCCGAAATGGAAATACTGTGCGACAAAATTTCTGTAGCGTAACCGACACCCGAAACATACGCAAGTGCACCTTTTGCTTTGCCATTCTCCAGGCAACAAACAGCTGCGCCTTCGCCAAGGATCATCGAATTTGAGGTCTTTGAAAGATCGAGCGCACGAGAAGGATATGGCTCCTGTTCACGTGAATAAATTTTTAATGCCTGCATCTGTGCGACTGTGAAATTTGTGAGTGGCGCTTCACTTCCACCCACCAGAAATTTGTTAGCCATTCCGGCTTTGAGCCAAGCCAAACCGTTCAACAATGCATGTAAGGCGGTGGAACATGTTATAGAGTGGGAAATCTCTGGTCCGTTGCTTTGCAGATCATGTGCTACCCAGGATGAAATGTTTCCCAGTGTTGTAGTTGGCGAAGCCAGGGTGTTAGCTTTTCCTGAAGATAGAAAGTCGGCGTGATGTTTTTCGAATAACTCGGTCGCGCCACGCGAAGACCCGATATTAATCCCGAAACTGTCGCCTTGCTTCCAGCCTGCCGCTTTCACTGCACGTCTTGACGCAGCCATCGCGTAAAGTACTGAGTTGTCAAGTGATTTATATTTGCCGTTTGATAACCTTAACCGTGCACATTCGGCAGCTGATTCTGTGTCAAGGGGCGCAACCCATGCCTGAGCCTCATCCATTTGCCGCTTTAGAAAGTGATGTTTTTTGTGTAAATAGCTGTTCCAAACCACTTCGGCACTATTGCCAAGCGGCGAAACAGAAGCAATTGACATAATCGAAACGGGATCTTGCAAAGCGGTAATTTTTTGCAAAAGTACGCTAAACAAATGTAGCGGCGCTATTTTTTTGGGTCGTAGTAGCAGGTCAGCAGCGACCGCAGCTCAGCCGTACCGTCTAAAACACGTTTAACTTCATCAAGGACGGTTTGCGGGATAAATTGTCGCAAGGGCTGGTCGAGCCGGTTTATCAACGGAAGATTTTCAGTGATTGCTGCGTCCCATTGCGGATAGTATCTCAAGATGTCGTCGGGATAAACTACCTTTCGGTCAAAGCCTTCATCTACGGCTTCAAACGGCTCTTCAACGTTCAGGTATCCGTAGTCATCGGTTAATTGCTCCCCGGGTTGAATGTCTCGCACTGCAATCTCAAAATCATACGCAGTCGACATGCAGCTTGAATTAAAACTGTGATTTACAAATTTGGCATTGTCCCAGCACAGTACCTTTTCGCCTTTATTATTTGTAAAGCAATACGTTTCGAAATGCGTCCTGATCAATGGGGAGAGCTTTGCTTCGTCTTCTGCGGTAAAAACCCGGTCAAGTTCATCCTGCACCCATGTTATAGTGCCTTTCGGAATTAGTTTTTTAGCGACGACGCCGTAACCTATAGCGTCAGAAATAAATCGAAGTTCCGTATCGGGATGAATCATAAAGTGAAAATTAGATGCAGGTTAAATTTATCCAATTTTTTCTAATGCGGCTTCAACGGTATCGTAAATTATTTGAAGTTGACGGTCAGTGATAACATAAGGCGGGAGAATATAAACGATATTGCCTACGGGCCGCAGGATGATACCGCTCTGGATGAAAAACTCGTACAGCCTGTTCCGCAGCGTTCCGTAATAACTTTCGGTATCCGCGGTTTTTATTTCAAGTGCGAAAATAACGCCAAGCACACGTGTCTTCTCAACCCGCGGATGTGCCGATATGTGTTGTAAAAACTCCTGATGACGGCGGTTTACCCGAATAATATTTTCCTGCATGTCATTCGTCTGAAGCAGTTCCAAACTTGCCAACGCAGCCGCACAACCCGTCGGATTTGCAGTAAATGTGTGTCCGTGGAACAACGCCTTGTTGATGTCATCGCTGTAAAAACCATCAAATAATTCCTGTGTGAAAGTAGTGACCGCCATTGGAATCGTTCCGCCGGTAAGCGCTTTCGATAAACACATCATATCCGGTTGCAGCGATAAATAATCACACGCGAATGTCTTCCCTGTTTTGCCAAAGCCGGTCATGACTTCGTCGGCAATGGTCAAAACGCCGTTGTCATTACATATACGTATCAACGTCTCAAGCGCTTCGGGTTCATACATGACCATTCCCGCTGCGCCCTGAACTAGCGGCTCGAAAATAAAAGCAGCACAGTCATGCTCGGCAATAACGTTTTGAAGTGCCCTAAAACTTTCTTCTTCTTTTCCGCCAACAGGAACCGGTATTCGAACCACATCAATAAACATCCCGTTAAACGCCTGGGTATACAGCGAAATGCCGCTCGCAGCCATTGCGGCAAAGGTGTCGCCGTGAAAGGCATTGTCGAACGCAATAATCGTAGGGCGCTTTTCAGACCTATTGTAGAAAAATTGCAGTGCCACCTTAATTGCTACTTCGACTGCAGTAGAACCATTGTCTGAGAAGAATAGCTTTTGCTGATTGGCCGGCAATATCTTTATTAATTCGTCAGCGAGCAAAACCGCCGGCTCATGGGTGAATCCGCCAAAGAGAACATGTTCCAGTTTCATAAGCTGCCTATATACGGCGTCGGCAATAAACTTGTTGCTGTGTCCAAACGGGTTCACCCACCATGATGCAATCGCATCTATATATTCTTTCCCGGTTTCATCCCACAGCAAAGCACCTTCGCCCCGCATAATTGCGATCGGAGGCAATGCGGTTTTGTGCTGCGTGTACGGATGCCAAAGGTGTTTTTCGTCTCTTTCCTGAAGTGTCATAAGTTTAAAAGTTCGTTGCGGAATTCCGCAGCATATTCGGCAATTACATTTTGGTCGAAGTACGGCTCGTCATTGATTCGACCAATAAACCTGACGCCCGATTTGTTCAATATAAAACGCTCCGTCGACTCATTTTTGTCGCCCGAGAAGACAACCCCGGCAATAGTCAGATTCCGATTTTGAAGTGCCTCGATGGTAAGCATCGTATGGTTGATGCTTCCAAGATAATGTCGTGAAACGATAATAACGGCATGATCCGGCTTGATCAGGTCGAGAATCGTGTCAGTATTGTTTAGCGGGACAAAAAGTCCGCCTGCGCCTTCAATCACAATTGAATTCTCTGTAACGGGTTCAATTATTTCGGTAAGTGAAATTTCGATCCCATCCTTTTCAGCTGCAAGATGCGGACTTGCCGCGGTGTGTAACCGCAAGGCTTCAGGGTGTATTACTGTTTTCTTATTCCGGATCAGTTTTCGGACTCTAATTGAATCGGAATTATGAAGATCTCCGGCCTGAACCGGCTTCCAGTAATCGGCTTCAAGTGCTTCGGTAATAATTGCGGACGCTATCGTTTTGCCGACATCGGTCGATATTCCGGTGATGAATAATTTCATGTCTTTAACGTGTATTTACAAAGGTAGTGAACTCGCTTCAGATGACTATATCCGGCAGAAACTTCAATTTAAATAGTACTTTTCTTAGACTTTTTTGCTAAATTTGAGAAAACCAACGCTTTATGGTGGCAGGAAAAATTCCGTCTTATGTCAAGGCTGTCTATATCTCGCTGTTGATCATCATTATCATATTCTTTATGATCATGGCAAAAAAAATACTCGTCCCGTTGCTTATCTCGGGATATATTGCCATGCTGATGATTCCGTTCTGTAACCGGCTTGAGCGAAGTCAGATTCCGCGTTCGCTGAGCGCATTTACTGCCTTAATTCTTTTTATCATCTTGGTCTCAGGTGTTTTTGCGTTGATTTTCTTTCAGTTCAGGAGCTTCATGAATGACCTTGAGACGAATGCGGTCGATCATCTTAATCGATTTGCAGCACGTATCAACGATTCAATAGCTGGATTTAGCGGAATCGATATGGGATTGAGCGACGGTGTTGATGCGGAAAAATTGATGGCGATACTTAAACCCGGAAACTCAGAATCGGAGCTGCTGCTGATCACGATCGGGACACTCTCATCACTAGTCTTGCTTCCGGTATTTATCTTTTTTCTGTTAATTTACAGGGACCATCTTTCGGTGTTTATCACTAAGGTTTTCGAAAAGCAGCGCAACAACGTGCTGATCGAACACATTGTGTCTATACGGTTAATTGTTCATGCGTACATAGTTGGCGCAGGCAAAGTGATGCTGATCCTTGGCGTTGTAAATACGATCGTACTTTTGTTGCTCGGAATTGAGCACGCGATATTCTTCGGAATGACAGCCGGACTGCTGAATATAATTCCGTATCTGGGGCCGATGCTTGGTGCGATAATGCCATTTATATTTGCACTCCTGACGAAAGACAGCTTGTTTTATCCGATTGCCATCGTGGTTTCGTTCACGATCATTCAATTCCTCGAAGGAACCTTCCTGACACCGAAAATTACGGGTGCGAATGTGAAGCTGAATGCATTCGTGACTTTTGTCGGATTATTGATTGGCGGAGCGATTTGGGGAATCGTCGGGATGATTCTGATTATCCCCACCATTGCTATCCTGAAGCGTCTTTTTGAACTTAGTCCTGACACTGAGCCTTATGCTTATTTATTTGGCGAAGAAGATACGCGATGGTTCAGGCGCGTCAAAAAGAAGTAGCCAAAACCTGCATCACCTCCGAGATTTGATCATGGGTGTTATAACTGTGAATGCAGATCCGCAGCCGTTCCTGACCTTCAGGAACGGTGGGCGAAAGGATCGGCCTGATATCGAATCCCTGCTGTTGTAGTTTTTCGGCAATACGCTTCACGTTGGAGTTACCGGGAATAATCGCTGACTGAATCGCTGATCTACTCCTGACAAAAATCGGTTTTAGTCCGAATCGATTTTTTTCAACATTAAAAAAGGAAATGTTCTCCCGAAGCGCTTCGATTTTGTCGGAGCCGTCGATAAGCTGACGGTAAGCTGCTGCAATTGTCGCAATCGAATGTGGCGGAAGCCCGGTCGAATAGATAAAGCTGCGCGCGAAATTGATCAGGTAATCAGTGAGTTCTTTTGATCCGAGTACTGCCGCCCCATGGCAACCCAAACCTTTTCCAAAAGTCAGTATCCGTGCAAAGACCCGATCCTGCAGATTCAGTTGTTGCACCAATCCTTGACCTGTTTCGCCGAAAACACCTAACGCATGCGCCTCGTCAATAATGGTATAGCAGTGGTTTTTATCCGACAAGTCCACTAGTTGAATCAAATCCGGGGAATTTCCGTCCATTGAAAATACCGATTCGGTTACAATATAAAGGTCTCCTGCACCCGATTGATGCCTGATGATCAGTTGTTCAAGTTCCGAAAGATCATTGTGCGGAAATTTGTAGGCTTTTGCATTACTCATCTTTATTCCGTCTCGGATCGATGCATGAGAAAGTTCGTCGTATAAAATAATATCATTCCGTTGCGGAAGCGAACTAAGGAATCCGACGTTGGCATCATATCCCGAGTTAAAAATGAGCGCTGATTCACTTTGATGAAATTCGGAGATGATGCGCTCAGTTTCACTATAGAGGCTGTGGTTGCCCGTCAGTAGCCGCGATCCTGTTGCGCCGTGTGCAAAAGCGGCTTTAGCGAGACTGTCAGCTTCTTGGCGGATGAAACGCGATTTGGAAAATCCGAGATAGTCGTTTGACGAAAAGTCTGTCAGATCATTTTGCGCGCCGAGCACGCGAAAGCTGTTGTTTTGCTTTCGGCTGTTTACTCGGCCACGTGCTTTTTCGGGGAATTTCATTTGATAAATTTAAGCCATATTTTCTTACCGGCTAAACCGCGAGAAGGTTAAGTGCGTCCTCTTGTTTCACCAGATGATCGGTTGACTGACAGGAATTTGTATATTGCGGCAAATTCTATCGGATGAAATCTTGTACAAACTGCAATCTGGTGCTGTCGGATGAATACAAATTTTGCCCTGAATGCAGTCAAAACACGCGACTGCACCGGCTCAGCATAGGCGAAGTGATCCACCAGGGAATCCATTTTTTTACGCATGCCGACAAAGGTGTTTTCCAACTGTTGCGCGACTTAACGCTTACAACGGGAACTGTCGCCCGTGAATATGTTGACGGAAGACGTAAACGATACTTTCCGCCGTTAAACTTCTTTCTGCTTGTTGCGACAATTTATGTACTTGTGATAAATCTGGATGGGAGTCCGCAGTCGGAAAGCATTAAAGACCGCCCGGAGATCGACCAGATTTCGGATCCGGTGCAACGGGAGAAACTCACTGCTCTCTACGATCGCCGGGACAAGGCTATCCAGTTCATTCAGAAACACTCTAATCTGGTTTCTATGGCGTCGCTACCACTATCGGCATTTTTCTTCTGGCTGTTTTACCGCCGCGGTCGGTATAATTATACCGAGCATTTAGTTGCCGGAATGTATATGTCAGGCTTTACAACTTTACTATTTACTATCGCGGTGCTGGCGAACCTGTTGTTACGCGTTCCGATAAATTACGTGTACGCGCTTTTTTTTGTGATGCAAATCGGCTATTTCGCTAACTTCTATTACCGATTTATGAACGTACAGACAAAGGGGAAAGCAGTAAAAGCTTTTTTCGCCAGTTTTATATCTGTGTTTTGCTTGTTCCTGACCTCTGGAACGATTGTGTTCTTGTATATGGCCCGCGTATTTTAGACGAATCACCATGCACGCTGTGGCTGTTTTAGCCCTGATGGACGCGGCATCCTTTTTCGCCTTTAAAAGATCCTTGGTATATTAAGGATGACATAGCGAAAAAGATACAGCAGACAGCGGGAATAGCTTCATTTATCTGCCACAAATCACCGATAAACACTGCCGAACAAGTAATTTGATTTTAAACGTATCGGTCGAGGCCCACGGGTGAAATCCAAAATCTGCGACTTTAGCAGATAGCGACGGATCAAAAATATGTGGCCATAAAAAAAGCCAGACACTAGGTCTGGCTTTGCTCTTATATTTAGCCGAACTTAATCGACCAGCACAATTACTTTGTTATGGTTCATCTCGATTGTTCCCGAGTTGATGGCGAGCGTATAGGTTTGCTCGTTCACTTTCGAAAATCGCGGCGCAGCTTCTTTTGAAAACGAAAAAGCGGGAGCCGCAATCTTAATGTCACCTTCTTTCAGTATAGAAACGATTGGCGCGTGATGATTCAATAGTTGAAAACTACCGTCGACTCCTGGAAGTGTAACTGAAGTCACGTCTCCTCTGAATAATGTAGCTTCGGGTGATACGATTTCTAATGTCATGATTATATAGTTTGCAGTCGCAGTTTGCTGTCGCAGTACTGTTACTGAGACTGGCTACTGCTTACTGAATTAGGCTTCCGCCAACATTTTCTGACCTGCTTCGATTGCGTCTTCAATAGTTCCTTTAAGGTTGAAAGCGGCTTCAGGAAGGTGATCCAATTCGCCGTCGATGATCATGTTGAAACCTTTAATGGTATCTTTAATATCAACCAAAACGCCCGGAATACCTGTAAACTGCTCCGCTACGTGGAACGGCTGAGAAAGGAAACGCTGTACACGACGCGCTCTTGAAACTGAAAGTTTATCTTCTTCTGAAAGCTCTTCCATACCAAGGATTGCAATGATGTCCTGAAGTTGCTTGTATTTTTGAAGAATCTCTTTTACTCGTTGTGCACAATCGTAGTGCTCATCACCAAGAACTTGTGGATTAAGAATCCTCGACGTTGAATCCAATGGATCTACAGCAGGATAAATACCTAGCTCAGCAATTTTACGTGACAATACGGTGGTTGCATCCAAGTGCGCAAACGTTGTTGCCGGAGCCGGATCCGTTAAGTCATCCGCAGGAACGTAAACCGCCTGTACCGATGTAATTGATCCTTTATTTGTTGATGTGATACGCTCTTGCATCGCACCCATTTCTGTTGCTAGCGTTGGTTGGTAACCTACCGCTGATGGCATACGACCCAAAAGCGCGGATACTTCCGAACCTGCTTGCGTAAATCGGAAGATGTTGTCAACGAAGAAAAGTACGTCTTTACCTTGGTCTGAACCAGCTCCGTCACGGAAGTACTCCGCAATCGAAAGTCCTGATAACGCAACACGTGCACGTGCTCCAGGCGGCTCATTCATTTGTCCGAATACGAACGTCGCTTTTGATTCACGCATACCCATTTTGTCGACTTTGGAAAGATCCCATCCGCCGGCTTCCATTGAGTGCATAAACTCGTCGCCATATTTTATAATTCCTGACTCAAGCATCTCACGAAGCAAGTCATTTCCTTCACGTGTTCTTTCACCTACTCCTGCGAATACGGAAAGTCCACCGTGACCTTTTGCAATATTGTTGATCAACTCCTGAATCAATACTGTTTTACCAACTCCGGCACCACCAAACAATCCAATCTTTCCACCTTTGGCATAAGGCTCGA
This sequence comes from Flavobacterium sp., assembly GCA_036386895.1. Lineage (GTDB taxonomy): Bacteria > Bacteroidota > Bacteroidia > Flavobacteriales > Flavobacteriaceae > Flavobacterium. The sequence continues at coordinate 334,519 of DASVUR010000012.1, forward strand.
TAAGGTCGATTACTTTGATACCCGTAAATAAAACTTCAGAAGATGTAGATAATTCTTCAAACTTTGGCGCAGCGCGGTGAATAGAAACACCACTTTCTCCGGCTTTAGGCAAATCTCCCAAACCGTCGATAGCATCACCAATCACGTTGAACAGACGCCCGTAAATATCGGCACCAATTGGCATTTGGATAGGAGCACCTGTACCCACAACTTCATAACCGCGGCTCAAACCGTCAGTCGAGTCCATTGAAATCGTACGCACGGTGTTTTCTCCGATATGCGACTGTACTTCAAGTACAAGCAAAGTACCGTCTTTTCTGGTAATTTCTAATGAATCATAAATCTTTGGAAGCTCAACATCCTTTCCGTTGAACTCAACGTCTACTACCGGACCGATGATCTGCGCAACTTTTCCTATTACTTTTGACATTGCTTATGTATTTATTAAATAGCGGTTTAAGTTTGTAAAAGGCAGATGATTTATCAGATGAAATCGGCCTCTTTTTCAGAGTGCAAAGATAATTTTTAATAATATATAATCAATAATATTTTGCTAAAAAAATATAGATTATTTGCGGGATTAGCTGTGTATAGGGATTAGAACGAAAGTTCCTGCTGCTATAACGCAAAAAAGCCACCCTAAGGTGGCCTTTGTTTTCTGCACAGATTAGTCGAGTTGCTGCGGATACTGGATCTGATAATCGCCTATGTCGACACCTTTAAAATTAGAACCGTACTTTGCATTGATCGCTTCAAGGAATTTATTAGCAATAAAAGCATATCCGCGTGCGCCCGGATGGACTCCGTCTAACGAAAACACGCCGCCCGTGATAAACGAAGCTGACAAGTGGTGGTTTCCGAAACGAACACCTCCGCTAAACAACTGTTGCATTGTCGCATTCGCATCTACGAAAGCGAGGCCTTTAGCATCTGCCAGTTGTTTGATCGAAGCATTGAACGCGTCGATGGCCGTTTTTACTTCGGCAGCTTCCGAAGCAGTCAGTACAGCGCTGTCCTGAAGTGGATATGTCACCCCAACCGTGTTAAACGGCGCCGGGATTCCAGACTGGCTTGTTCCTATGATCGAACGTGTAGTAAGCAGGATTAAGTCGCCAGCAGTTGCGTGACGCGCCTGTCCGTATAAATTGCCCATTAATCCAGCCTGAGCAGGAGGGACACCTGCCGCAATTAAGTTGTTCATAAGTGGCGTTGCAAGATTGTCCAAAGATTCATCTTTAATAAGCAACGGATTATTTCCGCTTGCCGTTACCGCAACCAAACGATTTCCAGCGCCAAGGGCAGTCAGTATTTGTCGCGCCGGACCAAGCAGTTGTGCATTAAGCGCTCCTGCAGTAGCTTCGTCAAGCGGAACTGGATTGTACGGAACCGTTCTGAAAAACGGGATTGATGTCACGTAAGGAAGATTGGCTACAACACCTTTTGCTCCGTTAGCTGTTAACTGGTCGAGCAACGCGCTATAAACAGAAGCAAAAACGGTCGGGTCGGTAATGTCGGCACTACCGTAAGTAGCAGGATTAAGATTTCCAGCCTGGTTCGCACCGGCTCCACCGGAGGTTGCATAGCCTAGAACGTCGTTGTTACCTATCCACAACGAAAAGAATGTCGGATCCTGGGCAACAGCGTCTGCTAATACCGACGTTGTTGGCGATGACGCAAAACGTACAAAGTAAGGGTTCGCCTGACCGCTTAATACGCCTGCGACGTTACCATAGCCCGGAGCTAATAAATGATAACTTTTTGCTCCCGGTACGCCCATATTATTAAAAGGACCGGTTAGTACGTTCATAATATCGGTGGTTGGCAATCCCGGAACGTTCATAATGTTTGGCGCACTTGCGCTAAGAAATCCGTTAAGGAAAAGTCTTTTAGCGGCGATCGGCGTACCGTTTAATAAAAGGCCTCCGTCGTTATCGTTCATGTAGGGGATCGTAAAGTTTCCTCCACCGGCGAGTGCAAATTGCTGCGAAAGAATATTCGGATATGAATTCTCCTGTCCTGCGGCAAACAATGCGTTATCACTGTAGCCTGAGGTCAGCGAATTCCCGAGGGCAACATATCTTGAAAAGTCTGCCGTGCCTGCCGTAATGGGTTCTTCGACAGGGTTATTGTTATCCTCGTCATCGTTGCATGCTACGAATGTCAGCGACACCAGTAGTAGCCATTTGAAATTTTTTATCATAATCTTTTTTTTTAATTGTTATTATGGATTGATCGTCCATGAAATCAGGTAAATTTTTCCGATTCTCCCCGCTCCTGCCACTTGTAAATAGTCGTCGCCGAACAAGTTTGAAGCGCTCGCTTTGATAACCGACTTTAACGATGGGATCCCGTAGCTGATTTGAGCATCAAGCACTGTCACAGCAGGAATAATTCCGTCAGCAAATGACGATTGCCATAGATATTCGTCGCTCCATCTTACGTTTATATTAAATCCGAAGTTCTTAACGAGGTTTGCGTTTCCTAATGATGCTTTTACACGATGTTTCGGAGTGTTAAATCCTGCCACAAATGCCGGATCTTTTTCCTGATCGAATTCGAAACCTGCGAAGTTATAATTCGCACCAACCTCATAATTACCAAAAAGTTTTTTTGATAACCCGATTCCGACTCCGTAAGAAGTTACGGTTTCAGTTGTGTTCGTGTAGACCTGGAAAACGCGGCGATCTCCATTTCCGAGTGCCTGAAGCGCTAAAACAACATTAGGATCAGTGACATCAGTACCAACAACGCCGTAGAACGGTCGGATCACCCGTGCGGTATTCATGAAGTCGTTGTAGATGTTATAATAGGCGTTGATGTCGACCGTCAGATCATTATTTACAATAGATTTATAACCTACTTCAAATGCTTTTACCTGTTCCGGCTTTACCAGTTTAATGTTTACAACCTCAAGATCAGCAGGATTCTGCGAAACTGAGAAAGCCGATGCCGATGGTGCAGAATACAAATTTTGGTTGTAAGCATCGTTACCTGTAAATGTCACTGTTTCGCCGGCGCCAAGAGCCTGTCCGGCAGCGCTGACATTCAGAGTTTCAGTATATCGATCCAGATTGTCCTCTGCCGAACCGATCAATACGAATGGCCCGAGGTTAAGTCCGATGTACTGATCCTGCGTGGTCGGGTTTCTGAAACCTGTTTGAAACGAAGCCCTGAAGTTGTGGTTCTTTTTTTCACCTGCCGAATATACAAACGAGATTCGAGGAGAAACTTGTCCGTCGAAATTCTGCGACTTATCGTAACGAAGCGATCCGGTGAATTTCAAACGATCGTCCATTAACTTCTTTTGTACCTGCGTATAAATTCCGAACTCATCGTAACGGATTGCGCCGTCATAATCAGTAAAGATTGTTCCTTCTGAGTTTAGCGAGTATTGTCTGAATGAACCGCCGAGCTGAATTTCGGCCACGTCAATAAGTTCTTTGAAGTTATAATTGACATCTGAATGGATCAGGCTGGACTCATCAATAAATTGGGCGCCCTGGCTTTGGTCCGGGTTTGAAGTGACAACCGCCATTGCATTCTGAAACTCCGGTGTACCCGGCAGGAAACGTGAATTAGCAGGCATTACTGCAAATTGCGGCAACCCTTGTAATTGTGTCGGAAGCTGGTTATAATCAGCGAAGTTACGTGCAATGCCGGCAGCTTCAGTAGTGTTGACACCCATAATAGCGCTCGACAACTGATATGCGGTAGCATAATTGGTAAACCATTCCTGATCCGACTTCCATTGACGGTTCACATTCCACGCTGCAAATCGCATATCGTACGAATCTCCTGCAGTTTCTGTGGTGTGATATACCCGGGCGAAGAAATTTCTGTTTTTCACTTCGAATTTGCTCTGCTGCATGATAAAATCGTCGAGCTTGTAGCGGTTGGCCCCCTGATAGATTGTGCTTCCCATCCCGACCTTATGCGATAGCATCACCTCAAAGTCGTTTTTAAACGGACGAAAATGCGCCGCCATATCGAATTTTACGCTTTCAATTTTATTATCATTCAAATCCTGCTCGCGGTAACCGGTACGCGAAACCTGCCCAACGTTAGGAATAAATGTAGTAACCTCGTCACCATAAATATTTAAACCATCGTAATTTTGGTTAACAGCATGATTTTCACCTCCGTTTGTCATACTTCTTTCGTCTCCTGCAATCCATTCGGTTGCTTTCATAAACGTAAAGTTGGCTTTTACTGCAATATACTCATTGAATTTGTGTGCCATGCGGATACCAAAGTCATAGTAATCGTTCACCCCGGCAAGTTCCTGTTCGGTTTTCCCGTACTTCGCATAAAAGCTGATTCCTGTATAGGTGAACGGGTTTTTGCTGTTCATAAACAAAATACCGTTAAATGCGTTTGCACCGTATAACGCCGAAGACGCACCAGGCAGCAATTCAACACTCTGCACATCCAAATCGGATAATCCCACGAGGTTACCAAGCACGAAATTCAGCGCCGGCGACGAGTTATCCATTCCGTCAACCAACTGCATAAAACGTGTATTGGCAACAGTTGCGAAACCCCTCGTATTTATGGATTTGAAAGATAAGCTGCTCGTGTTGAAATGTACTTCTTTGAGGTTCTCAAGCCCTTCATAGAACGTAGGGGCTGTTGTGTTGCGGACATCACGGATGCCCATTCGCTCAACGGTTACCGGCGACTCCAGAATTCGCTCCGGAGTTCTTGACGCCGAGACTACAATCTCATCGAGTTTGGTCTCCTCATTGGAAATCATAACGCTGACCGGCTCGTTTAGGGTAAGGACATCAATTTGCTTTGCGCCATAGCCCATGCTCGATACTTCGAGAACGTACGGCGGCTGGCCTGTAACGTTTAATTTGAAATTTCCGTCGGCATCGGTAATCGTTGCCGACGTCTCGCCGACAATTGAGACGTTTGCCCCCGCAACCGGCTGGTTGTTCACGTCGGTTACGGATCCTGAAATTGTATTCTGCGCAAATGATACTCCGCAAAAGAACAATGACAAAACAAATAAGTACATTCTCATCTTGGTTCTAATTTTGTTGGTTTAGATAGCCAATGTACAAATTAATTTGACATTGTATAAGATGCTAATTAATTTTACGATACTACAGAAATAGCGTCATTAAAGGGATGGCGTAAAAAATTTAAAGTTTTCTTAACAATTCTTCGAAAACGTTATCGATAAAGTATGCACACATACCAAATACGACCGTTCAGTAGTAAAACGACAGTAATTAAAAATAAAAAAGCCGGAGAATCTCCGGCTTTATTTTCACTATAAAATATCTATTCTACTGTTACCGATTTTGCAAGGTTACGAGGCTGATCGACATTACAGTCGCGCATCACCGCTATATGGTATGACAATAACTGTAACGGAATCGTGGTAAGAAGCGGCGTTAGTGCCTCAGTAGTGTCGGGAACTTCAATCACGTAATCGGCTAATTCACGTACCTGCGTGTCACCTTTAGTAACAACAGCAATAATCTTCCCGCTTCGAGATTTTATTTCCTGAATATTGCTAACAACTTTATCGTAATGCCCTTGTTTGCATGCAATGACAATTACTGGCATCAATTCGTCTATGAGTGCTATCGGACCGTGCTTCATCTCGGCAGCTGGGTAACCTTCAGCATGTATATAAGATATCTCCTTCAGCTTTAAAGCACCCTCTAGGGCAACCGGGAAGTTGTATCCGCGCCCGAGGTAGAGGCAATTTGGCGCGTCTTTAAAGATTGCCGCAATCCTTTTTGTTTCGTCGTTTGTTTCCAGTGCCTCGGCAACTTTCTCGGGAATGACTTCCAGTTCCTGAAGATATCGGTGAAAGTCTGAGTTCGACAGCGTGCCTTTGGCTTTCGCCAGACGCAGGGCGATCATCGTCAATACTGTAATTTGTGTCGTAAACGCCTTTGTAGAAGCAACTCCGATTTCAGGACCAGCATGCGTGTAAGCTCCGGCATGCGTTTCACGCGAAATGGACGACCCCACCACGTTGCAGACTCCAAAAACAAACGCTCCGCGTTCTTTCGCGAGCTTTATTGCGGCCAGCGTATCCGCCGTTTCACCCGATTGTGAGATCGCAATAACCACATCGCCGGGATTTATAACCGGGTTCCTGTAACGGAATTCAGAAGCATATTCCACTTCGACAGGAATTCTGGTGAATTCTTCAAAAATATATTCTGCTACCAATCCGGCGTGCCATGATGTTCCGCAGGCAACAATCAGAATACGGTTTGCGTGCAGGAACTTCTCAATATTGTCTTCGACGCCAGCCATCTGAATGATACCTTCATTTGCATGAAGTCGGCCGCGATACGTATCTTTGATGACGTTTGGCTGTTCGTATATTTCTTTTAGCATAAAATGATCGTAACCGCCTTTTTCAATTTGCTCAAGATTCATCTGAAGTTCCTGAACATAGGGATCTACGAGCGCATCATCCTTGATATTCCTCACTTTTAATGCCTTTCCACGACGGATAATGGCCATCTCTTCATCTTCAAGATAAATGGCATTTGAAGTATACTCAATGAACGGCGATGCATCGGACGCTATAAAAAACTCATCCTTTCCAATGCCGATTGCAAGTGGGCTTCCAAGACGCGCCACCACAATTTCATCAGGTTTCTTCTTATCGAATACACAAATAGCATAGGCACCAACAACCTGGTTTAAAGCAACCTGAACCGCTTTACCAAGCTTCAGTCCTTCTTTAATCTGTACTTCTTCGATCAAATTAACAAGCACTTCGGTGTCGGTATCCGAATGAAACGTATAGCCGCGGTTGATAAGCTCCTTTTTCAGCGGCGCATAATTTTCAATGATGCCGTTGTGGATAATAGCAAGATCACCTGAATTTGAAAGATGCGGATGTGAGTTGACATCGTTAGGAACACCGTGCGTAGCCCAGCGTGTATGGCCAATACCAACTGTACCTGTTGTGGTAATTTGCGCAGCAGCTTTTTCCTCCAGCTCGGTAACTTTGCCTTTGGTTTTTGACAACTTAAGATTTTCTGAATCATATAACATGATTCCGGCACTGTCATAACCCCGGTATTCCAGTCTTTTAAGACCTTTAATTACAATGGGATAAGCTTCCCTATGTCCGATATAGCCTACAATTCCGCACATAACTACTCTGGTTTAGTATAATAAATTTGCAGTTTCAACCTCTTATCTTCAGGTACGGTTGCACCCGGAACGCTGCCGTACAGCACGGTTCCAAGAGGGCTCATCACTGAAGCGGTAGGGATTACATTCTTAAGGGCCGGGTTAGCGTTTCGCAGCTTTACCATTGAAAACACGTTGATGTCTTCAGTGATCGATAGTCCCAGGCGAACATTTGTAGAATCGCCATTCTTGATCAGCTCGTTCATATAGTTCGTCAACCTGACCTTGTATCTTATACCACGACCATTGTCGACATTCTGTTTTTCAATGATACCACCGTAAATCTTCTTTTTAAACTTTGGATTTGAGTCGGTCGTTCCATCGCTTCCGTAATCGATTATTGGCCGTCTGTTCGTTAAGTCATACAGATAAATTCTAGGCGGTTCAGGCGCATCACTCATCTCATCCTGATCGACATAAAAAGTAAGGCTGGCTTCATTGATCAGCCAATCTTCAGCACGAATGCGATCAAGTTCGTCGGGAACCTCATTATTGTCCAGATCTTCATCACCAAAGAGATCAATGGTTGCAATTGATCCTTCACCGCCCTTGAGCCAGAGACGGGAATTGTTTCCGGGTATCTGTGCTAATCCGTTTGTATAATCCTGATGGTTTACGTGTTCCTGAAGACTGGCCGTGTTTCCTGTGAGATTTAGCACGAATGTTTTCTTTGCCCGAATGGTGCTGCATACCTCCTCGCCATTGACCATTACACATTTCTGTTGGTCCTGTTCGTAGGTGATGTTGACCTTACCACCTTTAAAGTTTAGCATCGCAAGTTCACCTGGATTGCTTCCATTTTGAGAAACCTGGAAATAGAGCCCGCGGAAATAATTCTTAAAGACATTATTACTCGTAAGTACACCTGCCGGAGCTTCTACGATAGCCTGCTGAAAAACGTCATTATCTAAAAAAAGTCGCATGCTTGGCGGAAACTCTGTTGTTGTCTCATCACCATCTGCGTCAACGTCAATAACGTCGTAGCCGTTTTCATCAAAAAAGAAAGCAGTATTTTGTGCAGGAACATCAGCAAGATTGTTCAATGGAGCCCCAATCTTGAACGAGTTGATCGTTGGACCTTCATCTGTGTAGAACAATTGCGCCTCCTGAGTTTCGCCATCATAATTTATATCGCGCAGGTAGTAGCCTGAGCGGTAAACTTTTAGGTCAAAAGTTCCGTTTCCGAAAACGGAGTCCAATTCATATAACCGGTTTCCTTCCTCGCCTGTGCCAACGCGACGGCTAAAATAGGGAACAACCAATTCGACATTCGTCACCTGCGGATTCAGAGACGCATCGAAATTAGGATTTAATGTTCCGACTTCAACCTGCGTCACAAAACTTGCAACGGTCGTTCCAAATGTGCTGTTTGTAAAAACGCCAAGTGGGTTAACAGGAAGGTTTCGCGACTCAACCGGGCCGGTAGCAACGGTATTTGCTTCAACCGTAACGTCGAATTCCGACAAAAATCCGAAATGATCATCGCCGACAATTTCGGAACCGATCTCATTAAAATCTTTGTCACATGATATAAATGCAAGTACTGTCAAACCCAACAATACTTTCTGAAGAACTGATTTGTACATAAATAATTTAATTGTTATAGAAGCGTGCTTTTGTAAAAATTAGTATACGCTTCGCCGAAGTTTTCTTTGGGCACGAAAGGTAGAAAAGGTTTGCCTGAAGATTCTATAAATTGTGTTAAACTTGGAGAGACACCGTCGGACGCGATGATAACCGCATCGGAGTGATTTACAGTGGTTTTAATTAGGTTTTCGTAGTCCGGAGTTTCAAGAAACGAGACTGATTCTTCCGGAACTCCATCATATTTCACCTTGTTGATCATGTCAACATCCAGCGTCCCGTCAAAAGACTGTGCGTAAACAGAAGTTACTATTTTGGTATTTGCGAAAAGCGCTTCGTCTTTATAATAATGCTTCATGTAGACAGGAAGCATCGCTGCAAGCCAACCATGTACATGAATGATATCCGGAACCCAGTTCAGTTTTTTTACCGTCTCGACAACGCCTTTTGCAAAAAAAATCGAACGTTCGTCATTATCTGGGTATAACTGTCCTTCCTCATCGCTAAAAGTTGCCTTTCTTTTGAAGTATTCATCGTTGTCGATAAAATAAACCTGGATTCTTTCTTTTGGTATTGAGGCTACTTTGATAATCAGTGGCATATCAAGGTCGTTCACTACTAGATTCATTCCTGAGAGTCTGATGACTTCGTGAAGCTGATGCCTTCTTTCATTAATATTTCCATATCTCGGCATGAATATCCTGATTTGTCCGCCCTGATCATTGATCATTTTCGGCACATCATACGACATTAAAGAAACCTCATTTTCAGCCAGATACGGAACCACTTCAGATGATACGTATAATATCCTCTTATCCTCCATATAATATTTTACTTTACTTAGTCAACAAAACAACCGCAAATTTACAAAAATTTATGCAGTTATTATCTAATATCTTAAGTTTGCACCGTATTTAATAAATTCTCCATGCTGATTTTCAACAGGCAGGCTGCGTTGTCCCAACACCTGGCATCTGTTTCAGGTCCGGGTTCAACAATTGGTTTCGTGCCGACCATGGGAGCGCTGCATGAGGGCCATCTTTCATTGTTGAAAGAATCTGTTGCGGGAAATATCATAACCGTTATCAGCATCTTCGTAAATCCCACGCAGTTCAATAACCCGGAAGATCTCGAAAGATATCCACGAACACCTGAGGCCGACATTGAAAAAATTGCTGCTGTCAGTTCCTCTATCATCGTCTTTACGCCTTCAGTAGATGACATTTATGAAGGCAGGACCGTCTCGCAACATTTCGATTTTGGCGGACTCGAGAATCAGATGGAAGGAAAGTTCCGTCCGGGACATTTTGACGGTGTCGGAACAATCGTAAAGCGACTTTTTGAAATCGTAAAACCTACAAATGCTTATTTTGGGGAGAAAGATTTCCAGCAATTGCAGATTGTGAGAAAAATGACCGAGATCTCCAGCTTACCCGTAAACATCATCGGCTGCCCGATCTTCCGCGAGAGCAACGGCCTTGCGATGAGTTCCCGCAACGAACGCCTGACGCCCGGCGAACGGAAATCGGCCGGCATTATCTATGAGACCCTAAAGACTGCCAAGGTGAAATATGGCACAGAAAGTGCGGCACAGGTGCGGAAATATGTTGACGGTGTTTTTCAAAACGTGCCCGGTTTTGAGCTTGAATATTTTGAGATTGCAGAAGAGGAAACACTACTGCCATCAAACGAGAAGCACAATAATAAAAAGTATCGGGCGTTCATTGCCGTGTTTGTCAACAATATCAGGCTTATTGATACAATTCCGTTAAATTAATTACCTTTGCCACATGCAAATCCAAGTCGTAAAATCTAAGATACATCGCGTCACGGTTACGGGCGCCGACCTAAATTATATAGGCAGCATCACCATTGACGAAGCACTAATGGAAGCATCCAACATTGTTGAAGGCGAAAAAGTGTCAATCGTAAATATAAACAACGGCGAACGTCTCGAAACGTACGCGATTAAAGGAAACCGCAACAGTGGGGAAATCACGTTGAATGGTCCGGCCGCCCGAAAAGTACAGCGCGGCGACATAATTATAATTATATCATACGGAATCCTTGATTTCGAGGAAGCAAAAACCTTCCGTCCTACGCTTATCTTTCCAAACGAAAAGGACAATTCACTAACTTGATCCTTTGAAAAACCAGCTCAGTAAATGGTTGTCGATTGCTCTTCCGCTTTTGTTGGGGGTTTTTCTTATTTTTTACACCTACCAAAAATATACACCTGAGCAAATTGATACGATAAAAGCTCATTTTCGGGACGCCAACTATTTTTATATTTTCTTGTCGCTGATAATTTCCCTGATCGGATGTGCCTCGCGAGCCTATCGCTGGAAATACGCCTTGGAGCATATGGGTTACAAAAATTCATTTGCAAATAATTTCATGGCTGTTTCAATTGGTTATTTGATGAACATGACCATTCCCAGATCGGGGGAGATTTCCCGCGCATTACTCGTGAAAAAATATGACGGAATCCCATTCGACAAAGGCTTTGGAAGCATCGTCGGCGAGCGCATCGTTGATACCGTTATCCTGCTGTTGCTCGTAATTATCGCCTTTTTCGTCCAGTTTGATGTTGTCAAAGCATTTGTACTTGATAAGATTCCGCTGCAACAAACATTAGTGATCTTGATTTCGGGTTTTGTTTTGTTCGTAGTTGCCCTGTTGATGTATTTTTACTCCAAACTTGCAATCGTCTTAACGGTTAAGGAAAAAATTTCCGGTCTGAAAGAAGGCCTTTTGAGTATTGTAAAGATGAAGCAGAAGATTCCGTTCCTGATTCACACGGTCATTATCTGGTCAACCTATATATTGATGTTTTACGTCACGATATTTGCACTAAAAGGCACCAGCAACCTTAGCTTTGGCGCAGTTCTTACCTCATTTATCGTAGGAAGCATTGCCATAGCGGTTACAAGCAGCGGATTCGGAACTTACCCAGTTTTAATTGCCAAAATACTGGTGTTCTATGGCATATCTGAAACTATCGGAACTGCTTTCGGCTGGATCGTCTGGTCATCTCAAATCCTCTTGGTTGTTATCACTGGAGTTGCGTCCTTTTTGCTGTTGCCTGCCTTAAATCGTAAGGAATAATTTTATATATTGGCGATCCCGAATCGAATCCTTATTTCAGGTTACGATCTCAAATCCGTCCTTTATGAAACAACTTCTTGGTCTTCTTATCTGCCTCATTACTTCAGGCGCCTTTTCACAAACGAAATTTACCGACACAATAACTTCAAAAAAACTCGGGCAAGATCGTGAGATAACAATCGCGCTGCCTCCATCTTACGAGCGCAACACCGAAAAAAAATATCCATTGCTATTGCTTTTGGATGGTGACTACCTGCTAGATCCGTTCCTGGGAAACCTTAACTATGGTGCGTATTGGGACGATATTCCCGAAATGGTAATTGTGGCCATTACACAAAATAAGAATAATGAACGTGAAGCCGATTCGAAATTTGGCGAACAAGGCGTTCCTGAAGAAACTGGCGCGAGTTTCTTCGAATTCGTTGGAATGGAACTGCTGCCCGCGATCGAAAAAACGTATCGGATAGCACCGTTCAAGATCATTGCCGGACACGACACCACAGCGGGATTTGTAAATTTCTTTTTGTACAAAGAGAATCCGTTGTTCAACGCCTATATTTCGATGAGTCCTGAACTGCCTCCGGGAATGGAAGAACAAATTCCGCAGCGGCTTGCCGCGATCGGGCAACCCATATTTTATTATCATTCGACTGCCGATGGGGATTTGAAGAAGATGCGCGAACGAATTAAAGCACTTGATGCAGCCGTAAAGTCAAACAAGAAACCGACGTTGAACTACGGCTTTGACGACTTCACACACGCGTCGCACTATTCTCTTGTGTTACACTCGATCCCAAATGCATTGTACCAATTTTTCGCAGTTTACCAGCCAATCTCAACAACAGAGTTTTCCGAAAAAATTGCTGTGCTTCCGTCTGGATACGTTGATTATCTTGTTACAAAATATGATTTTATGGAGAAAGCGCTCGGGATCAAACTGCAGATTCGCGTTAGCGACTTCAAGGCTATTGAAGCTGCTATCCTGAAGAATAAAGCGTACAGCGAATTCGATAAGCTGGCCGATCTCGCAAAAAAGAACTATCCAAAGTCGATGCTTGCCGATTATCACATGGGAATGATGTACGAAAAAATGGGTGAGACAAATAAGGCGATTAAAGCATATATGAGCGGATTCCAACGAGAAGAAATTGGCGATCTTACAAAAGATTTTATACTTGAAAAAGCGGAAGATCTGAAGTAATGTCCAAAGTTAAAACCACCTTTTTTTGCCAAAACTGCGGCGCACAATATTCCCGCTGGCAAGGCCAATGCAACTCCTGTAAAGAATGGAATACAATAGCCGAAGAAATTATTCAGAAGGACGAAAAGCCGGTTTGGAAAAGCGCAACTTCCGAAAATAAACGGATCGGAAAACCGCTTAAAGTCACCGAAATTGATTCGGCACAGGAAGTCCGGATGGACACTCGCGATGGCGAGTTGAACCGTGTTCTTGGCGGCGGGATCGTTCCCGGGTCATTAATCCTGCTTGGCGGCGAACCCGGAATCGGAAAAAGTACGCTGCTGCTGCAGATATCACTGCGGCTTCCCTATAAAACCTTATACGTATCCGGAGAGGAAAGTCAGAAGCAGATCAAAATGCGCGCGGAGCGGATAAACCCAGCAAGCGATAATTGTTATATCCTGACCGAAACCAAAACACAAAATATCTTTCGGCAGGTTGAAGAAATCGGTCCAGACGTAGTGATCATCGATTCGATCCAGACACTTCACACTGATTATATTGAAGCTTCACCCGGAAGCATTTCGCAGATCCGGGAATGTACGGCCGAGCTGATAAAATTTGCTAAAGAAACCAATGTTCCGGTAATTTTAATTGGGCATATAACGAAAGATGGAAACATCGCGGGCCCGAAGATACTCGAACACATGGTCGACACCGTGCTACAGTTTGAAGGCGACCGAAACCATGTGTACCGAATTTTGCGCTCGCTCAAGAATCGCTTCGGATCGACGGCAGAACTCGGAATTTATGAGATGCAGGGAAGCGGACTCCGAGAAGTGTCAAACCCTTCAGAAATTCTTATATCGCATCGTGAAGAAGAACTTTCGGGAACCGCGATCGCTGCGACCCTTGAAGGCATGCGGCCGCTGATGATAGAGATTCAGGCGCTCGTAAGCACCGCCGTTTATGGTACGCCACAACGGAGTACGACCGGTTATAACGCGAAAAGGCTCAACATGATTCTGGCTGTACTCGAAAAACGCGCCGGTTTCCGACTTGGCACAAAAGACGTTTTCCTGAACGTGACAGGCGGAATTTCGGTTGACGATCCTGCAATCGACCTTGCTGTTGTAGCCGCAATCCTTTCTTCAAATGAGGATATTCCCGTTGGGAAAGATTTTTGTTTCGTGGGGGAAGTCGGTTTGTCCGGCGAGATCAGGCCTGTAAATCGAATAGACCAACGGATACAAGAGGCTGAGAAACTGGGCTTTTCGACCATATTTGTGTCGCGCTATAATAAGATTGCGCTAAAAAACACGTTAATCCAAATCAGATTGGTCTCAAAGATCGAGGATGTGGCCGGCCAGCTCTTTGGCTAGGCGAAAAAAAATCTTATCTTTATAGCTATACCTACTAATGCCGAAAAATTATATGAGAACCCGAAAGCAAAAAGTGATTCTGGCAGTAAAATGCTTTTTAATCATTTTCATCCTGGCTATCGCAGCGTTCTACTTCTTCCGTGATCAATTGCTGAAACAGGCTATTTTAAAGGCCGAAAACAAAATGGAACGTGACTACGACAGCAAGTTCTCAATCGGCGAGGCAAAATTTGTTGGATTCTCTGGCGTGGAAATGCACAGGATCCTTTTGGTTCCGCGAAACCGGGACACAATCCTGAAGATCGAAAGCCTCAAAACTAATGTTAATGTCTGGAAGTTGCTTACTGCCGATGTTCAGCTTGGATCACTCGAACTCCAAAATGGATTTGTCCAACTAGTCAAAGACAAAAGAGGCAAGAACTTCGACAGTTTTCTTCATCCTAAAAACGAGGTACGAGAAGAGAAATCGTCTGACGAGGATTCAAATATAGCAGAACGCGCGTATAACTTGCTGACGAAATTCCTGAATCTGATCCCGACCGACATGCATGTTCAGAACGTGACGCTCCGAATGGACGATATGGGTAGAAAAATCACAATGAAGCTCGACACGCTACGGCTCGTAGACAAGAAACTTGAGAGTTCAATCCGCGTCACAACAAATACATTTGCCCAGAATTGGCGCATCACCGGTTTTGCTGATCCACGCCGTAAGCAAACCGATCTGAAATTTTTCAACAGTGACGGAGCCGCCATAAAAGTTCCTTATGTCGATGAGCGCTGGAACCTGCAATCGGGCTTTGATTCAATTCGGTTAAAGGTATCCGACATTGATATGGATGGCGACGAACTCCATATTGACGGCTTTACCTCAGTCAGCAATTTGACCGTAAACCACGCAAAGATTGCCTCACGCGATGTTGTAGTTCAAAAGGCCGAACTTGACTACAGGCTGAATTTCGGGCCCCACTTCATGGCGTTAGACAGCAGTTCAACCGCGCTTGTGAACAAGATTAAATTCAGACCCCATGTTGAATACAACGTTCAGAAGGATACCGTCTACAAACTCAACGTGAAAATTCCGAAGATGAAGGCGCAGGATTTTATCACATCGCTGCCCACGGGTTTATTTTCACACTTTGAAGGGATGGTCGCAGAAGGAAGTTTCGATTATACATTAGAGTTCCTGTACAATAAAAACCGCCCGAACGCGCTCGTTTTCAATAGCAAAATCAACAAAGACAAACTTCGGATCGTAAAATATGGCGAAGCGAATCTGTCAAAACTCAACGGGCCTTTTACGTATCGCGCTATCGAGAACGGCAGGCAGCAACGCCCGATACTTGTGGACAACGAAAACATTTACTATACGCCGTTGAACCAAGTGTCGCCGTATCTGCGAAAAGCAGTGCTCACTGCAGAAGATCCGTCGTTTTTTTCTCATCGCGGATTTATCAATGATGCCTTCAAGCAGTCGATTGTTAAAAATATCAAGACTAAAAAATTTACCAGAGGCGCAAGTACTATCAGTATGCAACTTGTTAAAAACGTCTTCCTGACACGGGAAAAGACGCTTTCGCGCAAGCTCGAAGAGATCCTATTGGTTTATATACTGGAAAACAACCGCATCGCCAGCAAAGAACGCATGCTGGAAGTTTATTTCAATATTATCGAATGGGGACCCAATATTTACGGAGTTGGCGAAGCATCGATCTTCTATTTTCAGAAACATCCATCGGAACTGAATCTGAATGAGTCGTTGTTCCTGGCGAACATTATCCCGCGCCCAAAAGGATTCATGTGGCAGTTTGACGGAAATGCGAACCTGAAACCGTATGTCGTTCGCCGTAACTCCTATCTAAAAAATATCATGCTGCGCCGCGGACTGCTCTCGGCTGACGATACAATCGCTCAAACTCGAATAGTGACACTTTATGGACGCGCGCGATCGTACGTCTCCAAAACCGAGGAAGAAGAAAAGGAAATTGAAACGGATACAATCTCGATCGAGGAGTTTGATTTTTAAACTGATTATCTAATCCAGCTGTTAACTGGAAATCTCATTTTTCGTAACTTATTCAAAACCAGCAATAGAAATTCAAAAAAGACGTATCTTTATGTTGAACCTCAAAACGTAAAGCTATGAATCGCAAAATTACTCTATTATTTCTGCTTCTGTCCGTAGCAGCATTTTCGCAGACCATCGGAATCAGTTCGTTTGCATCCGGATTTGACGGCACTGTTGAAATCACGCACGCGGGCGATCCACGACTGTTTGTTGTGGAACAGGAAGGACGCATCAGGATCGTAAATTCAGATGGAAGCGTAAACACTACAAATTTCTTAACCCTGCCAAGTACGGTTGTCTTAAGTGGAGGTGAACGCGGACTACTCGGACTAGCATTTCATCCCGATTATGCCGATAACGGCTTTTTCTTCGTGAATTACACCCGTGCCGGCGATGGCGCTACGGTGGTTGCACGTTATTCTGTTAGTTCCAATCCCAATGTTGCCGACGCGACAAGTGGAACAGTGTTGCTCACCGTTGCACAACCGTTTTCAAACCATAATGGAGGAACCATAAAATTTGGGCCTGACGGCTATCTTTATATTGGAATGGGTGACGGCGGAAGCGGCGGCGATCCCGGAAACAGGGCACAAAACATTAACGAAAATCTTGGAAAGATGCTTCGTATCGACGTTGATTCAGGATCGCCGTACAGCATTCCAGCTGGCAATCCTTATGTAGGAGTTGCCGGAAACGACGAAATCTGGGCGATTGGTGTCAGGAACCCATGGAAATTTTCGTTTAACCGGCTGAATGGTGATATGTGGATCGCCGATGTCGGACAAAACAATGTTGAGGAAATAAATAAAATTTCAAATCCGCTTACTCCCGGACTTAATCTTGGCTGGCGCTGCTACGAAGGAACTGTTCCGTACAACACCAGCGGCTGTGCGGCAGCCTCAACGATGACGATGCCTGTTGCACAATATACCCATTCGGCAACCGGCGGTTGTTCTATAACCGGCGGCTATTTTTACACCGGCACAACATATCCGGCGTTCGCAAACAAGTATTTTTTTGCCGATTATTGCCAAGGCAGGATCAATATGCTTGACGCATCCAATAACATAACGTTCGGTACGAACCTCAGCGGGCTGAACAGCCTTACTACCTTTGGCGAAGACATGAACGGTGAGCTATACATTGCTTCAGGAAACGGGACTATTTACAGGATTGTTGACACAAATCTCGGAGTCAATCCTAATTCCAAAATGAATTTGGCTCTATATCCTAATCCGGCTGACGGACTTGTTCGCATCGCCACCGATACTATCGGGTTTCCGGCTCAACTACAAGTTCACGACCTGACAGGAAAGCTGATTGTGTCGCAAAAAGTGTCACAGAGTAGCGACGGCCAGTTTCAGGTTTCAGATATGGAAAGCGGAATATATCTCGTGACGCTTGAAGACCGCTCCGGAAACAAATTTCAGTCGAAGCTGACAGTGAAATAATTACATCTACGCGAACAAGAGCAAATTTATTGAGATAATTTGGCGGTATAAAATGAAAGGCGCATCCTTAATTGGATGCGCCTTTCATTTAAGCTTCGCGACGTTATGCCTTTTCGCGAAGAAACAACTGACTATAGTTCGTTCAGCATTCTCGAGATCTCGTCGAGTTTCGGGGTCAGGATGATTTCTATACGACGGTTTTTGGCTTTGCCTTCAGCTGTTTCGTTTGTTGCCAGTGGCGCATATTCGCTACGTCCGGCAGCAGTCAGGTTTTGCCTGTTTACTTTTTTGTTTTCACCAAGAATTGAAACAATCGCAGTTGCACGTTTGGTCGAAAGATCCCAATTGTCGGCTATCGGGCCTGATCCGGCGTAAGCATCGTCGTCGGTGTGGCCTTCGATCAGTACCGAAATATCGGGATTATCGGCGAGTACTTTCGCAACTTCTACAACGGCGCGACGTCCTTCGGCTCCTACAGCCCAACTTCCGGAACTAAACAATAACTTGTTCTCCATTGAAACATATACTTTACCATCTTTTTCCTGTACGGTAAGGCCTTTGCCTTCAAAGCTGTTCAATGCTTTCGACAGCGTTTCTTTCAGCTTTTTCATCGCGGCATCCTTCGAAGCCATCAGGTTTTCCAGTTCGGCCAGGCGATCAGAACTGGCCTGAAGATCACTTTTTAATTTATTAAGGCGCTGTTGTTCGGCTGCGAGTGCTTTTTCCTTTGCTTCAAGTTGCGCAAGTAGTTCGCGATTTTTGTTCATGTTGGTTTGCAACACCTCATCGCTGTTTTTCTCGAGCGCGTTGTACGATGCCTGCAAATTCTTGAGATTAGTTTCGGCTGCTGAAAACTGCGATTGGAAACGGTCACGATCTGCTTTGGTCTTGGCAAGTTCAGCTTGTGCGGCGGCATAATCGGTTTCGAGTTGGTATTTAGCCTGGCTCAGTTCGTCATTTTCATCTGATAATCGGCGGTTTTCTTTTTTTAGATCGGCGAACTTTGTCTCAAGCTCCGTGTACACTTTTTTGGACACGCATGAGGATGAAAGTGCGAGTGCCAGAAATGCAATTGAAATTCTCTTTATCATTTTGTTCAATTTGTTTTTTTTAGTTTGATGCCCTAGCCCTGATGGGCTGCGATATCCTTTTGTTGCTTACATACAGGTCCTGATTACGTTTTGGAATGACAGCAACAAAAGATAAAGCCGACAGCAGGATAAGCTTCTAGTTAATCTCGGCCAAAACCGGACAATGATCCGAGTGTTTGGCCTCACTCAGGATCACCGCACGTGTCAACCGGTTTTCGAGCGGCTTTGTCACCAGGATATAATCGAGGCGCCAGCCTTTGTTGTTCGCGCGTGCGTTCCCGAAATTGCTCCACCACGTGTAATTGTGCGGATCTTTGTTAAAATGCCTGAAACTATCGATGAAACCATTGTTGATGAACATTTCAAGCCATTCGCGTTCCTGCGGCAAAAATCCTGAAACGTTCTTGTTTCGAACCGGATCGTGAATGTCGATCGCCGTATGGCAGATGTTGTAATCGCCGCAAACAACCAGATTCGGGATTTCCTTCGTGAGGTTTTGAATGTAGTGGGAAAAGTCGTCCATGTACATGAACTTGTGCGGGATTCGCAGGCTATTGGTTCCCGATGGCATGTAAAAGCTCATTATTGAGATGTCGCCAAAATCGGCCCGAATGTTTCGGCCTTCAAAATCCATGTGTTCGATCCCGGTGCCGTAGACCACGTTGTCAGGCTTTGTCTTTGAAAGAATTGCGACACCGCTGTAGCCTTTTTTCTCTGCAGAAAACCAATAATGATGGGGGTAACCTGCGCTTTCAAACTCTTCAACAGGAACTTGTTCTTTTACCGCTTTGATTTCCTGCAGGCAGATCACATCTGGATCAGCTATTTTCAGCCAGTTGATGAAACCCTTGTTGATCGCGGCCCTGATGCCATTAACATTGTACGAAATAATCTTCATGTAAGCGTTTCATTTGCACCCAAAAGTAGTAAAAAAGCAGGATGCCGCAACATCCGAAAATGAATTGAGCCGTTCACCCGTTAATGCTTTAATTTTTTATCTTTGCTCCAAACCAAACAAAATGGGGCTAGTCACTGCCAAGGAGGTTGCGAAAGCAATTAACGCTGATAAATATGGGGTTCTTGGCACTTTCGCAGGATGGCTTCTGATGAAAGTCCTGAAGATTTCGGTGTTGAATGATGTTTACGACAGGAACAAACATTTATCAGAAGTGGAGTTCCTCAACGCAATCCTCGACGAGTTCCAGATCCGTTTTGAAATACCTGAAGAAGATTTGAAACGGCTGCCAAAAGACGGCGCCTATATTACCATTTCAAACCATCCGCTTGGAGGAATCGACGGCATTTTATTGCTGAAAATGATGCTCGAGCGCGAACCGAATTTCAAGATTATCGCGAATTTTCTTTTGCACCGCATCGATCCGATGAAGCCGTACATTATGCCGGTAAATCCATTTGAAAACCATAAAGATGCAAAGTCGAGCGTTATTGGGATCAAGGAAACGCTACGCCACTTGAGCGACGGAAAGCCACTTGGGATGTTTCCGGCAGGCGAAGTGTCAACCTATCGTGACGGTCGCCTTGTAGTCGACAAACCATGGGAAGAAGGCGCTATTAAGGTAATTCGTAAGGCGCAGGTTCCGGTTATCCCGATTTATTTCCACGCAAAAAACAGCAAGTCCTTTTATCTGCTTTCGAAAATAAGCGATACACTTCGCACGGCCAAACTGCCTTCGGAATTGCTGACACAGAAAGATCGGCTGATTAAAGTACGCATCGGAAAGCCGATCTCGGTTACCGAACAGAATGAACATACGACGCTTGAGGAATATTCTGAATTCCTGCGTCGCAAAACATACATGCTCGCCAATCCGTTTGAAAAGGACCGGGATTTCCTGCCGACACCGCTGAAGATGACCCGGAATCCGAAGGACATCGCGAACCCGGCGAACCAGGAAAAAATTACTTCAGAGGTTAACGCGTTAAGAAAAACCGATTGCCGATTGCTTCAAAGCAAGAATTATGAAGTTTTCTTTACTGAAGCGAATAAGATTCCGGTGATTTTGCATGAGATTGGAAGGCTTCGGGAAGTGACGTTTCGTGAGGTTGGTGAAGGGACGAACGAATCGATCGACATCGACAAATACGATAAATATTATCATCACATGTTTTTGTGGGACGACGACACCAAGCAGATCGCAGGTGCATACCGCATGGGGTTGGGTTCTGAGATTTATCCAAAGATGGGAATCGAGGGTTTTTATCTAAACGGATTGTTTCGGTTTGAATCGGAGTTGCACGATATGATGCATAAGTCGATCGAAATGGGCCGAGCGTTCATCATCAAAGATTATCAGCAAAAACCGATGCCATTGTTCCTGCTATGGCGCGGCATTATCCACACAACGCTTCGTTATCCGGAGCATAAATTCCTGTTGGGCGGCGTTAGCATCAGCAATCAGTTTTCGAATTTCTCAAAGTCGCTGATGATCGAGTTTATGAAATCGCATTATTACGATCCGTACATCGCGCAATATATCCATCCGAAGAAGGAATTTAAAGTTAAACTAAAGGACGCCGACAAGGATTTTATATTTGATGAAGCTGAGGCCGATCTCAACAAATTCGATAAGATTATCGATGAACTTGAACCGGGGAATTTGCGCTTGCCTGTTCTTATCAAGAAATACATTAAACAGAACGCGCGACTTGTAGCGTTTAATGTGGACCCGCTGTTCAACAACGCGATTGATGGCCTTATGTATATTCGCATTGCTGATATTCCCGAAAGTACCATGAAGCCGGTTATGGAAGAATTCCAGGCTGAGCTCGAGCGAAAGATAGCCGAGAAAGGCGAATAATTACCCCCAAACCGACTGCCGCACGATTTCGTGCCACGATGTTACAGTTATGAAGTTTATCAGCCGGATCAGATGGTAAACAGTCAATACCATTCCCAAAAAATACGCCAGCTTCCTGTTATAGAACACCGAGCGGAAATACTCTTTTCCTGTGGCAAGTTCTGCCGAAAGAACGAAAATGATAAAGACGCTGAACAATACAACAAAAGGTCCGAGTATATGATAGTGCAGGCTTTTGCCGAGATCGCCTTCATAGAGAAAAACCAACGATTTCGTGATGCCGCAACCCGGACAAGGAAAACCTGTTAACAGCTTAAACGGGCAAAGTGACTGCTCCGACTCCAGATGACTTCCAGTGGTTGCGAGCATTAAAAAAAACGGAAAAACCAGCGTCAGAAGCGCGCCGGTAATTCCGTATATCTTACGTCTGGGACGCGTATTACCTATAAAGCCTGTTGACATCACTCTGTACGATCATTGCAGCCACCATCGGGAAAAAGAAACCAAGAATCAATAACAAAACGCTGTCATCTTTTACTACGCCGGTTCTTTTATAGACTTCTGGAAGCGCTTCTTTCCCTACAACGTAGAAAAAGTAAACATTCACAGGATAACAACATCCTGCAAAGATTGCCACCGGCTGCGAAATTACTTCACGTCCCGCAACTGCGTTTAAGACTTCCGCCACTTTAATATTCCAATAAATTAAATAGAGCCCGCATGTTACAAATCCGAGAATCAGCACCATTATTGGGTCGACCTTAAATTCCGGGATTGGCGGTTGTGGTGTATTCCACGTTTCTTGTGTAATGTTTTCCATGTTCGTTTGTTGATTAGGCGATAAAAATAATCAATTTAAGTAAATGCCTTATCGATAGGTTCCCAAAGTTCAATTTTATTTCCTTCCGGATCCATGATCCACGCAAACTTGCCATAGTCGAAGCTTTTGGGTGCTCCGGCCATGGTTACTCCGTCGTTCCGCAACCGCTCAAGCAATGCATCAAGGTTGTCTACCCGAAAGTTCTGCATAAATTCTTTTTGGGATGGACTAAAATAAGTGGTGTCGGCTGCAAATGGCGACCATTGCGTTGAACAATCATTACCGGCTTTGTCTTTCCACCAGAAAGTCGAGCCATATTGGTCAATATTCAGTCCCAGATATTCCCCATACCACGCGGCCAGATTCCTGGAGTTCTCTGCTTTAAAGAACACACCGCCGAGGCCGGTTACTTTTCCTGATGAAGGAAGATCTTCGGTCGAATCGTCAGCTGCATCATCATCTGAAGAAACGGGTTCCCAAAGTTCAATTTTATTCCCTTCAGGGTCCACGATCGAGGCGAATTTGCCGTAGTCATAACTCGTAGGATTTCCAACGGTTATTACGCCATCCGCAAGCAATCGTTCCAGCAACGCATCCAGATCGTCAACGCGGAAGTTCTGCATGAACTGCTTTGTCGACGGGTTAAAATATTCGGTGTCTGCAGCAAACGGCGCCCATTGCGTAGCGCACTCGGTGCCGTCGTTGTCCTTCCACGCAAAGCTCGCACCGTAAGGATTGGCCTCCAGACCGAGATTCTTGCTATACCATTCCACCAATTGTTTGGAGTTGTCCGACTTAAAGAAGAAACCTCCGATGCCGGTAACTTTTCCTTTTTTCATAATGTTTTGGATTCGTTAATGAATAAATCTTTTATTTTATTAACTATTACCTGCGCCAACCGTTCTTTACTTTCAAAGGTCCAACCCGCGATGTGTGGCGACAGCAATACGTTTTTCGCTTGCAATAAGTAACTGAAAGCCTCGGGAATTTCATGATCACTGAATAAATGTTCGAACGACGACTTCTCATACTCAAGTACGTCAAGCCCCGCGCCGGTAATTTTTCGGGATAGTAATCCGGCGACCAAATCGGCAGTTACTACGTTTTTCCCACGTGATGTGTTAATTAACCAGAACGGCTTTGCGAAGGAGTCGATAAAATTAGAATTCGCCATCTTATCAGTAAGTGGCGTCCACGGCACATGAAGGCTTACCACATCGGCGTGAAGCTGTAGTTCGGCAAGTGATACCTGTTTCGCGTTTTCATCTCCTACATCTGGAAGAATATCATAACAAAGCACGGTAACTTCAAAACCGCGTAATTTCTTTGCGAATGCTTTTCCCATATTACCATATCCGATGATGCCAACGGTCTTGCCGTCGAGTTCATGTCCGCGATTCTGCTCACGGTTCCAGTGACCCGATTGAATTTCAGAATGCGCTTTGTTCAGGTTGTTGAATAGCGAAAGTAACATTGCCAGCGCATGTTCGCCAACAGCATTGCGATTGCCTTCAGGTGCAGCAATAAGCGTAATGTTCTTTGATTTGGCATAATCGACGTCGATCGATTCGAGTCCGGCGCCCACACGCGCGATGAATTTCAGGCTTTTCGCTTTGTCAATAAACTCGCGGTCTACCTTAAAGCGGCTTCGGATAATAATTCCGTCAAAATGCGCTATTTTCTCTTGAATCTCATCTTTAGTGGACGTGTAATCTTCGTGGTTTTCAAATCCGGCGTTTGACAATTGTTCGAGCAGCAACGGGTGATTGGTGTCAAGGTGAAGGATTCGGGTACTTCTGCTCATAATATCTTTTATCGGCGTGGTCATCTTGACTATTCCCGTATAATAATCAGAACCGCTTTAAATCCGGCAGCCAATGCCCAAGTCTTCGAACTAATGTGTTCTCCTTTTTCGTCGGTAATTCGATACTCAGCCGTATTTGGATAAAGTAAACCATCGTTAAGTGCCTTTATCTCAATCTTGTTTATCCCGTGCACAAGATCAACGCGGTACTCCTTAAAAGAGGCTTCGAGATAATCATTCTCCAGTATCAACGCGTCATTGTTGCGAAGTTCTACCCTATCGCCATCTATATCGCCATAGTCGCGGTATTTCACCATAATATATGCGGAAGACGTATGATAGTTGCCCAAGTGCTCGTTTCGCCTGACTTCCCGGAACTGATTTCCTTCGGTGCGCTTGTTCAGTTTGTCTTCGATGATTCTCCCAGGTTCGATAAATTCGTCTTTTGGGATCATTGTAATTTCCTTTTCCTTCTCTACAACCTGAGGTTTTGGCGTCGGCGCGGGATTTTCTTTTACGGGTGGCGCGGGTTCAGGTTTTGCAATCGCAACGGACGGAGGCGATTTGCGCTTCTTCGACAAAGGGATCGCCATTGACTTCGTACCTGAATCAATCTGACTGTATCCGGCCATTACTGTTAGAAAGCAAATAAATAAAAGTATTTTTTTCATGTCCAATCCAGCTTCGTTATACGGAAAGGTTTATCGACAATTTTCTTAGAATCCGAGGATGCTTTTCGCAATCGTGAAATAGATCAGGATTCCGCAAATGTCATTGCTCGTTGTAATAAACGGACCGGTTGCCAGTGCAGGATCGATTCCGAACTTATCCAAAAGCAACGGAATGAACGTCCCTATGAGCGAGGCGACTATGATTACCGAAACCAACGCAATAGTAACGATTATACCGATAATTATCTTAACATCGAGCAAAAAGTGGCTTGCCAACAGCAGAATGATCGCGAGGATGACGCCGTTCAGCAAACTCAGTGAAACTTCCTTCAGCAACCGATTAAAATGCGAGCCGCTGAGTGTGTTATTGGCGAGTCCCTGAACAATTATCGCCGACGACTGTACGCCCACATTACCCGCCATCGCAGCGATAAGTGGTGTAAAGAAAAACAAGTCTTTGTGATTTTCCATGGCTCCGCCAAACAACTCGAGAACGTGCACGGATATCAGCCCGCCTAAAAGCGCCAGTACCAGCCAAGGCAAACGTGCGCGCGTCAGTTCGAGAATCGTATCGTTTGCTTCGACGTCCTGCGAAATACCCGCTGCAAGCTGGTAATCTTTGTCGGCTTCGTCTTTAATTACATCAACAATATCGTCAATTGTAATACGGCCTACCAAACGCCCGAGTTCATCCACAACCGGAATCGCTTCAAGGTCGTACTTCTGCATGATGCGCGCAACTTCAACATCTTCTGTATCTACGTTCACCGAATCGACTTTACGTATATAAACGTCGGAAATAGGCGTTTTTGTCGACGTTGTTAAAAGATCTTTTAGTGACAACCGCCCTTTAAGCCTGCCTTCGTCGTCAACAACATATATCGAATGTACGCGAGAAATATTTTCAGCCTGGATCCGCATTTCCTTCACACATGTGAGTACGTTCCAGTTCTCATTAACCTTTACGAGCTCTTTGTGCATCAATCCGCCGGCGGTGTCTTCGTCGTACCGCAACAGCTCCACAATGTCCTTGGCGTGCTCAACGTCCTGCAATTCCTGGATTACTTCCTCTTTCTTGCTCTGCGAAAGTTCAGCGATAATATCGGCGGCGTCGTTCGTTTCAAGTTCGTCAAGTTCTTCCGCAATTTCCTTTGCCGAAAGCCGGTTTAATATCTTCTCGCGAAGATCGTCTTCAAGTTCAAGAAGGATTTCCGCGGTCTTTTCGCTGTCGAGCAACTTGAAGATATAGGTAGCCTGATCAATATGAAGTTCGTCCAGGATTTCAGCAATATCAGCATGGTGCATGTCCTGCAGCAACAGGTTCAGCTCATTGTCGTTTTTCGCGGCAATCAGTTGCTCAAGCTGCTGTAAGAGATCCTTGCTGATTTTAAATTCCATCGGCTTCTATTTTCTGCGTAAGGGCTATAAATTGTTGCACATCCAGCTGCTCCGGACGCATGTCAAAGATAGTATCTTCCCGTAATAAAACCGAGAGATTTAAGGTTTTTAAGCTGTTGCGGATCGTTTTCCGACGTTGCTGAAATGCCGTTTTTACGACAGTGAAAAATAGTCTTTCATTACATGGCAAGGTGAAATTTTCCTTCCGCCGAAGCCGGAGCACGCCTGATTTTACTTTGGGTGGTGGAATAAACACATCTTCCGAAACGGTAAACAGGTATTCGGCATCGTAAAATGCCTGAACCAGGACCGAAAGAATCCCGTATGCTTTACTGCCTTTCCTTTCACAGATCCGCTCGGCGACTTCCTTTTGGAACATTCCGGCGAATTCCGGGATTTGAGCACGGTATTCGAGTGCGCGGAAGACGATTTGGGTCGAAATGTTGTACGGAAAATTGCCAATGATCGCAAACTGTTTTCCCGAAAAAATCTCATTGATGTTGTACTTCAGGAAATCCTTCGAAATAATCTTCTCATGAAGTTTTGGATAATGTGTATTTAAATATTCAACCGATTCAGTGTCTATTTCAATCACATAAGTCGTAACCGGTTTCTCAAGAAGATACTTGGTGAGCACGCCCATTCCGGGACCAATTTCCAAAAGCGAGTCATACCCGCTTAAATTAAGGCTATCGGCGATCTTCCTGGCAATATTTTCATCGTTCAGGAAATGCTGTCCGAGGTGTTTTTTTGCTTTTACTTTTTCCATTTCGTTCCGCTATCTGCAACGTAAATTAAATTGATTGTTCCCAATGATCGCTTACCAGTTCGAGCTCGGTGCGGAAAGAAAGTGCAGTATCGGCAAACAGCCTAAGCGTTTCAGCGCGTAATGCCGGCGCATCCTCGTCATAATAGCGCTTAAGGGTTTCACGGCTGTCGGTTAGAAACTGGACCGAGTACGTCGCACCGCCGGTTTCTTCTTCTATGAGAACGCGCGTCATTCGAGCCGACCTGAACTTTCCGGTGGCCAAAACTTGCGGAATGTGAATTTCCTGCATCCACCGAAGCCATTGTTCGCGCGCACTTTCCTGAATATTGGTTGTAACGTTATAGATAATCATTTGATGTAAATTGAATGTTTGCCTGCGTATTACAGGTTGGTGTCGCCGCGCAGTATCCTGAACTTCTTTCGGGCGTCGATAAAATAGATGCTGTCTTCGTGATTGAACAACAGTTGCTCATAGAGTGCTTTCGCTCTGACGGGATCTTTTATGATGTTGTTGTAGATTTCTGCCGAGAAATACAACGCTTCGTCTACATAAATTGATTCTTTATGAAGATCGGCAATCGTCGCATAATGGCTAATTGCAGTTGTATAATCGCCGAGCTTTTCATATGTCCTGCCAAGTCGCAGCAATGTTACAGGTTCAATTTCGTCGCCCTTAAATGATTTTAAAATCGATTGAAATTCTTCTAATGCCTCACGATTTTTATTTTGGTATAACATGTAGTCGGCACGTGCAAACTGTTTAAGTGCGGTTTGGGTCGAATCGGCCACTGTATTGTCGTTCAGCAACAGAAAATATTCGAGCGCATCGTTTGCAATTAACTGGGACGAAGCCGATTTAAGTGCCTTGAATTGCGCCATTGCCCATTCAAAGTCACCTTTAAAATAGCTCGTCTTCGCAGCCTTCAGACTTGCCTGATGGCCGACCGCATCATTTTTCAGATCTTCTTCTATTTGCGAATAATACAACAGCGCCTGATTGAATTTTTCTTCGAAAAGAAAAATGTCGGCTAGCTGCATCTTTACATCCGCCTGCTGGTATTTCGTCAATGGAAGCTCAAGCGCCGCTTTTAAAATCGTTTTTCCACGTTCCGGATTCCGAAGTTGAAAGGTTACAAATTTAGCCTGCAGAATCTGAAGCGGCAGTGAATACGGGCTTACACCAAATTCCTTCACCAGCGCGTCAAGGCTCGTGTCTATTTGAGCATATTCTTTCTCGGTTGCGGCATTGATCCGCATTTCGGTCAAGAAGTTATGCGCCTGGACCAAGAGCTCGATATCTTGCGTGTTTTCCAGAATGAATGCCAGAATTTCTTTAGCGGTTTCATTATCTTTTTCTTCAATTGCAAGGTCGGCGAGGTTTACAATGTTTGCAAAATTCTCACCGTTGCGTTTGTAGATTGCCTTCTCTTGAATGAAAGCTTTGCCATATTCCTTTTGCTGAACATAAAACCAGCTCAGATATTCGTTCCAGTAAACATCCTGATTTTTCTGCGCACGTACCAGCAATGCCTTACGAAGCGACTCGTTGAACGTAGTTTCGCCTTCTTCGCCAGTCATGAAGCGCGAGAGTTGGTTCTGGATAATGATAGAACTATGCGGATTCTTATACGCTTCATCAAGAAACATCGAAATCATCATGTCGGTGTTGCCCGATTGTCCGTAAAGCAGCGCCATCTGAAAGTTAAAATTAAATTTGGGCTCGAGATCAACTGCGATCTTATAGGATTGCAGCGCGTAATCGATTAGCGATTTTTTTTCGAAAACGGGTGCAATGCCATAAACATCCTGTGGATTTTTCCGGATACGATCCAAAGCTTCTTCATAGTATCGTTTGGCTTTCGCAGGTTCCTTTTTCAACTGGTAGTTATAACCTAATTCGACCAGCAATACAGGTTGTTTGTATTTGTCTAGCCGTTGAAGAATCGCTTTTTCGGCAAGATCAAACTGTAGCAATTGCTGATAACTCTCTACAAGGCGGCCGAAGTAAAACCCGTTTGAAGGTTGCTTTACCAAAAGTTCCTCATAGCTGAGTTTAGCCTTTTCGAAGTCGCCTTTATCGAAATAATTCTGCGCCAATTGCTCGTTCTGCGCAGACGCGGCAATCGAAACCAGGCAAAAGACGATAAAGATTATTTTTCTCATAGTTACAGCAATATAACTCTTTTTGTGCCGAAATAGTACGTGGCGCAATGATTATCAGTTGATAATGTCGAAGCCGGTGTACGACCTCAAAACCTCGGGAATGACAATGCCTTCGGGTGTCTGGTAATTTTCGATTATCCCGGCAAGCACACGCGGCAAAGCCAATGAGCTTCCGTTCAAGGTGTGTGCCAATTGGTTCTTACCATCGCTGTCGCGGAAACGAAGCTTAAGCCTGTTTGCCTGAAACGTTTCGAAGTTAGAGACCGAGCTAATTTCCAACCATCGATCCTGAGCCGTTGAGAATACCTCGAAATCGTAGGTCAGTGCCGAAGTAAAACCCATGTCGCCGCCACAAAGGCGCAACACGCGGTACGGCAATTTTAGTTCGTCCAGTATCGTTTTCACATGTTCCACCATTCCTTCGAGCGCCTCATATGATTTCGAAGGATGTTCAATACGCACAATCTCGACCTTATCGAACTGATGCAAACGATTTAGTCCGCGTACATGTGCGCCGTACGAACCGGCTTCACGTCGGAAACAAGGCGTGTAACCCGTACACAAAACCGGAAGCTCGCTTTCAGACAAGATAACATCACGGAACAAGTTGGTTACCGGAACTTCTGCAGTTGGAATCAGATATAGATCATCTACGCCAACGTGATACATCTGTCCTTCCTTATCGGGAAGTTGTCCTGTTCCATATCCTGAAGCCTCGTTCACCAAATGCGGCACCTGATATTCCTTGTAGCCTGCTGCTGTATTTTTATCGAGAAAGTAAGCAATCAGTGCGCGTTGGAGTTTGGCGCCTTTACCTTTATAAACGGGAAATCCCGCAC
Source organism: Flavobacterium sp. (assembly GCA_036386895.1). Taxonomy (GTDB): domain Bacteria; phylum Bacteroidota; class Bacteroidia; order Flavobacteriales; family Flavobacteriaceae; genus Flavobacterium. The sequence continues at coordinate 364,842 of DASVUR010000012.1, forward strand.
CTGCAATTTTAACGCCAAGTTCAAAGTCGATAATATCATATTTCTTTACAAGGTCCCAATGTGGCTGCGCTGTTTCATGCAGCGCCGGAATTTCCCCACTCTGAAAAACCGTTACGTTGTCTTCAGGGGTTTTTCCTTCCGGAACGATATCGGCAGGAAGATTTGGAAGCGTATATAATTTTTGGATAAGATCGGTGGCAAGCTTCTCAAGCTGATCGGAAAGTTCTTTACTTTTTTCTTTTAGTGAAACGGTCTTTTCTTTCAGGATTGCTGCTTTGGCTTTCTCGCCGCCTTTCATCAATTCACCTATATCTTTAGAAAGCTTGTTCGATTCAGATAGGATTTCGTCAAGCTCTGCCTGTGTCGCACGCCGCTTTTCATCAAGCAGCACAACTTCATCAACAATTGGTGCGGCATCAAGGTTTCTTTTCGCCAATGCTTTTATAACTTTTTCCTTGTTTTCCCGAATGTAAGCGATCTGTAACATATAGATTTTTTAAGGAAGCAAATTTAATCAAATGTTTTAGAATACGGGGGTTGCCGTTACGAAATCAACGAATTGGCACGTGGTGATGATCAGCCTTTTATTGCCACCTTAACACAAGATAACCATGTAATTAATTATATTCGCAAAAAATTGTCATGAATAAACTCTATATATTTTCCATGTTGTTTTCTGTTGCGTTGACTTTTGCACAGAACGGCATTAACAGCGAAATTGCCGAGGCCGAGATGAAAGCTGCATCGAGCCTGGCAAACCTTGAAGTAAACCCGAACACATTAAACTACGATGTCACTTTTCACAGGCTGCAGTTTACGGTTGATCCCGACGAGTATTTCATTTCCGGAATAGTGACAACAACGTATACGGCACTTACCAATATGTCGACGCTCACCTTCGACCTTACAAATGAATTGAACGTCAGCTCGGTCACGCGCAATGGACTTCCACTGAGTTTTGTTCAAAATGCGAATGATGAACTGGTGATTAACCTTGGAACCGCTCAGCCCGCAGGGACGTCGGCAACAGTTGTAATCACTTATTCCGGCCAACCTTCTTCTGATGAACAGGCTTTCACTACCACAACACACGTTGCCCAACCTGTTCTTTACACGTTGTCGGAGCCGTTTGGCGCACGTGATTGGTGGCCATGCAAACAGGATTTGAACGACAAAATTGATAATATTGAAATCTGGATTACTGCACCCTCGCAATATGTTGCCGTCTCCAACGGACTTCAGCAATCGGCTACGGTAAACGGCGCCAACAAAACTACGATCTGGCACCATAACTATCCCATTCCTGCCTATTTGGTTGCAATTGCCGTGACGAACTATACTATTTTTACACAGCAGGCCGGAACTGCGCCATATGAGTTTCCAATTATCAATTATTATTACCCTGAAAACAGTTCTGCTCCTGCTCAACTCGCGCAGACGTTGCCTATAATGGACTTGTATGAAACGCTTTTTGAAAAGTATCCGTTTTGGGAAGAAAAGTACGGCCACGCGCAATTCAGCTGGGGCGGCGGAATGGAGCATACTACAATTTCGTTTATGCAAAATTTTAGCCGCGACCTGATCGCACATGAGCTTGGGCACCAATGGTTTGGCGACAAGGTGACCTGCGGCAGCTGGAACGACATCTGGCTAAACGAAGGTTTCGCTACGTATTTAAGCGGACTCACAATTGAACATCTTGACGGGCCAGCCGACTTCATTGACTGGAAAGGCGGACTTGTAAACCATATTACCTCGTCGCCCGGTGGCTCTGTGTATGTGCCGGAATTGGAAGCCGATAATGTAAACCGGATTTTCAGCAGCAGGCTGAGTTATAACAAAGGAGCAATGGTTATAGAAATGCTTCGGTGGAAACTTGGCGATGCAACCTTTTTTCAGGGCGTTCGTAACTATTTAGCCGATCCTGACCTGGCGTATGATTTTGCAGTTACTGCTGACCTTCAATCGCATCTTGAAGCGGTTTCAGGTCAGGATCTGGATGGTTTCTTTGCAGATTGGATTTATGGACAAGGCTACCCGAGCTATTCAATAACAGCGCACAACGCAGGTTTCGGCCAAGTGCAGTTTCTTGTAGCGCAGGAACAATCGCACCCGTCGGTGTCGTTCTTTGAAATGCCGCTTCCGATAAGGCTTTATGGTGCAAACGGACAAGTTTTGGATATTGTTTTGCAGAACACGGCCGACAACCAGACAATTACAGCGGCCGTGCCTTTTCCAGTTGTGTCGTTCGAATTTGATCCGGATATACACCTCATCTCTAATAATAACAGCACAACGCTCGGTTCACAGGACTTTACTCTTGAAGCTATCGCGCTTTATCCAAACCCGGCTGCAGCTGTTCTGAACATTTCGTTGCCGTCGTCGGCATCTTTTGACAAAGCAGACATTTATAATGCTATCGGACAACTTGTGTTATCGAGCTACAACGCCGAAATTAATGTCGAGACGCTGTCATCGGGTGTTCATTTTGTCAAGATCCAAACATCGGAAGGAACGTTTACAAAGAAGTTCATCAAGAAGTAATTCAAGTTATGCAATGTTTTTCATTCGCGTGACGAGGTAAGCGATAAGGAACCCGAAAATGCCGATAAACGCAAATGAATAGCGAAGATCCGCAATTTCAGCAATGTATCCGATCACGGGCGGCGCCAATAAAAATCCGAGGAAACTTACACTTGAAACTGTTGTCAAGGCTTCCGCTGCCGAAGTAGCTGTGCTTCTACCGGCAAGGCTGTAAACAGTGGGAACAATGGTTGCAACACCAAGGCCCACAAGCATAAAGCCAAGTGTGCTTGCGATCAGATACGGCCACAATACCGATAAGAATAGCCCGATAGAAATTAAGATCCCGCTGTACTGCAACACTCTCTTACGTCCCAGCTTCGCAATTAGCGTGTCGCCGATAAACCGTCCGAGCGACATCGTTATCATAAACGATGCATAGCCGAAAACCGCAAACGCGCCTTTTGCACCTACAATGTCCCTAAAGTAGATCGCGCTCCAGTCGAACATCACGCCTTCGCTCGCTTTACAGCAAAATCCGACGATTCCCAGAAGTACAAGCGCTTTATCGGGTTTAGCGAAAAAACTCTTTTTGACAGGTTTCACTTTTTCCTTTGCCTTTATCAGGTATTTTCGCGAGCTCAGAATGATCAATATCACAAAAACCAGGATTACCAGGAAATGATAATACGGTGGCATGTGCAGCGCAACCATCCCCAGGCCCACGACTGCGCCCGTAAAACCAGCCAAGCTCCACGTTCCGTGGAAAGCCGACATAACGTTCTTGTTTAGCAGTGTTTCAGTATAAATTCCCTGAGTGTTAACAGCAATATTCGAGACATTACCAAACAGGCCGAACGAGAAGAGTCCGACAGCAAGATGCCATGGTTCAGACGCCAGTCCGAGGTTCGTCAGACAAAAAGCATAAATCAACAACCCGAACATAGCGGTGCGACGGCTTCCGAAGCGTGTTACGAGGCGGCCTGAAAATGGCATCACAACCAGTTGCCCGAGTGGCAACGCGAGAAGCATTGTCCCTAACTGACCCTCTGTTAGGCCTAAATTGTGCTTAATTTCAGGGATTCGGCTTGCCCAGCTCGCGAAACTCAGTCCCATGCAGAAAAAAAACAACGAAACCGAAAACCGTATGCGCTTCAGGTAGGATCGTTTTGCGAACCGGTACGACTTTTTAAATTTCGGCTTTAAGTTAAACCTGTTTACAAATCTAAAATCCAGCACGTCGATAGTGTATTAATCTTTTAAAAATTGTAGCAGCGGCGCGATGAAACGGCTGTACGCTTCTATATGCGGAAGATGCCCAACATTGTCTAGTTCTACAAGCTGTGAATCTGGGATCTTCTCGGCAGTTGCCTTTCCGAGTGCCGGATAGTTACCGAGTGTTCCCTGCACTTCCTTCGGCGCTTTGGCCTTTCCCAAAGCTGTGCGGTCCCGCTGCCCGATTATCAACAGTGTCGGCATCTTTAAGTTTGGGAATTCGTATACGACAGGCTGTGTAAAAATCATGTCGTAGGTGAGTGCCGATGCTTTTGCGACAATTGGATAATCGGGACTTTTTGTCCATCCTGCCGGAATGTTAAGCCACTTATCGTATTCAGGTTTCCATGTTCCGCCATAATAAAATTCCAATTGATACGCCTTCATTTTATCGTAGTCTTGCTGCATTTCGCTTTTGTACCAATCGTCAACCGACTGATACGCAGCAACCGTTTTCCAGTCTTCAAGCCCAATTGGATTTTCAAGGATAAGTTTTTCGGTCATTTCAGGATACATTAAAGCAAAACGTGTTGCAAGCATGCCGCCCATTGAATGTCCTAAAACTGATACCTTGTCAATCTTCAACTTGTCTAGAACTGCTTTTGTGTTCTGCGCCAGCAGTTGAAAACTATACTGGATTGTAGTTGCTTTTGATGATTTTCCAAAACCTATCTGGTCGGGCATAATCACCCGAAATCCGGCTTTTGCCAGATCCTTGGCCGTTTGTTCCCAATAGATTGCTGAGAAATTTTTGCCGTGTAGCAGCAGGACCGTCTTTCCATTGGGCTTTGCAGGTTTCAGATCCATGTACGCCATTTTTAATTGCTGTCCCTGAATGTCAAAGTTTAGTTCCTCGACCGGAAACGGGTATTCGACATTTTCCAGGTTGACGTCGGATATAGAAATTTGCTGCGCCGATCCAACCCAGCAAAGTAATAGCAGCAGCTTAAATAGTTTCATCACTTAAAGGTTAGTTTGTTTCCATATCGCCAAAAGGCCTTCCATTTTTCCATAAACAGGATCGTTATCCGGCAAAGGAACTTTTGCACTATTTTCATCTGCTTTCGGACGTTCACCATCTTCGCCTCTTAAGATGTCGTAATCACTGCCACCGGGATACGCGCCTACAATTGCGAAATTGGCTGAGGCCTGGATTCGCTTGTGACCGACTCCGGCAGGAATCACGACCACGTCTCCTTTTTCGACTGCAACCTGTTCACCATTTTCGCCGCCGAACTGCAGCACTGCATTGCCCTGATATACGCCAAGCACCTCATGCGTGATGCTATGATAATGGTGGTAGTCGAACACGCCGTTGCGCCATGAATTGCTCCAGTTGCGCTCTTTGAAATGGTTTTCTATAAAGTCGGCCGTGGCCTGTTCTTCTGAAAACACGCCTTTGTACAGCAGCAACGCGAGTTTGCTATTCGGGATCTTGCCATCGTCTTTAAATTTCAGTTGAATAGGTTCCATAACATTAAATTTAGCTACCAGGCACTTGCTGCGGTGAGTTGACGGATAATATTAGCATCTAGGTCAAGTTTTGGCGCTTCAATAATACTCTCGAGTTGCTCAAGCTTTGTCGCACTCACAATGGGCGCTGTTACCGAGGGCCGATGGATCAGCCATGCGAGCGCAACAGCCGCCGGAGTTGTGTTCTTCATGGCCGCGACTTCATCAAGCGCATCAAGAATCCGAAGCCCGCGCTCGTCAAAATAACGATCCATTGCGCCGCCACGCGGACTCTTATCCAAATCTTCTTTCGATCGATATTTGCCTGTCAGAAATCCGCTTTGAAGCGAATAATAGGTGATAACACCAAGATTGTGGCCGAAACATAACGGCTCGAGTCCGTTTTCAAACTTTTCACGTTCATACAAATTGTAGTGTGGCTGAAGCGTTTGGTATTGCGGAAGATTATTCTCGATACTGCATGACAAGGATTCTTTGAGACGTTCGGGCGACATGTTACTTGTGCCGATCCAGCGTACTTTTCCTTCGCGCACCAACTCATCGTAAGCCGACAACGTTTCTTCGACGGGCGTCGACTCATCATCAAAATGCGTCTGATATAAATCGATATAATCGGTTTGCAGTCGTTTCAGCGAATCTTCGGCGGCGGCAATAATATATTTTTTCCTGAGTCCTTTTTTGCCGTCTCCCATATCGGAACCTACTTTTGTAGCAAGCACAATTTCAGAACGGTTACCTTTCTTTTTCATCCATTTACCGATAATGGTTTCCGATTCTCCGCCGGTATTTCCTGGTGCCCATCGCGAATAGGAGTCGGCAGTGTCGACACAATTGAATCCCGCGTCCGTAAATGCGTCGAGCAGTTCGAAAGACTGTTTTTCGTCTATTGTCCATCCAAAAACATTGCCGCCAAAAACAATGGGATATATCTCAAGGTCGGTATTTCCTAATTTACGTTTCTCCATTTTAATTTTTTAAAATTGTGTATTCCTTCTTCCTGCTGCTTTCGATTGCAGCTTCAATGATTCTCATTACGTTCAATCCATCTTCGGCAGAGACCGGAACCGGCGCATCTTCGCGTATGGCCCGACATAAAGCGTCAAAAAACCAGTAGTAGTTTCCGCGCATTGTTTGGACATTCTCGCGAACAGTTTCTCCTTCTATTTCGGTATGTAAAACACCGGATTTATAAGCCGGCTCAATTCCCCATTCGATCACCATAGGTTTTTCGCCGAGTTTCAGTTCATCTTCCTGAACATCGCCGCGGCTTTTAATGAATGACCCTTTTTTACCATGCAGAATGTAGGCAGGCAATGGTTCGCGGACCAAGAAACCTGCTTTTAATCTGACCCGGAAATCGTCATAGAACAGCGTGATATCAAACCAGTCGTCGACAACAGAATTCTCTCTAGTAATTCTAATATCCGCAAAGAGCCCGATAGGGCGTTCGAAAAGGCAAAGCGCCTGGTCAATTATATGTGAACCCAAATCCTTCAAAATTCCTGCTCCGGAATTTGGCGTTTCCTTATGTTGCTTCAGACTTAATTTGGGATTATATCTGTCGAAGTGAATCTCGGCTTCGACAATTTCACCTAAAATATTCTTATCAAAAACATCCCGGACGGTCAGAAAATCACTGTCATAGCGACGGTTTTGAAACACCGATAATTTTACGTTTTTCTCTGACGCAATGTCACGAAGTTCTTCGGCTTCAGCTACTGTTGATGTAAAAGCCTTTTCCACTAAAACATGTTTCCCCGCGAGAAGCGCCGCTTTTGCATACTCGAAATGGGTGGCGACGGGTGTATTTACAATGACCAAATCAATGTTATCATCTAAAACCGCATCAAGCGACGGATAACTCTTTGCACGTGGATAATCTTCGTGAATTTTCTTCTTGCTGCGTTCCCAGCTTCCGATTAGTTCAAAACCAGGGTGAAGCTCAAGAAAAGGTGCATGGAAAATTTTCCCCGACATTCCGTAGGCAAGCAAAGCAGTCCTTATTTGCTTGTTCTTATTCATATTTGGCGCGTTCGTATTGTTTTGGCCACTTTATTTCCACATCAAGCTCGTGTGCAAATGTCAGCGGCAGGTTTGGGTTCCGAAGCGATTCGCGACCGAACATCACTAGATCAGCTTGTTCCTTTTGCAGTATTTCTTCGGCTTGCGACGACTCAGTTATCAATCCGACTGCCGCTGTCAATATTCCTGTTTCTTTTCGGATACGCTCAGCAAACGGTACCTGATAGTTCGGAGCTGTTGGGATTTCCTGATGTGATACGAGTCCGCCTGAAGATACATCAATTAAGTCAACTCCGCGATCTTTTAAAATGGATGCAAGCCGCACCGATTCGACAATATTCCAGCCGCCGGAAGCCCAATCTGTTGCCGAGATCCGGACAAATATTGGAAGTTCTTCCGGCCATTCGCGTTGAACGGCTTCAAGGATTTCAAGTGTAAAACGAATGCGGTTCTCGAAACTTCCGCCATAATTGTCGTTCCTTTTGTTAGTTAAAGGCGACAAAAACTGGTGGAGAATGTACCCATGGGCAGCATGTAGTTCAACCACTTTATAACCCGCTTCAAGCGCTCGTTTTGCAGCAGAACCGAAATCCGAAACAACTTTTTGAATTCCTTCGTCATCGAGCGCAACTGGCGGAAGCCCGTCATCATGATAACCAATTGGCGAAGGTGCAACAGTTTGCCATCCGCCTTGATCTGGTGCAAGTTTCTGATGGCCTTCCCATGGTGGCGTGATACTTGCTTTTCTTCCGGCATGTGCGAGTTGGATCCCTGGAGTTGAACCATTTTCACAAATGAATTGCGTAACTTCTTTGAGTTTTGGCAGGTGCTCGTCTTTCCAGATCCCGATGTCCTGCGGCGTAATCCGTGCTTCAGGCGAAACGGCCGATGCTTCCTGAATAATTAGTCCGGCGCCTCCGATTGCACGGCTTCCAAGATGTACGAGGTGCCAGTTATTGGCGAAACCGTCTTCTGCCGAATATTGACACATCGGGGAAACCGCAATACGATTTTTAAACTCAAGGCTCTTTATGCGCAGGGGTGTAAATAATTTGGGAATCATACGTCTTTGTTTTGATGATGCGACTCCTAAGCACAAAGTCATCTAGTAAATTTACTTTACAGCCGGCAAACACGGAATCAGCCACGGCATTATTAACAAACATTTAAATATTGAAATTCGGGCACCCTGCTGTAGTTGAGCAGAAAAGACTATTTTTGTCGGAATTGGACGAAACTAAAATTTAAAATGGAAATAATCATTAAACTCTCGCAGTTCCTGTTGAGTTTATCCTTGTTAATTGTACTTCACGAATTAGGACATTTCATACCGGCAAAATTATTCAAGACACGCGTAGAAAAATTTTATCTTTTTTTCGATGTCAAGTATTCCCTTCTGAAGAAAAAGATCGGCGAGACCGAATACGGAATTGGATGGTTGCCACTTGGCGGCTATGTAAAGATTTCCGGGATGATCGACGAAAGCATGGACAAAGAGCAAATGGCGCTTCCGCCGAAACCGTGGGAATTTCGTTCAAAGCCAGCTTGGCAGCGATTGATCATCATGCTTGGCGGCGTTACCGTTAACTTTATCCTGGCATTCATCATCTACATCGGGATGGCATATGCCTATGGCGACATTTATATCTCCAATTCAGATCTTAAAGACGGTGTCGCAATTGAAAATAAGGCGATGCAGGATGCAGGATTCCGAACAGGTGACAGAATTATTTCGGTTGACGGCAAAAACATCGAGCGGTTCGATGGGACCGTAAACGGACAGATATTGCTTGCCGACAAAGTGCTTATTGAACGAGGTGGCAAACAACAGGAAATAGCAATGCCGGTAGACTTTATTGATAAGTTCTCTAAAGGACCGAAGAGTGCTTTGGTCGCAATCAGGGTTCCTTTCGTCGTTGCTGAAGTAACTGCCGAGTCGCCGAATGACAGCCTGCAACCACGGGATGTAATTCTTTCAATGAATGGCCAAGAGACAAAATACGCAGATGAGGTTCTTACCTTTCTGAAAGAAAATAAAGGGAAAACCGTTCCGGTGGTAGTACTTCGTGATCAAAAACGTAAAGTAGTCCCGGTTATAATTTCCAAAGAAGGAAAAATCGGCGTCGGCGTCGGCGGGCTCGATATAAAAGCGCTGAACAAACTGGGTTATTATGAGGTTACAAAGCAGCAGTATGGTTTGTTGGAATCTGTTCCTGTAGGGCTTCAAAAAGGCAAGGACCAACTAAAGGGCTATGGCCGACAATTGAAAATGATATTCAATCCGGAAACGGGCGCCTATAAATCGGTAGGTGGTTTCTATGCGATCTTTAATATCTTTCCCGACGAATGGAGCTGGGAAGCTTTTTGGGGCATTACCGCTATACTGTCGATCATGTTGGGTGTAATGAACCTGTTGCCGATCCCGGCGCTTGATGGCGGCCACGTGATGTTCTTGCTTTACGAAATGATCACACGCCGCAAACCAAGCGATAAATTCATGGAATATGCCCAAATGGCTGGTTTTATACTACTTATCGCCCTTGTATTGTTTGCGAACGGAAACGACATCTATAAAGCGATTCTGGGCGACTAATTTTTTTTGAAATTTTGTCGGATTTTGTTTGGAACAAATATTTTTCACCTTATATTTGCAACCGCTTAAAAGATATACATCTTCCTCCTTAGCTCAGTTGGTTAGAGCATCTGACTGTTAATCAGAGGGTCCTTGGTTCGAGCCCAAGAGGGGGAGCTAACAATGAGAGTAAACACCTGTAAACGCAGGTGTTTTTCTTTTTTATACCATTTTATTATCCAACCAATTATCCAACGATGTCGTTTTAATGTGTTTATTTAGTACTCGAATAATATTACGGGCATGAGATTTGAAGCCTTTTTCAAAGGTTCTTTCAGATGATTGTAGTACAATACTTAACGTGGATGTTAATGCAGGATTATGTAGGATTTATGCAGCACTTTAAGAGATTAGACCCTTAACTACTTTTGTTTTGTTTTGACACAGGTTATGTCACAATTGGCGAAGGATGTATAAAATGTTGAAAAATCTTCTTCCTAAATACTTTGAAAATACCCCCACCCGTTGAATAATATTTGGTTTTCCTTCGAACGTGTGACCGTAAATAAATCGTATAGTCCCTTATATCGCGGACGGGTTCCTAGTGAAAAAAAGTAAATAAGGTTACTGCTTTAGTTGAGTATATTATAATATTAGTGGTGGCAGTGAAAATCATAAACAAATAGAACTTATCGAAGTATGAGTTTGAATCTTTCTTTTTAGATTTTTGTTCGAACTGCTCATCTACACTTTCCTGTTCAAATAAAAATGACGCGATTAACATCGCGATTAAACCTACGAAGGCTGTTATTAGTATATTAGTGACGAAACCCAAAACTATTAGCCCAAAAACTTTTAAGGCAGCTACAATTCCAAAATTGGCGTCAAGTACATTATCTACCCAAACTAAAGATGATGAGATGCCAATGAAGAGAAAAAAAATTGAGTTTTGAATCCACTTTATTTTTAAGTAATCTTCCATGCTTACAATGTTTTCACTTTGTCCACGAGTGATAAAAAAAAAACAGCGTTGGACAATTGCCTATCAGTTACTCGGTATCGCCAGACACCTTACCACATAATAAACAAAGCCAACGCATGACGTTAGCTTGCTCATTATTCCTTGTGGTAATTAAAACTGGCGATTTTAGTAACAAGAATAATAGCAAACGCTATTCTATTTAGATTCTATTTCTTTCTATATCATACTGTGTTAAATCGAAGTAAAAATACAAGATTAAATTAGAATTTCTAGTTCATAGTATTTTTTACGAACTGTAATGTCGTGGACAAGTATGTACAATTTTTTTATTGCAACTTTTAGGTTACATTTGTCAAAGACGTGCTTATTATAATTGCTTTACTTTGAACATGACAATATCAGGAAAAAATATAGGTGAAATGCTAAAAGCCGCACGGGAGGGTAAACATCTCACGCAGGCACAATTAGCTGTAAAAGTCGGAAAAAAGAGAAGTTACATATCTCGAATTGAAACAGATTACGCTAATAATATTAAACTTCAGACTCTCATAGAAATTATCGAAAAGGGATTTGATGCAGAAGTGGAGATAAAATTTAACGATAAATAGTTTATGGAAATTACTGATCTACATAAAGATATAGGAACAGCAAAAGACAATAGATTGAGTCCTATTCATGACTGGTACAGATTTACTGCCGGATTCTCTTACAAGCTAGTTGATCGTATTATTAGAGAAGAAAACCTCAACGCTAACGACACCATTTACGAAAGTTTTGCGGGTTGCGGAACTACGTTGGTCTCAGCCCAAAAAAACGGTATTCATGCTGTGGGAAACGAAGGACAAGAACTACTGTTCGACGTAATCCAAGCTAAGTTAAATTGGAGTATTAATGCTGTAGAAGTAGAACGCGTATTAAAAGATATAAGAGATAGTATTTTCGAATCTGTGAATAGAAGTCAATACCACTCGCTTCTAACTACATTATACTCTGAAAATGATTTATATCAATTATATTACATCAGAGATTATATTTCAAAAGTTAAATCGGATGTAAGTTTATTTTTAAAACTTGCACTTACTCAAACTCTACATAAAATCAGCATCCATCCTATTGCAATACCGTATATATCACGCAGCAAGACCTTAATAAATTCTTTGCCAGCTTACGAAATGTTTGATAAAACGGCTAGAAAAATGTTGTTGGATTTAAATGGTTATGAAAATAGCGCAAAAACAACAAGTATCTATTTACATGATTCTCGAAATCTAAATTCAAATATCCCCGATGATTTCTGCTCTGTCTCCATTACATCACCTCCATACCTAAATAATTTGGATTATGGGGAAGTTTCGAAAGTTTGTTCACACTTTTACGGCATTACTGATAACTGGAACGATATTACTGAAAAAGTGCGAAAAAATTTAGTTACAGGAGCCACAACTCACTATAAAGAAAGCGATTTCGAGCTGACCGAATGGAAGAAAGGCGAGTTTTATTTACAAAACAAAAGTATTCTTGACTTGCTTCTGCCTGACATCTTAAAAATAAAAGAGATAAGTAAAACACGAAAAGGGAAAAAAAGTTTCGATATTCTCGCGCTCTATTATTTTGGGGACATGTATAAAGTTCTACTAGAGATGAGGCGAGTTTTAAAACCGAATTGTAAAGCCTACTTGGTGTTAGGTGACTCAGCACCGTATGGAGTCTTTGTCGATACTACACGAATTTTAGGGGAGATTGCACTAAATATAGGATTCAGTAAATATAAAGTTGTTAAAATCAGAGAACGAGGAACTAAGTGGCAGTCTTTACGATACAGGCATAGTTTAACCTTATCAGAAAATATTTTAATCCTTGAATAGTAAGACCGTCGAAATATCAGATTTACCTGTAAAGGCTATCCCAATTCTTTCTGATAAAGAAGCAGGAGAACAATTTAGTCGTTGGTCTTTCTTGAACGTCTATTCTTTAAATGCCCTGCGCGATATATATCTAATAACAAAGGAAACAGAGACCAAAACTAAGTCTACAATAACAAAAAAGGTCAACACATATCTTGAGCCTGACGCAGGTTGGGAAGAGCGAAAAGTACTAGAGTATTTAAACGCATTGGTAAAATTTGGATTACTTTACCCTTCTTATGAAGTTAAAAATGTTGTTTTTGAAAATAGCCGCATAAATACCCCTCTTTCAAATTCTGATTGTCAAACGTTAAGAGAGATATTCTTTAGTTACTTTCGCTTCAAAGAAATATCTTCGTGGTTTATAAGTACAAACGCCGAATTCCACAAAAATTTCAATCTGCTTTCTGAAGATGATTTTATAGAACAATCTAGACCATTGTACTATTACTGCGATAACAATCGTTTCACGGACACATTTCTTATAGACTTAAATCATAACGAATTTAAATATGTAATTGAAAATGAAATGTCCCACTTAATGAGATTTTGGGACGTATATTTAAAGTGGGGGACAACATTAAATGTTTTAGACAAATTCAACTTATCAACTATTGGATTAAATGCTGGCCGAGAAAAAGAACTCTCGATAGTTTATTTTATCAAACAATTTCGAAATTTCGATTTAATAGATTTTATTGTTCGAAATTTTAGATCACGCCACATCTCGATTCCCGAATTGATTTTTAAGATAGTATTAGAATACCGGTATTCAGTAGAGGAGATTAAAGCATATTTGATAAAAACAATCTCGGAAAGTGATCGTTTAACATATGAACGAACCTCGCAAATTTTTATAATTAAAGGCAAACAAAGTTCTAGGAGAATTGATGAGGCAACCTATCTATATCCTAGAATAAATGATAGCTTTATCTCAAATATAATTTTAAGGAAATGAGTTTAGAAGAAAGAATAAAAAAAAGAACGGAAAACCAAGGTAAAAGATTTGAAAAATTTGGTTTAGAATATAACCCATTTCCTAAATCGGGAACGGCAAATACAAATGAATCAAGTGAATTTACCAAATTGTTATTTCCTATTGACAATGCAGTAAAAGAAGAAATTGAAAATTACGTCATTGATTCTTTGTTCTCGGACGATGAAAATGATCACAAATTAATTTGCACAATAACTGGTGATTATGGAACCGGTAAAACGCAACTATTATTATATGCAAAATGGTTAATACAATCCCTCCCTCGGAATGCATATGTAATATATATCAATAATCCGGAAACAAAACTTTCCGAACTTATTGGGTCGATTATTGAACATATCGGTCAAGAACAGTTTAAAAAGTATCTATGGGAGCAAATCCTTGTAAGTTTAAAGGCGAATGATGAGTACAAAGCCAAACTGTTAGATTTTGTATCAAAGAGTCGTGTTAACAAACAAGTAAATCTTTTTGATTCTGAAAATACTTCCACCGTCGTGCATCCGTTTTCAATTGAAAATGAAGCTAACCATAAAGCGTTTTTAGATGCTTTTTTAAAATTGCTCCCGCTGCCAAATGATAAAAAGGAGTTTAATAATCTGCTACGACAAATCTTAGTTGAAATTCTGTTGGACAGCAATGAGAGAGATTCAGTTATCGCAAATTATTTTTATAATCTTATTGCTGAAGATTTTGGTGTTAACAAAACGTGGGAAACAATAACCTCAGGAAGTGGCCAATATTTAGATAACAAAGTGGTAAAGTTACTTAATGCTATTATCGACATTATTCAAAGTCAGGGATTTGAAAGATTTTATCTTTTGGTGGACGAGTTCGAAGACATAACTTCCGGACGGCTAGCAAAGAAAGAAGTTGACAATTATTCTCATAATTTAAGAACGCTCATAGACAAGGAGAGGCGGTGGTGTCTTTTGGTAGCTATGACATCTGTCGCATTAAAGGATTTGAAACAAGTTTCGCCTCCCCTTGTAGATAGGTTGACTGACCGTGAGATAAAAATTGAACGATTAAGCAAAGAGCAAGCACGGCAGATTATTATAAACTATCTGAATATTGCTCGGGAAGAAAATAGTGAATCAACTTTTCCCTTTTCAGAGGAAGCTGTAGCATATATCAATTCTAATTCTGAGGAGTTGCCGAGGCTAGTCTTAAGGCGGGCAAATTATCTGTTAGAGAGAGCATCTGAAGAACTGATTCAAGGTCAAGAGATAACCAGAGAATTTGCCCAAAGGCATCTTGAAAATTAATAACCCCTAGATGGATAAAATTATTGATGGTTTAAGGGTGAAGGTTGCATTAGACACCCAGATATTAGCCTATCTAGTAGATAAGACGTATCCTAGCCTAAACCAGTTTATTGGATTGCTTGCAGAAAATCCCTTCGTTGACATTGTTTGTCCAAGATTTGCTATTTACGAATTTATTGGGATCCGAAAACTGGAACATTACCTCAGATGTTTAGTTAAAGAAGCTGGAAAGAAAAGTGGCACTTTAAATTTTAGTTCGGCGATAAAATATAAAAGCGAATTTGAATCTCCTGAATTACGATATATTGATGCCTACGCAGATGTGAAAAGTGAGGTTGAAAATGAACTGAAACTAATTTACGATGACTTTGGAATTACGTATGAAAGCGTTACAATACACAATGATCTTTGGAAACCACATCAAGATCTGGTATTGTCCACCCGGATTTCTAAAGAAGACAGTCTTCTACTGCTTTCTAGTGTTTTCCCCGATTCTATAACTAAAGAGCCACATCTTATCTTATTAACCAATGACAACCAATTTACCACCGCATTTAAGGACGCCGAATTTCAGCAATTACAGAACGACATATTCTCCAACGACGGATTAACTAAGCCGATTCTCCATAACTTAAAAAGCTGTGAATTAGTAAGGGGAAAAACTATAAATTTAACCTTACCTCTCGAGGAGGATTTGGTAACCACCTTTGCTAAAGAGTTTGTCCTTGAACAAATTATAGCGAAGAACCAAACTCTTTTTCTAGGGAAAACAATTAATTGTGCGTGTAACGAAGAACTGAAAAAACAGTTGATTTGCTTTCAACTAGAAGATGAAAAAGAGCTTGTTGAAAACCTGTACCTATCAATACTAACTACGGATTACACGGTGTACAACCACCCTATAAAATTAAGTTCTTTTTTTTCTCATGGAAAAATAGAATTACCATATATAGGTGGTGATACAGCGGAATCAAAAGAAATATCAGTAAAATTAACCGATGAAGATGGCTCTAATATTGACGCGGTATTAATGGCATCAATAAGCTCCCCTGGAAACTTAGTTTTTATTCATCCGGATACTTTTATTTGAATGATATAAAAAGTTATCCTTGTTTTGCAAGAAGTATTATAGCTTGCATTTTCAATTATTTGTTGTCTCTCAGTAGCTCCTCAAATTTTGAGTTTAGTTTTTGCAACAACTCGATATTTAAAGAATTTAGCTTGTGTCTTTTTATTAGTTTTTCAAATTCTCTAATGTGCGTCTGCCGGATTCGATCGGGTTTATTGTTAAAGTTGTTGTGCCAGTAAAGTGGATTTGTATATTTATTTAATTTATTTTTTACGGATATTGGTATGCTATCATTATTGTTATAGTCATCAATAACTAAGATATGTTTATACTGCTGCACGAAAAAACCAAATAATTTTCTAATCTTCTCCTTATCCTTCAAATCGTTTATAGTATAAATACCGAACCTCTCTAGAATTCTCTTCATCAAGATTTTGATTTCGATCCTCAAAATATGCTGTTTGGTTCTATATTGCTTAGATTTATTGTACACCTTCATACAATAATCTGTCATCTCAAACTCTTTAAAGTCACCCTTCCCGGAGAATTTTAAATTCTTACTATGGCTAGAATGCCGATACAGTAAAACATTTCTGTCAATGATCCGTTGAGGGTCTGTGCTTACCACTATATTAAAACCGAACTCCAAGTTAGTTACTTTGGTTCTCTCCGGATTTATTTCTAAATATTGCGATAGTTCATCTATAACGTTTATATTGTCTGAATAATCAAAGTCATTGTAGTTTTGTTCCTCATCCTCTAAATATGCATTAAAAAATTTATGTAAGCTGCCACTAATACATGCTGCCGTTTTCGTTATTCGAACATCCATGTTTAAATATTTTCCTTGCATGGGATATTCTGACATTAACCCCGTTTGAGAGCTTACAAAAGTCCTAAAATCGATTTTTGTTGTTTTGCAAATGTTTTGTTCGAACTCACCTTTATCGTTTACATAAAATCTAATATTATCAAACATAACTTCTTAATTAAGTTTGATAAGTGATTCGTCTATCTCGGATCGCTTATAGTACACCCTACCGCCAATTCCGTAGGATTTTAGTTTTCCATCCCTTGTCCACGAATGTAAAGTGCTAAGGTTAATTTTGAATAGCGTAGCGACCTCATCACGGGTTAGTAGAGCGGATGAAGTAGTGTTTCCAACTACGCTGTTTAGTTGGTCAATTTGACGCTTGATGCCTTGAAAAACAATATTTTCGAGGTCGGCAATTGTAATGTTAGTAATTTGGACGTGTTCCATAATAATAGTTAATTATGGAACAAAGTGAAGTTAGGGTAATCTTAGTTTACCCTAATAAATTTGTCATATGATATTTGGGTAGTTCCTAGAATTCTTTAAATAGTTGACCTTGTAGGCCTGATTGATGTCTTCTTTTCCAATACTCGTGTAAACTTTCGACGAAATTTTGACGCTCATCTATTGCTTCGATTACATTGTTAAATAATAAAAAGTCTTCTACCTCAGGCTTCTCAACATAAAGAATTGAATACTTATTTTCACTGTGGAAATTTTTTCGTAAGTCCATTAATAGTCTTCCTAATGCATTTTTCCCACACAAGATTTTTCCATCCTCAGCTGGAATTGCTCCCCAGAAATTATCTGATGAAGAATTCTCTACTATAGGCTTTAGTCCCGTTTCGTCTAGCACCGTTCCGAAGGATATAAAGTTTTGAGCAAGTTTGACATGTATGCACCATTTCATAATTTTAATTCTTACGGCATCCCAATCACCTCTACTTTGAGACTTATATGAGTTGCTGATCATTTTAACCCTCATCGGACTCGTTTGATTAATAATCTTCCGCTGAACTTCTGGTAAATGTGGGAAACGACACGCTTGATATAGTGCCTCAGTAGTCCTTATGTCCGTTTGCTTAATTCGCAATGGGAATTGAGTGGCCATATTAGAAAGCCCGCCGTATTGTTCGTTATTTTTTTTGAAAACGCAAGAATTTTCAAATTGATATGTCCTAATTTCCGAAGCATCAATTTTATATTTCTCTTTAGTTTTCATAGTTGACAAATTTTCGCTCAAATAACGGTGTCCAATGTTGACTTCTATACCAAAATACTAACGGTACATTAAAAGGCACATTTCTCCACGTAAAAATTAATGTTCCAAATCCTAGACTCAAATCACTATAAAGTCCGTACCCTAACGGCTTTGGTCGTAAATCTTCTTTTAGATGACTCGATGAATTGTAAATTTGAATACATTTATCTAAAATTATTTTTTCAAATCTTTCTCTATTTTCAGCCGACGAGAAAAACTCTTCTGCTTGCGGTCGATTAACATCCCTATACCTAATAACATCGTTTTCGTGATAGCCCGCTCCTTTAATCTTGCCCTCAATTTGATTTTGGCATTCTATAACAATATCATCTTTAACACTTTCCTTTGGAAAGAGAAAATTCAATTTAGAGTCGATATTATCTATGTCGTTCTCAATAGCATAATCCTTATCCCATGCATAAATAGTATGCGGGTTATACTTGCCAAGCCCATAATAGATTCGACTTAGAGCCTTTTTGATATTTAATTTATGTATTGCAAAGTACGATAGTATTAATTTTGAGCCGTTATTTTTAAACAAGCTTAGGTTAGTGGTACCTTCTTCGTTAACTTGGTAAAACCATCCTTTAGTATGCTCGTCATTTTTTGTCAAATTCTTAACTAAGGTATCGCCGGTACATAAAATATCATCTATGTAGAGATAATACATAGGTTTCTCAGGATTGCATTCAGCAATCGACAGTCCATATTCAGCCTTAATAATGTCATCTACAAAACTTAATAATGCTTTCTGACTTTTACCATTGGGTTGATTATCTATAAATTTTGAGGCTAAAAGAAAATCCCTTGGATCTGCGATTTCAAAAGTTTTAGCCAGGAACCGGATCATTTCTTTCATTAACTCTTTCGCCTTTTCTTGTGAAATATAGTGCTTCCCCAAAATGACTTTCATTTCCTCTAAAATAAACTCTCTATCTTCTAGATTGAATTGTTGGATCCACCTTTCGATGGTTCCTTCATTCATCATTTGTTCGTCAGCCCGATAGTCTTTGATGATTTCAAATACCTCTCGAATCAGTTTTTCCATCTAATAAGTTCTTTTCTGTAAATTTAATTAATAATGTTGTTTACCTGAATTTCTTTGTCAAAACGAATCGCACTTATTTACCAAATCCAAGTTCTGCAAGTGCTATCCTAACCTTTTCTACAAGCTTTCGTTTAGTCAGCGGATTATTATCCTGATAGGTGTTTTCATTGAACATAGGATTTAGATACGATTGTAGGGTGGTTTGCTTCTCTCCTAAAACCTTATGTAAAATTTCAGCTAGTTTATTGACGCTAGTATTGAATGGAGGTTTAGTGCGTAAGAAATCCAGAATACCTAATTCATGCAACAGAAGTACCTTTTCTGAAACTTTGAGCATTTCAGTATCATTTACGGTTTCCCTGTTGCCCGATAATTTTTCTAAGCGCAATTTGAATGAGGTGTTTGGTTTGGCTTTGTAATTAACGTCATAAATAACCTTATACCCAATATTATTTAAATGTTGCTCCAAAAAGAATTGTTGAATATGCAATGATCTCTTAATAGTTTCTTTAGCAGGTTCAGAAATATAATCTGAGATACTGTACACGTAATTTTGCGTTAATTCCTCAAATAAGAATGTTAATTCGCTTGAATCCTCATTCGCTTCAAGATAATTTTTCATTCTCCCGAGGAATGTTCTTTCATAAACGTCACTACTGCATCCAGGAAAGTAGATATTCAACTTGTTATACTTTTTGTACTCTCGGTCAAAAGTCTCAGAAATGTCATCGAGCCATACTTTACCTGATTTCGAATTCACCATCATTTCCGAATATATTTCATCCTCCGGAGTCATTCGATCTAAATTGCCAACTTTAGCTTCCACGGCATCATTATAATCGCGAATCAGAGCAAGAGTATCTTTAAATGTTTTCGGGATCATTGCAATTCATTTTCTACCGCCTGTTCCATCATTTGCTTTCGTAACATATCGAAACTTCTTGCGGTTTGTTCACTAAATTTGAATTCTTCTTCTGCGATATATTTCAAAAAATTTGATTCTTTTACATGTCCTGTAATTTCCATCAACATTGGGGTTGTAAAAAGTTGATTGCCGTAAAAATTAGATGCGAATGATCTTCTACAACTGTGGTTGCCAATCAATTTGTATTTCTCATATATTCCTTTTACCCCATTATAACGTCCTTCCACTTTTTGAATTATTCCTGCTTCTCGGCAAACATTTTTCATCAAATTGCTTAATTCAGTTCGGTTACTTTTCTCATTATCCGAAAACATTGGAGGAAAGTCGCTGTTATACTTTTTCAGGATCGTTTCTACTTCCCAATGAATTGGAATCTTAACTCTTTTCCCAGTTTTATACTGGCTGAGCAGGATATAGCTATAGGAACCTTCCTCGATTATCATACTTTTATTCATACGCCATAGGTCAGAAATTCGTTGACCTGTGTAGCATGCGATTATTAACCAATCTTTTGCTCTTTGTAACTTATCAACACTAAACTTTGTATCCCTTATTTTCGTTATTTCGTCAAAAGTTAGAAAAACAACAATCTTTTCATCTTCAAATCCTTTAATTTCTCTAACTCGGTGACTAACTTTATGCCCTGCGGTTTCAGCCTCGAAGACAATGGTTTTTATACGTTTGACATCACGACCAATTGTGTTGATCGATAACTTTTTTACATCTGCTAAATAAGAAGCAAGTTGTTTTGTAAAACTGTCTGTTATTTCAGCTATCTTATACCTCTTGGAAACGTATTGCTCAAACGCTTCTACATGATTTACTATATTTTGATATTTTTCAATGGTAACGGGACTGTAACTGCGCTTGACTCCTTTTGAAGTGTAACTCTTTTTTGATAATTCTACCACAAATTCTTTTGCAAAGACTAAGAAATAATCGCTCTCTGAAATTACACTTCTATTGAAAAATATATCTATAACGCCTTTCAACCATAAACTATTTATTTCTTTGTCTGTATTAAGAAAGTCATTATAATCATCATTATATTTGCCGAGAATAAATTCAGAGAGCTTTTTTAACTTGCTGTTTAGGTTCTTGTTTTCTGCTGTATTAGTTTTTGGAAATCCTTTTGGCACACTCCAATCATCTTTTGGCGATAAGATAGTTATTCCGGTTTTACGCCTGAACTCTACTTTACGACTAGCAGAAAACCTGATGTAAACTGAAGCATTCGGTTTATTTGATGTTAGATAGAATTTAATTGTTGCCATGATTAGCGTTTTTGAAACCGCTAAACTAAACAATTTATCCATCATTTTATCCAACGATGGTGATATTTTATCCAACAGCATACGATTTGTTTCAATGTTGAGAATGTACGAATTGCTGATTTCATAGGGCTTTGACTCTACTTAAATGTGAATAGCTTTTTAATTAGCTGCCCAAGAGGGGGAGCAAAAAAAGGCTATCAGAAATGATGGCCTTTTTTAATTCTGGTCCCGTAGTTCAACGGATAGAATAGAAGTTTCCTAAACTTTAGATCCAAGTTCGATTCTTGGCGGGATCACAAAAAGCCGTTTTTATTGAAGCGGCTTTTTTTATTCGCCTGTTTCCATACTAGGCGCATCGACCGGCTTTGACTGTGGCGATCCTTTCTGACGAAGATAAATCGATAACAGGATCAGTGCAAAAATTGAAAAGAACTCGCTCTGCCAATTCTGCAACGACTCAAACCAGAACCTTGAATCCGACATATATTGGGATGCGTTTACCAACGGCTGATTTTTCAGCGCCAGTTGATCGTTCTCGTCACTGAGGCTGCCGTAAAAATGCAGCACAAACGATACTGCGAACATCAGCAGCAACGCAATAGTAAGTGAGTATTTATAGATGCCAAGTATCCAACCGCCTGCTTTGACTGGCCAAGGCGCATTCTTCCGGCGCGGCGACGGTTCTCTGTCAACCGGCTCCTGTTTATTAAAATCCTTTGACTCGGACGAGCCTTTTTGCTGAAGGAAAATTGTCAGCACCACGAAGAGCGCCATCTGAAGAAACTCACTTTCCCAATTTTCAAAAGTCGATTCCAAAAAATGCCCGGACTGAAGGTAATTGCGAACTCCGACTTCCGTCGCGCCTTCTTCAGTACGTTCTTTATTATATTCTTGGTGTCCGCATGCGATCTGCCCCAGTAGCGATGCTAAAAATAAAACTAAAAAAGCCAGCGATAAGCCGTTGTTTCTGAAAAAGGATTTCATCTTTAAAAAGTTGGTTTGGCATAAATATACTACAAAAAAAAGCCTGACTCGTGGCCAGGCGTTTCTCTTGAGAGTAAATTTTCCATTATTCATCAGCATCCTGTGCGGCAGCATCAAAATTAATGGGAGAAGTTGGTTTTACTTCAGGTGTTTTGATAGTTTAAAATTACTCGGTCCGGTTTGGAATGCCTTATACAATTTACGTCTGATATTGTAACATTTCTATTTCACTTCCAGCTAATTGTGAGCCTCGTGCCTCCGGGAACATCGTAAGCGAAATGGTTTGGCTGCAACTCATGTGCATCGAGTTGCTCTCCCGAAGCGATCTTCAACTGAAATAAGTTCAATGCCCTGTTGCCGTCACTGAAAAGAACCACTTTGCATCGCATCGAAGGATCGCCGTCGATTGTTAGTACAGCCGAAGTTTTCGAACGTTTAAATGCAGTGACCGGATAATCCACAAAAACTTTGACATCTTCACCAACCAATTTAAAATATTGTCGTGGCACAATTCCGAAGCCTGAGCCTGCTCCGTAGACTTCCTGACCCACTTGTCCTGCAAGGCTCCAGCCATCATACAAATCTTCGAGCGGCACCCAAAGATCAGTGTCGATTTCCCCTGTTTTCACCTCATCTGACAAGATATCCCTCGGAAGCATAGGCGGATAATAATACGGCATCCTAAAGATGAAGTAACGCACCATTTCTGCAATCAGTAATCGCACCGACGGAAGTATCTCAATTCCAACGGCAGCTTTCAGATAGTGGTCGAGTGCAGCATAAACTTCAAATTCCTCATAAGCGGCAGTGTAAGGCGCATCGCTGAGCGGATACATCGCAAAGAAACGCGGATAATACCTTCCGCAGCCATAATGCGCATCCCATAACTGTACATTTTTAAATACGGATGCAAGACAACTATAACTTAAATTCAGATATTCCTCGTCGCCCGTTTCCTTGTACAACTCTAACATCGCTCCCGCACTAAATGCCGTGTTATTGGCCTGGTAGAAGATATCGAACCCTAGACCTATAAGTTTCTTTGCTGCTTTTACAGCTTCAGTAAAATATCTTTTGTCCTTTGTGATCTTCCAGACCTCAAGCATCAGGTGTGCATATGAGCCGGGAACGTCTTTCTCGCCGCCTTTACCCGGTTGCATCTCGGCTTTCAGGATCTCAAGGGTATCCATTTTGTAGAAAACGGGCCATTCGTAATCAAATTCATGGGCGACTTTTATTGCATATTCGACCGATGCAAGCAGCAATTTTTCGGCGTCCTTATTCCCCATTTGTGCCAGCCGGGCGAGGTTCATCAGCGGATGATGCAAATACCAGGAATCCATGACCATTTCACGTTTCTGCTCTTCCGATTTATCGAGATTGTCCATCATTGACGGCAGCCACCGCGAAATCGTTTGTATGCTTTCGTCGTAAAATGCCCCCAAACCATCTTCAATTTGATTCACAATCGGACTTTCACCACCGGTGAACTCCAGATACTCCTTTAACGGAACAAGAACAGCGAGTTGCACCATGATTTCAGCGGGCGTTTTGTAATCGCTGACATAGGCGTTAAAATACGGATGCCCGCCTGAATGCGTCCAACATCCTTTATGGAACGTGAGATCATGAAGCCCTTTTTCAGCGATCTCGTGCCAATCGTGGTAGCGCGTTTCAGGCTTTGGCAACAGCACGTAAAGGGCAGCCAGATGATTCAGGAACTGCCGCGTAATCTCGAAATCATCATCCGGGATCATGTCGCTAAGCAGCACAAATGCATCGCTGATGACCATCTCCTTCACCGGAAAAGCCCCTGCTTCGGGTCCGTGGAAACGGAATCCCATATCAGGCCACTGCCCGCCAACCGTTTCTGCTGCAACCGAATGCGTTGCTTCGCAATACTGCGACAATGCGGTGAGATTCTGGAAATAGAAAATCGAACCTGTACGAGGTCTTGTGAAACTCGCAAAGAGGTGTCCGCTTCTGGCGCCAACCTGCTGCGTGTGGACTTTTCCGCGGGTGTTCTCGACAAAGCCACTTTCGGTTAGCGGCACAATGTCGCGGGGGCAAAAAGGGATCAATAGCGGCTGAAACGGCTTAAACGTTGTCGTATAGCGGAAAACCGGGGAATCACTTTTTGGAAACCGCAACCTCACATGATATTCGCCAAGCCGTGTAGCGAGTGAGACTGACATGCCACCGGATGTTTCGTCGAGAGAATTCAGATCAAATCCGTCGCCAAAAGCATAAGCAGCCCGAAAAGCCATTCTTCCGCCACCAGGCCATGAAGCGGTGATCCAGAGTGAATCGCCTGTGTTGTATAACCGTAGCACATATCCTGAAATTACCCTTTCTGCCAATGCTGACGCTTGGGCAATATCCGACTGTACCGTTGCTGTCCATGCAGAAACGGGATTCATATTTTACATTTCATTAGTTAAATTTCCTGTAGGTGCGGTCTGATTTGCACAGTGACCACATCGCAACGTTTTGGCTGTGAAAGCGTATAAAGAACGCATGCCGCAATATCCCTGGCATCGAGCATTTCCATGGCGTCGACCTTTTTCTTGAGCGCTTCAGAATCGTCACCCTGCATATCGGTTGCAACAGCTCCCGGTTCGATTAGCGTGACCTTGATTCCTCTTTCATTTACCTCCTTGCGCAATGCTTCCGAGAATCCCTGGATAGCTGATTTTGTTGCTACATATACGCTGCTGTTTTTTTCACGCACGTCGGCGCTCATTGAACCGATATTGACAATATGCCCGTGGCCCTTCGCCTCTAGCCGTTTAAGCGCTTCGTTTGTACACGCCATATAGGCCAGCATGTTGGTATTCAGTATATATTGCCAGTCCGAATAGTTTCCGTCGCTGATGCTTTGGAAGGCTAGTGCTGCATTATTGATATGAATGTCCAGCCCGCCTAATTCACTATCGACCGCCTCAAACAATCGTTGGATACCTTCTTCGTTCGCTAAATCAGTGATAACGCCTCGCAATGAAAAGCTTTCCCCTCTAATTGATGCGATTGTATCATCAAGCTCTTTTTGGTGCCGGCCGCAGATCAACACATCAGCTCCTTGTGCTGCCAACAAAATTGCTGTGGCGCGACCAATGCCTGTTGTTCCTCCTGTTATTAAAATTTTCTTTCCTTTAATTTGCTGTGGCAGATATTCGTTCATGCTATTCATACTATTACAATTTAACTATTGTTTACTTTGCTCTTTCTGTAAAATTAATTCCTTGGAAGCAGAATTTTTTTATACAATGTTTTACTGTACTTGTATAATTTCACTTTTCGCTTAAGCAGCACCAAGAATTCATTTTCTCCTTTACTTTATTATGCCTGCACGCACGAACGTAACAAAACCTGCGTTGTATAGACTCATCAGCGAAATTTGATACCTTCGCATTACGCTTGAAACTAATATTCACTACATGAAGAACATTTTGAAATTAACCGTACTCGCTTTGCCGATGGCCATGGGCGTTAGTACCGTATCAGCACAGACGTCCGCGGGCCAGTCCAGTTCGGGCATCAATCTGTCGTACCTCGACACCAATACACGACCAAATGATGATTTTTTTCGCTTTGTAAACGGCGCATGGCTAAGCAAAACGGAAATTCCTGCGGATCGCACCACATGGGGAAGTTTCCAGGAACTATTGCAAAATACCGATCGTGACGCCCTTACAATCCTAAAAGAAGCTGCTAAGAATCCGGCTTATCGTAATACAGAACAAGGTAAAGCGGTAAACTTGTATTTGTCGGTTATGGACACCATAGCACGTAACAAGGCAGGCGTAACACCACTGCGCCCATATCTTGCGAAGATCAATGCTGTCAAAACGACTAAAGATGTCCAGAATCTGATGATTGAAATGGAACCGCTCGGCGGAATCGGATTTTTTGGTGCGGGCGTCGGATCGGATGCTAAAAACAGCAACAAGAATGTGGTTTCGGTCGGACCTGGTCCAGTTGGGCTTCCGGATCAGGATTACTACTTGTCCGCTGATGCCGATTCTAAGGAAAAACGTGAAAAATACGTACTTCATATCGCACGAATGCTGCAGTTCATCGGCGACACACCCGCGCAGGCGAAAGCAAATGCTGAGAAAATTTTGGCACTTGAAACTGCAATGTCAAAGCCACGCCTGACTCGTGTTGAGCGTCGCGACCGCCGCAAAAGCTACAACCCGATGACGGTTGCCGATCTTCAAAAAATGACGCCCGCGATCGGCTGGAGCCAGTTTTTACAGCACTATAAACTGAAACCTACTGACACCCTCATTGTTTCGCAGCCGAAGTATATGGAGGCGCTTCAAAGCATTTTTGATGCTAAAGACCTTGACTCGTGGAAAGCCTACATGCGATGGACGCTGTTGAACCGCGCTGCCTCACAATTATCTACAGATATTGATGCCGCTAATTTTGACTTCTACGGAAAAACGCTGACCGGGGCAATCAAACAGCGCCCGCGTGAAGAGCGTGCGCTGCAAACCGTGAATGGATCAGTTGGAGAAGCGCTCGGACAGTTATATGTTGCTCAGAAATTCCCGCCGGAAGCAAAAGCAAAAGCAGCAGCGATGATTGAAAATATTATTCAGGCCTACGAAATAAGAATCAATAACCTGAGCTGGATGTCGGCTGACACAAAAAAGAAAGCGCTTGAGAAACTCCACAAGACGCGGGTGAAAATTGGTTATCCGGACAAATGGAAAGATTATTCAAAGCTCGTAATCGAATCTCCTGCTAATGGCGGAACTTTATTTGCGAACATGCAAAACGTGAGCAGATGGCGTCACGAGGAAGACATTGAAGATCTTGCAAAGCCTGTCGACAAGGATGAATGGGGAATGACGCCACAAACCGTTAATGCCTACTACAGCCCTTCGTTTAATGAAATTGTATTTCCGGCAGCAATCCTGCAGCCGCCATTCTATAACTACAAAGCCGACGACGCTGTGAATTACGGTGGAATTGGGGCAGTTATCGGACATGAAATATCGCACGGATTTGATGATTCCGGAGCACGGTACAACGCAGAAGGTAACCTTGTAAACTGGTGGACTGAAGCCGATCTCACACAATTTACCCAACTTGGTGACGCTCTTGCAAACCAGTACAGCGCGCTTGAGCCGCTTCCGGGGACCAAAGTGGACGGGAAATTTACTTTGGGCGAGAACATCGGCGACCTTGGCGGAATAAACGCTGCATACGAAGGATTACAGCTACACATGAAAAAGAACGGACGGCCCGGATTGATCGACGGTTACACGCCGGAACAACGATTCTTCATATCATGGGCTACGATTTGGCGAACGAAATCCCGCGATGAAGCAATACGTAACCAGGTGAAGACCGATCCGCACACCCCGGGAATGTACCGGGCCTATGTGCCACTTCAAAATGTAGACGCATTTTATGAAGCTTTCAACATCAAGGAAGGCGACGGAATGTGGATCGAGCCATCAAAACGAATTAAAATCTGGTAATAATGAAAATCCTGCCTCTAAAGCAGGATTTTTTTATATAGGCCGGTGGAAGTTATAACCGAGTTGTCGTTCAATTTGTTCGGAAGAAATAATCTTCCCAAACGAATTTCCCGATTCAAACACCGGCAAAGGAAGCTGGAGATCGATAGCCTTGTTGGTGTAGTAGTCTTTGCGCTTCGGATGGTTTGGATATGCGGCATTAAAAGTTTCCCCCCAAACCTCGTCATCGATGATTTTTTGGATGATGCCGATACAGTCCTCGAGGTGAATCAGGTTTACGGGCGCGTCAGCATTTTCCAGCCCGATCCTTCCTGATAAATATTTTACCGGATGACGGTTGCCGCCAATTAGACCGCCAAAACGAAGAATTGTCGTCTTGAAAGCGTTATTCTTCTTCAGCAAATGTTCGGCTTCAAGAAGCTGTCGGCTGCTTTCGGTTTGGGGAATCGGTTGCGTTTCTTCTGTGACAACAGTATTATCATCAGCGTATATTGATGTTGCACCTACAAAAAGCACCCTTGAAACTTTACTCTGTTCGATAAACGGAATCAGGCGACCCATTTTATCCGAATAACTTTGGGATGCATTTTGCCGAAGGTTCGGCGGAACATTAATTATCAAAATATCCGATCCGTTCAGGAATTGATCAAGATTAACGCCGGTGTGATCCAGGTTAATTAAACAGGAAATAATTCCGTATGACGCTAATGTCTCTATTTTTGAGGCTGTGGTTGTTGATCCTTTAACCCGATGTTTGTCGGCGAGAAGTTTCTGCGCCAGCGGAAGCCCAAGCCAACCACATCCCAAGATGCTGATTTGCTTCATTCTGCTTCGGGGATATCGGCGGGTTCATCGGAATCTGGAATTGTATCGGCGAGAGCACGATTTTGCAGCGTGAAGTTTTTTCGAACTGCTATTGGAACAGCTGCTGCCGACGGTTGGATTTTCTTCCGGATTACTACGGCGTCGTTTAGCACAAACGGCATTGGCATCATTGTGGCTGACCGTTTCTTCATCTCGAACAGCGGGTTTTTCATCAGGTCGAAGGAGGATTCCAACAGATCCATGTCGACCTTAACATTCGCAGGAACACTAAAACGAAGCTCCAGCGGCTCGTTATCAACAACATAATAACTTAGTAGTTTCTTTCCCTTTCGAGGATACAAATTTCCTTTTTGGCCCAAAGCCGACGCACCGTTAGCGGTAAAATCGTAAAATTCGGTTTTCTCATCGGCAAAGATGTCGTAACGGTGTACGCGTCGTTGCGGAGTAATTTTTATTGTGAGGTGGCGGCGGTTTCCGATTGTTGAATCCGATGTAAACCCGATAATTGGTTCGGCGAGCGCTCGCACCAACGCATCCGACTCAAAGGTAAAAGTCGTGTTGTATTTGCTAAACAGCTGCATGTCGGCCAGCATTTGCCCTTTACGTGGGCTGTCGGTAAGATAGGTCAGCGTCCAATCGTCCAGCGTCCTGTCGTATGTGGTCCAGACGGCTTTATCGGCATCTGCGTTGTAAACGTAAAGCAGACTGTTCGGCCTTGTTTTTCCGGGCTCATAGTTTGAATGTAAGTGTGCATAAATAAAAAAACCAATTGTCAGCAAAAAAAAGAATCCGCTCCACAAAGCTTTTTTCGCAAAGGACCCGAAAACCGGTAGCAGCAGTGAAAACACGAGTACCGTCAAGATCATGCTGCCAAACAGGATTTTTAGTCCCAAACCGATTGGAAACATCACGATGAATGGCGTAAAAATGACCAAAGCCGGAATACTCAGAATAGCGTTTAAAACATTGCTGTTACGTTGAGTGACGATCGCAAAGCCGAACATGATCAACGCAAAAAATACAGGAATGATGAAGAACGCCGCACCAGGCAAAAATACTGCGATGGCAAGGTTTATCAGCAGCCAGAACAGCAACGGCGCCACAAGATGGTTTACGTTCAGGATTTTCGTAGCTGAATTTCTATAAAAAAGGAACAGGATAGCGAGCGCAAGCGATATGAAGCCACCGATATAGGCGTGGCCATTGTATGTAAAGCCCTGTAGTATCTCGCTGTATTGCGGATATAAAAGCAACAACCCTTTCCAACCTAAAAAGCCAATGGCACCACAAACCAGTAGCGACCCGAACAACACTATGAACCCCTGGCCGATTTCCCGGGTATTCAAAATCCGCTTGCCGAGACCTACGAAAACCAGAAATAGGAACAACAAGAACGCAGCCGCCAACAGCGGGAAGGACCATGCGAATGAATAGTGGAAGAAGAAAAATGGAGTATTAAAATACACTTGGTCATCTGCCGTATTGAGATTCGACAAGTCCGCATTTGCAAAATGTTGCAGCAACGGCATCAGGTATGATCCCTGATGTGCGAGGGATTTTTCGCTCAAATGCGAGAAATCATCCTGCCTGGTATGGTAATTAAAATGATCGTCAATGAATGCGAAGTTAAACCCCGGAATTTCTCCTTGTTCACGGAAGACAGTGAGGTCGGTGTCGTTCGGCAACATCTTATAAATGCTGTACATCAAGGAGTTTGAAACCGGATATTGGGGCGATGCATCCGCGAAAGCGTCTACCATAGCCGAGTTCCCTTGGTTGACTTCCATCAGCATGTAACCCGGACCGGCAGTGCCTCTTGCTTCAAAATTCAGTACGAGCCCCACGTTTTTTGCCCAACCATGTTCAGTTACAAACAATGCTGCGCCATTCAAGCCGAGTTCTTCGGCGTCGGTAAATAAAATAATTATGTCGTTCTTGTTTGGCGTCCGGTTGTGCAAAAATGCGCGGACACTTTCAAGGATTACCGCAACGCCCGAAGCATCGTCGGCAGCGCCATGGGAAGCCGAATGTGGCGCGCTGTCATAATGTGAAAGCAGCACAAGCGCTTTGGACGGCGCCGTACCTTTTATGCGTGCAATAATGTTAGTTGATTTGACCAGATTTCCCCAATCAGATAATGTTGTTCCGGTTTGACGCTGTGTTTCAAGCCCCATTTGGCGAAGCTCCTTTTCCAGATAAGAGGCAACGGCTTTGTGGTTGCTGGAACCAACATAATGTGGCTGAGCCGAAATGACGCGCACTTTTTCCATCGCACGCTGGGTCGAGAAATTGTCTAAGGAGACTTTTTCCCCCGAAACTCTCTGCGGCATCAGGGTCAGGTAGATCACAAGCAAGATCAGGACAACAAACAGTGCCGGCAGGATCGAAGCGTACTTTCTTTTCATCTAAACGAGGTTCGGTTTAAGTTCCTTTTTGACTATCATGAAGTAGTCATTCTCCAGCGCCATATAGCCCTGATCGTATAAAAAATAATAAGTATTTCCTGTTTTTGTCTTGAGTACGTTCGTGAAAAAATCGAAATCAAATCCTTTACTGATGAGCCTGGAGCGGCTTGCCTTCGATTTTCCGTCGGGATTCAATTCGGCTAATATACGATAATTCTTACGTAGCTTGTTGTTGATGTTACGCATGAAGTTCGTACTGTCTTTATTAATTTTATTATTAAAGGCATTCCGACACGCATCCCCGCAGAACTTTTTGTCTTCCCGACCGACTATTTTGGCTTCACATTCCAGGCATGATCTCATCTATTTCAATTTTGGTTGCTTTAGTTTGTTTATCCGATACAGATCGTGCCGTCGGTCTTTCATGATGCGCACACTTCCGTGTTCGTGCAGCTTCTTAAGCAGGTCAAGATCAACATCAACGATCAATGTCATCTCTGTGTTTGGCGTTGCCTCTGCCTTTACGCCATTGCTCGGAAACGCAAAATCGGAAGGTGTAAAAACCGCAGTTTGCGCGTACTGAATATCCATGTTATTGACACGCGGAAGATTTCCGACACATCCGGCAATTGCAACATAACATTCATTTTCTATTGCACGAGCCTGTGCGCAGCTTTTGACACGCGTGTAGCCATTTTGCGTATCGGTGAGAAAAGGAACAAATAAAATTTCCATGCCCTCATCGGCCATAAGCCGCGCCATTTCCGGGAATTCCACATCATAGCAAATCATAATCCCGATGCGCCCACAATCGGTGTCGAATGTTTTAATTTCCGATCCGCCTTTCATTCCCCAGTATTGCACCTCGTTTGGGGTGATGTGTATTTTGGTGTACATTTCATATGTTCCGTCGCGCTTGCACAAAAACCCCACGTTAAACAAGTTGCCGTCTTCAAGAAAAGGCATGCTTCCCGTGATGATGTTGATGTTGTACGAGATCGACAGTT
The DNA here is from genome assembly GCA_036386895.1 of Flavobacterium sp. Taxonomy (GTDB): domain Bacteria; phylum Bacteroidota; class Bacteroidia; order Flavobacteriales; family Flavobacteriaceae; genus Flavobacterium. The sequence goes on from DASVUR010000012.1 coordinate 396,962, forward strand.
CCTGGAATTTCTTTCGGATCGGTTCACAGTAACGCGTGATTTCACGAATGGCATCGGCCTCCGAAAGATGATTAAAATCGGCCATCAGCGGCGCGATGAACAATTCAGGGAATACGGCAAAATCGCATCCGTAGCCAGAAACAACATCGATAAAGAATTCCGCTTGCTCAAAAAGCGCCTCCACATTTGCCAGTGGCCGCATCTGCCATTGCACCAAGCCGAGCCGAACAACCGATTTCCTAACGTTGATCAGCTTCGGACTTTCGTCATAATAGATATTGTTCCACTCAAGCAAGACTGCATAGTCGTGCGAGCCTTTGTCACCTGGTAGATAATTCTTGATTATTTTAAGGAGGTGAAAATCGTTGCTTAGCTGGAACGACAACACCGGATCATACAGTTCTTTGCGTTTGACTTTGTCGATGTATTGCTGCGGCGTCATCTGGGATGCGTAGCTTGCATAGTTTGGAATGCGTCCTGCAAATACAATTGCCTTCAGATTCAACTGTTCGCAAAGTTCCTTTCGCGTATCGTACAGTCGGCGGCCAAGGCGCAATCCTCGGTATTTCGGGTGAATAAATACATCGATTCCGTATAAAATATCGCCGTCAGGATCATGGGTTGAGAATGTATAGTTACCTGTAATGGAAGCGTAATCATGGCGCGCTGTGACTTTCTCCTCTGATACGATCAGCGACAGTGCCGACCCAACCACTTTGCCATCAACAAGAATTACCAGTTGTCCTTCCGGAAATATTTTCAATAATTTTTCAATGTCCTTTTCGCTCCAATACGAGTTTTCCATCTCGCTATACGCCTGAACCATCGAAATCTTCAATTCCTTGTAATCTTCTATTCGTAGGTTCCTTAGTTCGACCTTATTAATTTCCGTCTGCATAAATCAGTGTTTTCGTGAAAGATACGCAAATTAATTCCCGTTTGCAAACGGTTACAAACAACTACAAGTGTTTTTGTACCGATTATTGATTTTGCGGCTGTTAATCTTTGCACTGTTGATTTGATCCCTTAGCGAAATAGAGTCATCACATCTTTATAAACCATTTAAATTTTTACACGCCATGAGTACACTCAGAAACAAAGTCCAATTAATCGGCAACGCAGGAAACGACCCGGAAATTATTACTACAGAATCGGGAAAAAAGTTGGCAAAACTAACACTTGCAACCAACGAAACTTACAAAAACGAAATGGGTGAAAAAATCACCGACACACAATGGCACAACGTTGTGGCATGGGGGAAAACCGCGGAACTTATTGAAAAATACGTCACCAAAGGGAAAGAAGTTGCGTTCGAGGGGAAGCTGACGCACCGCACTTACGACGATAAGAACGGTGACAAGCGTTATTCCACAGAAGTCGTAGTCGCAGAAATGCTACTGCTCGGGAAATAGGAAAAATGAGCCGCTGGTTTTTGCTGGCGGCTCATCTTATTTTAGTATTTGCAACACTTCAGTTATATTAGCTACACTTGTAAAGTTTGGATGCTCAACCTTATGATCGATACGTTCATACGCCCAGGTGGTATGAAACGGAATGTGTACCGCGTAGCCGCCAATACCCAGAACCGGAAGTACATCTGATTTAAGCGAATTCCCAATCATAAAAAACTCATCAGGACGAATATCCAGACGTTTAACCAGATCGTGGTAATCTGCTTCCTGTTTATCCGACATGACCTCTATGTGATGGAAATAATGTCCAAGGCCGGAATTATGGAGTTTGCGCCGTTGGTCGAGCAAGTCGCCCTTGGTTGCCACCACGAGCCTATATTTTCCGTGTAGCGCCTGAAGCGTTTCTTCGACACCGTCAAGCAGTTCAATAGGTTTTTGAAGCAATTCTTTTCCGTACGAAATAATTTTATCAATGACATCCACGCTGATTGTATTGTCTGAAATCCGCATCGCGGCTTCAATCATCGAAAGAATATAGGCTTTGATACCATAGCCGTACAAGCCAAGGTTTGCTATTTCGACACGGAATAATTCCTGTTCAAGGCTTTTCTGCGACAAGTAGTCGCTCATCAGCTCACAGAACTTCTTTTCAGTTTCCTGAAAATAGGGTTCGTTAACGAAAAGCGTATCGTCGGCATCGAAGCCGATTACTTTAATGTTCTTTATAACTTCTTTAGTCATCAGTAAATTTTCGGATTGTGTAGAGGTTTCCGTCTTTGTCGTAAGATCCCATAAAATAGTCACCGCCAAACCGATACAAGGTTTGGCCGGAAATTTTCTTGTCTTCTACGTACGTTCGGATTTTGTTAAATGCAAGTTGTGGAACAGGTCCGTCGAGATGATTGCCCGCTGGATCAAAAAGGCAGTCCACATACACCACCTTGCGGTTAGCGTACGAATTAAAATTGTCCATTGTAGGGTTGGCAACAGCATATGCAACTAAAATTCCCGCAACCCCGAACATGCCGCCGATCATTGCGGCCTCGTTTGCGCGTTCTGCGGACACGCTTCCAAATGTAACAAGGGTTTTCCCGTTGCTATCATAGCACGAAATTCCGGTGTTGGAATTGTTTACTTTGCGAATAAACTGGCTACTCTTGTCCAGGATACGGCTGCTGTCGAAGTCGCCTCCTTCCTGACGCATCGGGGAATTCCGAAACGTTATTTCTGTGTTTGGTGCCACATGGTGCATCTTGATGGTGTTGTCTTGAAAATCTTTTAGCGTGACAAACATCTGATCCGGTCCTAGCTTGATTTGGTAGATCTTATCGCCCAAGATAAATGAGTTGCTGTTCAGATCGCTGCGTGAATCACTGGCAATAAACGGCTGCTTTAAAAAAGTTTCTGTCGCTGTAAAAGTATCAAGATCGATAGTCACCACTTGCGTAAAATCCACGTTCGCGTCGTTCGTGATATAAAATTTGTTGCCTTGCAGATAACATTTTCGCTTCAGTGAGGCTTCGGTTAGCGAAGTCGGGCTGCCGGCGTCTATTTTCTTGATAGCATACGGTGCCTGCAGGTTCAACATCTGGCCCATTACACCATAAAAAGTGCTGCGCCCTGTGTCGGATCTGAAGAAACGAAGCTTGTCCATATTCACCGGCCGTTCCTCCATATTTCCGGCAGCATCGAAAACATAAAACTTAATGATGTTTGAATTCTTCACGACCGTTACCAGATAAAAGGCTTTTGCAGTGGAAAGTTTCTCGAGAATTCGCTCCTCTTTAAGGTCGATAGATACATTTTTTGTAGAAACTGCATTTGTGTTAAAATCGAATGCCTGCAACAGGATTTTCTTTTTGGCATTTCCCGCGCCCCAAACCAGTACCGGCTTTTGTGCCGTTCCAACGTATCCCAATAGTTCATCAAAATCACCGTCGGGCCGGGGCGTTGAAAGCGAATCAATTGATTTCATGGTATTGTCAAGCAAAAGAGCGCGTGTAGCCGACTTGTCGCTAACGAAAAGTGCAACTTGCGATGCCGCCGTGTCAACAACCTGAAAGGCGCTACGGTCACGTTGCAGCTGCAATGGCTGCGAGTTAACAACTTGCTGTGAAAAACTTTTCGCCGTACAAAGCAACAGCAGAAGGACTAATTTTTTTTTCATACTAGTTAATAGTGGCGCCGTTTTCAGCTTCGGCATCCGGGTTCACAAAAACAAGTTTTCCTTCGGCATTTGTGGTCATTAAAATCATTCCCTGACTTTCAACGCCGCGAAGGTTGCGTGGCGCAAGATTCGTCAGCACCGTTACTTTCCTGCCAATAATTTCCTCTGGTGAAAAACTTTCGGCGATTCCGGAAACGATCGTTCTGACATCGAGTCCTGTATCGACCTTCAATACAAGAAGCTTGTTTGCTTTGGGCATCTTTTCGGCCTCCAGAATAGTTCCGACGCGCAGGTCCATCTTCGCAAAATCATCATATTGGATCAATTCCTTTTGAGGTTCCGGCTTTTTATTTTCTGCTGTATTCATTGTTTTGGTCGCTTCTAGCTTGTCGATCTGCTTTTGGATTTCTTCATCTTCTATTTTAGCAAACAGCAATTCGGCCTGGCCAATGGCATGGTTTGGCAGAATCAATTCAGACGATTCTGTTATTATGTTCCACGAAAGTTTTTTTTCAAGATTTAACATCCTCGTAAGCTTTGCAGCGGTGAATGGAAGAAACGGCTCGGCAAGCACACTCAGCGCAGCAGAAATCTGCAAGGCAATATACATTTGTGTCTTGACTCGTTCCGGATCGTCTTTCATCACTTTCCACGGCTCTTCGTCGGCGAGATATTTATTCCCAAGCCGTGCCACATTCATTAATTCGCTTAGCGCCTCGCGGAAACGGTAGCGCTCAATTGAACTCGACAGTACTGCAGGATATGCTTTTAACTCAGCCAAAATCTCCTCGTCAACGGGCGAAAAATCATTTGGTTGGGGAACGATCCCATCGTAATATTTATTTGTCAAAACGACGACGCGGTTGATGAAATTTCCAAAAATCGCAACCAGCTCGTTATTATTTCTGGCTTGAAAATCTTTCCACGTAAAATCGTTGTCCTTTGTTTCGGGTGCGCTTGCCGTTAGCGAATATCGGAGAACATCCTGCTTGTCCGGAAAATCTTCCAGATATTCATGAAGCCAAACTGCCCAGTTTTTTGACGTCGACAGCTTGTTTCCTTCAAGGTTCAGAAACTCGTTAGCCGGAACATTGTCAGGCAAAATATACGATCCTTCTGCTTTTAACATCGCAGGAAAAATCACGCAATGGAATACTATATTGTCCTTTCCGATAAAATGTACCAGCTTCGTGTCGTCACTTTTCCAATACGGTTCCCAATCTTTGCCTTCGCGTGCAGCCCATTCCTTGGTTGAAGAAATATATCCGATTGGCGCATCAAACCAAACGTACAGTTTTTTTCCTTCTGCGCCTTCAACCGGAACATCAATTCCCCAATCAAGATCGCGCGTTACGGCTCTTGGTTTTAACCCGTCGTCAAGCCATGATTTCACTTGTCCGAACACATTGGGTTTCCAATCATTTTTATGCCCGACTAGTATCCATTCCCGCAAAAAAGCTTCGTATTGATCCAACGGCAGAAACCAGTGCCTGGTCGATTTCAATATCGGGGTTTCACCGCTTAAGGTCGATTTGGGATGGATCAGATCGGTTGCGTTCAGGGTTGATCCGCAGCTTTCACACTGATCGCCGTATGCTTCAGGGTTTGAACATTTCGGGCATGTTCCGGTAACAAACCGGTCGGCCAAGAACTGCTCTGCCTTTGCGTCGTATAATTGTTCGGTCGTTTCCTCAATGAATTTACCGTCATCGTATAATTTCCTGAAAAACGCAGAGGCTGTATCGTGGTGAATTTTCGATGATGTCCGCGAGTAATTATCGAACGAGATTCCGAAATCGGCAAACGACTTCCGAATAATCCCGTCATATTTATCAATGACTTCCTGTGGCGAAATACCCTCTTTTCGGGCTTTCATTGAGATTGCAACACCGTGTTCGTCGCTTCCGCAGATAAATGCCACGTCCTTTCCCTGAAGTCGGAGATAGCGCGAATATATATCCGAGGGTACGTAAACGCCTGCCAAATGTCCGATGTGAATCGGGCCGTTCGTATAAGGCAAAGCCGCCGTAACCGTATATCTTTTAAACATAATTTGGTTTAATTGACCGCAAAAATAAGCAATCGGGGCGATAGTTTTAGCGTTTTTATTTGAAGCTGGATCCTGCTCTTGGCGTTATCTTTTTATTGTTTCGCATTTTGGCATTGCGAAGGAACGCCCCGCAATAAAAAGGATATTGCCGCGATCAGGGCTAGGGCTTTCATCTGTTATTTAGTCCATGTTCTTGAAAAACGGCAATTTGTTTCCCCCAGATTAAATTATATTTGCCTTTCAAGACCATGCCGCATGAAATACCTGCCGTTCTTTTTACTACTAATTACCATCCAAACATTCGCACAACGCAAAATGATCACACCCGAATTTTTACAAAAAGGAGACACTGTGGGCATAACAGCCACTGCCAGAAAAATTGAACTTACCTCACTGCAGCCGGCAATCGACCTGCTCGAAAGCTGGGGCCTGCATGTTGTGATCGGAAAAACAATAGGAAAGTCGGAAAACCAGCTTGCGGGCGCCGACTGGCAGCGGGCAACCGATCTTCAGGAGATGCTCGACGATCCAACTATTAAAGCGGTCTGGGCAGCAAAAGGCGGCTACGGAACGGTTCGTATCATCGACCGGATTAATTTCACAAACTTTAAAAAGAAACCGAAATGGATTGTTGGGTTTAGTGATGTTACGGTGTTGCATAGCCATTTGAACAATATGAACATCGAAACCGTGCATGGTAGTATGGCATTAAGCGCGGCAACTGCAACCCCGGCTGCGATTGAAAGCCTGCGTCGTGCGCTGTTCGGTGAAAAACTGGAATATCACGTTCCGCCTCATCCATTCAATAAACCCGGAAAGGCAAGCGGGGAAATAGTCGGTGGAAACCTTTCGGTCCTGTATAGTATTCTCGGCTCAAAATCGGAAGTCGACTACAAAGGCAAGATCTTATTCATAGAAGACCTCGACGAATATTTGTACCACATCGACAGGATGATGATGAACCTAAAAAGAAACGGCTATTTTGACGGTGTGAAAGCGGTGATTGTAGGCGGAATGACGAGTATGAACGACAACGACATTCCGTGGGGAAAAGACGCGCTGGAGATTATTCAGGATGTTTTAAAAGAATATGAAATTCCTGTTATCTATAATTTTCCTGCGGGCCACATCAAAGACAATCGCGCGATAATTCTCGGTAAAACTGTTTTAGTAGACGTATCAGCTAAAGGTTCTTCAGTAACTTTCCAATAACAGATTCCTTCACTCAAGATGGCCGAACACAATGAACTTGGAAAACGCGGCGAGGAAATCGCAACCGAATTTTTGCGCGGAAACGGCTACGAAATCCTTGAGATGAATTATGTTTTTCAAAAAGCGGAGATTGATATCCTGGCGCGAAAAGATCAGGTGCTTGCGGTTGTTGAGGTAAAAACGCGATCATCGACTGGTTTTGGCCTTCCACAGGATTTCGTGAACCCGAAAAAGATCCGGTTGCTCGTAAAAGCCGTAAATGAATTTGTATTGCAACGCGATCTTGATCTCGAGGTGCGGTTTGATATAATTGCGATCCACAAACAGAACGAGACTTTTGTTGTTGAACATCTTGTGGATGCTTTTTACCATTTTTAACACGTGATACCTAACTTAATGGTTATTTTTCAACACTTTAAATTTTTATATTCCTACATTTGATTTCTTTTTTTAAACACCTACCAATGAAGAATTTTACCTCAATATTATTACTGCTAACGTGCTTCTGCGGCTTCTCGCAAAATAAAATTGCTGAACGCGTCGCTGAACTTAAAGCGGCTAACACGACTTTCCGCCAATTTTCGGTGTTAACGCCAACTGCCGATCCACAAGATGCGGCCATTGATAAAGTAGTCAAGTCGGCTACTTACGCAACACTTCAATCTGCTCAGGTAAATGACATCGCAGCGAACAAATACGATGCAATTGAAATTTCGATCCCGTTTAACGGCGGCTTTAAAACTGTCGAACTTTTTCGCGTTGACTTGTTTAACAAGGAGTTCCATGTCGATTCGGATACAGGTTCTTACCTGCCATACAACCAAAGCGCGTTCTATCGCGGGATTGTAAAAGGCGACTCCAACTCGATCGTTTCGATGAACTTCTTTGAGAATCAGATGAACGGAATTATTTCCGACAACCTGGTTCAAAATCTTGTCATCGGTAAAATCGACAGACCCAATAACACAAACGACTACATTATCTATTCGGATGCTGAAATGAAAGTCCTGAACGGCTTTAACTGCGACTTCAAAGATGATGCAGAACCGGCGGTTAATGATCACCGGGAATTGGAACGCGAATCGCTCAGCACTAAGTGCGTTACTGTTTACTTTGAGGTGGATTACGACTTGTACGTGGCAAACGGAAGCAACGTCGAAGCGACGGTTAACTGGATGACTTCGGTATTTAACAACGTTCAGGCGCTTTTTGCCGCAGATCAAATTACTGTTGCACTTAAATCGGTTTATGTATGGACAACTGACGATCCGTATGCAGGCGAAGGATCATCAGATTACCTGTATCAATTCAACGAAGTCAGACCGGTTTTTGACGGCGATGTGGGAATGTTGGTTGGGATCGACCCGGGCGGACTTGGCGGTGTAGCGGTTGGCATAAACGGACTCTGTACGCAAAACAACTTCAGTTATTCAGATGTAAATTTTACATACAATACGGTTCCGACTTATTCATGGACCGTAATGGTGGTCACGCATGAGCTTGGGCATTTGCTCGGCTCGAGACACACCCATGCGTGCGTATGGAACGGAAACAACACCTCGATCGACGGTTGCGGCACACAGGCGGGAAATTCCGAAGGAAGCTGTGCGCAAGGTCCGATTCCCGATTCAGGGACAATTATGAGTTACTGCCATCTGATAAGCGGCGTGGGTATAAACTTCAACAATGGTTTCGGTCCGCAACCGCGAACGGCTATTCTAAATGCGGTTAACAATGCCCCTTGTTTGAGCACCGATTGTATTACTACATGTATAAACACAGTAGCAAACATCACATTTTCGAACGTCACGACCAATTCAGCGGTCATCACATGGGATGATCTTGGGTCCGAAACCGAATGGCAAATTGCAATAACGCCGTTTCCCGTAGGACTAACCAGCTGGATAACCACAACGTCTCCGCACACCGTTACGGGCTTGCTTCCGAACAAATTTTACAGAGTTCGGGTGCGACCCACATGTAACGCCGGACAAACGTCTGCGGCACGCGAAACCATTTTTGCGACCTCGGCAAACTGGTGCAATGGTGTAACGATAACTGATACAGGTGGTGTGAACGGTGATTATACAAACATGGAATCGTACGTACGTACACTGATACCGACAGCGCCAAACAAAAAGATTGTGCTTACCTTCAGCTCGTTTGATCTTGAAGCAGATTATGACTATTTATACGTTTATGACGGTCCAAATACGTCTTCCCCTGAGCTTACAGGCGGATTGACAGGAACAGTCAATCCCGGCACTTTCGTTTCTACGTCGCCCGACGGCTCGCTAACGATTCGGTTTTTTTCTGACCAGGGCGTAGTCGAATCGGGATATACTGCAACCGTCGGCTGTCAGGATCTTCTTGGACTGAATGGGGTTAAGGATATTGACTTTACTTATTATCCAAATCCCACGAACGGTATCGTGTCAATTGCATCGAAAACAGAAATGACCGAAATAATGGTTTATAATATCGCCGGCCAGTTGTTATATCAGAGCAAGTTGAACGAGATGGATACAAATGTGGATATTTCCGCTTTCTCAACCGGAACATATTTCTTTAAGTTACGCTTTAACGACGTGGAAGCCAACTTCAAGATACTGAAGATATAAAATAAAAAGGCTGCTAAATAGCGGCCTTTTTTTATCCTTATATTCCGGTTATCACAAATTCGCTGCGCCTGTTTAGCTCATGTTGCTCTTCCGAACACGAGGCTTCAGGAACACACTTAATGATCGGAATGCTTTCACCATAGCCTTTTGAAGATATTCGGGTGTCGGGAATGCCGCTTTCGAGAAAGTAGGCTCTTGTAGAAGCTGCTCTTTTTGAGGATAATTCTTCGTTATATTCGGCGGTTCCGCGTGCATCGGTGTGCGAACCGATTTCTATAATAATTTTTGGATACAGGTTCATCAATTCGATGACGCGGTCCAGGATCGGTTTTGATTCCTTACGGATGTACCACAAATCGTAGTCAAAGTATATCGGATCGGTCTTTATTATTAACCGTCCGTTTATGTCGGTGATAACATCCGGCTCCTTTGCCATAATGGCGTCGATTCTCGACTGTTTGTCGGGAACATCGGTAAGGGCATCTTCATTTGCAACGGTTTCCTGGGTATTAAGAGGAAATTTCTCAGTTAATTCGTAGATATCATCGCCGCCTTTGCCCGTAGCACGGTTCGAGGTGAAATAGCCTTTTTTTGTTGCTGTATTTATTGTGAAGGCAAAATCGTCATAGCCTGAATTAATTGGAAGCCCGAGGTTAACGGGAGCTTTAAATTCATCATTGTTCATTTCAGCAACAAAAACATCAAGCGCACCAAAACCCATGTGGCCGTCTGATGAAAAATACAGCTTATTGTCAGCCGATACAAATGGAAATTGTTCCTTGTGCGGCGTGTTGATTAGATGGCCCAAGTTGGTGGGGATATCGTACGCACCTTCGTTGATCGCAACCGCGTAAATATCAAATGATCCAAGCGAACCTGGCATATCCGAGGCAAAGTAAAGTTTTTTTTCATCTGCGCTCAATGCAGGATGTTCAGTAGAGTAATTTTCACTGTTAAACGGCATCGCAATCACGTTAGTCCATTTCCCGGCTATACGCTCGGCGCGGTAAATTTGTAAATGCGACGTGTTGTCCTTGTCCTTTCCGCGTTTTCCGTCCTTGAAATTATTTCGCGTAAAATACATGTATCTGCCGTCTTTCGTAAAAACCGCATTTGCTTCGTGCATGTTTGTATTGATTTCCGGGGCAAAGTTTGTGGCGGCCGAGTCTACTTCCGAAATTCTATCAACGGCGACAGTCAAAAGTCGCAAGTATTGTTCATTGTTCCATTTGTACATTTTAGAGGTCGACTTCTTCTTAGCAACGCCTGAAAATATAATGCTGTCGTTGAATTCAACTGCACCAAATTCGGAATGTTCAGTGTTAAACGGAAGATGCCGGGTTATAAAACGCGGTTCCGATGCCGATAATCTTTTGAATTTCGAGGTTTGCGCTTCCAGGTTTTTTATGGCTTCTTCTGTAGCGTTCGATCTAAGTTCCTGATAAGCCTCATCGTATTTTCCCACCGCTTTCAGCGTGTGGATGTACCTGAAAAAATATTCATCTTTTAGCTCCTGAGGAAACTTCATTTTCAAGACACCGTACCAACGTTGGGCGCTTGGGAAATCATTGGTGAAATAATAGCTGTCGGCGAGATTCCGTACTACGTCGGCCGATTGTTTTTCAGCAGCCGCGTCTTCGTACAATGGAATGGCCTCGCTATAATAGGTCTTTTCAAAATAGCGGTTTGCGAGCTTCACATTTTGCTGTGCATGCACCACGTTCACAACGAAAACCAGTATAAAAAGCAGTATTTTTTTCATCATTGGGTTGTTAGAAGAAACGGGGTGATTTATCTTTCTTTTTACCAAGCATATAAAAATCGATTAAAACCATTAGCTCGTGTGATCCGGAATTGAACTGGCCAAAGTTCGATGTTGTATAATCATAGGCATAGCCGATCCTTACATCTGGCGTGATGTTGATGTTTACGAGTCCGCTCACCGAATCGTCGACCCTGTAGGCAACCCCAAATTCGATTTTGTTGTCGTATAACACATTTGCGGTCAGGTCGACTGCTGATGGAGCGCCTTGTACGAATTTTGCCATGAATGCCGGCTTAAGTTTAAATGCTGAACTTATCGACAACACATACCCGCCGGTAAGAAATCCGTGTATGTACTCTGATCCGTAGGCATTAATGCCATTGCGTTCTTCAATATGTTTTGACGACAGTAGATTGGGCGCCGACAGTCCGAGGTAATACTTATCTGTAAAATAGAAAACTCCCGCGCCAACATTGGGTGCAACCAAATTTACATTCTTCTGAAATGCGAGGTCTGTTTGATTATCCCCGCTTTCAAACATAAAACCGTTGAAGTTAGTAGAAAGTGAAGTGAAACCCGCCTTCAGTCCCAACGACAGTCGATGATCGTCGTTGAATTGCAATACATACGCAAAATCTCCGTAAAAATTATTCTCCTTTTTAGCGCCGTTTCCGATCTGGTCGGATTGTACTGACAACCCAACTTGTACTTTCTTTGTCATTGGCATGTGGGCGAAGACCGAGAAGCTCTTTGGTGCGCCTTCAGCTCCTACCCACTGCGTGCGATACATTGTGCCCAGGTTTAATATCGGCGAACCATCGGTAGCGTATGCCGGGTTTACGAGATTCATATTGTACATGTACTGGGTATACTGCGGATCTTGCTGAGCCCAAAGCCTAGTCGCACCAACGATAAAAAGCAGCAACAAAAATATATTTTTCATATGGCGTCGATTATCGGTTTAGGTACAGTTGGCCTTGTCTTGGGGGCGCGTTATTTTTATTGTAATAAAGCACGTAGAAATACACGCCATTTGCAGCTATGCCGTCTATCAGGTTGTCCGCTTGTGAGTCCCGGCCATCCCAAGCCGGTTTTGTTCGGTCGGCACGAAACATCAGATTTCCATACCGGTTGTATATCTCAAGGGTATAATCAGGAAAGGTGAACTGAATATCGGGTATGCGGAAAACATCGTTCACGTTGTCACCATTCGGTGAAAAACCGTCAGGAATAAATATATCATAGTTGGTATCGTCACATTCATCCAAAGAAACCCGGATCCCCAATACCGGCGAGGCGCAAGGTGAACCCGGTAGTGCATTTACGCCATAGTAAGTTACGTTATCCTGAAGCGGAGTCGATGCGGGAAGCACATTACCATTTTCAGCGGCGTCGTACCAGACCAAAACATTTTCAACCTGTATATTGTCGGACAGATCTTGAAGCGTTGGGTTGTCGGCTCCGCAAAAATCATCTCCGCCGGGAATCAAAATCAGTTGTTCTACCGAAACAACGGTGACCGAAATTTCTGTTCGATCCGACTCACATTGACCGAGTGTTTCAGAAACAAAATAGTGTCCCGGACTCAATAAAACGTTTAGTTGCAGCGGCGTCGTAGCTGTAGCCGAATCGTACCAGTTATATTGATTGCCAACAGGGACCAAATCGGCTATTATCGGAATATCACCGGAACAGAAAACAGCATCCGAAGCGACCGGCGCCGCAGGAACAGGATGCGTTGTAAATGGGGTTCCGGGCGCGATAATTGCCGTGCCGCATGTAGTGATATTATCGGTAACATATGTAATTGTAAAGGTAGTTGTGCCGGAATTTTGTAGTAAAGCTGCCGGAATTGAAAATGATGCAGTTCCCGAAGAAACCGGAGTTATAACCGTTTCGTTGGTGGCAGTGTTTGCGCCTGTCAGGTTGTAGGTAATCGTAGCAGCGGTTAACGAACCCAAGCCCGACACGCTCACCACTACTTGGTCATTGCTACAGGCGTCGGCAGCGGTTACTGTGAGCGTGGTGATCGAAATTCCATTGACTATAAAGTTATTCGTCAAGTTGACTGTCCGTGAGCAACCGGTAGCTGTGTTCACAATTGAGGATATCGTAAAAGTAGTTTGGCCAAGATTCTGGAGCCAGGAGCCGGGCAGCGTTACCGATGCAGTTCCGGCCGTCGCTGTAATTATGGCTGTTTGATCTACAGCGATATTACTTCCTGAAAGACTATATGTGATTTGATATGTTCCTGTGCCGATGTTCGTATTTCCCGAAATCTGCACATTCCCGTCGACGTTCTGGCACATTGGCGAAAACGAAAGATTCGCATTTGCAATGTCGGGATCAGGATAAATATGCACTTGGTCTGAGGCATCGATAATATTTTCACAGGCGCCATGATCCGAAACTTTCCTAATGTTGGTAATCGTCACGTTGTACGTACCAATAGATGAAAAAAATGCAGGGTTTATATTGAACGTAAACCCGTTATTGTAGGAAACACTCGCCGCACCGAAGACGGTTGGCTGCGAACTGGTGATTTCATAAGAGACTAAATACGGTCCTCCGGCAGGAATTGGAGCGACACCTGGCGTGATAACCGCGGTATACGTTGCGGTGGGAATCTGACTTTGGCAAATATCCGAATTTACGGTCAGCGTAGCGCCGGTAAAGTCGAAGAACTCTTCAATAAATAGCCTGACAACCGTTGTCCTTGGCGTACATACGGGATGCGGCGGGTATACGGTATAACTAAAACTATACGTGCCTACGCCATACGTATTGAAAATGTTCTGTACATCAATAAATGAGTCAAAAGGGCTGTCGAGCTCGTCGGTCAGATTTTCTGTCCATTGCCCGTTTGGATCTTCGTTTACTAAGTGGTCGAACAGATTTACATTAGTCGCAGTCGAAAAATCATCTGTATTGCAAAAAAGCAGGTCAATTCGAGTTCCCGATTGAGGCGACCGGTAAACGGTTACAGCGATAGAAGTTGAGACCGCAGGGCAACTGCCAATCGCCGGCATTGTATAAGTAAAATTATACGTTCCCACGCCCGCTGCCATGGCATTGAAAATACTTCCAACTGTAAAGCCGGTATCATCGTTGGTCCAGACTCCATTTTGATGCGGGTTTGGCAGATCGGTTACGAAGAATTGAAACAAGTTGACACTGTTGTCGTTATCACAAGCCGAATTAGCTGCATTACCAATCCCGCTGAAGCCCCCAATTGTTACGGTGACGGTCGCGGTGTCGACACAACCGGAAACGTTAACGGTATACGTGAATACAAATACATTACTGGTGTGGATATCCCAGACATCTAGGATTCCGGTTTGTGGATTAAGTGCTCCGGTTTGCGCCGGATCCGACCATGTTCCGCCTGGCGTTGGAGAACCTCCCAATAGCGAAAAGAGATTTACTGTCTGGTTTGCGGGATTGGCATAGTCACAGATAGTTATCTCTCCGTCACTGCCTGCACAGCCCGGTTGGGCGCGACCTATATGGGTTACAGCCAATAAGATCAGTATGAGCAATGAACTCCAAAAGTTCGCGAAGCCGGCACAACGTAAACGCATAGCTTTTTTGCCGTAAACATAAAGTTATTTTCTGATGTGTAGGAGTTTTTGTGCTAAAACTGTTGTCCGAATTATTATTTAAGCATTTCCATTAATTCAAGCGCCTTTTTGACCGACTTCACATTTTCGAATGTCAGTAGCAGGCGAAGCCCGCTGGGGGTTTGCTTTTCTTTCATTTTGCACAACTGCGGATGTTGCTGTACGAACTGTAATACTCTGGTAAATTGTGCCGATTGATAGAATGCCGATTGCTGGTCAGAAACGAAGTAAGCGATCATTTTGCCTTGCTTCATCACAAGTTTCTCTATCCCGATTCTGGTCGCAATCCACTTAATCCGGATGCTGTTCAGCAACGCATGCGCAGGTTTTGGAAGTGCGCCGAAACGGTCGGTAAGCTTACTTTCGTATTTTTCAAGTGTCGGCTCGTCCTTAATCAGACTCAGCTCATTGTACAAATTGAGCCTTTCGGAAACATTATTTATATAATCATCCGGAAACAACAATTCGAAGTCGGAATCAATTTGAATATCTTTTACGTATTCCTTTTCTTCATCATCCACATCATCGCGATATAGCTCTTTAAATTCGTTTTCTTTAAGTTCCTCAATCGCCTCGTTCATGATTTTCTGGTAGGTTTCAAAACCGATCTCGTTGATGAAACCGCTCTGTTCGCCGCCAAGCAGATCGCCCGCGCCACGAATTTCGAGGTCTTTCATCGCAATATTGAATCCGCTGCCAAGGTCGCTGTACTGCGCGAGTGCCTGAATTCGTTTTCTGGCGTCGTCAGTCATAGCCGAATAAGGCGGACAAATAAAGTAACAGAATGCTTTCTTATTGCTGCGCCCAACGCGGCCACGCATCTGGTGCAGATCGGACAACCCGAAATTATTTGCGTTGTTTATGAAAATGGTATTGGCATTTGGCACATCAAGTCCGCTTTCGATAATTGTCGTAGCAACCAAAACATCAAATTCACCATTCATGAAAGCCAGCATCAGTTCTTCGAGCTTCTTTCCGTCCATTTGCCCGTGTCCGACACCTACGCGTGCATTCGGCACCAGCCGCTGGATCATTCCTGCAACTTCCTTAATGTTTTCAATGCGGTTGTTGATGAAGAAAACCTGGCCGTTACGCTGTATCTCATACGAAATCGCGTCGCGGATCATTTCTTCGTTAAATCCTACAACATGGGTCTCGATGGGATATCGGTTGGGCGGCGGTGTTGTTATTACCGATAAATCGCGTGCCGCCATTAGAGAAAACTGTAAAGTTCGGGGAATTGGTGTTGCCGTAAGTGTCAGTGTATCGACGTTCGCCGCAAGGGTTTTCAGTTTATCTTTAACGTTTACTCCGAACTTTTGCTCTTCATCGACCACCAGAAGTCCGAGATCTTTAAACTGCACGCTTTTATTGACAAGTTGATGCGTACCGATAATGATATCGAGTTTACCTTGGGCAAGATCCTTTAAGGTTTGCGTCTTCTCTTTCGCTGTCCGGAAACGGTTCAGGTAACCTATTGTCACAGGCATTTCTTTCAGACGTTCGCTGAATGTGCGAAAATGCTGGTACGCCAGGATCGTCGTCGGAACGAGCACGGCAACCTGTTTTCCGTTGTCCACAGCTTTAAATGCTGCGCGTATTGCAACTTCTGTTTTTCCGAAGCCCACGTCACCACAAACCAGTCGATCCATTGGCCGATCGCTTTCCATATCAGCTTTTACTTCCTGAGTCGACTTAAGCTGATCGGGCGTATCCTCATAAATAAACGACGATTCAAGCTCAAGCTGAAGATAACTGTCGGGTTTGTACTGAAACCCCTTCTCAAGCCGGCGTTTTGCATACAACTGAATCAGGTTGAAAGCAACATGCTTAACACGCGCTTTGGTCTTCTGCTTCAGCAACTTCCATGCGTTCGAACCCAATTTGTAGATCTTCGGCGGAGCGCCGTCTTTACCGTTGTATTTTGAAATTTTGTGAAGCGAATGAATGCTGACGTACACAATGTCATTGTCGGCATAAACCAATTTTATCGCTTCCTGCGTTTTTCCTTCGACCTGTATTTTCTGTAACCCGCCAAACTTCCCGATTCCGTGGTCAATATGCGTTACATAGTCGCCAACCGTTAGCATCGTCAATTCCTTTAACGTAATGGTTTGCTTTTTGGAATAGCCGTTCTTGATGCTGAATTTGTGATAACGTTCAAAAATTTGATGGTCGGTATAACAGGCAATTTGGAGTTCGCTATCGATAAACCCCTGGTACAACGGCATGACTACCGTATCGTACTGCTTGCGCACGTCTTCATGATTGGTCTCGTCGAGCGATTCGAATATATCATGAAATCGCTTCGCCTGGGTTTCATTCGAACAAAGCAAATAATTCTTTACGCCGTTAAAATGGTTTTCCCCGAGGTTATTTAACAGTAAATCAAACTGCTTGTTGAATGCAGGCTGCGGCTGAATATGAAACCCGAATGTAGCAGAAGCATGAAAAACCGCTTTTGCTGCGAGCTCCAAAATTGAAAAATCTAAGGCTTTGCTTACGAACTCCTTTTGATTCAGAAACAGCTGATCGGGCGACACATGCTTGATAGGCGCATCGAGCGAGGTAAAAATCTCTTCCGCTTTTGCGAACAATTTGTCAAGTTTCGAAAGCAGCGTTTCTGTTTCCTGAAGGATGATCACCGATTTCGGACTGATATATTCGAGAAAACTTTCACGGTTTTCCTGAAAGAATTTATTTTCGACATTCGGAATGATTGTAATTTTCTTTTTCTTTTCGATCGAAAGCTGGGTTTCAACATCGAACGAGCGAATGCTGTCGACCTCATTCCCGAAGAATTCGATCCGGTATGGATGGTCGTTGGAAAATGAGAATACATCGAGAATTCCGCCACGAACAGAAAACTCGCCGGGTTCAGTTATGAAATCAACACGCCTGAATTCGTATTCAAACAACACCTCGTTTATAAAATCGATCGACACCTGATCGCCGACAGCAACTTTGAGCGTGTTTTTCTCGAGTTCCTTTCGGGTAACCACCTTTTCAAAAAGCGCCTCGGGATACGTGACAATAACAGCTGGCTTTTTTCGTGAATTAATCCGGTTTAGAACTTCGGCGCGAAGCAATACGTTGGCGTTATCGGTTTCCTCAATTTGGTAAGGCCGGCGATACGATCCGGGATAAAACAGCACGTCTTCTTCGCCAATCATCTGCTCAAGGTCGTTCAAATAATACGCCGCTTCTTCCTTGTCCTGAAGCACGACCAAGAACGGCAACTCGCTTTTTTTGAACAGCGACTGCACAACAAACGACAATGACGAACCAAGCAAACCCTTTAGAAGAAGCTTGTTTTCGCCATTTAATTGGGCCGCAATCTGGGCGACCTTAGGGGAGTTTTCGTATCTATCGAATAATTTTGCTTTGCTCAAACGCCGGTAATTTTGTTTTTGGTTTGGTTGGGACAGCTCGTGAAGTGTCAAGCATCCGGATCATTTCGGACTCGCCTTCTTCGATGGGAATTCTGCTTCGCCTTTCAATTTCATCCATTTGCAGCTGAAGTGATGTAAGTTCAGCGTTAATACTGGCGATAATCGCAACGACTTTTTGATCTGGGATCTGATTGAGGTTGATATACAGGTTCAGCTCGTTAATCTTCGTAATCAGTACGGAAATCCGGCTTCGCATTTCAGGCCGGTCGTAACGCGAGGGAATTTGCTTGGGAAGTTCGGCGGCACGTGTTGATAAAATCCGGGCTTTTTTTTGGAACGCTCCAATACTGCTTTGGGGCTTCTGACCCAGTTCACGCAGAAAGTCACGCCACGCCGGCCAGCTCGAAACCATTGCCTGTGAAGCGGCATTTATCGGATTGGTGCGGAACATCCAGCTTTTACTGATGCTCGCAAAAACAAGCTCCTTTTTCTTCTGGTCCCGAACTTTCTCAGCCTCACGCTGTGGCTCATCGTCCTGACATGAAAACAGCACACAAAAAAGCAACAAAAAGCACGAAAAATAAATTTTCATCGTCAGAGGATTAAGTGACAAAGTTAAAGATCAAATATCAATTTGCGTCGGGCGATTAGGAATTATTAACGAAAACGATTGAGCCAAACGCTGTCGCTGCTTATATTTGCAAAACAAAACACACAACAATGAGCGGCAAAATTTTAATTATTGGAGCATGTGGTCAGATAGGTACCGAGCTCACGCGAAAACTCCGGTCCATCTATGGAACTGAAAATGTTATCGCATCCGATATCCGTAAACTGGACACCGAAGTCGTAACATCTGGCCCGTTTGAAGTTGTGAATGCGCTCGATTTCAACCAGATACAACATATCGTGGAGCAACACAATATCGAAGAGATTTATTTGATGGCCGCCCTGCTATCTGCAACAGCCGAAAAAAATCCTGCATTTGCATGGGATTTGAACATGAACTCCCTGTTTCATGTATTGAATTTGGCGAAAGCAAAAAAGATCAAGAAAATATTCTGGCCTTCGAGCATTGCTGTCTTCGGTCCGACTACGCCCAAACACAACACGCCGCAATACACGGTTATGGAACCTTCAACGGTGTATGGCATTAGCAAGCAATCGGGAGAACGCTGGTGCGAATATTACCACAATATATTTGGAGTTGATGTTAGAAGCATTCGTTATCCGGGCCTGATTAGCTGGTCGACACCTCCGGGCGGCGGAACAACCGATTACGCTGTCGACATCTATTACAAGGCACTCGCCGAAAAGAAATACGAGTGCTTTCTTTCAGCTGAAACCGAAATGCCGATGATGTATATGGACGATGCGATCCGGGCTACGATAAAGATTATGCAGGCTCCAGCTGATCAGGTGAAGATCCGCTCGTCTTACAATCTTGCAGCGATGAGCTTTACGCCTACGCAAATTGCCGGGGAAATCCGAAAACACATCCCAGATTTCGAAATTACTTACCAACCCGATTTCCGGCAAAAGATTGCCGACAGTTGGCCTGCAAGCATCGATGACACAGCGGCTCGCGACGACTGGGGATGGAAACATGAGTTTGATTTGGAGTCGATGACCGTAGATATGCTGGAGCATTTAAAATAACGGCTAGCCTGAGATTCACAGATTATAAATGCACCAAGTACCGGAAATGTTGGAAATATAGCCCCTGTTGCGCGCAAGGGTTGTCAGTCCGTATTAAACACGATAATCTTCTGGACCTGTTGCTCCTGTTTCCTAAGGCTTTGCTTTCAATTTAGTCAGAAAAGCATCATCAAAAGCCTGTTTGATCTTAATAACTTCAAGGGAATTATCGTTTGGAATAGTTATCGAAAGTACGTAGTGTGCGATCTTCCACGAGCCATCTTTTTGTTTTTGCATCACTCCCGACCCTCGGCAGATCTTCATCCAGGTGTCGAGTAGTTCGTCAAACCAAGCTGTTTTTGCGTCGGAGCTGAAGAAAATGTTTCGCTCTACCGCCTTAAAATCCCATGCTCTTCCAGTATCAAAGTAAGGTTTTGCAAAGGCTTTAAACTCAGGAACGCTCCAGTTTTCGGTTGCATCGGTCCCGATAAACCTTGCGTCGTCGGTCATGAGTCCGAAATAGGTGTCGGATTTTGCCTGAGCCGCAGCTTTATGCCAGTTATCCAACACGTTACCGATTGCGGTTTTGTCGGTTGCTGTTTGAGCGTTTGCCGAAGAGCAGGCGATACACAGCAGGAGGAGAAGTTTTTTCATCTTTAAGGTTTTGGAGATCAGTCGGATTTGCGGTTAAAATGTTACCTGCTAAAAAGAAAAAACCTGCGATGTTTTAAACACCACAGGTTTTATTCGGCTAATTAACTGAGCTATGCCGCTACTGCCGCACGTACTTGCTTCGATTTTGGAAGCGCCCGTTTTGTTGGCGCCGCCGACGCAGCGTCCTTAATTTGCGTGCGCACCCATGTGATCAGGCTCACGAAGAAGAACTTGTCGTCGGATGCTATATCAAGCGTTATTGTGTTGGTTTCTCTCGTATGGATGTAAAGCTTAAAGCCGGTGTTTCGGGCAACGATAAGGTTTCCGAAGAGCGCCGAGAGATAACCTGTTTTTCGTTTGCTTAGATAGATTCTACTGATGTTTGCGATTGCAACCTTAAACTTCCTGTTTCGGTAATTTATGTCAAGAACCTCATCATTCACTAAGGACACGTGCGGGTTTTGAAAGGGTAATTTTACAGTGGCCATAAGCGTAATTTTATTCATTCAACAATTCTTAAAAGGGCCGATTTAGAGACTTGTAAAGTAACGTCTTTATAAAATCCTCGATGTTGCAGGATTATTAGGTTTTGTTACACTAATCCCATTTTTGAAGATGCTCTGGCAGAGTTCCTCATGCAATGACAAAGCAATTTGCTACTTCTTTCCGAACATCCCGCCCATCATATCGCTCAGCTCGTCAAGCCCGCCATTTCCATGTTTGTCACTGTTCCCGGTGTTAACGTATGCCTCTACCTGCGATCCTATTGCGGGCGGAAATTTATCCTTGATAAATCCAACAACTGTCTTTACCGCTGTCATTGCCTGTTCGTGCGAAATCCCTGTCTTGTCGACTACCATCTTAATCAATTCTTCCATTTTCTCTAGGTTTAGTGTTGTCTCCTAAAGTTACGCGATAACTATTGGAACGACAATATTTTTAAGGTTTTGTTAGGGGAAAGGTATCGGTCCAGGGGCTATGATACATCAAAAACCGTTACTTTTTCCCAAAAATTCCTTTTACTTTCTTCATCCACTTCGCCTCACCTGCTTCGTTTTCAAGCAGGAAGCTGTACGGATGCAATGACGGAATGTTATCGCAAACGATTTTCAAAATAGCAAACATTGGCATGAACAGGATCATTCCCGGAATGCCCCAAAGCAATTCGCCAATTACAATTGAAATAATCGTAAAAATGGGACTGATGTCAAGGCTCTTCCCTTCTACAAGCGGCTCGATGATATTATTATCGATGATTTGTGCGGCGATCAGGATTCCGGCAATTGGTAAAATAATATCTGAAGAGCCTCCGACAAGCGCCATCGCCAATGGAAAGAATGCTCCGATAAAGGCCCCTACATACGGAATTATCGTTGGAATCACCGCTACCAGTGCAATCAACAATCCGTTCTCCAAACCAACAAGTGAAAACCCGATCATGTAAAAAACGGCCAGGAACACCATCGAGATCAGTCGACCGATCAGGTACATTCCTGCGACATGGCTAATTTGATCCAGCTCTTTCCCGGCTTTGCCGCGATTCTCACGATCCACAAATTTCAAGATAAACTCTCTATACTTTTCGCGTTTCCACATCAGGAAAAAGAAATACAGCAATACCAGCACGAAACTCGTCATGAAGCCCATTACACCTGATAAAAAAGATTTAAAAAAGTTCCCTCCCGATTGCGACATTTTGCTCATTCCTTTCTGGACATACGACTGCTGCTCCTGCTGACCGATTCCGTATCGCGTTTGAACCCATTGCTGCGCCGATTGCAGAAACTCCTGCCCTTTTGCCTGCATCTTCGGCATCTCCTCAGACAAACTAACGCCTTGAGCCGCAATAATCGCTACCAGGCCGCCAATGAAAAGCAAAATGATCAATATTCCTAACAATGTTGATCCGATCCGTCCGACCCCGTGTTTTTCAAGCCAATTACAAACCGGAAGCAACAACATCGCCAGCAGTATTGCAAAGAATAGTGGAACGAGGAATTCTTTACCGTAATACAACACGACGACCGAGAGGATAAACAGAAGCAGGACAGCGTTAAGGCGATATAATGAGATGCTTTTCATAAGTATGGGTTTTTCGTTATTCTAATTTACTAAAAACCCTCCAAACCGAACAACATCTTGAAACCTAACGCATTTCACCCCGTCCATCAAAACAATGCAAACATTTTGGCAAATCCTGTAAGTGAGATCGATGGGTGGCGCGCTAACTTTAGTTCGCTAAAAATATAAGTTATGAAAAGATCAATCCTACTACTATTGGCTGTCGGCAGCCTTGCTTTCACAGCATGTAACAATGATGATGACGATAACGCTACTCAAAATGATGACAATGCCGTTGGAGTTTACCGATTAGCATCCTTTAACGCTCCTTCTGCACAGGATTTAGATGGTGATGGCGCGACTTCGGGCGACTTGGCGTCGGAATTTGATTGTTATGCAAATTGGGAGATCGTCCTGCACCAAGACCATACCTTTATGCGCACCTATAACGTGACGGATGCTGTTGATGGCCAGCTTACTTGCCAAACGGGTCAAACCTCCACCGGGACCTGGATTCGATCCGGCCAAACGTTGACATTGACTAACGCACTTGGGGAAGACGAAACTGCAACCACATATACTTTTTCGGCCGACAATGCGATTTTGACGCAAACCGGCCAAGGACAGTTTCCGACAATTTTCGAAGATATTTTTGTGATGGAGCCAGGAACCGTAACGGTGGTCTACGCCAAACAAGACGACACGATGCAACGATAACTACATCTCGTTTTCTTCAGGATTGCTTGAGAAAAAGTTGACATAAAAGAATTGATTCGGGTCAAGTCCCATCTCAATAAACGTTGTATTTATCGCTGCAAGTTTTTCCGGCGACGTATCGGCTTGCGACTGTTTCAAAAACTCAATGAAGTGGTCGAGGTTGTCAAACTTGAAACTCAGGTTTGTATTCAGTGAATACGGCGTGATCTTATAATTGTATGGCTTTCCCGTTTTGGGACTCTTATCGGGAAGCTGTGCAAATCCTTCCTTCATCATCGTGTCGAGGATGAACTTGAAGTTGTCGGACATTGGTAACTTGTTTGACATGATGGTGTATTTTCTGATACTAATGTATAACATATTGTCCAAAATCGCCGTGTTTTAGCAATTTGTTATGACAGATAGTGACCTGGTTCTAACAGGTGTTTAGGGCACAAATAACAAATTGTTAATCACAACCATTTGCGCAGACTGATTTCGTACTTTTGCATCAAAATTTCATAATGCGCGAGATTCTCAGGAAGTATCGGTATTTTTTTACGGTGATGGCGGTCTTTTCAATCGTGTCGGTATCGCTGTTTTATTTGGCCTTGAAACCCAATAAGACCTTACCCATCTATGATCCTGCAGATGTTAATCCTGAACTTGTTGACAGTACCGTTCAACATATCAGTCGCAGTCATCGAATCGCCGATTTTTCTTTCGTGAACCAAAACGGAAAGACAATAACTCAAAAGGATTATGAAGGCAAAATTTACGTCGCCGATTTTTTCTTCACAACCTGCGGATCAATTTGTCCGATCATGACCGACAACATGGTGGAAGTTCAGAAAGCCGTACTGGCTAATCCAAAAGTTATGTTGCTTTCACACACCGTTATGCCGGACGTCGATAGCGTTCCAGTGTTAAAACAATATGCTCTTCAAAAAGGTGTTGACGACAACAAATGGAATCTTGTCACAGGAAATAAAAAGCAAATTTACGACATGGCCCGCAAATCGTATCTGGCTGTTAAAATCGGAAAGCCCGAAGAACAGTACGACATGGTACATACCGAAAACTTTGTGCTGGTCGATTCCAAACGTCGCGTCCGTGGTTTTTACGACGGAACAAAGAAAGAAGAAATTGAACGGTTAATTACCGATATCAACTGGCTTTCAGAACACGAATAGAACGCTGCATTTATTGCGCCCATTACACTTTTATTTACTAATTTTGCTTTATTCAATCTAAATAAACATTGCAAACTACGATAGACCTTTTGAAAAAAGGTCAAAAAGCCGTAATTACGGACTTTGACATAGAGACTATCCCGCTCAAACTGCTCGAAATGGGATGTCTTCCGGGAAATATTGTGGAGCTGCTTCAGATTGCTCCCTTTGGCGATCCGCTGTACCTGAATGTTAACGGTTCCCACCTTGCAATTCGGATTGAAACAGCTAAACAAATCGCTGTCGAAATTCCAGATAACCTACTGAATGAGTAACGAGAATATCAATGTGGCATTGATCGGAAACCCTAATGTTGGCAAGACATCGGTTTTCAATGAGCTCACAGGCCTGAATCAACAGGTCGGGAATTACCCCGGCATCACCGTTGAAAAGAAGATGGGCTTCTGCAAACTGCCATACAATATAAAAGCAAATATCCTGGATCTTCCGGGAACGTATAGCCTTAACGCGAGTTCAATCGACGAAAACGTCGTGATAGAGCTGTTGCTGAATAAAAACGACAAGTTGTATCCCGATGTTGCTATTGTCGTAGCAGATGTCGAAAACCTGAAGCGAAACCTGCTGCTATTTACTCAGATCAAAGACCTCGAGATTCCGACGATACTGGTCATCAACATGGCCGACCGGATGGATTACAAGGGCATTTCTCTCGACATTCCGCATCTCGAAAAACACCTCAACACCAAAATTGCGCTCGTCAGTACACGGAAAAAAACCGGAATAGATGAATTGAAGAAGCTGATTGTGAGTTATAAGTCGCTTTCAACAGAGCCTTGTTTGCACGCATCTTCTATTGATCCCGATTATTTCGATAACCTCCGACGCGCATTTCCCAACCAGCTTTTGTATAAGTTATGGCTGGTTATTACGCAGGATGTAAACTTCTTAAACCTCGAGCGCAACGAAATCAGGGGTTCGTTCACAAAGTCGCATTCCGATTTAAAGCGTCTTCAGCAAAAGGAAACTATTAAACGTTATCAGTTTATCAATGACGTTTTAAAGGAAGGAATGACAGTCGATAGTTCAATTGCGAAAGACCTGCGAAGCCGTCTCGATCGCGTGCTGACACACAAAATCTTCGGTTACGCGATCTTCTTTGCGATCCTGTTTATCATTTTTCAGTCGATTTTTGAATGGTCTTCGATTCCGATGGATTTTATCGATTCGTCGTTTGCTTCATTTGCCTCGTACACCAGTAACAACCTGGAGCCCGGCGTTTTGACAAGCCTTATATCAGAGGGAATAATTCCTGGTATCGGCGGGATCCTCATTTTTATTCCGCAGATCGCATTCCTGTTCCTGTTCATTTCGGTGCTCGAGGAAAGCGGATACATGAGTCGCGTGGTTTTCCTGATGGATAAGATCATGAGCCGGTTTGGCCTCAGCGGAAAAAGTGTCGTGCCGCTAATTTCAGGAACAGCATGTGCAATTCCCGCCATCATGGCAACCCGAAACATTGAGAATTGGAAGGAACGACTGATTACGATTCTGGTCACGCCGTTTACAACCTGCTCGGCCCGACTTCCTGTATACGCCATTATTATCGCATTGGTCATTCCAGATAAAAGGCTCTTTGGCTTCTTAAATTTACAAGGCCTGACGTTGATGCTTTTGTACCTGCTTGGATTCGGTATGGCCGTATTTTCGGCTTACATACTCAACAAGATCCTGAAAATAAAAGGCAAATCGTTCTTTGTTGTCGAAATGCCGAACTACAAGCTGCCGATGTTCAAGAACGTTGCGATTAATGTGGTAGAAAAAACCAAATCGTTCGTGTTTGGCGCCGGAAAAATTATTCTTGCGATATCAATCGTACTGTGGTTTTTGGCTTCATACGGACCCGGGAAATTTAACCGGGCCGAGGAAATCGTTACACGGCAAATACGCTCTGAAGCGACTCAAGTCAGCAAAGAAGAAGTCCACAACCGTGTCGCGTCCTATAAACTTGAAAACTCATATATCGGTCTAATGGGAAAAACCATTGAACCTGTTATTCGTCCGCTTGGATACGACTGGAAAATCGGGATAGCAGTGCTGACCTCGTTTGCTGCACGTGAAGTTTTTGTTGGAACACTTGCCACGATTTACAGCGTCGGCGATGCAGATAGCGAGGAGACCATAAAAAATAAAATGGCCGAGGAAGTCGATCGACGAAACGCAAAGAAAGTGTTCAATTTTGCGACCGGGGTTTCACTGCTGCTTTTTTACGCATTTGCAATGCAATGTGCAAGTACTTTAGCCGTTACAAGAAAGGAAACCAATTCATGGAAGTGGCCGCTCGCACAACTTGTATTTATGAGCTCCTTTGCGTACGTAGTCGCGCTTTTGGCGTATCAATTTTTACGATAATGATCCAGGAAATAGTAGCATATTCAGCCTTAGCGATCGCAGTGGTCTTTTTGATCCGCAAGTATTTCTTCAAGAAAAAGAAAAAATCGGGCAAAGATTGCGGAACCGACTGTGGCTGTTAACCAAGCGCGACGTCGAGCGTCATCATGACCACAAATCCGCCTATAAACCCCAGGGTGGCAATATCTGTATTGTTCTCCTGCTGCGTTTCCGGAATAACCTCTTCCACAACTACAAATATCATTGCGCCGGCCGCGAAAGCTAATGCGTATGGCAACATTGGCGTGAAAAAAGTTACCGCGACAGCCCCGAGAACTCCGGCCACGGGCTCAACCAACGCTGACGATTGACCGTACATGAAGCTTTTTGCCCGGCTCATCCCCATTCGGCGCAACGGCATCGAAACGGCGATTCCTTCAGGAAAATTTTGGATACCAATTCCGATTGCCAATGTGACAGCGCCTGCAATCGACGCTTCGGGAATCCCGGCTGCGACTCCGCCAAACAAAACTCCGACTGCCAATCCTTCGGGTATATTGTGCAGCGTGATGGCAAGCACGAGCAGTGTCGTCCGCTGCCATGGCGACTTCGCTCCTTCTGTTTTCGTAAAATTAATATGCAGGTGCGGAAGGACTTTGTCAAGTCCGAATAAAAAGAACGCACCCAGCAGAAATCCTGTTGCCGCCGGGATCACCTTTATGAATCCCTCGCCCTCACTCATTTCAATGGCAGGCGCGAGCAAGCTCCAATAACTGGCTGCTACCATAACTCCGCCCGTGAAACCGAGCATTCCATCAAGGACTGTCCGGTTCATATCGCGGAAAAAGAACACCAGCGATGCACCGGCTGCAGTCAAGCCCCAAGTAAACAATGTCGCATACAAAGCCGCCAAAATCGGGTCGATGCTTTCGAAGTAAGTGATGATATCCTGAAACATATTATATCGTTTTTATATAAAGGTTACTTGCAATCTTGTTAGAAATTGATATTTCCGAACCGTTGACCCGGATTCGGAGCGATGAATCGAAATTTTCCTTTTCGAGAATCTCAAATTCAGATCCAAGCGCAATCTGCTGCTTATCGAGATACTTCAGGAATTCGGATGAGGTATCTTTCACGCCTACACAGATTGACTTCTGATTTGATTCGAGCTCTGATAATAGTCTGTTGTCCATTTTTTGAAGCTCTCCGTTAGCATCCGGAATCGGGTCGCCGTGCGGATCGCGGCGCGGAAAACTCAGAAACGCATCAAGCCTGTCGATCAGTTTCTCCGACTTTATATGCTCAAGTTCTTCGGCTAAATCATGAACCTCATCCCATGGAAATCCGAGCTTCTCAACAAGAAAAACTTCCCACAGCCTGTGCTTGCGAACAATCATCTTTGCTGCCATCAAGCCTTTATCTGTTAACAAAACGCCCTGATATTTCTGATGCTCGATGAAATGCTTTTCCGCAAGTTTCTTGATCATATCAGTAACCGACGATGCCTTAGTGTCGAGCATCTTCGCTATAGCATTCGTGTTTACGCCCTTTTTCTGAAAGAGCGACAAATGATAGATCGCCTTCAGATAATTTTCTTCCGAATAGGTCATGCATTAATTTTTCGAACACAAATATAATAAATTTAAATTATTCAGAAAGAATTTTTAGATTTGTCTAAAACCGTTAAGTATGCGAAGAATATTTTCGACATTATGCTGTCTGTTAGTTGGCCATGTGGTGCTTGCGCAAGACGAACAAAATACGATTCAGACCGACCGCCCCGATCAAACCGAAACGCCCGCGATTGTTCCAACTGGTATGTTTCAGGTTGAAACCGGACTTTTATATGAAAAAATAAACTCAGAAGCTGAATCTATAATTGCGCCGACTATTCTATGGAAATATGGTGTGAACGAAAATTTCGAGCTACGCCTAATCACGGAATTGTCGTTTGAAGAAAATTCCGGAATTAAAACTTCGGGATTACAGCCAGTGCTTGTGGGGTTTAAAGCGAAGCTATCGGAGGAAACAGGAATCCTTCCCAAGACATCGTTCATCGGGCATCTGTTGATTCCTGATATGGCGTCGAAAGATTATAAAGCTGATTATTATGCGTCGGAGTTCCGTTTTGTGATGCAGCATACATTCTCGGAAACATTTAGTTTTAGCTATAACCTTGGCGCCGAATGGGACGGCGTAACTCCGCAACCGACTTTTATCTATACTGCTGCCCTGGGATATTCGGTTTCTCCGAAACTTGGCGCTTTTATCGAACTTTATGGCTTTGCTCCACAAGAAGACGTGGCGCATCACCTGTTTGACGGCGGACTTACGTATTTAGTCTCGAACGATTTCATGGTGGATTTTTCCGGCGGTTTTAGCTTAACCGAAAATGCGCCGGACTATTTTATATCTACAGGATTTTCATTCCGCATCTAACATCGCGTTATAAGAAAACTTTATGACGTGCTGGATGTTTGCGTCGTAATCTTCGTAACTTTGCGACGTTAAACTTGAAACTTAAAGTTATGTATCCAGAAGAAATGGTAAGACCGATGCGCGCTGAACTGTCCGACGCCGGTTTTGAAGAATTATATACTGCAGGCGCTGTTGAAAATGCAATTTCACAGCCCGGAACTACACTTGTAGTAGTGAACTCTGTTTGCGGATGCGCTGCAAGAAATGCACGTCCGGGAGCAAAAATGAGCCTTAACAACGAAAAGAAACCGAGCCAGCTGGTAACGGTTTTTGCAGGTGTCGACAAAGAAGCCGTTGATGCAGCACGCGGATTCATGTTTCCGTTCCCACCATCTTCGCCGAGCATCGCGTTGTTCAAAGACGGTGAATTGGTCCACATGCTTGAGCGCCATCACATTGAAGGACGCCCGGCTGAACTAATCGCCGACAACCTGAAAGACGCGTTTAACGAATATTGTTAGTAACAGACCCAAAAATCCCTTAGGCAAACTAAGGGATTTTTATTTTATTTGGTAGATGTTATAGCCGTCCACTTTACCAAGCAGCTTGAGCTTTCCTAAATCCAGCAGATCTTGAATGACGGCTTCTTCTTTAGCTGTTTTTTCCAATGGCCCGATTTTGTGATGCACTCTAGACACCAGCAGGTCAGATTTTTTGAGTTCGGAATCGAGCGTATGGAACTTTAATGCATTTCCGTTCGTCAACTTAAACATCGTAAACTCATTAAAGATGTTTATGCAGTCAAATGACCGTGGCGACAAATAGACGGGTTTATCACTGTAATTCATCGCTTCCAGTTTAACGTACAGCTCGTGAACGTCATTTTCCTTCGACGGAAGATAAAGGGAATAACAGCCAAGACTTACAATTGTCAGAATAACGACTGCCGGACTAAAATAATTCGTCAACTGGCGCAGCGTACTTAAATAATGTAAAGACGCGATAAGTGTCAGAATAAAAAATGGAGTAAGATAGACATATAGCCTTCCTGACAAGGGATAAATCTGAAACACATTGAGAACCACATGCACGGCGAAAATAGCTGCCATCAATCCAATTTCCTCCTTAAAAAGGAAAGCCTTTCTTTTGATTATTAAATAAACGACAAGCAGCGCGACAAGCAGCAGAAACAGCCCGAAAAGCTCCACTCCGTTATAGAAATTGAACCAAAACCCGTGTATTAGATACAGCGCATACTTAAAGATCCCGGTGTTTAACGGGATAAACGAATCTTGCCAGTAACCCGTCATATACGTTTTCATCTCGGCCGCGCCTTCTTGCTGCATATACCACACAAAATAAATTACGTAGGGTATAGGCGCCATAAAAAGCAGATAATACTTTTTAATAAACGTGGTAATGTAACTCCGGTTGAATACCTGGGTTCCGATGAAAAACCTGTACAGCAGGAATCCGGCACAGCTAAAAAGTCCGATGTTGGAAAACAGCCCCCACACGGCAAACAGGATAAAACCGAATTTCCTGAAAAAAGAAGTTTTGTAGTAGTTCAGTAAAATCAATACTCCCAACAAATCAAGTGTATATTGTTTAACCGTCAGGGAATTGTTTAGCAAAAACGGATTAAACGCAAAAATGACCAGGGCGAAAAGCACAAGAACCGGCTGTTGCTTCCTGATAAGCCTGTAAAACAGCACTAAGCCGGCTGATGATGACAAGAAACTCAACATTTTAATATTGACCCAAAAATCAAATGGAAATGTGGAGATTATAAATTTCTGTGTCCACAGATATAAAGGTGGCGAACTTTGGAAAGTATCAAGCGGATAAAGCAACTCAAGATACGATTTACGCAGAATGTTATTTCCCAGGGAGATCTCATCTACGTTAAAAAACGGAACCAGGAACTGCAATGTAAATCGCGTTACAATACCTGCGACAACAACTAAAAATAATAATTTACGCATACTTTAAAATACAATATAAAGCGCGAAACCCGTCTTTCCAGCCAATTTTCTTTCCTTCTTCAAAAGTCCTTCCATAGTAGCTGATACCAACTTCATATATCCTGATATTTTTTATCTTGGAAATCTTAGCAGTCACTTCGGGCTCAAAACCAAAGCGGTTTTCCTTGAGTTTAACGGACTTAATGACCTCGGAACGAAATAATTTATAACATGTTTCCATGTCGGTTAAATTCAGGTTCGTCATCATATTGCTGAAGAATGTCAGCCACTTGTTTCCGATACTATGCCAGAAAAACAAGATGCGGTGCGGTTTTCCGCCAATAAAACGGCTTCCGTAGACGACATCTGCAAAATTGTCGACTATTGGCTTGAGCAGTATATTGTATTCGTTGGGATCGTACTCCAGATCGGCGTCCTGAATAATAATATAATCGCCTGACGCTTCACGAATTCCCGTGTGCAATGCTGCTCCTTTACCTTGGTTGACAGTGTGTCTGACGATCCTTACATTTTGATTGGTATTGGTGCTTTGATATTCTGTTACTCTTTCAAAGGTTCCATCATTCGAAAAATCATCTACAATAATAATTTCTTTTGCGATGCCGTTAATCAGCTCCACTTTATCAATCTTTTGTAAAATCAAATGTATGGTTGGCGCTTCATTGTAGGCAGGAATGATTATCGACAGAGTGGAATTCGTCACGTAGTATAATTTTCGACAAATATAGAAAACATATTCAATTCGCTTCCACTAACGTAAAGCAGTGAAAACCAACAAAGCATTAACTCGCAATCAGATTCCGGCAAGTTTAAAAAATGTGGAGTGGTTTGTAATTTTAGTTTTACTTTTGCAAAAATTCTCACTTAACGGTTTATAGCATGCAACTGTACAACACTTTAAGCGCAGAAGAAAGAAAAACTCTTATTGATGATGCCGGAAAACAACGGCTCACGCTTTCTTTCTACGCCTACGCCCAAATCGAAAATCCGACACAATTTAGAAACGAGCTTTTCCTCGCGTGGAATCCGCTTGAAGTTTTAGGGCGAATTTATGTCGCACATGAAGGCATAAACGCACAGCTATCGCTTCCTGCCGATCACTTCTATGAATTTAAGGACACTATAGAAAAATACGGTTTCATGAAAGGCATCCGACTAAACGTCGCTGTCGAACATGACGATCATTCGTTTTTGAAACTCACGATAAAAGTCCGCGATAAAATTGTTGCCGACGGACTGAATGATGAAACCTTCGACGCCACGAATATTGGGATCCACCTGAAGGCGAAAGAATTTAACGAACTTCTTGAAGATCCGGACACGATTGTAGTTGATATGCGAAATCACTATGAAAGCGAAATCGGGCATTTTACAAAAGCAATTAAGCCCGACGTTGATACATTTCGTGAGTCGTTGCCGATAATAGAAGAGCAGCTCGCCGATCACAAACAAGATAAAAAATTGCTGATGTATTGCACAGGCGGAATCCGGTGCGAGAAAGCCAGCGCGTACTTTAAGCACAAAGGCTTCGAGAATGTGTATCAGCTTGAAGGCGGGATCATCGAATATACGCGTCAGGTAAAAGAACAAGGCCTTGAGAGCAAGTTCATCGGGAAGAATTTTGTTTTTGATCACCGGCTTGGCGAACGCATCACCGACGATATCGTTTCACAATGTCACCAATGTGGAAAGCCGTGTGACGACCATACGAATTGTGCAAACGAAGGCTGCCATTTACTCTTTATCCAATGCGAAGAATGTGCAGCGGAAATGGAAGGCTGTTGCTCGCAGGAATGTCTCGAGGTGATTCATTTGCCGGAAGAAGAGCAAAAGAAAATAAGGCGCGGCATCATGAATGGCAACAAAATCTTCAAAAAAGGCAAATCTGATAAGTTGCTGTTTAAAAAATCTCCTGAAAGTGATGTTGCGGTTGCCACTGCTTCGGCGAAAGCGGCAAAACCAAAGCCGAAGAAGATCCGCAAGACGTATATTGGGAAAGGCGTGCATTTCTTTCCAAAAGCCAGCATCGGCCAGTTTCTGGTTGAAAATGGAGCGGTAAGAATCGGCGAAAAAATATTGATATCAGGTCCGACAACCGGTGAACAACTCATCGAAGTTGAAAACATGTTTGTTAACGATCAACCCGCAAACATTGCTACAACCGGTGATTTGTGTTCGATAAAATTGCCGTTCCGCATCCGGCTTTCGGATAAGTTATATATCTTGGAAGCGTAATTTCTCAAATGGATATCTACAAATTACTTAAAGTCAACCAATACGTCAAAAACCACAGGATCAAGTTTCTGGGTTTGTGGCTGCTTTCTGTAATGAACAAACGATATCTCGCGGTTCAGCTTGATCCCGTGCTCGCGTGCAACCTTCGCTGCAAAATGTGTTATTTTACAGATGAAGATTTCGTGCGGAAGAACATGAAAGGCGCAATGAAGGAAGAAGACATTGCTCCGCTGGCAAAAACGATCTTCAAAAACGCATTAAAACTACAAATCGGCTGCGGCGCCGAACCTGCGTTGTTTAAGCACAATGTGAAACTGATTCAGGCCGCGAAAGAGTATAAGGTTCCGTATATCAGCATGATCACGAACGGCAATTTGTTCGACAAAACGGACATTGCAAATCTTTCAGATGCCGGGCTCGATGAAATCATCCTTTCGATGCACGGCGTTAGGCGCGAAACATACGAAGACTTGATGGCGAGAGGCGATTATGATAAGTTCCATTCGGTTTTGCAACATATTACGGATCAGAAACAGCGTAATCCATCCCTGCGTTTGCGGATCAACTATACTTTTAACCAGGACAATTTCTACGAGCTTGAGCAGTTTTTTGAACGTTTCGGAAGCTATTCAATAGACATAATCCAGCTGCGCCCGATCGATAAGATTGGTGAAACGACATATAATGAGTTCAGCCTTAAAAAAATAGAATCGGATTATGTCCGTATTTCAACGTTACTGAAAACCCAAGCTGCCACACGCAATATCACGCTGCTTTACCCACAATCGGTTGTTCGTAATGAAGCCGAATCTTTAAAAGTGCATACCCAAAACGATAGCTCGTATCTTGTTCCGTATACCTATTGCTATGTTTCGCCGAAATACTTTTGGAAAGACGACTTCGACTGGAAATCGGAAACGTTCAATGCCTGGAAAAAACGCAGCCACTGGGATGCACAACTATTGAAGAACGTCTTTACGTCGCGAAAAGCGCTTTCAAAGCTAAACCGCAACATGCTGAATTATTCTGTCGATTTAAATTAGAGAACAGTTCACAGTAGACAGTCACAGTAGGCGCTTTGATACCCAATTTTCGAGACCGGACTGTTTTAAATGAAGCGGTCTCACCCTGGCCCGGGTTCGAACAGGCGAACCAAACAGCTCCCGTTCTTTAACATCATGGCCACCGCTTCCTGTTACAACATTCCGGCGAAAAAATACTATATTTGCGGATACAAACGTTTAAGAACTTAAGTTGCGTAAATCGCGACACTATATATATCATGGCATGTACAAGTTGCTCAACTTCTGACGGCGGAGCGCCGAAGGGTTGTAAAAATAATGGCACCTGCGGAACCGACAGTTGTAACAAACTGACTGTTTTTGACTGGCTTGCCAACATGAACCTCGCTAACGGGGAAGCGCCATTTGACTGCGTTGAGGTCAGATTTAAAAATGGCCGGAAAGAATTTTACAGAAACAGCGAAAAACTCACTTTGAGCATTGGCGATATTGTCGCCACCGAAGCATCTCCGGGACACGACATCGGTATTGTTACGCTGACCGGCGAGCTGGTTAAAATTCAGATGAAGAAAAAAGGCGTCAATCACAATAGTAGCGAAGTACCTAAAATATACCGGAAAGCATCACAAAAAGACATCGACATCTGGTCGAATGCGCGTGATAAGGAAGAACCGATGAAGGTACGCGCCCGCGAACTTGCAATTAGCCACAAGCTTGAGATGAAAATCTCCGACATCGAGTTTCAAGGCGACGGATCGAAAGCGACTTTCTATTATACCGCAAACGACAGGATCGATTTTCGTATGCTGATTAAAGATTTCGCACGTGAATTCAGTACGCGTATAGAGATGAAACAAGTTGGTTTTCGTCAGGAAGCATCGCGCTTAGGCGGAATAGGATCATGTGGCCGCGAACTTTGCTGTTCGACCTGGCTGACCGACTTCAGAAGCGTAAACACATCCGCTGCACGTTATCAGCAACTGTCGTTGAATCCGCAAAAACTTGCGGGACAGTGCGGAAAATTGAAATGCTGCCTGAATTACGAACTCGACACCTACATGGATGCTTTACAGGATTTTCCCGATTTCGACACCAAGCTCGTCACCGAAAAAGGTGATGCCGTTTGCCAAAAACAGGATATTTTCAAAGGGCTGATGTGGTTTGCGTATACGAACAACTTCGCGAACTGGCAGGTTTTGAAAATTGAGCAGGTCCGTGAGATCATCGCCGAAAACAAGCAAAAAATTAAAGTCTCTTCGCTTGAAGATTACGCCGTTGAAGTTGCGGCTGCACCTGAAAAGGACTTTAACAATGCGATGGGCCAGGAAAGCCTTACGCGTTTTGACCAACCGAAGAAAAAGAAACGCCCAAACAAAAAACGCAAGCCCGTTGGCGCGATTCAGCCAGCAGAAACCCGACCGGCATCAGAAGCGCGACCACAACAAAACGGGCCGAAAATCCAAGGCGGGCAAAAGCCTTCGGGACAAAAACCACAAAACCCCAAGCTTCAGCCTAATGGGCCGGGCACAGGGCAACAGCAATCCAGAAAACAGGAAAACCGGAAACCAAACGACAACATCATAAAACCTGGCAACCGTAATGAACCTAAGAAATAGCCTGCTTTGTTTATTGATGGCGCTGCTCCTGTTCTCTTGCGATAAGAAGCGTGTTTTCGATGAATATAGATCGGTTGGCTCAGCGTGGCACCGCGACAGCATCATCACATTCAGCCTGCCCAAACTCGACTCGGTTAAACCGTACAACTTGTACGTGAATGTCCGCAACAACGACAATTACGAGTTCAACAACCTGTTCCTTATCGTTTCACTTGAACACCAAAGCGGCATGACGAAGGTGGATACACTGGAATACGAAATGGCGGATCCCGAAGGTAAGCTGCTTGGTCAGGGCTTCTCGGACATCAAGGAAAACAAGCTGCTTTACAAGGAACACGCGTTTTTTAAACCTGCCGGTCAGTACAACATCAGCATCAGGCAAGCCGTGCGTCAACACGGAAAAGTTGCTGGTGTAGAGAAGCTTGAAGGAGTTTCTGAAGTCGGTTTTAGAATAGAATCATTAGAAGAATAACATGGCTGCAAAGAAAAATATACAAGCACAGGATAAGGATATCGCATACTACCAGACAATGTTCTGGAAAATATTTCTTTACAGTTTAGGCGGACTGATCCTGTTCTTCCTGTTGGCTTCATGGGGCGTTTTCGGCTCTATGCCCTCATTTGAAGAACTTGAGAATCCTGATTCCAATCTGGCAACGGAAGTCATCTCATCTGACGGAGAAGTAATTGGGAAATTCTATAACGAGAACCGTACAATGATCAAGTACGCCGATCTGCCAAAACACCTTGTTGATGCACTTGTGGCTACAGAAGACGAACGTTTTTACGAGCATTCGGGTATCGACGGGCGCGGAACTATGCGTGCTGCTGCCAGCCTTGGAACCAGCGGCGGTGCGAGTACGATCACCCAACAGCTTGCAAAACTGCTTTTTCATGGCGAAGGCTCGAAGTTTTTTCTTTTCCGGATCGTTCAAAAAGCAAAAGAATGGATCATTGCGATCCGCCTCGAGCGCCAATACACAAAAAACGAGATAATTGCGATGTACCTCAACAAAGCCGATTTTGTAAACACGGCAGTCGGTATACGATCGGCAGCAAAGGTTTATTTCGGTAAAGAGCCGCGCGAACTCACAATCGAGGAAAGTGCTATGCTTGTTGGTATGCTTAAGAATCCTTCGCTGTACAACCCAATTCGTCGTATGGAACGTGTTACCGAACGCCGTAATGTGGTGCTTGGGCAGATGGTCAAAAATGGTTACCTGAAAGAAGAAGTAAAAGAGCGGCTCGAAAAGAAACCAATTGTACTTGACTTTCAACCCGAAAGCCACAAGGAAGGAATTGCAACGTATTTCCGGGAATACCTTCGCGAATTCATGAAAAAATGGATGGAAGAAAATAAAAAGCCCGATGGCTCGGACTACGATATTTACAGCGACGGACTGAAAATCCACACAACCATCGATTCGCGAATGCAGACCTATGCAGAAGAAGCGGTGACCAAACACCTGTCAAACCTCCAACAAGAACTTACTGCCGAGCAAAAGAAGAACAAAAACGCCCCATTCGTTCGCATCTCTGAAGCAGAAACCGAAAAACTGATGATGCAGGCGATGAAAACCTCAGAAAGATGGCGCGTCATGGAAGCCCAGGACAAGAGCGAAGACGACATCATCAAGTCATTCGGTGTGAAAACAAAAATGACGGTTTTTACATGGAAAGGCGAGCGCGACACCTTGATGACGCCAACCGACTCAATCCGTTATTACAAAAGCTTCCTGCAAACAGGCGTAATGTCGATGGAACCGCGAACAGGCCACGTAAAGGCTTGGGTAGGCGGAATAAACTATAAATATTTCCAATATGACCACGTGGGTCAGGGCGCGCGTCAGGTTGGGTCGACGTTTAAGCCTTTCGTGTACGCAACGGCAATAGAACAGCTCAACATGTCACCATGCGATTCTATCATCGATTCACCTTACACGATCCCGAAAGGACGTCACAATGTAACCGAAACGTGGACACCAAATAACTCTGATCATGAGTATCGTGGAATGGTTACCTTGAAAAAAGCACTCGCCTATTCGATTAACACCGTTTCAGCAAAGCTTATCGATAAAGTTGGTCCTGATGCAGTCATCGATCTGACTAAAAAACTAGGTGTAAATTCGGAAATTCCATCGCAACCCTCAATTGCACTTGGAGCAGTAGAAATTACTGTAATGGACATGGTCGCGGCGTACAGCACGTTTGCCAATCAGGGTGTTTATATGAAACCGCAGTTTATCACGCGAATCGAAGACAAGAACGGCGTCTTGATCTATGAACCGATGCCGGAATCGCACGACGTATTGAACAAAGACATTGCATATGCAGTGATTAAATTGCTTGAAGGGGTTACCGAAAGCGGATCGGGCGCAAGGTTAAGAACGCAAGGCGGCGGACATGGCTACAACCGCGTTACCGGATATCCGTATGTTTTCAAAAATCCGATTGCAGGTAAGACCGGAACCTCACAGAACCAATCTGATGGTTGGTTTGTTGGAATGGTGCCAAATTTAGCAACTGGTGTTTGGGTTGGCTGCGAAGACCGATCAGCGCGTTTCAGAACGATCACATACGGCCAGGGCGCAACAGCTGCATTGCCTATTTGGGCAATGTTTATGAAATCGTGTTATGCCGACGACGATCTTGATGTTTCCGATCAGCCTTTTGAAAGGCCTGCTAACCTTTCGATTAAGGTAGATTGCTGGGCGCCGAGAAAAGTCGTGAAAGACACAACCGAGATCATACAGGATACGGAAGAGTTCGAATTGTAAAATTAGGCGCTGTTCCCGCTATTGCTTAATCTAAAGCTGCCAAAGTGATACTAACATCCACAGTTTTATTCCTGAATTGTGGCGATATTTTAAAATTATGATCAACAAGAAAGTAAATAATGTAACCGAAGCGCTCGCCGGAATCACCGACGGAATGACCATCATGTTAGGTGGCTTCGGACTCTGTGGCATTCCGGAAAATAGTATCGCCGAACTCGTGAAGATGGGTGTTACCGATCTAACGTGCATTTCAAATAATGCGGGTGTAGACGACTTCGGACTTGGGTTACTGCTTCACAAAAGGCAAATCAAAAAGATGATATCGTCTTACGTTGGTGAAAACGCCGAGTTTGAACGCCAAATGTTGTCGGGCGAGCTTGAAGTTGAACTGACGCCGCAAGGAACGTTAGCTGAAAAATGTCGCGCCGCACAAGCCGGAATTCCTGCTTTTTATACACCTGCAGGCTACGGCACTGAAGTCGCCGAAGGAAAAGAAGCACGTGAATTTCATGGTAAAATGCACATTCTGGAACACGCTTACCACGCCGACTTTGCAATTGTAAAAGCCTGGAAAGGCGACGAGGCCGGGAATCTTATATTTAAAGGAACCGCAAGGAATTTTAATGCTCCAATGGCAGGCGCCGGCAAGATAACGATCGCCGAAGTCGAAGAACTTTTACCTGTAGGTAGCCTTGATCCGAACCAGGTGCATATTCCGGGAATTCTGGTACAGCGCATCTTCCAGGGTGAGAAGTTTGAGAAACGTATTGAACAGCGAACGGTGAGGAAAAAAGTAGACAGCAGACAGTAGACAGCAGCAGTTGCTGGGTCGCATAAACTGTAAACCAAATAAAATAATATGCTCGGTAAAGAAGAAATCGCAAAGCGAATCGCAAAGGAAGTCAAAGACGGCTACTACGTAAACCTCGGGATCGGGATACCAACGCTGGTCGCTAACTACGTTCGGCATGACATATCGGTCGAATTTCAAAGTGAAAACGGCGTACTTGGTATGGGTCCGTTTCCGTTTGAGGGTGAAGAAGATCCGGACATCATCAACGCAGGAAAGCAAACCATTACGACACTTCCCGGCGCTTCGTTCTTTGATTCGGCGTTTAGCTTCGGGATGATCCGCAGCAAGCACGTCGATTTGACAATCCTGGGCGCAATGGAAGTGGCTGAAAACGGCGACATTGCCAACTGGAAAATTCCAGGAAAAATGGTTAAAGGAATGGGTGGCGCAATGGATTTGGTGGCTTCTGCCGAAAATATCATTGTAGCCATGATGCACGTCAACAAAGCGGGCGAGTCAAAGATACTGAAACGGTGTACACTCCCGTTAACCGGCGTTGGCTGCGTCAAAAAAGTCGTAACCGAACTTGCTGTGCTCGAAATAACCCCAAATGGATTTAAGCTTCTGGAACGCGCTCCAGGCGTAACGGTAGACCATATCATTGCTTCAACCGAAGCCGAACTTATAATTGAAGGAGACATTCCGGAGATGGTTATCGATTAGTGATGACACTGTTCCAGGAAAAACGAATCACACGGTCCCGGTTGCGTGAGGGATTACAGCGGCAGCCTTTTGCTGAGCGGGCGAAGCAAAAGCTATAGCGGAAAGCCCGACCCTTGTGGTCACGCCCAAACCTAAATCGCTGGATCGGCAATCCTAAACCCCAAACTGCCGCAAATGGTGATCCAAGTGTTTGTAGTTTAAGACGCCCCACTCTTCTTCGGTCATTTCACCAAAAAACGGATGCTTCTTATTGGCAATGACGCTTGGCCCTTTCTCGCGGAATTTAGTCACCAGCTCTACAAGCACGTTCCACTCGGTGTCATAATCAGGATTGTCCGTAATTTTGAATCCCGGTACAGTGGGCGAATTTTTTCTGAAATCTCTTCTTAGAAAGTCAGCTTTGGCCATTTTGCCAAAAAGAAACCCCATTATTCCGCCTTTGATTATCAGTTTTCCCTCGGCAACCTCAATGGGTTTCTGGCAATGTTTCAGCATTTGTGAAACACTCATTTTTCCCCATAACGGCCTGCTTTCCGGGCGTAGTTTTTCGAGTCGGCGTACAAGCGACACGTTTCCCTGCAGATCAAAAATATTTTCTTTCGAATTCATATTATTTAAAAAAACCAGGTTGCAACAAATATAGCGGTGATCACACAAATCAGATCGATTAACAACATCGTTCCTAACGTGTAGCGCGTGTTCTTGATCTTGACAGATCCGAAATAAACGGCGATCACATAAAAGGTCGTTTCGGCACTACATTGAAAAATACTTGACAAGCGGCCCGTAAACGAGTCGGCCCCAAATGTCCGCATGGAGTCGATCATAAATCCGCGTGATCCGCCTGAGCTAAATGGACGCAATATAGCCACGGGAAGTGAATCGGTAATTTCTTTCGAAACTCCTATGTGCGAGAATAAAAACGAAATTCCGTTACTGATGATTTCGAACAACCCGCTGTTTCGAAAAAATGAAATAGCGACAAGCATCGCGAGTACGTATGGGAAAATCGTGACGCCTGTTTTCACACCATTGTTGGCGCCTGTAACGAAGGAGTCGAAGATCGTGGTATCGTTTTGAGTAAACTTCTTTTCATGGACCCATGCAAAAACAAGCGTAAAAGCAATGATTGCGACGAGCATCAGTCCAGAAAGATTTGATGTAAATACGTTTTTAGCGATCAGGTCCATCTGGCTGATGTAGAACAACAACCCAATGATTGCAGCAATAATCGTAATTAACGCAATTACCAGCGATGCGCTTTTAAAGTTCACTTTTTGCCGGATCCCAACCAATATAAATGCAGCAAGCGTGCCGATAAAGGAGGTTATAATGCATGGCAGCATTACGTCGGCAGGATTACTTGCGTTCTCTGCTGCGCGATATCCGATAATCGACGTCGGGATTAAAGTAAGCCCAGCGGCATGAAGGCACATGAACATGATCTGTGCATCACTTGCGCGGTCTCTATCCGGGTTAATTTCCTGAAGGCTCTGCATCGCTTTTAATCCGAATGGGGTTGCAGCAGAATCAAGTCCGAGGAAGTTTGCGGCGAAATTTAATGTCATGTACGAAATTGACTCGTGGTTCTTTGGAACAGTCGGAAAGACCTTTACGAATACCGGACTCAGCCTTTTGGCCAGTTTCTCAGAAGCGCCCGAATCGATCAAAAGCTGCATCAGCCCACAGAAAAAGGCTAAATATGCGATCAGTGGCAGAATCAGGTCGAGCAAGGTGTTCTTCGCGGTGGGCAGCAACCCGTCCGTTTTTTGAACGCCACTATAGACTTTTACTGTTTTCTTTGAAAAAACATAGGTCGTGTCGGCATCAGCCGTATTGTTGTTGACGACCATCTTCATTTCCGGCGCCCGTTCGATGCTATCCCGGACATAAACAGGAAGCTGTTCTTTGTATTGCTCGGAAATTAATATTGGGTTGCCGAGCTTGCCGTTCAGCACATAATCTATCGAATAGCTGTTTGAGGTGATTAAACTAACAACGATAAAGATGATCGAGGAGATAAAGATCGCGAGCCAGAACCTGCTGAGTACCATTTTGGAGTTTTTTGTAAAAGTAAGAAAGTTTACGGTTTAGAGCAGACAGTTTGCAGCTGTTGACATCGTTTTTACCGAACACTATCAGCAATCAGCTAAATTGTATTGACCCGAATATAATTTGCCTATTTTAACTTGCATTTCATCAAAACGCGATTTCATGCTGCTGAGAGTTAGATCTGCTAACCGGTGTTCGCTCAGACGTGCAAAATTTCATTGTCTACTAATAATTCTTCCCGCCGCATCCGCAGAAAAACCTGAGCAACGGCGATAACATCTTTCTCACAATAGGTCACGATGCGGTCAATATCTTTTTCGACATGGAATACGTGTCCAACCTGACTGCCGTC
Source organism: Flavobacterium sp. (assembly GCA_036386895.1). Lineage (GTDB taxonomy): Bacteria > Bacteroidota > Bacteroidia > Flavobacteriales > Flavobacteriaceae > Flavobacterium. The sequence continues at coordinate 439,807 of DASVUR010000012.1, forward strand.
GATATCGCCTTTTGATGACGGTATCCCCAGGATTTTTGTCAATAGTTTCAATGAAGTAAAATGTTTGTAGTCGCCAAATTTCCACAGTTCAAGCGTGTCAAGATGCGGCACTTCCCATGGCTTTTTGCCGAAAAGGTTCAACTTCGGGCAAATCGGGATTTCGTTGATGATCATTCGGCGGGCGATAAAGGGGAAATCAAATTCTTTTGCGTTATGCCCGCATAAAAGATGCTGCGCGCCACAAAAATGGTTGTTCATCAGGTTGTTGAAATCAGAAAGGATTTTCTTTTCTTCGCCAAAAAACGAAGTCACGCGGAAGTTTCGTATATCCGACTTCATCACGAAATATCCGACAGAGATACAAACGATCTTCCCGAACTCGGCCCAGATCCCGGCTCGGTCATAAAAATCCTCCGGAGTGTATTCGTCCTTGCGCTGGTATTGCGTTTTGTGCTCCCAAAGTTGCTTCATCTCCTCGTCGAGCAACTCAAAATTTGCTTCCACAGGAACGGTTTCAATATCGAGGAACAATATGTTTTCGAGATTAAGCTTGTCGATCATGACTTGTCGTTTTGCAGCAGCAATTTACGGATAATGGCAGTTAATGCGGTGTAGAATAAGTGGAAAAAAGTATAAAGCGGGTGAGTTTTCCACAGCTATCAGCAGTCAACCTTCGCTTGCTATATAAAGTATCAAACTAATAAATTGCATCATTAGCTTCACACCTGATTGCGGGATCGACAATGACTTCCGGCTATTGGTTAATTAAACCTTACAATCTTTCCCTGAAATCGCATAAACCCGAAGAAGCGACAAGAGCTATCTTTATAAAAAATGAAACCATGAAAATAGCAAAAAGTTTGCTCGCCGGATTAGGCGGAGCTATAGCACTAAATATCCTGCACGAAGCCCTTAAACGAACCGACAACAAGATGCCGCGAATAGATATGCTAGGTGAGGAAGCCTTACAGAAAAGCATAGAAATGGCTGGTGGCGAACAAATTCAGGACGACCACAAATTGTATGTGGCAACGCTTGGAGCCGACTTGCTAAGCAATGCATTGTACTACAGCGCGATTGGGGCTGGCGGTCAAAAGTTTATCTGGCACAAAGCAATAGCTTTAGGATTGACAGCCGGAACCGGAGCAGTTACCTTGCCGCCATTTATGGGACTGAATCCGGCGCCGGTCACTAAAACCCCGGAAACGAAATCGCTTACAGTTGGTTATTATTTATTTGGAGCACTGGTTACCGCAGCTATTTTTAGTGGGTTATCAAAGGACTAAACCCGTAAATAACTCTCAGCCGTAGTTAGTAAACTAGTTTGCTGCCATCATTTTTTCCGCCTCGTCTAAGTAAACGAAAAAGTCATCACTATGCGGGCTACCATTAGTGCGGCCAGCGGTGCGATGGCCGAGGCGCACGATAATCAAATTATCTTCAGGCACTACGATCACATATTGCCCAAGATGGCCGCGCATATAAAAGATTTTCTTGTCTTTGTACTCGCTGAGCCACCAACCGTAGCCGTATTCAGGTGAGACAGCAAAGCGTGGACGTGTAGATGTTGCAATGAAAGCAGAATCAAGTAGCTGCTTTCCGTTCCATTTCCCGTGTTGAAGGTATAGCTTTCCAAATCGGGCAAAGTCACGTGCATTCGAGCCGATGCAACAATACGCTTTTACAAGCCCGTCCTGGTGATCGGTTTGCCATAGCGCCTCATGTTCGGCGCCCATCGGTTTCCAAAATTCTGAGGATACATAATCTGCGAGGCTTCGGCCAACTGCTTTCTCAATCACCATTGCCAGCAACTGCGTATTTCCGCTCAAATATTTAAACGATGTCCCCGGTTCCTCGATAGCCTTCTGCCCGAGCGCGACAGATGTTAGGTTTTCGTCAAAATAAGCGCGCGTAGTAACCGAAAACGGACTATAATACGACTCATCCCAATCGAGTCCGGATGCCATTGCCGATAAATCACCGACAGTCATGTTTGCCGATTTCCCTTCTGCGAACTGCGGAAAGAAATCGCTTACACGCTGATCCAGGCTCTTGATCTTTCCTTCCATAATTGATTTTCCCAGCGCCGCAGAAACAACGCTTTTTGCCATTGAAAAAGAATTCGACTTTGAGTCTTTGTTGTAACCGTCATAATAGCTTTCGCTGACGATGCTGTCGTTCTTTATCACAAGAAAAGCAACCGTTCCAATGTTCTTATGAAGTTGTTCAAGCCTGGCAGTTGGCTTTACTTTGTTGTAGTTCTTAGAAATTGCCCACGGTTGCGGTGTCCCATTTTCGATAACGCGATTATCGAAGTATTTATAATCGTCCAGAAAGGCGGTCTTGTGTCCGTTGAAATAAACAGTGCGGACAGCTTTAAATAAATAATCGACATCAAAAACATAAGCTAATGCTACGAGAACGGCAATAGAGAGGACCAGGCCAAGCAGGAATTTTTTGAGGAACTTCATGTGAAGAGGTTTGCCACGAATGTAGTAAAAGCGAATGACGTTTGCACGAATTAAAGAAGCGAAAAACCTCGGACTCTGAACGAGCGTGAGACGATACTTTAAAAAAGCGTTTGCTGCTGCGAGGGATTTTCATGCTCGAGTAGCCATTGCTTTCGCCATAATCCGCCGGCGTAACCGGTAAGCGAACCATCTGTTCCGATCACGCGATGGCATGGCACGACGATCCAAAGTGGGTTTCTTCCGTTTGCCGATGCGACGGCGCGAATGGCTTTAACATCGCCCAGTGTTTTGGAAAGCGCAAGATAGCTCATGGTTTTCCCGAAAGGGATGTTCAGCAACTCATTCCAGACCTTCTTTTGGAAGTCGGTTCCGATAGGATTTATTGCGAAGGAGAAATTTGTACGGCTTCCTGCGAAATAGGCTTCGATTTCAGAAACAGCCACTTGTAAAACATCGGGAATTGATTCAGAAGCAACACCATCTTCCAAAATCGAGATCGATGCGATTCCCGACTCGTCCCCGACAATGCGTGCCAGTCCGAGTGGTGTGGAGAAGTAGGCCGTTAGCATTTAATCGGTTAGCATATTCCGCCAAATTACTTCATTACGTGCCATTTGAAAAGCATCCGGAGGAAGTTCGCGTCCGTACCGATCCTGCTGCTGCACTTCAAGCGACATTTTTTTTATCGCTTCGAGGCGGCGAACAGATTTTGTCCGGTTATACTCAGGAGATATCGTATCGGCATCAGGTTCATACGAAGACAATTTCCCAAGCATATTTAACCCGGTAACCTGCAGTGAATCGGATCCGAAAAAGCTAAGATCAGTGTTTCCGTTAGAAGTAAAACGCGGAGCTTGAGCCATAGCCGTAGCAGAAAATAACAGCGCAACCAATAAATATTTTTGCTTCATAGCCTTGGGATTCACGAGTCTAAAAATAGTGTTTTCTAATAAATTTATAAACCCGAACTAAGATTTATTTGATTCTATCGTACACTGTGAACTATAAACCGTCTCCGGTTAACTTCCTAATGACTCAAAATATATTTCTCCAATGCCTTCAAATCTTCTTCCGGCATTTTCTTAGTAATAGCAAAGTTCGTTTTCATGACCGAGTACTGGCCCGGATCCACAATCGGCTCTGCTTTTTCTTGCAGAAATAAGACAATGTTGCCATTCTTCTCTTTGTAGATTTTCGAGATTTCCTGAAGGCTCGGGCCTATAATTTTTCTGATCGGGTTTGTGACAGGCAAAGCAGTTTCCGGCGTTTTCGAATAGTTCCCGGCCGCGCGTAAGCTGCTGATCGGCGGCAGAAAGTTCCGTGTCAGGATAAAGTGGTTCTTTGGCTTCTTCTTTTTTGCCGCATTCAATGAAGAATACGGATACTATTGAAATAAAATACATTCTTTTCATGAGTCGCACTTTAGCCCTGATGGCGGCGGCATCCTTTTTTGCGCGTCTTTAGCGCAGAAAAGATAAAGCCAACAGCAGGATTAGCTTCAAATTATCGGTTTAATATTGCTGCTGCTTCTTTTGCAAAATAGGTCGATATAATGTTGGCACCTGCGCGTTTGATGCAGTACAACTGTTCGATCATAATCTTGTCGTGGTCGAGCCAACCGCGCTCTGCAGCAGCTTTTACCATGGCATATTCACCTGAAACCTGATACACGGCGACCGGAACATTCACTGCATCTTTAACTTCCCGGACGATATCGAGATACGCCATTCCGGGTTTTACCATTACAATATCAGCACCTTCGGCAACATCGTCAAGCGCTTCTTTGATTGCTTCCACCCGGTTTGCGTAATCCATCTGATAGGTTTTTTTGTCTCGGGGAACATCGCTTATATCGACCGGAGCCGAATCGAGCGCATCGCGGAAAGGCCCGTAGAAAGCCGAGGCGTACTTCGCGCTGTAGCTCATGATGCCCACGTTATGGTGTCCGTTTTCTTCAAGTGCTTTTCTAATTGCAAATACGCGGCCATCCATCATGTCGGATGGCGCAACGAAATCGGCTCCGGCTTCAGCATGCGAAAGGCTCATACGGGTAAGGGCATCAACGGTCGCATCGTTTATGATCTGCCCTTTTTCGATAATGCCGTCATGTCCGTAAATTGAATACGGATCAAGCGCGACGTCGGGCATTACGATCATTTCCGGAATGGCGTCCTTAATTGCGCGGATCGCTTGCTGCATGAGTCCGTTGCTGTTCCACGCTTCTTTCCCGGTGTTATCTTTAAGGTTATCGCTGACCTTGACATAAATATTTACGGCACGTATTCCGAGGTTCCAGGCGTCTTTGACCTCGTTTATTGTATTGTCGAGCGAATGCCGGTAAATTCCGGGCATTGAAGGAATGGCTGATTTGACATCTTTCCCTTCGGCAACAAACATTGGAAGCATGAAATCGGTTGGCGAAAGTGTTGTTTCACGAACGAGTGAGCGTATGGATTCGTTGGTGCGAAGGCGGCGGTTTCTGTTGAACATAGGTAGCGGTCAGCATTCAGCTAGTAGCTGTCAGCCCATTATAGTTAATATTGACTTTATCTTTTTGCGCTCAATTCAATTTTTTTGATTAGCGAACTAAGCATTTTTTTCACTTCTACTATTTGAGACGGTAGTGCTTTACTGTCTTTGGTTTGAACGAACCTCAAGTCTGTGCTCAACATAACCTGATATTCTAATTCATTGGCAGATCCAAAGGATATAATAAGAAATCTACAGAAATCTTTCTCTGAATTCCTTCCGCACCCTTCAGCAATATTCGTAGGAACCGAACTTGACGACCTTCTCATCTGGCTTACTGGTCCGAACATTTCTTCTTTTGGATATTCGGCTGTGCATCGATACACATCAAGGGTCAGTTGATGTGATTTTTGCCAAACTACAAATTTTTTATAGTCTTTCATTTACATCGGGTTGAGCTGACAGCTGATCGCTGATCGCTGATCAATGTAAACTTAACTAATCCATTCCCTCGGATGCTGCAGAATTTCTACCAACTTTTCCTCTTCACTTCCAATCTCCGGCTGATGATCGTAAACCCATTGCACCTTTGGCGGAAGGCTCATCAGGATGCTTTCGATCCGGCCGTTGGTTTTGAGTCCGAACAGGGTTCCTTTATCATGTACAAGGTTAAATTCTACGTAGCGGCCACGACGGATTTCCTGCCATGTTCGTTGCGCTTCTGTATACGGCAAGCTCTTTCTTTTTTCTACAATCGGAATGTACGCCAAGGTGAAACTATCGCCAACTTCCGTCACGAAATTATACCAGTCGTCCATCGACATCTTTTCTGACGCTTTGCAGTAATCGAAAAACAGTCCGCCGATGCCGCGCGCTTCGTGTCGGTGTGCGTTCCAGAAATAAGCGTCACATTGTTTTTTATATTTTGGATAAAACGCAGGATCATGTTTGTCGCATGCCGTTTTACATGTCTGGTGAAAATGGAATGCATCTTCTTCAAACAGGTAATACGGGGTCAAATCCTGCCCGCCGCCAAACCACTGGTTAATTATATTTCCCGACTGGTCATACATTTCAAAATAGCGCCAATTCGCGTGAACCGTCGGAACCATTGGATTTTTTGGATGGAGGACAAGACTGAGCCCGCATGCAAAAAAATCCGCTTCGCCTACGTTGAACATTCTTTGCATCGCCTCCGGCAGTTTTCCATGAACAGCGGAAATATTGACGCCGCCTTTCTCGAAGACGTTTCCGTTTTCAATAATGCGCGTTCTTCCGCCACCGCCTTCGGGACGTTCCCAAATATCTTCACGGAATTTAGCCTCGCCATCTGCCTCTTCAAGCGAAGACGTGATTACGTCCTGAAGAACTTGAATATATTTGTAAAACTTTTCTTTCATATTAGAATCGTTTGTATCGGGTATCGTCGATATCAGAACTTCTTGCCGCCGTTCTGAATCTCAATCTTTTCGATGCTGTCAAACGGTAACTTCTGTATTATGCTTGACAAGAATCTTGATTTGCTACCGATGAGCGTGTCATTTTGCAATACAAGTGTGTCAAAATAAAAATAGTGTCTTTTGCCGTTTTTCAACGTAACACGTGTTTCTATTGACGGAGAGTTTGGCAAAACTACCATCTGCCCGTGTTTGTCGATCACGTTGATCTGCTCTACCTGATTCGCCGCGTACCTGATATTTTGAAAACCAAGTGGATTGTTGATCGTCATTTCTTTTAATGCCCTCGAATCGACTTTGATGAATTGGCTTTTGAAACTTTCAGGTGTTACTGTATACGTCTTACAGGACACGGCAAGCAGGACAAAAACCGAAAACATGACTGATCTTAGAGGCATTTTACCGTTCATTATAATCCGATTTTAAAAGGCCGTAATAATTGATGTCTTCCAATATACCGTCGCCATTTTTAAATTCCTGACGCAGTATGCCTTCGTGGCGGAACCCTTTTTTGACTGCAATCCGTTGGCTGCCGAAGTTCGTGAGCGATGTGCAGATAAATATTTTGTTCATCTGTAACGCCGAGAAGCATATCGCGATAATGTCATCTATTGCGGCTGAAGTTATCCCTTTACCTTCGAAATCCCTATCAACGAAATAGGCCAACTCGCACTTCATATTACGTTTGTCAATTGATTTCACGCAGATGTAACCGATCAACGAATCGGTTTCAAGATTCCGAATAAAAAAGTGGTATCCCTCGGCGGCCTTTTCTTTTTCAATTGCCGTTAACAGGAACAAAGCCGTTTTCTGCAAATCGGAACAGCAGGCAAGCGTCACCGGAAATGTCGATTTAATATGTTGAAGGTTTGATTGTACCAGCGCGTAGAATTCCTGCGGAAGGATTCCCTCAACCCGATCAATCACCCAATTAGAAATCTGATCCATTTTATTCTACTGTAAACCGTTAACCGTAAACTGTCAATTATTTGTACTCCTTTACCGCGTCTATGAATGCTTTTGCATGATCTACCGGAATATTTGGAAGGATTCCATGGCCAAGGTTCACGATGTATTTGTCTTTGCCAAACTCGTCGATCATCTGGTGCACCATTTTCTTTATCACCGGAATCGGCGACAACAGTCGCGAGGGGTCGAAATTTCCCTGAAGCGTAATATTTCCGCCTGATAAATACCGTGCGTTTCGCGGTGAGCATGTCCAATCTACCCCAAGCGCAGACGCTTTGCTTCTTCCCATTTCGCCAAGTGCGAACCAACAGCCTTTCCCGAATACGATTACATGTGTCATTGGTGCGAGCGCCTCAACGATTTGGTTGATGTATTTCCATGAAAATTCCTGATAATCGGCCGGGGACAACATTCCGCCCCAAGAATCAAAAATTTGTACTGCATTTACGCCACATTCCACCTTTCTTTTCAGGTAGGCTATTGTCGTATCCGTAATCTTTTGAAGTAATGCATGAGCAGCTTCAGGATGCGTAAAACAGAATCCTTTTGCTGTATCGAAACTTTTCGAACCTTTCCCTTCAACAGCATAGCAGAAAATCGTCCAAGGCGAGCCAGCAAAACCAATTAGCGGAACGGCATCGTCAAGCATTTCTTTTGTCAGTTTAATTGCGTCCATAACATAACCAAGAGTTTCGTCAATGTTTGGAACAATCACTTTCTCCACATCCTGAACGGTACGGATCGGGTTGGGTAGAAACGGCCCGACGCTTTCTTTCATCAGCACTTCGATTCCCATTGCCTGGGGAACGACTAGAATATCAGAGAATAAAATGGCTGCATCCGGTTCAATTCTTCTTATGGGTTGTACCGTGATTTCAGAAGCGAGTTCCGGTGTCTGACAGCGCGTGAAGAAATCGTACTTGTCGCGCAGGGCGATGAATTCAGGAAGGTATCTTCCCGCTTGCCGCATCATCCATACGGGCGGGCGTTCTACGGTTTCGCCGTTGAGCGCTTTTAAGAAAAGGTCGTTTTTTATCATTTGGAAAAAGAGCCAGAAAGGCGCAAAGGCACTAAGTTGTTTTAAAATAATTTATAGTCTGAATAATCGTGTTTTCAACTGAAGGCTGATTTGCGATTATAATATTTTGTGTTGATGACGAAAGCGCTTCGGCAGTTGTTGTTCCGATGCAGAAGCAGGCTTCATCAATGATTGTATGCTGTTTCAAATAGCTTTCAACCCCAGAGGGACTAAAAAATAATATTCCGTTGAAAGTTCCTGATATTTTGCTTGGCGTCAGCGTGGTTTCGTAGGTTTCAATCTCATTGAACTTAACGCCGGCTTCTCTTAAAGCATCAGGCAACGTGTCCCGACGCAAGTTCCCGCTGAAAAATGTGAAACTTTCCTTTGGATGAACCAGAGTTATGATTTCGGCCAGATCAGCTGCGTATCCTGTGTAAACTGCAACTTTGAATCCGTGTTCTTCTATTAGTTGTTTGGTTTTGACTCCAACGCAAAACACCGTTTTATCTTTCAGGTGGTCACTTTGCTGATTATCCAGGAAACTTAAAAACCCATTCTGGCTCGTAAAAATCAGGTTATCATTGACTTCCCCGGTTTGGAAGGCCTTGTTTTTGATGCTGATGAAATCGCTTTCTACGACCGAAAAACCCGCGTTCAGCAGAAATTGCTTCTGGTTGGAAAGCAGCTTCTTCGTTGACAGTATTCGAATTGGTGTTGACATCCTAATTTTTAAGGGTGGCCTAGCCCCGATAGAAGCGGAAATCCTTTTGGCCGCTTCTTTAGCAGGCAAAAGATTGCAGCGTATAGCGGGAATAGCTCCTTATTTTCCTAAATCTGATTTTATTTTTTCCATCACAGCTTCGCCTCCATTGTTTAACGCTTCAACCGCGCATTCTTTGCCAAAAACCTTGTAATGTGTGGCGTGGGCAACTTTTTCAATGTGTATTTTTTCTTTCCCGTCGATTGACAATAACGACCCTTCAAAGCGGACAACATTGTCCAGGATCGTAGCAAGTGCACCAATTGGCGCCGTACAACCGCCTTCGAGCGTTTTGAGGAAATCACGCTCTATTTGTGTTGCCATCTGGCTTTCAAAATGGTTTAATTTCGAAGCCGCTTCAATACAAAAATCATCGTTCGCCATTGCTACGATCACCATTGCGCCTTGTGCCGGAGCGGGAATCATCCAATCTAATTCGATGTGATTCTCTGGGGTCAAGTTGATACGTTCAAGTCCTGCCGCAGCGAAAATAGCACCGTTCCAATCGTTATCTTGCAGCTTTTGCAATCGTGTATTTACATTTCCTCGCAAATCTACCACATTGTGATGCGGATATCGGTTTAGCCATTGCGCCTGACGACGAAGGCTTCCCGTTGCGATAGTGCCGGCGTTAAGTAAAAACTCGAGGCTTCCTTTATGGACTAATAGGTCGTGTGCGTTTGCACGTTCAAGAACCGCCGCCTGAACAATTCCGTGTGGCAAGGCTGTTGGAACGTCTTTCATTGAATGCACAGCGATATCAATTTGACCGCTGATCATTGCAACATCAAGGGTTTTCGTAAAAATTCCGGTAATGCCGAACTCATACAACGGTTTGTCTAGAATGATATCGCCGGTAGATTTTACGGCGATGACTTCGGTTTCGTACCCCAGATCATTGAGTTTTCTTTCGACGGTGTGCGCCTGCCAAAGTGCGAGTTCGCTGTCACGCGTTCCGATACGGATGATTTTACTCATTTGGCTGAAGCTTCGATACGGAATACTTTTTCGATCCATTCAATGCTTTCGTCCACCATCGTAGCATCGTCTTTGAGGTGGTTTGCGAAATGGGTCGTAATTTTTTGGATGATGCGGTTGCTGATGATTTCGGCCTGCTCCTCATTGAAATTCTGTAGCTTTTTGCTTTGGAAATCCAGTTCCGAGTTCTTGATCGCATTCAGTTTTTGCTTTAAAGCGTGGATTGTGGGCGCAAAACGTCGTGCTTTCATCCACGACATGAATTCTTCCTTAACCTCATCAATAATTGCTTCGGCAGCCGGAATATGTTTTTTACGATTTTCCAGCGTATCGTCGGTAATTTGTGAAAGATGATCCATGTGAAGCAACGTCACGCCTTCAATATCGCGAACATTTTCATTGACGTTCTTCGGAATTGACAGGTCTAAAATCAACAAAGGCTTTTTCAGGTTCAATATCGTCTTGTCGATTGTCGGATTTTGAGCTCCGGTTGCAACCACAACAACATCGGCTTTTTGAAGTTCAATATGAAGTTCTGAATAATCTCTTACGATCAGATTCAGCTTACCGGCGAGAACTTCTGCTTTCTGCTTCGTTCGATTGATTAGCGTAATATGGTCGTTTTTGGAATGTTTTACGAGGTTTTCGCAGGTGTTCCGACCAATTTTTCCCGTTCCGAAGAGCAACAGGTTTTTATTGCGGACATCTTCCACATTGTTCATGATATACCGAACCGCAGCAAAGGATACCGATGTCGCACCTGAACTAATCTCGGTTTCATTCTTAATCCGTTTGCTTGCCTGGATGACGGCATTTATGAGCCGGTCCATAAAAGCATTGATCAATCCGAACGACCTTGATTCGGTAAAACTCGTTTTAAGCTGACTGATGATTTCGAAATCGCCAAGAATCTGGCTGTCAAGCCCGGTGCCAACACGGAACATGTGGCTGATGGCTTCCTGATTTTTGTATACAAAGCCGACTTTCTGGAAATCCTCTACGGTTCCGCGACTATTTTCGCAAATAAGTTTGATTAATTGGAACGGGTGTTCGGCAAAACCGTATATCTCAGTCCTGTTGCAGGTTGAAGTGACGATGAGGCTTTCAATACCTTCCTCTTTCGCCTGTTGCAGCAATCGTGTTTTGGCCGGACTGTCAAGACTGAACTTCCCCCTGATCTCGGCATCTGCCTTTTTATAGCTTAAACCAACAGCATAAAAATAGTGATGCTTAGACGCGCTAGCGTTTTCCATAGATACCTTTGTGCATAAAGTGCGAACAAAAATAAATCTATCGCTTGTTAAAAAGTAACGCTCAAAGGACTTTTTGTATCGCTATCGGAATTTTCATCTTCAAATTGGCCAATCAAAGCTTTTTCGCGTAAATTTGTAGCAAAATCAAGCACTTCAGGCGATATTATATAGAACAATTCTAAATAGAAGAAGCTGCTCATTTTAAACATCCTGCTTAAAAAATACCGCTATGGGTGCAATGGAAATCATTAAGATTGAAGACGACTTTACGCTAATACGCTTTCAGAACGATGGTGATGATGTGTTTCGTGCGCAACGCGAAGTAGGCAGCGGATTAATTCAATTCCATTTCGGAATAAAGGGAAAAGCAAAGTTTATCTTCAACCAAGGCAATTATGCTCTTGATTTAAAAGAAGAAAAAGCACTGCTGCTTTACAATCCGCAGAAAGAACTGCCGTTGAACCTTGAACTATCGCCGAATTCTTGGGTAATTTCGGTCATTGTATCGATTAAGAAATTTCACACCTTATTTTCAACCGAGGCCGATTATATTCCGTTTTTAACGATTGAAAATAAAGACAAGAAGTATTATAACGAGAGTGATATTAGCCCGTCGATGTCGATTGTTTTGAGTCAGCTGTTTCATTTTAACCTTCATCCGGCTATAAAGAGTCTTTATTACAAAGGTAAAGGTTATGAACTTCTGAGCCTGTACTTCAACCGTACGGAAGATCCCGATGCCGAACAGTGCCCGTTTTTGATAGACGAGGAAAATGTGCTAAAGATTCGTAAAGCAAAAGACATTGTAATTGCAAACATGGCTGAGCCGCCGGGATTGCAGGAACTTGCTGACCAGGTTGGACTGAATCTAAAAAAGTTGAAAATGGGCTTTAAGCAAATTTACGGCGATTCGGTTTATAGCTTCTTATTCGATTATAAAATGGAGTTTGCCAGAAAGCTGCTTGAGGAAGGTTCACATAACGTGAACGAAGTCGGACTCAAAATCGGCTACAGCACGGCCAGCCATTTTATCTCGGCATTCAAGAAGAAGTTCGCCACAACGCCTAAGAAATATCTTATGTCAATCAATGTGAATCAGGTTTAACGATAACACAATAGCCAAAAAATAGTTAATCAGCCGCATCGGTTTTAGCAGCGGAAGTACTTTTATAAAAAATCAAATTGCCTGATGAAAGGAGTTTTATTAGTGAACCTGGGCTCGCCGGAAAGTCCGGAGCCAAAAGATGTAAAGCCATATCTAGACGAATTTTTAATGGACCGTTTCGTGATCGACGTGCCATTTTTACTGCGTGCCTTGCTGGTACGCGGAATCATTTTACGAAAACGTCCTGAGCGTTCGGCAGCAGCGTATAAAAAGATTTGGTGGGAAGAAGGTTCGCCGCTTATCGTGCTTTCGAAAAGAATGCATGAAAAGGTAAAACCAAAGGTCGATGTTCCGGTTTCCCTTGCGATGCGTTATGGAAAACCGTCAATTCTAAATGGCTTACAGGAACTGCACGATCAGGGCGTTACCCAAGTTTTGTTGTTTCCGTTGTATCCACAACATGCAATGGCTTCGACTGTAACAATTTTGGTACTTGCCGAAGAACTTCGAAAAAAGCATTTCCCAAATATGGTTTTCACCGATGTGCCGGCGTTCTACAACAACCCTGATTATATTCGGGTTCTGGCAAACTCGGTTAAGAAACATCTTGAAGGCTTCGAATATGATCATTTGCTGTTCTCCTACCACGGGATTCCCGAACGTCATATCCGCAAAACCGATGTCACGAAATCGCATTGTAGGATTGACAGTTCATGCTGCTCTACGCCTTCTGCCGCGCACCAGTTTTGTTATCGTCACCAGTGTTACCAAACGACACGCCAGGTTGTGCAACTTCTTGGCATTCCGGAAAATAAGTACAGTCAGACCTTTCAGTCAAGGCTTGCCGGGGATAAGTGGCTCGAGCCGTATACCGACATCGAAATCAATAAAATGCCTGAAAAAGGAATCAAAAAACTTGCCGTTGTGACTCCGGCCTTCGTAGCCGATTGCCTCGAAACCCTTGAGGAAATTGCCATGGAAGCCAACCATCAGTTTAAAACACACGGCGGCGAAGAATTCCTGGCAATTCCATGTTTAAATGATAGCGACGAATGGGTCGATGTTGTTAGCAACTGGATCACAGAATGGGCTGTTGCCGAAAAAACTACCGCGTAAATGGCAATCTCGTCGGATGATCTGGGAACACAAGACATCAGGAAACTGCTAATAAAACAGGCAGTACCGGCGTCGGTTGGCATCCTGTTCATGACCGTGAATATCCTGGTCGATACGATATTGGTTGGCCGCTGGATCGGGCCACTTGCGATTGCGGCACTTACCGTTGTTACTCCAATTGCGTTTTTAATTGGATCGATCGGATTTGCTGTCGGCGTTGGGGGAAGTTCGGTCCTCTCACGTGCCTTGGGCGAAGGCGATCTCAAAAAAGCACATTCGGCTTTTGCCCATCAAATCATTATAACATTCCTTCTTGCGTCGGTTCTTGTGACCCTTGGATTGCTCTTCGCAGATGAAACGCTGACATTGTTCGGCGCAAAGGGAGATATACTCGCGCCTGCCAAAGAATTCTATTATCTGATATTGATCGCGTCGCCGCTTCAGGCTTTATGTTCGATGGCAAATACCGTGATCCGTGCTGAAGACAAGGCGAAGTTCGCAATGTTGTCGCTGATCGTCCCGTCGATTGGAAATATAGTGTTAGATATCTTGTTCATCAAGATATTGGACTTCGGCATCTTTGGTGCCGCGATGGCTACTTCGTTATCGTTCCTGTTCTGCTTTTTATATATAGTGTGGTTTTTCGTTTACCGGAGTGAACTCCGTTTAAAATGGAAACACTTCCGAATCCGTCTTGCGTTGGTGAAAGAGATCGGTGCCTTGAGCGCGACAACCATGTCCAGGCAAGGCGTCATCAGTGTTCTATCGGTTTTACTGAACAACACTTTGTATGCACATGGCGGAGCAAACTCGGTTACGATTTATGGAATTATCAGCAAGATGCTGATGTTTGCACTGTTTCCCGTTAACGGGATTTCGGAAGGTTTTGCACCTGTATCCGGTTATAATTACGGTGCGAAAAAATACGATCGTGTCCGGAAAGCCATCATGACTGCGGTAAGATATGCGGGCGGAGTCGCAATAGTTATTTATGCCGCCATTCTGATCTTCGCCGAGCAGATCGTTACCGTTTTCACCGATGACGCTCAAATTGTAAAGGAAACGCCGAATGCGTTGCGATGGGTCTTTGCAGCTTCACCGGTCATAGCCGTTCAGCTGATTGGATCGGCCTACTTTCAATCGGCTGGAAAAGCGTTGAAAGCATTACTGCTCACGTTGACCAAGCAAGGATTTTTTCTGATTCCGCTGATTCTCATATTACCCAATTATTTTGGTATTTTTGGTGTGTGGGTCTCGTTTCCAATAGCCGATGTGCTGGCCACGACCGTCACAGGAATGTTTCTGAGAAAAGAAATGTCGCAAAAACTTAAAAAGTAACGATGGAATATTACAATTACCTGAAATCGCTGCACATAATTTTCGTCGTGACGTGGTTTGCAGGGCTTTTTTATATTGTCAGGCTGTTTGTTTACCATATTGAAGCAGCTGAAAAGCCATCGCCGGAAAAAGAAATTCTTCAACAACAGTATAAGATTATGTCGAGCCGGCTATGGTATATCATCACTTGGCCGTCAGCAATTATTACGAGCATTTTTGCGTTCTGGATGTTGCTTTTTACCGACGCGGGCAACATCTGGATCCAACAATCCTGGATGCATGTGAAGCTGGGATTCGTGTTTCTGCTTTATTTATATCATTTAAAATGTCACCAGATTTTCAACCAGCTGCAAAAAGGCCGGATCAAACATACATCGGGTGTTATGCGCCTGTGGAACGAAGGTGCCACACTTATACTTTTCGCGGTAGTCTTCCTGGTGGTTTTGAAGAACGCGGTAAACTGGATCTACGGCGTTATCGGCATCTTCCTGTTCTCTATGATCCTGATGCTGGGCTACAAAATGTACAAACGCATCCGGGAACGCAAATCTGATTTATGAAACTGAACTTCAATCTGGCAATGCTCTCACTCCGAATCAGGATTTTCCTGTCGATGATTGCGTTGATCCTGATTGCATCGATCGTCTTGGCATCAATTTCAATCGTGCAGTTTAAAAACGAGGCGCGGGAATACCATCAGGAGCGGCTTGAAAATAAAGAAAACGCGATCAAAGAGCACATCAACTTTATCCTGAATACTACGACCTATCCACTTACTACAGAAAACTTGCCGTTCATTTTTAAAGACCATATCCATGAGCTTGCCGATATCCACAACATGGAAATCAACATTTACGGACTTGACGGAAAGTTGCTCAAATCGTCAAAAGGCTCGTTTTCCATCGACAGCATTTCGCCTCCGATTCCGAAGTACATTCTGAAACTCGTCCAGTCGTCTATAGAGAAAAGATATGTTGATATCAAGACCGAAAACGGCAAGAAAAACCGATCATCGTTCAGCCAGATCAAAGACGACAAATTCAAGCCACTTGGTATATTGAACTTACCTTATGAGGAAGACGACAGTTATTACCAAACAGAACTTCAGAACTTCCTGATACGTCTGGGCCAGGTTTATTCATTTATGCTCATCATCGCCTTTGCCGTGGCGTACTTTCTGTCGACGTACATCACGCAGTCGCTCAAGACCATTTCCGATAAGATCAACGAAACGAGCCTGAACCAGAAGAA
Organism: Flavobacterium sp.; assembly: GCA_036386895.1. Classification (GTDB taxonomy): domain Bacteria; phylum Bacteroidota; class Bacteroidia; order Flavobacteriales; family Flavobacteriaceae; genus Flavobacterium. The sequence continues at coordinate 455,995 of DASVUR010000012.1, forward strand.
CGAGAAGATCGTGCTGAAGGCGAACAGCAAAGAGATCAACTTATTAATAACCGCTTACAATGCAATGGTTGATGAGCTTGAGAAAAGTGCGGTTCTTCTTGCGCAGAGCGAACGTGAAGAAGCGTGGCGTGAAATGGCGAAGCAAGTGGCCCACGAGATAAAAAATCCGCTTACGCCGATGCGACTGACCGTGCAAAGTTTCCAACGAAAATTTGATCCGAACGATCCCGATTTAAAACAGAAACTCAGCGATTTTTCGCAGACGCTGATCCAGCAAATCGACACAATGACCTCCGTCGCATCGGCATTTTCGAACTTTGCCTCAATGCCGGCACAGCAAAACGAAACCCTGAATGTTGTGGAGGTCGTAGAACTCGCTCTCGATATTTTCAACGAAGATTACATTCGGTTTGAAAAACAGGAAGACGAAATTATTTCGAAAATGGACCGTACACAACTGATACGCGTAATCACGAATCTGGTCAAAAATGCCACGCAGTCGTTTCCGGAAGATCAGGACGACAAATCCGTTGTAGTTCGTATAATGCGTGTAGAAAAGTGTGTTTTAATTAGCGTGGCCGACAATGGCCGCGGAATAGAAAAGGAAAATATCGAACGCATCTTCGAGCCGAAATTTACTACCAAAAGCAGCGGAATGGGCCTCGGCCTGGGGATCATAAAAAACATCATCGAAAATTATAAAGGAACCATTACTTTTGAGTCGGAGTTCGGCAGAGGCACAACCTTTACCGTGTCGCTCCCAATTATAAAGGTTTAAAACAGCATCATGGAATTTGAAAATATACTTGTAACACACCAAAACGGAATCGCAACGGTAACAATTAACCGGCCTACGAAACTGAACGCACTAAACAAAGCTACTATTGCAGAGTTGCACGATGCGTTTGCCGCACTCGAAGAAGACAACCATGTGCGTGCGATCATCATAACCGGAGCGGGTGATAAAGCGTTTGTTGCCGGCGCTGACATTGCGGAATTTGCGAACTTCTCAGTTGAAGAAGGCGCACAATTGGCTGAACGCGGACAAGAATTACTCTTTGACTTTATTGAAAATCTCGATACGCCCGTTATAGCAGCGGTAAATGGTTTTGCGCTCGGCGGCGGACTCGAACTTGCAATGGCGTGCCACTTTCGTGTAGCATCAGAGAATGCGAAAATGGGTCTGCCGGAAGTTTCGCTCGGGGTAATTCCCGGGTATGGCGGAACGCAGCGTTTGCCGCAACTTATTGGAAAAGGTAAGGCAATGGAGATGATAATGACTGCCGGAATGCTTACATCTGCGGAAGCTAAAGAATACAAACTGGTAAATTATGTGGTTTCACAGGAAGAGTTGCAGCCGTTTTGCATCGGCATTGCACAGAAGATTGTAAAGAACTCGCCTGTTGCAATTGCAAATGCGATTAAAGCGGTAAACGCCGGTTTTGAAGATGGCGTTAACGGTTTCAACATCGAAATACAAGCTTTTGGATATTGCTTCGGCACTGAAGACTTTAAAGAAGGAACAGGTGCTTTCCTTGAAAAACGCAAGCCCGAGTTTAAATAACCTTTAAAACCAAGCTCTGGCGACGTTCTTATCGCGACTTCCGGAGTGTAACTTAAAAGCCGCCGCATCATGAAAGAACTTTTCTCAATAACGTATTATTTTTGGGTGTTTACCCGAATAATCTTTGTAATCGCTGGCTTTGTAAGTGTCGCTGGAACATATGGAACATATAGGATGAGTACGCTCGAACTGCTCGCAAACCTTGTGCTGGTGGTTTATCTCTTCCTGATGGGATACAATACAGTTTCAGATTTTTCAAGCTCTTCACGCAACACCGTGCCTAGATACATTTCGGGCGCTATTTCAATTATTCTAGGCTTAGCCGTATTGGCGCTGGTTTTCACAACAAACGTAGTTAGCGTTATTGTAGCTTTTATATTTTCGTTCTGGATAATTCTGCTCGGAATATTCGACTTGTTATTAATCCGGAAGAACAACAGCGCCGATGATGAGTCCTAAGTAGTGTTGCAGACAACCAGAGTTTCCCATATTTCTTTATATTGCCAACTCAAATAAACCAAACACAAAACATGAAAAAAGTATTATTATCCCTGTGCGTAGGCTTTTACGTGTTGTCGGCCTCCGGCCAGGAAATTCCTTTCCAGATCAAGAAAAGCGAAATTTTCAAAGACGAGTACAAAAGGTCTACGATCGTATCGGTCAATGACGACAAAAACGGCGGAACCATAATAGTCAGGTCCTATGCCGGCGGGGCTATGAGCAGTGCTCACGGCTATTACTTCGAACATTACAATGCCGACATGAAGTTGATCAACGAATTTGAATATGAACTCAAACGTGGTCACGTCTTAGGAGTACTTGTAAATGACGAAAAAGTGAATATTGTGGCCTATAGCTATGATAAAGAAGCCAAAGCATATATCGGAACCGTAAGCAGCGCGAATATTACCGACTTCAAGTTTTCGACCTCGGAATTGTTCAGACTCGAACGTGAAGAAGTTGAAGGAGGCGGACTCTTCGGCGGCGGCTCATACGATAGCGACAACGCTGCGAACATGCTTGTTAACCGCGAGCGGAATGCTTTTGCAGTGTCGATTGACCTTGTTGATAAAAACAGCGAGACGCACAAGCTTTTCGTATACGATCACAACATGAAGCAGTCGCTTGAGCACACGTTTAAGCGCGACATCAAGGACAAGAAATTCCGATATGAGAACATCGACATATCCGACGACGGAAAAACGGTTTACCTGCTTGGTAAAGTTCATACTCCGGCTAACAAGAAGAAGAAAGAAGGCGGAAAATACCAGTATGAACTTTCAAAAATTACCAAAGAGGGCGCTAAAACCCAGATTTTTGATACCGATGACCATTTCGCGGCCTCGCTGAAAACGATCTTCAAAAACAATAAGATTACATGCGTCGGATTTTACTCCGATCGTAAGGATTCCCGTTTCAAAGGATTATGCTACTTCGAACTCGATCCGAACACGCTCGCGATAACAAGCCAGAAGTTCAATCCGTTTACAGAGCAGTTCATCATCGACAAGTACGGAAAAGACAAAGACAAAGAACTTAAGAACATTTCATTTCGCGACATAATCGTGACTGCCAAGAATGAAATCGTTTTTAATGCAGAGGAATATTATGAAGTTACGCATTACCACGCCAGTCCAAATGGTGGCGGTTATTGGAGCACGACCTATCATTATGATGATATTGTAAGTGCAAAACTCAGCGAATCCGGCGATTTAGTCTGGGCCAGGAATATCAATAAAAGACAGGCCACAGGCGGCGACGAATCGTACATTTCTTATACCTCAACAGTAAAAGGCGACGACACGTATTTCTTTATCAATACGGGAGAAAAAGTCAAAAAATTAAGGAATGACCGAATTCAGTTCGGGCAAACGTCCACTAAAAAATCGAATCTTAACATAATACGTATCAATGGCAACGGCGACTTTGATTATCAGGAACTGCTTGATGATAAAGACAACGATGTTCCGTTCATGGTCGCTCACGGTGCGGTTACCGATAATACGGTTTATTTTATCGGACGCAAAAGCAAAAAGAAGCAGCTGTTGAAAATCACAATATAGCATCAGGCCGGATTAACCTCCGGCTTTTTTTATTTCAATCCGTTCCATTCTCCGTAAAACTGACCAAGGAAATTCTCCATATATTGATGTCGTTGCAACGCGATCTGCCGACCTGTTTCAGTGTTCATTTTATCTTTCAGCAACAACAGTTTTTCGTAAAAGTGATTGATGGTTGGCGCTTCCGATTTTTTGTATTCGGCTTTCGTCATTTGAAGCAATGGCTTTATCGCCGGATCGTATATGGACCTGTTCTTAAATCCGCCGTAGTTGAATGCACGCGCAATTCCGATAGCGCCAATCGCGTCAAGACGATCGGCATCCTGTACAATATCGAGTTCTTTTGATGAAAATGAGTTTTCAAAATTTCCTCCTTTATAGGAGATGTTCTCAATGATATTTACGACATGATTGGTTGTTCCCGAGGCTACACCTTGCTTTAACAGAAAATTTCTTGCGGTTTCCGGTCCGACAGACTCGTCTCCACCGTGAAATTTGCTATCTGCAATATCGTGCAACAGTGCCGCGAGCTTCACGACAAGTAAATCGCAAGTTTCCGATTTTGCGATCAGCATCGCGTTCTTATACACACGTTCGATGTGAAACCAATCGTGTCCGCCTTCAGCGTCTTTCAGTTGCTCTTTTACAAATTCAATTGTAGTAGAAATTATATCTTTCGTCATTACTGAATTAAAAAATCCTTCGTGAGAAGGATCTTGGTATTTATAACCTTGCGGGCTCTACCCATTTAAATATTTGGGATTCTTGAGGAATGACAAGCCTTTCGGAAACCCTCGCCATACGTGCCGGAAGTTTCATCAGGAAGTCGCGCGCTTTCTCTGCCTCGTCGGTAAGGTTTCCGATTTTGTCGATATTCCAGCGTTCGATCAGCTTCTGCATAATATCAACATAGTCGGCAGCGGTATAAACCCCTATACGCTGTGCGGAATCTGAAAAATGCTCAAACGCCGATCCTATCTTTTCACCAGATTCACGCAGAAACTGCGCAGGCATAATAATTTTTTGTTTCATCATGTATTGGAACGCCAACATCATTTCGCTCGGATCAACCTGAAAAATGCTGTTAACAAACTCGCTGTACGCGTGATGATGGCGCATTTCATCGCCTGCAATCATCTTACAGATTTTCGCAAGTTTCTTGTCGCCATATTGCTTCGCAAGTTGTCCCACGCGGTTGTGCGAAATATAGGTTGCAAGCTCCTGAAAACTCGTATAAACGAAGTTTTTGTACGGATCACGACCTGTTCCGATGTCAAATCCGTCGGCAAGTAAATGCTGGGTCGTCATCTCGATTTCGCGCATGTTGACGCGTCCGGAAAGATAAAGGTATTTGTTCAGCAGGTCGCCGTGGCGGTTCTCCTCGCTTGTCCAGTGACGGACCCATTTTGACCAGCCATTGTTTTCAACCTGGCCTACCCCGTCGACATCCATCAGCCATGATTCGTATGTTGGCAGGGCTTCTTCGGTAACCATGTCGCCAATCAGCACTACCCAAAAATCGTACGGCAATTCCTTCGCAATTTCGCGCAGTTCTTTGATCTCGTCAAAAAAGTTTTCGCTTTCAGTATCGGGCAAAAAATCGGTTGGCTGCCAGATCTTCTCGACCGGGATCAGGTATTGGTCCACAAAAGTGTCGATGTTCTTCTCGAGAAACTGCATTACTTCGAGTCGTATATTCTGTATAGACATTTCTATTTTAACTAGTTATTTTTTATTCCTTGAACAATTAGAGATTCGGTTCGCTGCATCAGTTGGTCAAATGGCATATCGCCAACGCGAATCGGCTCATGTACTGTAAAGGTAAGCCGATTTCCTAAACCTAACGGAAAAAAACCATATTTCACCATTTTCCAAGAGTTGTTGATCGATATCGGAACGACGTAAGCCGAAGGTGCATATTTGCAAAGTATCTTGAGTCCGCTGGTGGCAAATTCTTTCGGCGCGCCGGTTCTGCTGCGGGTTCCTTCAGGAAAAATGACAGCCGAGCGTTTGTATTTCTCGATATATTCACTCAGTTTTTTTATAACCGGAATAGCCTGTTTGGGATCTTTCCGATCGATAAGGACCGAACCGCCATGTTTAAGATTAAAGGATACACTCGGAATTCCGCTGCCAAGCTCTTTTTTGCTGACAAACTTCGGATGATTCGTTCTGAAGAACCAGATGATTGCAATGATGTCGTACAGGCTTTGGTGATTTGCAACGAAAATAACCGGAACATTTTGCGGAACCATTTTCCTGTTCACAACATCATAGGTTGTTCCCAAAAGATGACCCACACGCAACAGGCACCAGTTCAGGTAGTCGACGCTTTTTTTATGCGCCTGATAACCAAATACGTTGAAGCAAATCCATTGTATCGGGTGAAAAACCACCAGCACCAAAAGAAATAACACAACCGCAACAAACGAAATTGGATAGGATATGATCTTCTGCATGTACTAAATTTATAGTGCGAAAATACAAAATTATTATCGGATTGCCTGCAATAGCCAAACCATGCTAATGGAGTCCGGTTAACACAAACTATAGAAAATCCTCAAATGAATAGATTTCGATTAAAGTAAATTTACCGTATCCAACAGAGGCTGCCGGAATAAGCAAACAACCCATAGTCAACTCCAACCAGAAACGTACACGCCATACAATTTTGGGTTGTTTTATTCTGGTCGTGCGGCGGCCAAAAGGTTAATAAGTCAGTTTAAAACACCGTAAAACTTCAATGAAAAAGAAGTATTTTTACGCACATCCTAAGAGGAGGCAGCCTTGAACCTATCAGGCTGATAATAACAAGAATAGTAAATCACAGATGAAAGCAACGATGAGTTCAGAGAAAGAAGCAAAATTAAAAGCCTTACAATTAACACTCGATAAATTAGACAAGACCTACGGAAAAGGAACCGTGATGAAGATGGGCGACAAAGCCATTGTTGAAGTGGAGACCATTTCTTCAGGATCTTTGGGATTAGACCTCGCACTTGGCGTTAACGGTTATCCGAAAGGCAGAATAATTGAAATATACGGGCCAGAGTCCTCGGGTAAAACCACGCTTACGTTACACGCAATTGCTGAAGCACAAAAAGCGGGCGGAATTGCAGCGTTCATTGATGCCGAACACGCGTTTGACCGCAGTTATGCGGAGAAATTAAATGTAGATGTCGAGAACCTCATCATCTCTCAGCCGGATAATGGTGAGCAGGCACTTGAAATTGCCGAAAATCTGATTCGTTCAGGAGCAATTGACATTGTTGTAATTGACTCGGTTGCAGCGTTGACGCCAAAGAGCGAAATCGAAGGTGAAATGGGGGATTCAAAAATGGGTCTTCACGCCCGATTAATGTCCCAGGCGCTACGTAAACTGACAGGAACGATCAGCAAAACGAACTGTACCGTTTTCTTTATCAACCAACTTCGTGAAAAAATCGGGGTCATGTTCGGAAATCCTGAAACAACAACTGGTGGTAACGCCTTAAAGTTCTATGCGTCTGTACGATTGGACATCAGAAGATCGTCTCAGATAAAAGACGGTGAGAATGTAATCGGAAACCGCACAAAAGTCAAAGTGGTCAAAAACAAAGTAGCACCTCCGTTTAAAACAGCTGAATTCGATATTATGTATGGCGAGGGCGTTTCAAAGACAGGTGAAGTTTTGGATCTAGCGGTGGAATTTGAAGTGATAAAAAAGTCGGGGTCGTGGTTTAGTTACGGCGATACGAAACTCGGACAAGGCCGCGATGCGGTCAAACTTCTCATTAAAGACAACCCTGAACTCGCTGAAGAACTTGAACTTAAGATCAAGGCGCTGATAAAAGAAAGCAACGACTAAAACAAAAAGCCTCGAAAGGGCTTTTTTTTATTGCCGCAACGCAACCTTTTCATAGAAAATGTATCTTGCAGGTACAAGTAAATATGAAGTAGATAAAATGAAAAAATTGTTGCTCGTTTTTGTATTGGTTATTGCACTAAATTCCTGTAGTGTCGGTGAGGAGAATAACGTCACAAGCTATGCACTGCTGCCAGTTGAAAGCGTTGAGATAGCCGAAACATACGCGTTAAACGAAACCACGGAAATAATGGTCTCGTACAGACGTCCGACCGACTGTTATATTTTTGACGGATTTTACATTCAGCCCAACGGATACACATTTACCGTTTCCGTCCAGGCAGTGGAGTTAAATGAATCGAATTGTCTTGATGACAGCATGACGTTATTCGAAGTGCCGCTGGAGTTTCATCCTACGACTGCCGGTGAATACACATTGCGATTTTATGCCGGAAGTGAAAATAACGTCCCGCAGTTCCTGGAATATCATGTAAATGTTGAATAATATAAAGCTTCTGAAATTTGGGTTTAGATCAACTCATAAATGATTGCAAGAACAATGATACTAAAGCCCAAGAACAATTGTACAATTTATTTTCGTCCAAGATGTTTTCGGTTTGCTTAAAGTATTCACGAAACTATGCAGAAGCAGAAGATAATCTTCAGGATGGATTCCTGATTATTTTTAGGAAGATCGGACAGTTTAATTTTAAAGGCTCTTTTGAAGGCTGGATTAAGCGAATTATGGTTAACAATGTCCTACAGCAATATCGTAATGCCACTTATATGGAAATCGTCACTGACGATATTGCTGAGGAAGTTGAGGTAGAGCTTGACAATGACAATGTCTCACTCGATTACCTGATGAAAATTATCCAGGAGTTGCCGGACAGATACCGATTGGTATTTAATTTATATGTGATCGATGGCTACTCGCATAAGGAGATAGCAGATATGTTGGAAATTACAACCGGTACGTCTAAGTCAAATCTAGCGCGTGCCCGAATGATCTTGAAGGAGAAGATCGAAAAGCTAAACGGAAATCAAAAATTACCCTCAGCGTAATGAGTGAGAGAAAAAATATAGACCGCCTCTTTCAGGAGAAGTTTAAAGACTTCGAAGTAAGCCCGCCCGACAGGGTCTGGAAAGGCATCGAAGCGAAACTGAAAGAGGAAGAAGAAGACCGGAAAATACTGCCGTTCTGGTTCAGGCTTGCAGGCGTCGCGGCCGCGTTACTTATTGGCTGGCTACTATTTGACGGTGGTGGTATAACAGGCGGAAACGGAGATACCAACGATCCTGTTGTTGTTGTTGAAGGCAACGGAATATCAACTAATTCGGCGCAGCCAAACCAAAACGGGACGACCATCGAGGCTCACGGAGCGGCAGACAGCACGGCGGCAGGAAACAGAAGAAATGACAATCTGAAGGAGGCTATCGAACTAAAACCGATTAAGGAAAACAATTACGAAACGGGAGTTGCCACGTACAACGGAAACAGAAGGGAAAAGTCGGCCGGTTCGGAATCAAATCGAAATCCTGCGTACAGAAACCAAACACAGAGATCGCCTGCTACTCTTTCAAATCCTACCAGATCAGAAGCGCCTTTTGCAAACCGTGATGGCAATCGCGCAGTGGCAACATCGGGAAATCGGAAAAATCAATCGGAACCTGATTCGGATGCATCTTTGAAAAGTCACAATGTCACTCGTGCTGTAGCAACATCTGAAAATCGAAATGAGGGTTCTGCTTCGCCTGAAAAAAACACCGTTGGGTCCAACCGATTGGCGAATTCGGGTTCTGATCAGCAAAATAAGAATCTAACACCGCAAGGCGGTCAAATTGTACAACAGGAAAAAACATCGGAGAACCAAAAAACAACTATTGATCCTGATAAAAATATACTCTTAGAAGATAAACTCGCGGCGCAGCTGCCCGACGATAAAAAGACGGACACTACAGCAATTGCTACTGTGGTGCCCAATACGCTGGAAGAATTGTTAAAAGAAAAAGAAAACAAAACTGTTACCAAAGACGAACCGAAATTAAATAGGTGGCAAATCAGCTCAAACGTTGCCCCTATTTATTTTAGTTCAACTTCCAACGATTCACCAATTGATTCCCGGCTTACGGAGAGCGGGAAAGAATACAAAGCAGATCTCACCTATGGTGTTGGTGTGAGATACGCCGTAAACAATAAATTTACCATCCGGGCAGGCGTAAATACGATCGGAATGGAGTATGTGACGAATGATCTGGCGTTTGTTCAGACGCCGAATGCACGCACTCTCGAAAACGTAAAGCCGAATATTCGCGGATCGTTAATCCAAATAGAAGGCAAGGCAGCCGGTTTGAACAATATGCTTACATCTGTTGCGCCAACCTCAGGAAGAAAGTTTTCTTCTAAACTAAACCAACGTACCGGTTATATAGAAGTGCCGCTTGAGATGTCGTATAAGTTGCTTGACAGGAAGTTTGGAATTGAGGTGATTGGCGGTGTAAGTACCTTATTCCTAAACGAAAACAGCATTTCTTTGATCGCGTCGGGAATGGAAATGGAAATTGGGAAGGCAAACAACCTTAACGCGACGCATTTCAGTACGAATCTAGGTCTCGGACTGCGGTACAATTTCATGAGGAACTTCCAGTTCAACCTTGAGCCAATGTTCAAATACCAAATCAATACATTTAGTAATTCCGCAAGTTTCAACCCGTATATCTTCGGATTGTACACCGGAATTAACTACAAGTTTTAAACTTCTTTTTTTTAGTTAAGTTGTTGGTTGTTGCTTGTCGGGCAACGGCAGAAAGGATGCCCTGGTTAGGCATCCTTTTTTTTTACCCGGAACTTTAGCAATTGCTGATAAATAATCTCCCGGGTTTGCTGCTTGAGTATTTTCAGGTCTTTTTTATCGTTGGTACTTAATCCACCAGTTTCTATAAACGTGTGGATCCTGACCCGCATCTTTCCTGGGCTTCCGCTCAAAAACGTATAGGAAAAGCGATCCTTGTTATCGGCAAAAGTAATTGGAACTATCGGAATCTGATGCTCGATCGCCAATCGGAATGCCCCGTCTTTAAATTCATCAAGTAGGACAGATTCATCCGCCGGAACGCCGCCTTCAGGAAATATGCAAATACTCAGCCCTTGCTGAAGCCGCTTCTGTGCCCGGTCAAAAACCTCCATCCGGCTTTTTGAGCTCTTTCTGTCAACAAGAATGCACGTCCGTTTATAAAAAAACCCAAATAGCGGAATCTTCACCAACTCTTTCTTGCCGACAAATACAAATGGGTTGCTGGTAACAGCAAGCATTAGCATGATATCTGCCATCGACGTGTGGTTCGCAACAAACATGTAACTTTTTCGATGTTCGGGTTCCTGTTCAGTCTCGACCTTATAATAAAAGCCCATACCGAATAAGATAAACCGAGCCCAAATACGCGCCATTATGAAAAAATATGGATACCATTTCTCTTTTAAAATCGACAGCACCAGAAACGGAAGCATTATCAGGATCGGAACTGCCATCAGCACATAAAACCAAATGCGCCACAACACCAAAAACGGTATCTTAAGTAATTTCATAAATCCAAAAGTAATGATTAGCCGTTAATTTTTGCGAAAAGAATTAACTTTGCCTAAACTCGATACAGATGGCTAAAATACTTACCGGCATTCAGAGTACCGGGACACCACACCTGGGAAATTTGCTTGGCGCAATCATACCTGCAATTGAACTTTCAAACAAACCTGAAAATGAATCATTCCTTTTTATAGCCGACCTGCATTCGGCAACCCAAATTAAGGATGGTGAAACACTTCGCAACAACACATACAGCACAGCGGCGGCGTGGCTTGCATTTGGACTCGATATTGAAAAGGTTGTTTTCTACCGCCAGTCGGATGTTCCGCAAACTGCCGAACTCGCCTGGTATCTAAGTTGTTTCTTTCCGTTTCAACGGCTTACGTTGGCCCATTCATTCAAGGACAAATCAGGCCGGTTAGAGGATGTAAATGCCGGATTATTCAGTTATCCGATGCTTATGGCAGCAGATATATTACTGTATGACGCCGAATTCGTGCCCGTTGGAAAAGACCAATTACAACATATTGAAATCACGCGGGATGTTGCGTCCAGGTTCAACCATCAGATGGGAGAGACATTTGTGTTGCCTGAACCGTTAACAAGTGAAGATACGAAACTCGTTCCCGGGACTAACGGCGGAAAGATGAGTAAGTCGGCAAACAATATCATCAATCTCTTTCTGGACGATAAGGCGCTGCGCAAGCAGGTTATGTCGATTGAAACCGACAGTACGCCCCTTGAAGAACCTAAAGATACTGAAACCTGTAAGATTTTCGCAATATATAAGCTTCTTGCAGATGCCCGGCAACTGGAAGGAATAACCGAAAAGTATAAAAATGTAAATCGTGACTTCGGTTATGGACACGCTAAGCAATTGCTCTTCGAACTTATTGTGGACAAATTCAGGACTGAACGTGAGAAGTATAACTTTTATATGGGCAACCATCAGGAAATCGACCGTGCACTGCAACTTGGCGCAGAAAAAGCGAAGGCTGTAGCCAATGGTGTTCTTGGGAAAGTCCGTGAAAAGTTAGGTTATCTTCCGGTGCGTTAAACGGCTTCAAAGAGTTTTCCCGGAAGCGGACGGACCACGCCCTTCAATTCGAGGTTCAGCAGAAGCGACGCCAATTGAAATATCGGCAATTGACAGTCCAGCGCAAGAATATCTAAAAGTTGTTTTCCGCTCTGCTGCAGATGATCATACACTTTTTGCTCTTCAGGTTCAAGGTTTACGAAAAGCTGCTTCTGTACTGGCTTCGGTTTGGCCGACACATCCCAGTTTAGAATATAAATCAAATCGGCAGCCGATGTCAGGACATTAGCCTTGTTGGTCTTAATCAGGATGTTGCAACCCTGACTGTATTTGTCGGTAACGCGACCCGGAACCGCAAAGACATCCCGGTTATAACCTGCAGCCATGTTTGCCGTAATCAATGAACCTCCTTTCTCAGCCGATTCAATTACTATTGTTGCCTCCGACATGCCTGCCACTATGCGATTTCGCTTAACAAAATTTTCTTTTTCAGGCTCGGACGAACTCCAAAATTCAGTCAGAAAGCCGCCATTATCTTCCATTTTTGCGACATACTTTTTATGGATCTTGGGGTAGATCTGATTCAGCCCGTGCGCGACCACTCCAATAGTCTGAAGATTATTCTCGATTGCCGCCTGATGTGCGATAATGTCAACACCATATGCAAATCCACTTACAATAACCGGATTTAGAGGCGCAAGATCGCTGATGAGTTTCGAGCAGAACGCTGCGCCATACGACGTAACTTGGCGCGTCCCGACAACACTGATAATCTTGCGGCTTTCCAGACTGATATTTCCGCTGGAGAATAATAACAAGGGCGCGTCTGTGCAGTGCTTCAGTTTTTCAGGATAATCAGGATCGTTGAAAGAGGCGGTTCTAATATTATTCTTTTGGATGAACTGAAGTTCTTTCTCCGCATCGTCAAATGCCTGCTTATTTTTGAGATTGCGAATTCGCGCGGTTCCGATTCCGTCGATAGATTTCAGGGCAACCGGACGACTTTTAAAAACTTCTTCTGCCGATCCACAGGCGGATACCAGCTTTCGAGCAACAACATCTCCAATTCCGTCAATTCTTTGCAAGGCTAATAAATAAAATAATTCTTCGTGGCGCATATTAACATATTGAAGATGAAATGTATAAAATTTAATTCTCATTGTTAATAAAATTTGTGAATAAAATTTTGATGCCGTAGCGCATTGTATAACTTTGTTTCAATGAAGACCGACCTCTATATCTCGCAACTTTTGTATCGTTACCAATGTGTAACAGTTCCCGGATTTGGAGCATTCCTGACCGAAATACAGCCGGCGCAGCTTCATGAAGATTCAAATACTTTCTACCCTCCAAAGAAGCTCGTATCTTTTAATAGTTACTTAAAAAATAACGACGGCTTACTTGCCAACCACGTGGCGCAGTCGGAGAAAATATCATACGAAAAGGCTGTTGAGGCGATACAGGAGGAAGTCGGCATCTGGAAAAATGAGATTTATTCGGAAGGTCGGTTTACCCTGAAAAACATTGGTGAGCTGTCATTAAACCACGAGCGAAACCTGGTTTTTATGCCTGCCGAGCACGCTAACTATTTAACCGACGCGTTCGGGCTGGGATCGTTTGTTTCGCCGTTAGTTCGACGTGAACAATTGAAATTGGAAGCCGAAGCAGTTGAAGAAAAAGCTCCGATCCAGTTTACGCCGGAACGCCGAAAAGGAAATAATTATCTTAAGTACGCCGCTGTTTTTGTTCTCGCACTATCCGCAACCGGAAGTATCGCGTACAAATGGAACCAGGACCAGATTGCAGAAAAGACCATATTGGTCGAATCGGCGGTACAGCAAAAAGTTCAGTCGAAAATCCAGGAAGCAACTTTCTTTATTGAAAATCCGTTACCTGCCGTTACACTTAATGTAAAAGGCAAGTCATACCCGTATCATATCGTCGCAGGAGCGTTTAGAAACGAAGTAAATGCGCAAAAAGCTTGTGAAGACCTGATAAAATCAGGCTACCATGCGCGGCGGATTGAGCGAAACAAACATGGACTATATCCGGTGCTTTTCGGAAGTTATTCCACATACGCCGAAGCACAAAAAGCAATGTCGGAAATCAGGCGAACGACCGAATCAGAAGCGTGGTTGCTCGTTAAAGACTTATAAAATTATCCCGATTTGATCGGGATTTTTTATGGACTGTGAGTACCTTTGCGAAAAAAAAGATGCAGCCGAAACACCCATCCGAATCCTTTACTATATTAACCGACCTTGTACTTCCAAGCGAAACCAATCCTTTAAATAATCTTTTCGGCGGTGAACTTTTAGCAAGAATGGACCGGGCCGCAAGTATTGCCGCAAGAAGACATTCCCGTCGGATCGTTGTGACCGCCTCGGTAAACCATGTGGCTTTTAACCGCGCCATTCCGTTAGGAAGTGTGGTCACGGTTGAAGCAAAAGTATCGCGGAGTTTTAAAAGTTCGATGGAAATATTTATCGACGTATGGCTCGAAGACCGTGAATCGGGCGTACGCTCGAAAGCAAACGAAGCGATTTATACTTTCGTGGCCGTAGATGATACAGGTCGGCCGGTCGAAGTCGCACCAATTGTACCACAAACCGAGCTTGAGCAACAGCGTTATGATGCGGCATTGCGCCGAAAGCAACTCAGCCTGGTTCTTGCCGGCAAAATGAAACCTGCTGAAGCAACCGAACTTAAAGCGCTTTTTACTTAATATCCGGCAGACAACCAGCTTTGCGGATTTTGGTAAACCGTGTTCTGCATAATCAGGAATTTCAATACAGTTTTGCCTGTATCGCCGTTGGTACGGATTTTTCCAATAGTTTGTTTCAGGCTAACTTTATCACCTTTGCTCACATTTACACTGCTAAGATTCTGGTAAATGGTAAAGAAATCACCATGCTGAACCACAACGACCTTGTTTACGGGAGATAATTTGATTACGCTTGAAACCTCGCCGCCGAAAACTGCACGCGCGTTTGCGCCAGGTTCAGTCGTGATTTCGATTCCGCTGTTATGAACAACAAGCGACTTATGGACAGGATGCGGCTGATCTCCGTAACGTAAGGTAATGGCTCCCATTTCGACCGGCCAAAAAAGGCGGCCTTTGTTGGCACGGAAATTATCGGCAACGATTTTTCCTTCGGGTGTCAAAACAATTTTGGTTGCTTCAGCGGTTGCTTTGGTTTTTGCCGGTGTTGTGGCTTTTGGATTCGCTTTTGCAACCGCAGCAGCCGTTTTCTTGTTTGCGGCGGCAATTGCTTCACGGATCAGCTTATCGATTTGACGATCAATGGTTTTACTCTCCTGTTGCTTCTTCTTGATTTCTGAAGCAATCTTGCTCTTATCCTTCCGGATTGCTTTGATCAGTACTTCCTGCTCTTCCTTTTCCTTTAGCAAAGCCAGCCTTTCCTTCTCTTTTTCCTCAAGAAGTTTTTGCTTTTCGGTTTTCTGAACATTGATCTTCTGATTGTAAACAGCAAGTTGGTCGGCTTTAGCCTTTATCTCTTCGCCCTGATTTTTTCGGTAGTTCGCATACTGCTTCATGTATTGCGCGCGCTTGTAAGCCTGGAGGAAATTCTCCGAAGACAGCAAAAACATGGCGCGGCTTTGGGCAGAACGGCTTTTGTAGGATTTTACGATCATCTCGGCATAATCCTTCTTCAACTCCTCAAGATCTTTCTTAAGCTTGTTAATCTTTAACTGATTCGTGTACATGTCGTCGTTCAGCAGCTTGGTCTGGCGCTCGGTTGTATGGATCAGGTTTTCCTTGAGCTTGATCTTGTTGTCTTTGATCACCAACTGGGTCGTGACGGACTTTTCCTGCTTCTTTACAGATTGCAGCAGTCGTTCGTTTTCACGGATTTCTTTTTGAATCTGCGCCTTGCGCTGCTCCAGTTTTTCCTGTTGCGTTTGTGCAAAGAGCAACGTATTCATAAAGAGAAAAAGAAGGCAAACTACAATTCGTCGCATAGCAAAATGATATTTGTTGCAAATCTAATCAATAAAAACTCTGTCATAACCGTCGGGAACACTATAAGGGAAAGAAAGATCTTCATTAAAAGTAACAGATTCATATTTGATACTGATGTTTGTTTTCCCTTTTTGTTGCGAGGCTGCTATCTGCAACTGCGACGGAAAAATAACGCTTGAGTATTCTGCGTACAACGGATAGCTAACTGTAAGTTCACGTTGCTTCGCCAGCTGCGCGATTTCCTGCTTCTTGATTAGGAACTTGTCACCTTCAAAATAAAACGCTTTCGCCGTGTTTGAGGATGAAGCGGCGGCTAACTTATACAATTTATCTTCTATAGACGCCACATACTTCTCTTTGTGGAGATCATCAAGCGCCTGACCAATGAGCATGTTCTGCACTTTCGAAAAATCTAAGTCGGTGCCAAGCCAGCGGCTCAAGGTTGTGTAGTCACCTTCAAAGTAATTGCCGTTGATCTTTTCGTAATATTTGACTTCAGTCGGAGTAATGAGAGCCTTCGCCATCGTGATGCCCAAAAAGCGAATGCTGACCAAGATTTTCTCGTCTTTTTTGATCCTGATTTCGGCTGTCACGTTCTGCGTCTGCTTGTCGTCTTTGTAGCGCGCAGTCGATTTAATATACGCTGTTTTAAAATTTGGAATGTTGGCATAATGACCATTGATGACGTTGGCAGCCGCCATGTCGTTATCGGCAGCGCCTTCTGTCAAGACTGTTTTAGCCGATTTACATGACGCCATTGCGAGGAAAATCAGCATTAAACCTATATATTTTTTCATTTATTTCTTCTGCTTTAGTAATTTCTCAGCCTTCAGGAAATAGCTCTCTTTTTTTGCCACATCGCCCAGCCCATTATACGCTTCGCCTAACTGAATATTAAAATTTATTTCCATCGCCAGATCATCCACAACATAATCAAGTCCGGTTTCAAGCAAGTCTTTAGCCTTTTTATGATTCTTTAGCTGGTTGTGTGCCATTCCTGCATAGTAGTAAAATTGCGGCTGCAGCGGAAAAGATTCGATCATCTTCTCAGCGTTTTTTGCGAGCTTCTCAAACTGCAACGACTCAGTGTAAACGTTGTACAACAGGAATTGTGCTTCCATGTCATCCGGGGATGAGGCCAAATGTTGTTCGTAAAGTTTTGCCGCCTGCTCCCAATTTTTCTTATTGTGATAAAACTTTCCAATTTCCTTTGCAACCTGCACGTCCCGATCGCCGTCGAAATAGGAGATCGCTTTTTGGAGATCGGCCTCATACTGCGGTTTATCCTTTGCGAAGATCAAGAATTCATTTAACACGCGATGGCGAATCTTATCATCGATTTTCTTGCTGGCTAACACCGTGTTCATCGATTTTATTGCCTTAACCGCATCGTTGTTGTTCAGGTGGAATTTAAACAGGCTAACCTGCGCCCATTCAGAACCCGGAATCTCGGTTTCCAGCTTTTTTGCAATTTCAAGCGCCTTTTCTTCCTGGTTACTGTCGGAATACAGGTAGATCAGCGAAAGGTAATTTGCTTCTTCCTTAGGATTCTTTGCAATTTGCTGCAGTAGATTTTCCTTTTCAGATCCTTGGTACTTTACATCCCTCAAAATGGATGCTTTGTAGTTGTCGCGCACGTCCGAATTGCCTACCGTCTCGTTGAGTTCATTGATTAACTCGAGCGCCTTATCGAACTGCTGCGTGTTCATATAAAGCGAAACAAGATCTTCCTTGTAATCGTCTTTAAACGGAACAAGCTTTTGCACGACAGGAATTGCACGGTTAAAGTCGCGCTGTTCGTACAACACATCGTACATCCCTACCAGCGCCCATTTATTCTTTGGATCCAGTGTAGACGCTTTTTCAAAAGCCTCGTAGGCCTGATGGTATTTTTTCATCGCGAGATAATTTTTCCCGAGTTCGAAGTATACCGTTGAATTGTTGGGTTCAATCTGCAGGCACTTCTCCAAAGCCGTAATTGCCTTATCGTTATTATCGATGCCTTTCTGCTTTAGCGATTCGTAAAAAGCTTCCTGAAAAGCATCGCTTTCAAGCGCAATATCGTCTGGCTCCTGTTGTGTAAAAGCGGAAATGTTGCCGAGCGACAACAATAGGAACAAGATACTGAAGGCTATTTTTTTCATATTATTCTAAAACTGAATAGTCGCCGATGCTGATGCTGGTAAAATTTCCGTCAAATTGCACATGGCTTCCGATCATTGCATTATCGAGTTTCGCATTCTTTATTTTCACATGATCCTGCACGAGGCTGTTTTTAATGGTACTATCAACGACTTCGCAGCCATCGCCCAATGAAACATCCGGGCCAACTGTGGCATTCTTAAGAATTACATTCTTGCCAATATAACACGGCTGGATGATTTCAGAATTATCAAGTGTTACGTTGCTGTCAACAAGATTGTGGCCGTCGTTCATCAGGAATCCGAGTAATCTCGAATTGGTCTCCACGGTTACGTTTTTGTTTCCGCAGTCCATCCACTCATCAACTTTGCCCGGCACAAATTTCATGCCTTTGATCTTCATATTCTCGAGTCCGTCAGTAAGCTGGTATTCGCCGCCCTTAACAACGTTGTTATCGAGCAGGTATTGCAACTCGGACCGTAATGTTTCGCCCGATTTAAAGTAATAGATCCCAATGATTGCGAGATCGGATACAAATTCCTTTGGCTTTTCTACAAAATCCACTATTTGGTTGTGTTCATTCAACTGAACAACGCCAAAAGCGCTGGGATCGGCAACCTGCTTTACCCAAATTACGCTGTCGGCCGTGGTATCTAACGTAAAGTCGGCGCGGAATAGTGTATCGGCATAGGCGACAACAATCGGGCCTTCCATTGAATCTTTGGCACACATAATTGCATGCGCGGTTCCCAAAGCCTGATCCTGATAGTAGATTTTGCCTTTTGATCCCAGCTTTTCCGCGATCGCAATAAGCTCCTGCTCCACTTTTGAGCCAAAGTCCTGATGGATAATAAAAGCTATTTCTTCAATTGGCTGATTAATAACTGCAGCGATGTCTTCAACAAGACGGTGCACAATAGGTTTGCCTGCAATTGGAATTAACGGTTTTGGGACTGTAAGTGTATGCGGACGTAATCTTGAGCCGCGTCCGGCCATTGGAACTATTATTCTCATCTGGTTGAAAATTTGAAATTGAAATTTGTTGTCCAAATTCCGTATTTCAATTATTAATTATAATTGTCAGTTATTTAATTCCCGTGCTTCCAAAACCTCCTTCGCCGCGTGAAGTTTCCGATAGGTTTCGAACCTCATTCCACTCTGCGCGCTCATGTTTGGCAATGACTAACTGGGCTATTCGTTCGCCGTCTTCGACCACAAACGGCTCATTTGATAAATTTACTAAAATCACTCCGATTTCGCCACGATAATCGGCGTCGACTGTTCCTGGCGAATTCAGCACGGTTATTCCTTTCTTAGCAGCCAACCCGCTTCTTGGGCGCACCTGTGCTTCGTAGCCAATCGGAAGTTCGATAAACAACCCGGTTTTGATTACGGCGCGCTCCAGCGGATTTAGCCTCACTGATTCGGTTAGATTGGCCCGAAGATCCATTCCGGCTGACGCGATGGTTTCATAATTTGGCAACTCGTGTTGCGATTTGTTGATGATGTTGACTGTCATATAGTATGTTTTGCGTGCCATTATAGCCGCGATTTAACAATAAAATTAGCCATATTACCCCGATCCCCGCAGATTCTTCTCTTCAAGATCTTGCGTCCGTGGTTCACCGCGTTGCCCTAGCCCTGATGGCAGCGGCATCCTTTTTTGCGATTCTTTAGCGCGAAAAAGATAAGCGTACAGCAGGATCAGCTTCTCCTTTTCAAAACCGAATTAAACACGTCTTTCTCACTGTAATAAATAAATCCGGTAAACAGGATCAGCAACGCGCCGCCCACATAATAGTTTTCGCGAAATCCGTAAAACGAAATTGCGGAGAACAAGATTGACAGCAGCAGGTATGCGAATATTTTTTTTAGATCGTATGGGATTGGATAGTATTTGTTGCCGAGATAATAGGAGATAAGCATCATCGAACCGTATGCTGCAAGGGTTGCCATTGCGGAGCCGTAGTAGCTGTAGGTCGGGATTAACGCG
This sequence comes from Flavobacterium sp., assembly GCA_036386895.1. Classification (GTDB taxonomy): domain Bacteria; phylum Bacteroidota; class Bacteroidia; order Flavobacteriales; family Flavobacteriaceae; genus Flavobacterium. The sequence continues at coordinate 476,203 of DASVUR010000012.1, forward strand.
AAATTCAGCAGTAGCGTTATAACGGCACCGACGAGCGAAATATAGGCGCCGATCTTCGTCTTATCGATAAGTTTATACCAAACCGAAAGATTGGTATAAATTCCGAGGAAAAAATTGGCAAGAATAATAAGCGGAACAACTTTCATCGCTTCCCAATACGCTTTGTTGTCGAGCAGCAGCTCTTTCAAAAGATCGGCGGTCACAATTACTGCCAGTAAGATGAACGAGCCGAAGATCACGAAATATTTGGTAATGACGGCGTAGGTTTGCTGCGCATTTTCTTTTCCCGCATGGCTAAAGAAAAAGGGTTCTATGCCAAGGCGGAATGCAGTTGCAAAAAGGGTCATGAAAAGTGCGAGTTTGTAACAGGCAGAATAGGCCCCAACTTCTGATTTTGCGATGTTTGGCGGGAGTAGTTTCTCCAGAAGAATTTTATCAAAGTGTTCGTTGATTGCAAAAGCGATTCCGGCAAACAGGATCGGCCAGCCATACCGCATCATCCGCATCCAGAGTGCGCGGTCGAGCTTCCATCGGATAACGGCGTAATTTGGCGACAACACCAGGAACGTGAGTAAGCTTGCGATTAAGTTTGAAACAAATATGTATCCGATTTCGAAATTATACACATATAAGCTGCTGAAGAGGCTTTCTGGATCCGACTCGGCGATCTTTGGCAAGAACAATAAAAAGAATACATTCAGGCCGAGGTTTACTACGACGTTTCCAATCTTTAGCATCGCGTAGATCATTGGCTGCTGTTTTGCGCGAAGTCTGGAAAAAGGAATTATCACTAACGCATCGAGCACCAAAATCCAGATCGCATACGTAATGTATTGTGCATCAATATTCGCCCATTCACCGAGTGTTCTCCGGAATAACAACGCAATTACAAGAAATAGGATCGAGGACCAAAAAATCGATATGGTCGAGGTCGCAACCACCTGATGTTTGTCTTTTTCGCCATTGTAGAACCGGAAGAAAGCGGTCTCCATTCCGTATGACAGGATCACATTGAAGAACACCATATATGCGAGCAACACTGAAACCTCTCCATATTCAGCAGTGGGAAGAATGTCGGTGTAGAGCCTAACCAGGAGAAAGCTCAGCATCCGCGGCAAAACCGTCGCTAACCCGTAGATTGCTGTCTGTTTAAAAAGGCTTTTATATAATCCCAATTTCTGTTGCTTGTTCTGGCAAAAATAACCAATTCTTTTAAAGAAAGTCTATATTTGCGACTTTCCGCTACCAATGAAATTATTCTTCCAAGCTCTTTTTCTCAGTTTTTCGAGTATCCTTTTCGCCCAGCAAATTCCCACCGCAAAGAAGATCCCGGTCACTGCAACAAGAAATAAAGTTACTGTTACCGACAATTATTCGTGGCTCGAAGAAACCGGGTCGGCCGAGTCGATTGCTTGGATCGAAGCAGAAAACGCAGCGACCGCAAGCCACTTGAATGCGATCAGAAAAACATGGTCGCCCGTGTCCAAGATCAAGGAATACGATTTTTTGTCGACTAATTCGCTGCCTGCCAGGAAAGGCAAATACTTTTACGGGCTTTATCGATTTGACAAGGACAAGCCGGGGACGCTTTGTTACAAGAAATCCCTTAACGAACCACCGATCGATCTGGTCGACCCTTCCAAACTCTATAATGACGACAACGCCTCAATTGACGGTATTTTCCCGTCAGAATCGTCAACATATGTCGCATTCCAGGTTTCTACCGATGGCAGTGATAAGAAAGAACTCCGGTTTGTACACGTGGGCAGCTTACGGGTTCTTGATGACCGCATTACAGGCGTCAAATATTCCGGCGCCGAATGGAATAAGAACGATGGCGTGTTTTATAAGCGCACCCAAACCAGCAGCCGCTTTGCGCGAGATTCGACCTATCAACTTTTTTATCACAAAATTGGGGATGCTGTTGAAAAAGATGCGTTAATATTCGATACTACGAACTCGCAAAGCAGCATTTCCTTTTTCACAAGTGAGAACAAATTGTTTATCACCGAAGTAAACAGAGAAGAAACATCGCGGAATTATTACGTTGCGGATTTGAACACTTGGCCGATTAAACTCGAAAAGTATCTTGCCGACGAAACATCGGGTATGGTTATTCGGGAATACTATCAGGGGCGGATGTATTTCTCAACGAGCGACTACGATTGGGGAGAAATAAGATCGTTTGATATAAAGAACCAAATCGACAAGAAGGTAGTTGTTCCGCAGATCTATACACAGCTCTTGGTGAACTCATGGATTGACCAGGGCTACATCTTTTGCAAGTATAAGAACGGCGGGAACTACTGTTTAAGAATCTATAATATTGCGGGCGAATTTATAAGGAAGTTTGATCTTCCGCATGCGATGGACTTTTCGTTCCGTTTCTACGATCCGGCCACAAAAGATGTATACGTTAGCCTGTACTCGTACGTTATTTCGTTTCAAAATTTTAAATTAAATGTCGAAACAGGAACAGCCGATTCTTACTACAGCGACTTTAGCCCGCCGAAGTCGACCCTTTTTCCGCTTGATTACTTTGTGGTCAGGAATATCACGTATAAAAGCCGGGACAACAAAGACATCCCAATAACGATCATCCACAAAAAGAAAATTGTTTTGGACGGGACTAATCCCACTTTGCTCGAAGCCTACGGCGGATTTGGTGTTGTTAGCGGTCCGCATTTCGATTCGGGTTTATTATATTTCCTTGAGAAAGGTGGCGTGTTTGCCTATGCTTCTATTCGGGGCGGAGGTGAAAAAGGATTACAATGGCATAATGATGGCCGCAGATTGAAGAAGATAAACACGTTCAACGACTTCATAGATGCGGCGGAATACCTGATTTCTGAAAAATATACATCTCCTGCGAAACTCGGAATTACTGGTGCCTCTCATGGCGGACTCGTTGTGGGCGCTGCTTCAGTGATGCGGCCCGATCTGTTTGCGGTTGCAATCCCCGTTGTAGGGAAGTTCGACATGTTTAAATCGGATCTTTTTACGGTTGGCAAGCATCATCTCGACGAATACGGAAACCCCGATAATCCAGCAGAATTTGCAGCTATGATGGCGTATTCACCGTATTTCAACATTAAAGAAGACGTCAATTATCCGACGATGCTGATCAAGACCTCGGAGTATGATGATCGAGTCCCTCCGTTTCACTCGTATAAATTCGCGGCGAGTTTGCAGAATCGGTCGGCACAGAAGAACCTGATCTACCTAGAAACCGCAAGAAACTCCGGCCACTATGGCAAAAGCGCAACATATGCTCAGCGTGTTCAGGATAAAGCAGACTTTTATAGCTTTCTGCTTTATCATTTGACAAAATAAAAAAAGGCGCTTCAAATGAAGCGCCTTTTTTAGTACGTTTTTCTGATTAACCTTTCAATGCTTCCGCACCACCAACAATCTCGAGGATCTCATTGGTGATCGCTGCCTGACGTGCTTTGTTATAGGTCAGCTTCAATTGATCACGAAGTTCAGTCGCGTTATCGGTTGCCTTGTGCATTGCCGTCATACGGGCACCATGTTCTGAAGCGAATGAATCCCGTAACGCCTTGTACAATTGCGTCTTTAGCATTTTGGGGATCAGTGTTAATACGATTTCTTCTTTCGAAGGCTCGAAAATATAGTCGGTATTGTTAGCCGGCGCCGATTCAACAGGAGCCAACGGCAACAATTGTTCGGTCACTATAATTTGCGTTGCGGCGTTTTTGAACTGGTTGTACACCAAAACTACTTTGTCATATTTTCCGTCAAGAAAAAGCTGTGTCGCCTCGTCTGCGATAGCGGCAGCGTTTTCGAAATTAAGATTATCAAAAATCGCAGTATGGTTTGCCAGAACCGTATTCGCCTTACGGATAATATCATTTCCTTTCTTACCGATCGTGATGAAATCTACCTGCTTGCCGGCATAGACCGAATCGGTCAGCCTGCGTGTTTCTTTTACCACGTTCGAATTGAACGCGCCGCTCAAACCTCGGTTCGAAGTAATTGCAATAACCAAGACTCGTCGAACATCACGCTGTGCCGTAAAAGCTCCGCCAGCATCACCTTCAAGCGTAGCCGAAAGGTTTTGAAGCAACTCGGTTAACTTTTCGGCATAAGGGCGCATTGCAGTAATCGCATCCTGCGCTTTCTTGAGCTTTGCAGCGGAAACCATTTTCATCGCCGAGGTAATCTGCATCGTCGATGAAACGGAGGTAATTCTATTACGGATTTCCTTTAAGTTTGCCATTTTTTACTGGTGTAGGGTTTAGGGTTTGGGTCTGGGGCACTTACACCTTAGACCCAATACCTTATACCATTTTAGTTGTATTTCGCTGAAACTTCTTTTGCTGTGCGCTCAATCACGTCGGTGATTTCGTCAGTCAGTTTTCCTGCTTTCAACTGGTCAAGAACATCTCTGTGGCTGTTGTTCAGGAATTCAAGGAAGTCTTTTTCAAATTCTTTTACTTTGTTCACTGGAACATTACGAAGCAGGTTCTTAGAACCAGCGTAAATAATTGCAACCTGATCTTCTACAGTATAGGGATCGTTCAATCCTTGTTTCAGGATCTCCACGTTACGGCGTCCTTTTTCGATTACGTTTAATGTAACCGCGTCAAGATCAGAACCGAATTTCGCAAATGCTTCCAATTCTCGGAACTGCGCCTGGTCAAGTTTCAACGTCCCCGCAACTTTTTTCATCGATTTAATCTGGGCGTTACCTCCAACACGTGATACCGAAATACCAACGTTAATTGCAGGGCGAACACCTGAGTTAAACAAATCCGACTCCAGGAATATCTGTCCGTCAGTAATTGAAATTACGTTTGTTGGAATATACGCAGAAACGTCACCCGCTTGTGTTTCAATGATCGGTAAGGCTGTTAATGAACCGCCTCCTTTTACGATTGGTCGCAATGAGTCCGGAAGATCGTTCATTGTTCTGGCAATTTCGTCGTTGTTGATCACTTTCGCTGCTCTTTCCAGCAAACGGGAGTGAAGGTAGAAAACGTCTCCAGGATAAGCCTCGCGTCCCGGTGGTCTTCTCAATAGAAGCGATACCTCACGATAAGCAACCGCCTGCTTTGACAAATCGTCATAAACAATAAGTGCAGGGCGACCTGTATCGCGGAAGTACTCACCAATAGCAGCGCCCGCAAACGGAGCATAAACCTGCATTGGAGCAGGATCGGAAGCATTTGCAGCTACGATAACGGTGTAGGCCATTGCGCCTTTTTCTTCCAGCTTTTTAGCGATACCCGCCACGGTTGATGCTTTTTGTCCGATAGCAACATATATACAGAATACAGGCTGGCCTGCATCATAAAATTCTTTTTGGTTAAGGATGGTGTCGATACAAACGGTTGATTTTCCTGTTTGACGGTCACCGATCACAAGCTCACGTTGTCCGCGTCCAACCGGGATCATTGCGTCAACAGCTTTGATGCCTGTTTGTAACGGCTCGGTTACCGGCTGACGGAAGATAACTCCCGGCGCTTTTCTCTCAAGTGGCATTTCGTAAAGTTCGCCACCGATCGGCCCTTTTCCGTCGATTGGAAAACCAAGCGTATTGACAACACGTCCTACCATTTGTTCACCAACTTTTAAAGAAGCAATGCGCTGGGTCCTTTTTGCAGTCGAACCTTCTTTTATTCCTTTGTAATCCCCAAGAAGTACAACACCTACGTTGTCTTCTTCAAGGTTTAGTACGATACCTTCGGTTCCGTTCTGGAATTCAACAAGCTCGCCGTATTGTACATTCGACAATCCGTGAACAAGCGCAATACCGTCACCAATAGTCAATACTGTTCCGACTTCTTCAAGCGTTGCGCCAGATTCAAATCCGCCTAATTGCTTTCTTAATATTGCTGAAATCTCAGCAGGCTTAATTTCTGCCATAATAGTTCTAATATTTATCTTCCTAAATTAATATTCACGCCTGATCGCTGAGGCGCCTCTTTAATGATAACCGTGTTAGTGCTCACCGGCGCATTCAGCCGTGCTGAAAACTCAGCTCCGTATTTTTCCACCAGCCGGCCTGCGTTTTCTTCGTCAAGTTCTCCAGAATCGTCGATAACTTTTGCGTTATACAACAACTGAATAATGTTCTTTTGAGACTTTTGTATTTCAAATGATTTGTTATGACCCAAAAACTTCACTTCCGTATAGGAAAGAGTACCTTTTGGATTCGACGGAGATACAGGCTCAGCGCCCTCAACACCGATCGATTTAAAAAATATAAGCTCATCGCCATTCTGATTCAGAAGCGAACAAGTATTATCGAAAGTGCCGCAGTCGGTATATTTGATCCATGCTACTCCGTCCACTGTTACTATACCGTCTTTTAGCTTAATTTTTTGCGCAAAACTGCAAGTCGAAATCAGTAAGGCGAGTAAGATGAATGTATTTCTCATATAGTTAATTTGCGAGTTCCCTCTTTAATACGTGTAACCTGTTTGCAATTGATGCATTGTATTGCTGGTCGCCTATTCTTAAGATAAATCCGCCTATAATTGCAGGATCCACTACGTTTACGAGGTTCACTTTCTTGTCGGTGAAAGTCGCTGCTTTAGCCATTACCTTGGAAGTCATCTCCTCGTCTAACGGAACAGCAGTCGTTACTGTCGCAACTTCTACATTGTTCATTTCGTCGAACAACCGGCTGTATTCAGATGCAATATCGTCCAGAATCTCAAAACGTTTGTTCTCGAACAACAGGTGAAACAAGCCCTTTGTAACGCCATTTGAAGCTGAAAATATTTCGACCAATGCATTTTCCTTAATTTCAACACTAACAGTCGGGCTTGAAATGAAGCCGGTTAATTCAGCGTTATTGCCAATAGTAGACGCTACCAGCAACATGTCGTTGTTCACTTCACTCGCTACACCTTTTTCGTTGGCTACGTCAAGTATGGCTTTCGCGTAACGGATTGCTGCTCTTGTTCCTGCCATCTTAGTTTAGTTTAGCGTCATCCAACATTTTCTCAACCAATCTCATTTGGGAGTCTTTATTGGACAGTTCGTCTTTTATGAGTTTTTCTGCTATTTCAAGTGAAAGTGACGAAACCTGCGCTTTCAATTCGGCCATAGCGTAATTCTTTTCGCTTTCAATTGCAGCTTTCGCCTGCTCTATCATTTTCTGGCCTACAGCCTGAGCCTCGTTCTTTGAGTCCGCAATCATCTTCTCCTTCATCTCACGTGCTTCTTTTAGTAAAGCGTCACGCTCCATTCTTGCTTCTTGCAAGATACGCTGGTTGTCTGCCTGAAGATTTTGCATTTCACTACGCGCTTTCTCAGCTGAAAGCAATGCATTACGGATTCCTTCTTCGCGTTCGTTAACAGCGTTCAAAATTGGTTTCCACGCAAATTTTTTCAACAACAGGATCAATCCGATGAAAATCAACATCTGCCAGAAGAACAATCCGAACGAAAAATCGTTTATTAACTTTTCCATATATAGTTATTATAGTCTGTTTAATTGAATAAAAACAAAGCTGCAACCAACCGTTGCAGCATTTGAATTAAGAATTCTCGGCAACCGCGAATAACGCAGCAAAACCAATACCTTCAATAAGTGCCGCAGCGATAAGCATAGCTGTCTGAATTTTTCCAGTAGCTTCCGGCTGGCGCGCGATAGCATCCATAGCAGAACCACCGATTTTTCCGATACCAATACCTGCTCCGATTACTACTAATCCTGCTCCAATGATTCTAGGGATTTCCATAAAAATATGTATTAAAATTAAACATTTGGTTTGAGTTCAGATTTCCGGCAATACTCGGAATCTACATCTGAAATTTAGTGCGCTTCTTCGTGGTGGTGCTCTTCATTAGCCGATCCGAAATACAAAGCCGAAAGCATTGTAAAGATATAAGCCTGTAAAAGTGCAACCAGTATTTCAATTATCGACAGCGCGAACGATAAAAGGAATGACAATGTACCGCCTACCCAACTTTGAAAAATAAAGATCAGAGCAATCAAGCTCATCAATACGATGTGTCCTGCAAAGATGTTGGCGTATAAACGGATCATTAACGAAAACGGGCGGATCAGAACACCAAGCAATTCTATTGGCGCCAGGATGATCTTCATCGGAACGGGAACGCCCGGCATCCAGAAAATATGTCCCCAGTAATTTTTATTCGCCGTAAGGTTTGTAATGATGAATGTCAGAATTGCTAAACCCGCCGTAATGGCAATATTTCCTGTAGCATTGATCCCCAGTGGCGTGAGTCCGAAAATGTTCAGGAACCACACAAAGAAGAAAATCGTCAACAGGTAACTCATGTATTTTTTATAATGTTTCTCGCCGATATTCGGGATTGCAATTTCGTCACGGATATACAATACGATCGGCTCGAAAATCCTTCCGAGGCCGGCCGAAATTCCGCCGTTTTTAGCAAAGGATTTCGCTAAGCTCGTAAACAGCATAAACATCAGGATTGCCACGGCAAACATCGTGAGTACGCTTTTAGTAATTGAAAAGTCAATAGGCTTCACGTTTGTAGGGTGATGTGCGTCGCCTGTTAGAGTCCCAGCCGCATCAGTCTTATAAATTTTTTCATCGTGCCCTAAAACATAATAATTGCCGTTCGACTCTGCAACTGCATTCCCGTGGTCAAATTTAGATGATGAAAATACGTGCAAGCCGTTGTCCCAAAGAATTATAGGAAGCGGGAAACCATAATGCTTTCCGGTTTTTGAATCTGAGAAAAGCGTGAAATGATGTGCGTCAAGAACGTGATGGTTCTTATACGCGTCGATCTTGGACCTCAAGTCGGTTGGCTCAGCGTGTGCATCATGTGGTTTTTCTCCGTGAGCGTCATGGGTTTCTGCCGAATGGCTTACATGAGTAGCTTCTTTAGCCGCGTGAACGGTATCCTGAACAGGATTGGCAATGCCATATAAAGGAAGACACGCAACGATAAGTGCGGTTATAAATTGAAGTGATTTTTTTGAAAACACCATGCCTGTATTTTATCTTAATTTATACTTTCCGAAATTTGGTGCAAAGGTACATTTTTTATTAAATTCCAATGATAATTAAAATTATTTTTTTGCGCGAATTGACCGTTTAAGAACGATTCTTTGCTTTATCTTTAATATTGGGAAGGCATTAACAGTATTTGTTGCTAAATCGGAGATTTTCAGCAGGTTTACTGTTTCTTCAGCAGCTTCACCGAACACAACGTCTCCAGAACCAGAAACAACATGACAACAAGGAAGAAGTTCGTGGTTTCAAACTGGACATCTGCCCCGGTTCGGGCGCCGATTCTCTTCAACAATGCGTAGGCGAGACCAAGTTTTAGCATCGTGAGGATCATAAAGGCGAAACCCACGTTGTCGAAGCTGACCTTGCTGATTCGGATCAGAAAAAAAATAATTGATGCCGATGCGAATATGAAAATGGCGTACAGCTTCAGAACTGGATACTTAAACCCGTCGTCACTGAAGCCCAGGAAATAGAAAGCCAACTTGTGCAGCAGCAACGCCGCAACCGAGTATAAAGTTATTTCAGCCAACGGCCTGTAGGTTTGCGCGGCTGTCATTTATCTGACTCGTTAATGTCTTTAAGCTGCCTGTTGATATTGTAAAAGGCGATCGCAATTCCTACTAAGGTCAGTACCTTCACATACAGGTTATGCGGATTTGGATAACGGGTATCAAGGCATTTTCCGCCGTAGGCAAACGCGAAGATGATCACTCCCATTTGGATCGGGATGTTAATCAGCGCAAGCCACTTGTTATTCTGTTTTTTCTTCCGGTTTTGGTTGTTGTCGTTCATGTGCCGGCAGATTTTTTATATTAGGTTTCATTACGCAGCTGGCGCTAAATTCAGCTCCGGGCTCAACCGAAAGCTTGCCGCAGATGACTTCGCCGTGGATGCATGCTTTTGCTTTTATATTAAGGATATCGGTGACTTGGATTTTTCCTTCAAATTTGCCTTCGATGTCGGCGTTTTTGCAGATGATGTCACCCTTCACGCTTCCGGCCGGGCCAATTACGATTTTACCATTGGATAGAAAATTCCCTACCAGCTCACCATCGAGCCTGAAGTCGGCCTGCGATGCAATATCGCCCTTAATCATTGTCCCTTCAACGATCCTGTTGGTTTTCCCCAGTAGGTCGGTGTACGCTTTTGGGCTCTTTTCAAACATGTTAACGTGTTTTCGGTTCCTTGCCCGGCGACGCCTGGATTGACGCTGGCTTTATGTCATCCCCTTGTGGCGGCAATCCTACTCCAGGAGGTGCATTGTTTCCGGGTGGTGTTGGTGTGCCCGACGCTTTTGTCGGTTCTGCTTTAGGCCTCGCCTGACGCGCATTAATCGGAGCTGTTTTAGCCGGCTCCTTCACATCTTTAATGACTGGCGGCGCTTTTTTCACGGCTGGTTTCTTCGGATCGGCCAGATATTCCTCCAGGTTTTTCTTTATCTGAACCACACCGTAGTTATCGCTTGAGATTACGATCGGAGTTTCCTTCACCTTATAATCTTTGTAGTCTTTTAATATGGAAACGATCCCGTTGGCCATTTCTTCAGAACGCATTCCGTGTATCACAATGAAATTTTCGCTGATCGTATAGATATCGAAGGATGTGGTCAGGTCGTCACGCTGACCGATAAACTTTTTGATTTTGTCCTGTAGCGCTTTCGCGGATTTATCGGCTGGTTCAACCGCACGGTATACTATCTTCCAGCTTCGTGGCACACCATCATTGAACTGAAGGTTTTCCATCAGCACAACATCTTTTCCTAATAGTGCTTCTGCAGTTTTGCCTTCAGGATTGTTGGGGTATGTTAACGCCACATAGTTCAGCGCTTTCTTATATTGCTCCACACCGTTAAGCTTTCCGATAGTGTGTGCCTTCAGCAGTTCGAACTTTGAGGTCATTTCTTCGCCGGTGTACTGATCAATCGCGAGTTCTGTATTTGTTAAAACCACACGATAATCACCATCCTCGTACTGCTGATAGATTTTGTTATAAGCGGCTTCCGGTGTCAGCGCAGCAATTCCGCTTGGATCGGTATTGTTCAGAATTTGGGCATAACGAGAATCCGGATACTGGCTGATGATGTTTGATTTCATTGCCACAGCTTTTGCCGGATCAATAATCTCGTAGATTTTATACAGGTTGTACATCGCTGGGAGAACAAGTCTTTCCTCCGGATTGTTCTGCAGTAATTGCTCCAGTTTTCCCGCAGCCAACTGGTATTCCTTAAATTTCTCTTTATAAATAACGCCAAGCTGATAATACGCGAAATTACGCTCTTTGCCAATGCTGTCAATCTCGGTTTTCGAGGTGGGGATTTGACTTATATAAAAGGCCGTAGTATATTTTTCATCCTCTGCCGCAGCAAGCTTTTCAAGTTCGGCAGTTTTTTCAGGTGTTAATTCTACATCCTCTTCTTCTGTTGCGTCTGTTTGCGCCTCGGTTCTAGTTGCGCGCCAGTCATTCGCATAGGCTCGATCGCCCCAAATCTTTCTGAATTCATTCTTACCGAATGCTACGGTGGATGGATTGTAAAAATAAAATTCGGACGGTTTTCCCCCGGAATTGGATTGTGAGGCCGGTGCAATTGTGCCCTTTCTGGAGCCTGAGCCTGAAGTTTTGTCAATGCTTGCAACATCGTTTGCGGCAGCATTTTGCGTTTCGAGTTCCTTAGCTGCTTTAGCTTTTCTTTCTTCGTCTTCTTTTTTTAGCTTCGTGATGAAGTTTTCGAAATATGTTACCCGTTCGCCGTTTGGCATTCGGTATATTCTTATTATGCTGTCGTTGCGTTGTGCAATGTCTTCATATTTAATGACATCGACCAAATTTTCCCGTTTTTTCTGGATCGCCCTGAACTCGCGGGTGCGCGGTTCAAGATGCACCATCGTACTGTCATAGTAATGTCCGGCTGTAGCGTACTCGGCACGATCAAAATAAATTTCTGCCAGGTTTCGGTAATTGGACGCATTCAGATACGCATCGGGCGACTGGGTGTCGAGCGATTTGTTATAGAAGTAAACGGCACGGTTTGGATTATTATTCTTCTCGTAGAACAACGCCATCTGGTGGTTCAGCACGTCCAGGAACGGACGGTTTTCCCGGTCGGCGAGCAGTTTGCTGAATTTTTCAGTAAACGCAAGTGTGTCACCCGATTTGCTGTCAAATTGTTTCGCCTGACGAATATGCGATTGGATCACGTACCGGCGCGGCGACTTCCTGTTCATGTCTATTACCTGCTGGTACGATGCAAACGCACTGTCTTTGTGCCCTAGTTCTTCGTAAAGTTGACCCAAGATAAATTGGTAACGTGCTTTTTCTTCATCCAATTTCGTAAATTCAGAGGCAAGTTTCAAACGGGATACGGCACTGTCCTTTTGCTCGAGGTTTAGGAATGCCTGTGATAAGGTAGCGTTGGCATCAGCGAATATCTGGTCTTTAAACTTTATCTCGCTTAGAAGCTTGCGAAGGTTATTGATCGCCAGGGCGTCGTTTTCCATCCGCATGTTGGTCTTCTCGCGCCAGATTTTAGCTTCGTAAATTTTATCGCTTTTCGGATACTTATAAAGGACGTAATTAAAAGCCTCAAGTGCAGGAACAAATCGCTGGTCATAATAGCGCGCTTTTCCAAGCATTAAGTGGGCTTCGTCCATTTGCGGATTTTTTTCGGTACCGCCAATATTCATCGAATGCTTCTGGATTGCCTTGATTGCCTTTGTTTCGGCACGGTCAAAGTTTGCATTCTTCTCTTTGGCCGGCTCAGCAGCTTCTTCTGTTACTTGCATCCTTTCAACAGGAAGCCGGTTCCAAAAATTGTCGTTGTAGGTCGACTTTAGTTCGGCTACTCCATTGTCAAGTGCTAATCCGCCGTTATACAGAATGTTATACTTCGTGCTTAACGCATGTGAATTGCGTGCCAGGAATGTGTCCCGCTTTGTCGAACAGGCTACTAAAAAACACAAGAAGGCAACAAGGAGAGTATATTGGAGTGTAGTGGTTTTCAAAGTAAAACGTTTTTATCCTAACTTTTAAAAGCCGGTTTTAGTATAATGACTTGTAAAAATACGTTTCTTTTCGAGATGGCGAAAAATTTGCGGATTTTTTTGCGCGAAGGATGGAGGCGGCATCCTTTGCAGCGTGCGATGGGGTTCATGCACACTGCAAAGATAGAGCCGACAGCCTGACCCGGGTTTTTAGTTTGCCAGTAGCAAGTAGCAATATTCAGATACGGCTATGTTTTGATCAAACGGAAATTGAGGGTCGCGCCCAAACTAAACCGCGAAAAACGCTTCGAGTTCCTGCAACGTTTCGGCTGAAGTACGTATGTCCTTTACCACTTCGCCTTTATTAAGTGCCACAATCCGCTCGCAAACCTCAACAGTATGTACAAGGTCATGGCTCGAAACCAAGATCGTAACTTCGGGATTTTCAGCAAGTTCCTTAATGATTTTCTTGAGTCGGCTAACCGTTGTTGGGTCGAGGTTCGCAAACGGCTCGTCAAGTATCACGACTTTTGGGTTTCCGATGAGCGCTGCGATGATGCCAACCTTCTTCATGTTCCCTTTCGAGAGGTCGCGCAAGTACTTCTTACGTTTCAGGATCTCACCGTTGAAGAACTCCTCATGCTTTGTCAGGAGTGCATCAACATCGGCTTTGTTCTGTCGGCGTAAATCACCGATGAAATAAAAATATTCTTCAGCTGTCAGGTATCCGATCAGGAAACTTTCATCAATAAATGCCGATGTTAAAGGTTTCCATGCTTCGCTGGTGTTGACCTGAATTCCGTTGTTCAATATTTTGCCGGTCGTTGGCTCTATCAGATCGAGTAAAAGGCTGAAAAAAGTGGTTTTCCCGGCACCGTTATTTCCGACCAGCCCAAAACTTTGCCCCTGCGGTATGTCGAGATTGGCAATGTTTAAGACCGTAGTGGTATTGTATGTTTTTGAAAGTTGTGCTACCTGAATCATGTTGTTTAGTTTTTTTGTTTGTAAGCGTCAAGGGTTTTGTATTTCTCTGCCCGGTAGATTCTTTCAATCAGCGTAAACATGCGGTTGCGGAAGGCGAATCCGAGTACGCCTGCCGATGCAACGAACAAGAACCCGATTTCAGCGCTGAAAATATAGAATCCGGCTGCGTATAATAACATTGGAACGAGAAGTTTCGGAATCGAGATCAACAATGTTTTGATATTAAATGCTTGCTTATCGCCGAAAGCGCCTTTACTGCTAGTAAGATCGATCGGTGTTTTCACATACGCGCCGCCGAGAAGAACGAGATGCGAATTTACTCCGATATTGTAAATTGCTCCTACAACGATCAACATGTACGTATGCCAGCCAAAATACAAATAGAATGACGCGAGAACTGTTGCTACTGCGGTTGCGATGACGATCAGCCACCATTTAGAACTGAGATAATCCCGGTATTGGATGTTCTGGCTCATCATCAATTGATAGTAGGAGCTGTCCCAACTCGGAACAAACTGCCCAAATGTAAAAAGGAAGCCGCCCGACACGAAAATTCCTGCAAAGACCTGCATTGCCGGATTTTGGTAAACCTCGATTGCCTTAGAAAAAAATAAAAGTCCGTAAAACAAAAACAGCACACTCATCATCACAGTTGCCCGCGAACGCTTGTTGCGCTTCAACAGGCGGATGTCGTTTTTCAAAAAAGTTCCGAGTGTACCGTATTTATTCAGCCAGGCAAAATCTTCGGTGTGCGCAACATCGCTTTTTTTCGCCAGGCCTGTATCTAGATGCAGCTGGCTTCTGAAATTGCTGAATGAAATCCCGTACAATGCGGCAATTGCGGCAATTGGAATCAATACAAACAGAGGGTTTGAAAATAATTGGCTGAAAAAGCCTGAAGTATAATCTGTAATGTCGAAGAAACTATAATATTGGGATATTGCAAGGATGCTAACTATCGTCGCCGCAGGATAAAAGAACCGGTCTTTATTATTTACAAGCACGTTAATGAAGTTGCTGCAATAAATAAGCGCGTAAATTCCGATGATCCAGAACGCGACGGATAGTGCGGCGTAACCCTTCGTTATTAGAACGACCGCAAATGGAATCAGAAAGAACGCGTGAATGAAGTTAAAGAACGAAATGATGCTTTTGCCAAGGGCGAAGTGGACAATTGTGCTTCGCGAGACCGGCACAACCAACAGCGGCTTAATATTGACAACCGGCATTTTTTGAAGGAAATACCGGAAAAACAAATCGGCTGCGAAGTAATAAATTAAATATTTATTGACTGTTGCCAACGGATCCATTCCGGCGTCGGATAAAATAAAGTATAATCCCGCGCCCAGCAGGACGAACATCAACCCGAAATAAAGAGCCGCTAAAATAAGTACGATCCGGATAACGAGATTGCTTCTAAAAGCTGCAGATCTTGCAAAAGCCTTCCATTCAAGGTTTATAAAATGTTTAAGCATCGTGGTTGATTTGGTTTGTTAATTAGTTCCCAAAAATACCAAATTGTTACGACGGAATCGTTATTTTTAAAGTTAGCCGACTATGTCCGAAAATTCGGCTTTCCGATTGTTTTCGTACTTTTGCAAAAAATTTACAATGTCATCATTTTACAAACTAACAATAAAAGAAGTGAGGCGGGAAACAAAGGACGCAGTGTCGGTTGTTTTCAATGTTCCTCTTGAATTTAAAGATTTTTATAAGTTCACAGCCGGCCAGTATCTGAACCTGAAATTAACGCTCGACGGACAAGAAATCAGGCGCGC
Source organism: Flavobacterium sp. (assembly GCA_036386895.1). Classification (GTDB taxonomy): domain Bacteria; phylum Bacteroidota; class Bacteroidia; order Flavobacteriales; family Flavobacteriaceae; genus Flavobacterium. The sequence continues at coordinate 491,926 of DASVUR010000012.1, forward strand.
CTATTCAATATGTTCCTCGCCTAAGAACGAAGAACTGCGAATTGCCGTGAAAGGTCTTAAGAACGGCGTGTTCTCGCAATTTGCTACAAAGAGCTTAAAAGCTGGCGATTTGCTTGAAGTTGGAACTCCGGAAGGGACTTTTACATTTCAACCCGATGCAACCCGCCAGAAAAATTATGTTGGTTTTGCGGCCGGTAGCGGAATAACTCCTGTATTGTCTATTATTCACAGCGTTTTGGAAGAGGAACCCAAAAGTACTTTTGTGCTTGTGTACGGAAACAAAACTCCTGAAGACACTATTTTTCACCAAGAACTTCATGATCTGCAGCTTCAACATACCGGACGTTTTTTTGTTCATTATGTGTATAGCCAGGCGAAAGTCGAAGGCGAACTCTTCGGAAGAATCCAAAAATCGACTGTTAACTTCATCCTGAACAACAAGTACAAAGAAATCGAATTTGATAAATTCTACCTGTGCGGCCCTGAAGAAATGATTACAACGGTTGCCGACGTTTTAAAAGAACATAATGTCAAGGAAAAAGATATCAAGTTTGAATTGTTTACCTCAACGGCAGTCGAGAATAAAATTGAGACTTCGCTTGAAGGACACACTAAAATAACGGTAATGGTTGATGATGAGGAAACGACTTTCGATATGTCGCAGAAGCAAACCGTTTTAGAAGCGGCGTTGAAGCACGGGCTTGATGCTCCGTACTCGTGCCAAGGCGGAATTTGTAGCAGCTGTATCGCCAGAATCACATCGGGAACTGCCGAAATGAAGAAAAACGCGATTCTGACGGACGGCGAGATTGCACAGGGACTGATCCTGACGTGTCAGGCGCACCCAACATCATCGGAATTGTATATAGATTACGATGATGTTTGAGAACCTTTGCATTTAACGGCGAACAATCTACAGTTAGAGCAGCGACAGAATTTTATCGATGACCGTCTCGGGTAAAGTTGTGCGCATCGCGTCTTCGTAGCCTTCTGTATTTTTATTTCCGTAAACCGAAGTCGGCAGCAACGGATACTTCGACCTGTCGGCGGTAATGGCGTTGTCTGCGGGTTGGTTGAACGGCGCAAAACCGGCGAAGGGATGCGTCGCGCCCCAAAGCGTTACGACTTTCACTCCGAGCATCGCTGCAATATGCCCGTTTCCGGAATCCATGCTGAGCATGACATCAAGGTTGCCGATTAGTTGCAACTCATGCCTAAGGTCAAGCTTTCCGCCGGTAATAATTACATTTTGTAAATCTGGTGCTAAAGCTTGCAAAGCCGGAACCTCCGATTTGCTCCCGAACAAAAAAATCCGGTGGTTTTGATGCGATGCCAAGTGTGAAACAACGTGCTTCATCAAATCGTGCGGATATACTTTTGAGGCGTACTGGGCAAACGGAGCAATACCAATCCATTTCAAATTGCCTTTCTCACCTGCAAGCGCTTTAACTGCAGTGTCCGAAATTTCTGGAACAGGAAAATCAACTTGTGAAAGATCAAGAGCAAAACCAAGCTTCCCAAAAACCTCGGCATGACGCGTTGCGATCGGCTTTAGCGGCTGAAAAATTTTGTTCTTTGCTCGTGTCAGCGCTTTCTTTTCTGCGCGAGCCTTGTCGACGGTTGCTGTTGGGATTCCGCTTAGCGACAGCAACGCACCCACAATCTTCGATCGAAGCACATTATGCAAATCTGCGAAAGCATTGATCTTTAACTTCTTTAGATCGAAGAACAACCGGAAAAGTCCGCTCAGGCCTTTGTGACGAACATCTAAGTCAATAGCGAAAAAGCTCAAATTGGAAATTCCATCGAAGAAAGGTTCGAAGAACGGCCTCGAAACCATCGTTATTTTAACTCCCGGATATTGTTTTGAAAAGGCTCTTAGAACAGGGACCGTCATCGCGACATCTCCCATAGCGGAAAGTCGGATGACAGCTATATGTTTAATGGGTTTCGGCAAAAAGAACTATTTTTTATTCTGGTATAACACCGGATTCAGGTCGTCGTCGTTGTACATCTTCATCTGCTTGTAGACTTTCATGTACTTGTCGCCGTTCGCAATATCGTTCAGAAGATCGTCAATCGCTGTCGAAAGATCGGTGCGTTGTTCGAGCAAAATATTCAGTTTCAACTGACATTTCTCGCGATGTTCCTGAGAAGCTTCCGCGCGCGTAGCTTCTTCCTGCATGTGATGGATTTTTAGCGCGAGGATTGAGAGTCGGTCGAATGCCCACGCCGGACTTTCCGAATTGATCTTCGCGTTGTCCTTAACTTTTACTGCTGCATATTTATTGAGAAAATAGCTGTCGATGTACTCCACCATATCGGTGCGCTCCTGGTTTGAAGCGTCAATCCTCCTTTTCAACTTTAACGCTTCTGCCGGATCGATGTTCGGGTCACGAATAATATCTTCAAAATGCCATTGCACGGTGTCAATCCAGTTTTTATGATAAAGCAGGTGTTCAAATTGCTCTTTCGGATACGGATTATTGATTGGCTGGTCGACATTATCATATTTATGATAATCGTTGATGCTCTGCTCAAACACAGAATACGCTAACTTTGAAAACATATCGTTACATTTAATCGCAAAGATACTTTTTATACTTTTACCCACAACCAGTACTTCATTATATGCAAATCCATTACCTCTCAGAAGCCAATAGTATTTTGAACCATTTCCTCGGCCAGATCCGAAACGTCAATGTGCAGAGTGACAGCATGCGGTTCCGCAGAAATATAGAGCGTATTGGTGAAGTAATGGCATATGAACTCAGCAAAAACCTGAACTATCGTAACATCGAAATCAAGACTCCGCTTGGTATCAAGCAAACAACCGAAATTTCAGATCAGCTTGTCTTGTGTTCAATATTGCGCGCCGGATTGCCGTTACATCTTGGGTTCCTTAATTATTTTGACGATGCCGAAAACGGATTTATATCAGCATACCGACATCATTATAAAGCAGACGACGATTTCGAGATTCTTGTCCAATACCAAGCCGTTCCGAAGATCGCTGGGAAAAATCTGCTGCTTGTTGATCCGATGCTTGCAACCGGGCAGTCGATGGTTGCCGTATTGAACACGTTGCTGCAACAGGGCGAGCCGAAGGAAATCCACATCGCAGTTGTAATTGCGGCGCCTGAAGGGATCGCCTATCTTGAGCAGCATCTTCCCGATCGCTGCCATCTTTGGGTTGCGACGCTCGATGAAAAACTTAATGAAAAAAACTACATTATCCCCGGACTTGGAGACGCTGGCGACCTTGCCTACGGAAACAAGCTATAGCTGCGTAAAGAATGTAATCAGGCTGCATGCGATCGCGATGCCGAGTATCACTTCCTTTTGCCATTGTGCCGGCGTAACTTCGATGTGGCTTGTTGCCATCATAGCAAGTGGCGCGGCAGTAAAAATAATCAGCTCGTTGGATTTTGCAGGTGAAATAATATAAATGATGACCGCAGTCAAGAACATCATTATGATCTTTTTGTATGATGTATGCAGCACCAACGGACGGTTTGACAGCGTAAGCAGCAACGAGGCCAGGAAAAAAACGGCTATTGCGACATAAATTGACAGCGCGAGGTTCTGGTAGTTATTCGCAAAATAATCAATTTTTATATAAATCTCGGTGCTTGCCAGGGTATGACCGATACGGGTTTTATCAAAAATCAGCGCAAACATCAAAAAAGCAACAACGGCTGCAAACCCTGCGATGAACGGCAGAAGCCAGTTTCGGTAATCGCGTGCAACGTGAAACAATATCGAAATAAAGACCAGTACGATAAACAAAATGCTCCAGAAGTGAAACAGCGCAGCAATAAATATCCATAATGACGCATCAAAAACCTTTTCTTTAGCCGATTTCAGCGAGTGCAGCGATATGAGTCGGCGGAACGCCAGGAGCACAAAAAAGTTGGCCAACAACAGGTTCAGGTTTCCGAAAATATCGGGGATGAATAAATGAAAAAGGAAATAGAATAGGATGGTGTATGAACTGTCTTTGCTGAGTCCGTTTTTTTTTACGATAAAATTTACGATGAACAGCGACCCGAAAAGTATCAATAACGCGAGCAGCTTCCCAATCACGGATTTTGTGTCGATTTCAGCCTGCGGATGATTGACCTGATACAGAAAAAAGAAAACCACAACCGCCAGAATCAGCACTGTATAATTTAACGGGGTTGATTTTCTAAAAAGGCTTGTAATCATACGGATATTTTATACTTTTGTAGATGTAAATATAACACCTATTTAAAAATGAGAGCATTTTTTGAAGGAATACAAGCACTATTCGTTGACTTTTTATTCAAGCCATTGGACTTCCTCAGAAGGCTTGAATTAAGTAGCTGGACTTTAGCAAATACTATCAATTGGCTGTTTATGATTATCTGCGCCGTAGCGATGGTGTACTGGATCAAGCAGTTGAAAATATTCGAAGATCGCAACGAAGAAAACCAGGATACTACAGCACATTCTTTCCTACGATAGATCGTAGCCGATATCCTTTCTAAAATACATCTTATCGAAATTTAGCTTAGCTATGTTTTGGTAAGATTTTTTTATTGCCTCTTGGTAATTATTCCCATAAGATGTGACGGCAATTACGCGGCCTCCGTTACTCACAACTTTGCCTTCGTGGAGTTTTGTTCCGGCGTGAAATACCAGCGAATCTGAAACTTCATCCAAGCCCGTAATTTCTTTGCCTTTCTCATAGTCCTTTGGATAACCTCCGGAAACGACCATTATTGTAGCTGCACTTTGCGGATCGATCTCAAGCGACACCTGATCCAGCGTCTGATTCGCGACAGCTTGAAACAATCCGACCAAATCCGATTGCAACCTCGGAATCACAACTTCGGTTTCCGGATCGCCCATACGAACATTGTATTCAATAACCACAGGCTCATTGTTTACGTTGATCAACCCGATGAAAATAAATCCTCTATATGGAATTTCGTCTTGTTTCAAACCTTCTACAGTTGGCTTTACGATCCGGTTTTCAATTTTCTCCATAAGAACCGAATCGGCAAAAGGAACCGGCGACACTGCTCCCATTCCGCCTGTATTGAGTCCGCTGTCGCCTTCACCGATTCGCTTGTAATCTTTCGCTGTTGGTAAGATTTTATAGCTCTTGCCGTCGGTTAGCACAAAGCAACTGAGTTCAATTCCGTCAAGAAATTCTTCAATTACGACTTTTGAACTTGCTTCACCAAATTTTCTTCCGACCAGCATATTACGAAGTTCTGATTTGGCTTCTTCAAGATCCTGCAAAATTAGAACGCCCTTTCCGGCAGCAAGCCCGTCGGCTTTCAATACATACGGCGGCGACAGTATATCAAGAAAATGACAGCCTTTTTCGACCGTTTCAGCCGTGAAGCTGTTATAAGCCGCAGTCGGGATCCGGTGCTTTGTCAGAAATTCCTTTGCAAACTCTTTGCTGCCCTCAAGCTGGGCCCCTAATTTGGACGGACCGATAACAGGAACGTTTTTTAAACCTTCATCATCCTGAAAGAAATCGTAGATACCTTTTACTAATGGGTCTTCAGGGCCAACAACGACCATTTCTACACCTTCGGAAATTACAAATTCGCGTAAGGCATGAAAGTCGGTCGGATTGATATTGATGTTCGTGGCAATCGTCTGCGTTCCCGCATTGCCCGGAGCCACAAAAAGCCTGTCGCATAGCGGACTCTGAAGCATTTTCCACGCAAGCGCATGTTCGCGTCCGCCCGATCCCAAAAGTAAAATAGTCATGTTGCTGTTGTTGTTGTGAGGCACAAAAATACTTGCTTTTGAAACGATTCGCCAACAAAAAATAAAAAAAGGCGGCGCATTCCGGTATAGTTGGCAGGAAGTAGTATTTTTGTTAAAATTAAAGCTGTGTCCGGCATTTTTGACCTATCGCTAAAAATCAGCGGCTATCCGTTGAAGAAAGCCAAAAAGAAGGTATCTGAGATTTTAAAGATACCTGAAAATGAATACGCGGCGTTTGTAGAAAAACGCCGGAAGGCTATCGTTGACTATCACCTGAAGCATAATGCGTTCTATCGCGAACTGTGCGGTAAGTCGAACTTTACCGCATGGGGCGACATTCCTGTGATGAAGAAGGCAGATTTTCAGCGGCCTCTCCACGAACGAATATCTCAAAAATTCTCCCGAAAGGATTTGTATATCAATAAAACTTCCGGCTCAGGCGGTTTTCCGATGGTATTCGCAAAGGACAAATTCTGCCACGCGCTTGTGTGGTCCAATACGATCAGGCGGTTTGGCTGGTACGGAATTGATTTTAACGAGTCGTATCAAGCTCGTTTTTACGGACGGCCGGTTGATCTGATATCCGATCTGAAACTGCGCTTTAAGGATATGATCGCAAGGCGTTACCGGTTTAGCATTTTTGATTTGTCGGATAGCGGACTTGAAAAAATTGTGAAAAAGTTTAGCAGAAAACGATTTGACTACATCAACGGCTACACGAGTTCGATCGTGTTGCTTGCAAAATATCTCAGGAAGAAAAACCTAGTGCTAAAGAACGTTTGTCCCACCCTTAAAGTGTGTGTAGTGACCTCTGAAATGCTTTTCGCCGATGATAAATTGCTTCTTGAGCAACAGCTTGGCGTTCCTATTATCAATGAGTACGGCGCGTCCGAACTTGAGATTATTGCCTTCCAGAAAACCAATGGCGAGTGGGCGGTAAATGCCGAAACCCTGTTTGTGGAAATTCTTGACCAAAACGACCAACCGATGCCTTACGGAAGTGAAGGCCGTATTGTGGTGACCGCGTTATATAATAAAGCGCATCCGTTTATCCGGTATGATGTTGGAGATTATGGCGTCCTGGATGAAGCGAGCACGTTAAAAAACCCGATCCTAAAGCAACTCACAGGGCGAACGAACGACTATGCGCTACTTCCGAGTGGGAAAAAACCCGCGGGAATGACATTCTATTCGGTTACCAAAAAACTTTTTGGGGACGATGGAAAAGTGAAGGAGTTTGTGATCAGGCAAAGCAGCCGCGATACTTTTGAGATCGATTATACTAGCGATGCTGAAATTCTTCCGGCTGAAATTGAGCAAATGAAGCGTGTATTCGCATCGTATCTTGAGCCAGGCTTGCATTATGTGTTTGCGCGGAAGGCGGCGCTCGAAAGAACGGCAAGCGGAAAACTTAAGCAATTTAGCCGCACATTTAGCGACGGTACTTCATAAAACCGCGCCACATCCAATGGCACATATAAAATCCTGAGGACAAAATATTGAGATTTTCTACTTTTCGATAAAACTGCCACTGGTACTTCAGTAAACTAATTTTTTTCCTGGACAGCGAATTTTTCCTGATCCGGTAGATCGCTTTCGGCTCCTGGATCCCGTAGGCATACGGAATTTCTTTTAGGTACTTTAACCACAGCCCCATATCCTGACGCTTGAAAATCTCGGGCATCGTCTTCTTTCCAAGAACCTCAACGTCGAGAAACGCAGTCAGGCAACTGATGGAATTCGACTTCAGGATATCAAAATACGTCACTTTTGCCGGAACTATAAAATCAGGATACACGAAATTCAAATCTTCATCGGATCGGCGATAGGATGAGAAAACAAAGGGAATCCGGTGAGTTGTAACTGCTAAAATGCTGCTTTCTATGAAATCGGGAAACCATATATCATCAGCATCAAGAAAAGTCAGGTATCGTCCGGCAGCAATATTTATCCCCGTGTTCCGTGCAACAGCCGGACCTGAATTGGTTGCCAGCTTTATCAGTTTTATCCGCAAATCCTGCGCTGCGATCCGTGAAACGATTTCGGTAGTGCTATCCCACGAACAGTCGTCAACAATAATCATCTCCCAATCAGAAACTGTCTGGTCCTGTACCGAAGAAATGGTGGCTGTGATAAATTTTTCAGAGTTAAAAGAAGGAGTGACTATGGAAACAAGCGGCCGTTTCATTGCTAGTAGGCTTTTTCTTCGCCTTTAAAAATATTGATGATCGTTTGGACGATAATCTTCAGGTCAAGGAAAAGCGACCAGTTTTCAATATAAAACACATCAAACTTGATGCGGTTGATCATGTCTTCGTCGGTTTCAATCTCACCGCGATAGCCGCGAACCTGCGCCAAACCCGTAATGCCCGGTTTCACATAGTGCCGCACCATATATTTCTTGATTTTGTTCCCGTATAATTTATTCTGGGACCATAAGTGTGGCCGCGGCCCTACCACCGACATTTCACCTTTTAAAACATTGATAAATTGAGGCATTTCGTCGAGACTGGTCTTGCGCATGAACTTCCCGATTTTCGTTACACGCGGATCGTTTTTAGATGCTTCGCGCTCAGTGGTCTTGTTGATTCGCATTGAGCGAAACTTATAGCAGAAGAATTCCTTTTCGTCGATTCCAGGCCGTCCCTGACGGAAAAATACAGGTCCGGGCGACTCCAATTTTATGAGCAACGCCAATATCGGCGCAAGCCAGGACAGTAGTCCGAGGATGACCACCAATGAAAATGCAATGTCAAACGTGCGCTTAAACGTTTTTGTAATCGGTTCGTGCAACATTGTTTTCTGAAGCGAAAGCACCGGAAAAAACTCATAATAATCAATCCGGAGATTTTTCGAAAAGATCTCTTTCGTATCGGGTATAAACTTGATCGTCCGACTATTTTCATCGGCAAAATCGACAAGGTCTTTTAACTGTTCATTTGAGATCTCGTTTAGTGAACAATAGATTTCGTCGATCTTCTTTTCAAGCACATACGTTTTTATATCGCTAACGCGTCCTTTGATGTGCTCGTTGGACTTCTTGTCGGAGAAGTAGCCCATAAAACGGTATCCGTAATCATTCCGAACATCAAAAAGCTCCTTCAAACGGATAGCTTCCTGTGTGTATCCGATAATTATGGCTGTACGGAAGTTGCTTCCGGTTACTATACGGTACTTTTTGAGGTAATAAAAAAGCAGCAACTTTATAACCGAAATGACAAAGATACCTGCCGTCATAAACAGTGCGATAGCGCTTCCGCTGAAAATAGATTCTTTTGCAAAAGGAAAGAATGCGATCACGAGCAGCAGGAAAATAATACTTTGTTTGGCGAGCTTTGAGAAAATCTCGACCGGCGTCGTAAAACGATAAACACTATAAAACCGGATAAAAAAGGCCGTGCCAAGCCATGCCAAGGTTTGAAACGGAAGGTAATAGAACCAGTTTAGATTTAATTCGTTGAAGAAAAACAGGCAGAATGAAGTTATTACCAGTAGGTCGAGAAAGACACTGATAGGCCTGATGTATTTTGAATATCTGCCGGTTTGCGCTGCGGTCATGCTAATGAATATATCCTGAAAAATCTTTGTGCTCTTCCTTTAACAAGTCTTCAGATGACAATGATTTGAAATATTCATAGGTGATTTTCATTCCTTCTTCGCGGGAAATTTTCGGCTCCCAACCCAGAATGGCCTTTGCTTTAGTAATATCGGGCTGGCGCTGCAGCGGATCGTTAATCGGAAGCGGATGATAAACAACTTTCTGCGCTGTTCCCGTAAGCTTAATAATCTCATCGGCAAAATCCTTAATAGTGATTTCGTCCGGATTACCGATGTTTACCGGATACGCATAATCGGAATGAAGCAGGCGGAAAATACCTTCAACCTGATCGTCGACATAACAAAACGACCGCGTTTGCATTCCGTCGCCGAATATCGTCAAATCTTCACCGCGTAGTGCCTGTCCGATGAAAGCAGGGATAACACGTCCGTCATTAAGGCGCATTCTCGGGCCATATGTGTTAAATATCCTCACGATCCTAGTTTCAACTCCATGAAACGTGTGATATGCCATTGTAATCGACTCCTGAAAACGCTTGGCTTCGTCGTAGACACCGCGCGGGCCTATTGTGTTTACGTTCCCATAATATTCTTCCGTTTGAGGATGTATCAGCGGATCGCCATACACTTCCGACGTTGATGCTATGAGAATCCGCGCATTCTTAACGCGCGCCAACCCAAGCAGATTGTGCGTTCCCAAAGAACCTACTTTTAAGGTTTGGATCGGAATTTTAAGGTAGTCAATCGGGCTTGCGGGCGAAGCGAAGTGCAAAATGTAATCGATTTCCCCCGGAACATGTACAAATTTTGTGATATCATGGTGGTAAAACTCGAAGTTTTTGTGACTGAACAGGTGTGAAATATTCCGAAGGTCGCCTGTGATCAGATTGTCCATCCCAATCACGTAATAGCCTTCAGCCATGAACCGGTCGCAGAGGTGCGAGCCGAGAAAGCCGGCTGCTCCGGTAATTAAAATTCTTTTCATATTTTATTTTCTTTTTCCGGCAAGATGTACGGGCGCGCATTGAATAAGCAGTAGAGCACAGTGAAAAACATCACGCCTCTTTGCCGCCACAAAAATGATTCAGTCAAAAATAAACTTATCATTAGAACTGCAAAAGCAATATGTACAAAATCTTTCGACTTTATGCCGTTTTTTAAGTTAATAACAAGCATTACGAATAAAAGCAGGAACCCAAATATCCCGAGTTCAGCAAAATTTTGAATATATTGATTGTGGAAATTCTTCTTTTGATACCCTTCCTGTTCAGCATTTCCGAGGAAAAGATTGTATTGTGTTGTCTTCTGTTCAATTTTGGAATAGGAAGCATTTAGCCCATATCCTTGCCAGAAGATGTTGTCTTGGGCAAGCATTTCGGTAAAAATCCTGAATTGATATACACGGAACGCTGTACCCGGAAAATAATCGTTGGGGCGAAATGTCTCGTTAGTCCACGCCTGCTTAATGCTAACGTTGTACACTTTGTCTTCGGGCTTAAATATGACATCGTTTACGCTGCTGTCGGTCATCATTGTTTCATATTCTTCTTTAAAACGATCACGGATTTTTCCGACGAACGTCAGCGACACAAGGAATATCACCAGCAAAACGAGATTTTTGAGCCGCAGCCGCTTTGATGTTTTTGTGTAAAACAACTGGTGCAGCGCCATAAGGCTGATAAAAACGATGATGATGTTCTTTGATGACAGCAGAAAAACCATTCCGAGCAGGATGACCAATGCGATGATATCATAAATGTTCCTCGCCGACTTCGTAAAGAACCAGAAGAACGCCACCGCCACATAAACCGATACATGAATTGCGTTCACATCCTTGGTGACGAGTTCGTGATAAAAAAACACCGTTGTATCGCCTCCCGAAGCATATCGGAAAAGCGCTTGTAAAAGATAAAATACGCTGTAAAAAGTGATGCCCCAGCTATAATACTTCAACACAAACCTGCGCTGCGTATGGGAAAATGCCGGAAACAACATAAAAATGAGCGGAATCAGCAACAACGGCAACTCTTTGGAAAGCGCCTTGATCGTCTCGTGACTGTCTATCGTCCAAAATAACGAAAACAACATCAATACATATAACAAAACCGGAAAGAACAGCGGCCAGTTGAATTGGAAAAACGCTTTCTTAAAGGTGACGACAGCGTAAAAAACAAAAATTGCAAACCCGATACTGTTAACCGCATACGGCATCGGAATGGTCAATAAAACGATAAGAATCAGAAGCAGGTAGGGGTGTCGGCTAACGCTTTGTCGGATTTCCAGCAAGGCAGCGCTCGAATAATTGTAGATATTCCCCATTTATCTTGTCCCAGTTATAGTCAGTTACGATGGCCTCGAAGTTATTTTTGACCATCTGCAAGTTATCATTTTTTTTGATTGTCGACAGAATATTTTTTACCTCGGCGGCGCTTGAGAAGTAGTACGCATTCTGCTTCAGGATCCCTTTGTTGAAGTCGTTGCTGTGCGCTGCAATGAGTCCGTACGATGCCATGGCTTCCAGTAGCGAAGGGTTGGTTCCACCGACGGAATGGCCGTGGAAATATATATTTGAGAAGTACCTAAGGTTGTTCAGGTGTGCAAGATTATAGACACCGCCCATAAATCGGATATTGGCGTATCTTTGAAATTTCTGCTTTAGGTAGCCGCCGTATTTTGTATTGTGGTTGCCAATAACAAGGATTGTGGTTGCTTCTTCTGAAAGCGCCACGCCTTCGAGAACCATGTCGATATTGTTTTCAGGCTCAAAGCGCGCCATGACCATGTTATAGTTACCCGCTTCTACGTTATAGCTTTCAAGCACCGTTTCGTCCGGACTATAAAATGGATGCGCCCCGTAGGCGATATAAGTAGATTCCTTCTTATACTTCTGAAGCAGGAATTTCTGGATTCCCAGCGAATCCGATATGAGGTAGTCGCTACTCAGGGCTGCCAGCCTTTCAGCAAATTTGAGAAATTGTTGTACAGGTTTGGAATATTTTGAACGCTTCCACTCAAGGCCGTCCATATTAGTAATGATTATGGGCTTCTTGGGCAACAGAAAGAACCAGACCGAATTACTGGTATAGCCAAGCTGAAGAATGATATCAAAATGCTGCTTTCGCGCGTCGACGATGCAGTTATAATCGTAGATAAATTGCCCGAAAGTCCCCAGCTTATGCTCGGGGTCGTTCTGATGCAGAATGTTTACACCCTTAAACGTTCTTTCCTGATGCGGATGGTTATGTGAGTTATAGACATAAACATCATGTCCCTTTTCAGCGAGGTATACAGAAAAGAACTCGGCAAATTGTTCAAAGCCTCCATAGTGGTTAGGGATGCCGCGGGTTCCAAGAATAGCGATTTTCATTGACTGGCTTTAGCGTCGCAAAAGTAGCTTTTTATGGCAAACTAAATTTGGGTTACTTAATAATCTGTTCGATCAACACCTCAAATTTATCAACATGGCTTTGAAGAGAAAAATGTGTTTTTGCCCGCTCCTGCCCGACGCTCCCAAATTGATGCGCTTTTTGCGGATCGGCCAATATCTTTTCAATCGAATTGGCCAGCGCGGTGGGATTTCCGGGTTCAAACAAATATCCTGTTTCGCCGTCGACCACGATTTCGGTAAGCCCACCATGATTGGCGGCAATAACGGGTTTGCCCGATATCATTGCCTCAATGGCCACCATCCCAAAGGGTTCCGGCTCGGTAGAAGGAACAACGGCAATATCTACCGAATCCCAGAACTTCCAGATGTCTTGCTGAAAGGGCACAATAACAACGCGATCAGTGAGGCGAAACTTTTCGATTGCTGCGCGGAGTTCATCTACATAAAACTCCTGATTTGGCGGTGCAGAGCCGATAAAAGCCAGCTTCGCATGTGGATAATCAGCCGATAGCAACTGGAATGCCCGTAATAGAAGTTGTTGTCCTTTCCAACTGTTTATCCTTCCAACCAACCCTATTACTGTAGTGTTTGCGTCGGCGCGGAAGTAGTGTTGCCGAACCGCTGCAATTGCTTCCCGATCGGGCGCCGGTTTTGATGTAGCATCAAGTCCGTTCCACACATAATCCGATTTTCGGGCGAGCTTTTCGTTATCGCGGATCCAGAAATCCATGGTTGCAATTGAATCATAAACGGCTTTATCGTTCGCCGAATGGCATAGCAGCTTTTTAAAAAGTGCGTTTACTGGTTTCGGTTTTGCGAGGATTTCCTGCACATGCCATAAATGACTGATCTTATTTTTGCGTGCAAACAGAAACCCGATCAATGCGGCCAGCGTATGGGAATAGACCAATTTAAAATTATATTCTGCATGCAGCTTTTGAAGTTCGCGCTGCCCTACAATATATTCCGTGCAGAACTTCAGAAGGTTTTTTGGCGTAAACATGCGGCGATACAATTTGAGGACCGGGGCAATAACCACTTTGATACCATTTTTCTCAAATTCGGTTTTTAGCGGGCCATCGAATGGCAGCACTACAACCGGAAAATATTTCGACTTATCGAGGCGTGAAATAAACATCAATATCGTCTTATCGGAACCATACAGTTCGGCCGACTGATGTATAAATAAAATGCTTTTCATTGTGTAATTGCTTTGTTGAGTCGTTCCCTGTAAGCGATCAGGAACCCGACGAGAATAACTTTTGTATCAAAAAGGTTATAAAAACCAAGAAATACCCAGTTAGAAAAAATCAGAAAAATACCGGTCCCGACGAATAAGAGGTTGATTGCCCTGATTTGTTCGTCTGCCGTCCTTCGGCGACGGAAGAAGTATCCTATTGTCCCGAAATATATAAACAGTCCGACGATGCCCGACTTTAAGAACACCGTCATAAAGCCATTGTGCAAAAATGGGATATAACGCATAAAGCTGGTTTGAAGCCACACTTCACGTTTCAGGTCGATCGTTGAACCAAGTCCTTTCCCAAATAATACAGCCATTGGGCCATCTGCCGAAACCTGTCGGATTGTGAGTATGTTTTCATAGGAGCGATAGTTGTCATTAAAATCTTTCCAGTCTTCTTTGTCGACCCGCGTTTTAAAGGTTTCGATTGGCGCGTTTTTCACTTTGTACATGAAGCCTTCAATTCCTTCTGCATCTCGAGTGGGATTAAACGAAAAAATGATTGAATAGCTGAGAACCACGAATGCGATCAATGATGCCAATATGGTCATTGAACGTTTTGTCACTGCGAAGTGGCCTTTCATTGCAAGGTATAAAATTCCGAACTGTATAAAATTGGTGCGTGCAAAGTAAAATATTGCAGAAACCGTTACCACTAACATAAACAACCAGGCCTGCGTTGCGGAAATCTGCAGTCCGAAGCGGCTTCTGAACAATAAGAGTATGATAACATATACCTCGAAGTCGCTAAAATAACCACTATACATACGCAGGTCGCTAATGTTGCCGATTGGGAAAAACGCAAACGCGTATACCACCACCAGCAAGTGCGCGACAGATATTAGAAACCCGGTGGTAACAACAATACGCAACGGATTTACAAGGTAACTACGACACAGCTGGTAACCGACTAAAAGTCCGATTGCAGGTTTAAGCAAATAGGTGATGTCCTTCAGGTAATTGTACGTTTCAAATGTATAGAAAAAGCTTGCCCCGAATGCAATCAGCAGGATCGCTACAAATTGTCCCGTAAGTCTGGTAAAGCCCATCGAATATCGTTTCTTCAGCGTAAGCATGATAGCTGTCACCCAAACTACAAAAGTCAGTTCGTAGTAATTTAGGTAAGGCACGGCCACACAAAGTGTAAAAAGAACCGATATGAAAGTTTCTTGTTTGTTGGTGTTGGGCATCGGCTACTGGATCGTTTTTAAGATTCTTGCTGGAACACCGCCAATAACGGAGTAGTCGGGAAAATTGCCCTTGACAACTGCTCCTGCAGCGACTACCGAATGATTTCCGACAACGCAGCCATCGAGAAATGTCACTTTTGCGCCAACCCACACGTTGTTTCCTATTTTGATGCCTACTGAAGTTACGCCCTGCTCACGAATGAGCTTGTTTAAATCCGAAAAGTTGTGATTTTCGGAATGAAAGCTTACATATGAACCCATAATGACGTCGTCGCCGATTTCAATTCCGCCGGGTGCGCCAAAGTGTGTAAAATCGCCTACTGCCGAATTTTTACCCATTTTCATTCCTTTGCCAAAAGTTCCAAGATGGCTCGTCGACAAGAGTTTAGAATAAGATCCGATTTTAACGCAATCCCCGAATATGATTTTTTCCCGTGCGTAACCGTCAATTATCGAGTGTGCTTCAATGGTAACGTTTTTCCCGAAAACGATATTCCGTTTGTTCAGAAACGTGCAGCCGGCGCCAAGATAAACTTTCTGTTGTGTATACAATAAACCCCGAAGAAGCATTACGATGCGACAGTAGATGGTCCGGAGAATCAGCCGGTTTGGGATTAGTGGATCAATCGTATACGTCTTGCCAGCCTTTCTGAGTAAGTTCTGGAGTATGTTCTTTAGCATATTCTGAAAAAGGTTTCCGGACAGTTTTCAAAAATACGATTTGTTTTCAGAATCGGGTTGTAATACGTTGTTTTTAATCCGTGCAAAATAAGCCAGTATGAACAGTAGCTCGGTAAAAATTAATGCATACAGCACGCCCGAAATTCCGTACGAGGTAAGGGCGAGCGCCATTGCCGCAACGTTTCCAATGACAAGAATAATCGTCAGGTTGACATAGAACCGGTTGTGGTTGGTTGCCAGAACCAATTGTTTCAACGGAACTGAAATGGCCATCAGTACCGGAATCCAAACAGCAATCCGCAGTAACGGCGTTATAGAAGCAATATCCGAATCTGTAAAAAATGCGGCAATCGGTTCGGCAAAATAATGTATTAATGCCATGGCTGTGCTTACAAACAGGAAGTTCAGGCCGTTGTACCGATACCAATACCGGACGCCGCTTCGTCCATCAGTAGCCAACAGGTAGCAGATGCGCGGAAAGACGAAATTGAAAAACAGCAGAATATAAGTCTTGAAAATCACGATTACCTGATCTACAACACGGTAGATTCCCGCCAATGCCGATGTTCCCAATAACCCGACAAAAATTAAAGGTGAATATAATTGGGCAGCCACAAAAACCTGGGAAGAAAAAATGGGAAAGCCGAGGCTGAGGTGTTCCTTTACCTGATGAAACCGGATGCCCTTAAAATTAAGTTTAAATTTTACAGCGAGATACAGGAAGCTTGCTGCATTGGTAACGATCATTCCAACTCCCCATAACACGTTAACCCAGATATAATCCTGCTGCTCCTTAACAAACACAAAAACACCTGCAACATATAAAAGTTTCGATAACACGTTTATGATGGTGATTTGAGTAAAGTGTTCTACTCCTTGTAAAAACCAGGTTGGGTTTAGCAGTTGGCCGATCAGAATCGGCAGGCTCAAAAGGAACAGCGTGCGTTCATCTTCAAAATACGGAAAAAAAAGAAACAGCAATACCATTATCACGAGTACCAGCAGCAGCATACACGACTTTGCTGCGTATGTCGTGACGAGTATCTTCTGCAGTTTTTGCTCATTATCGCGGTTTGTAGCAACAGCTTTTACGCCTGCTATATCCGAACCGAAATCGACGAAAACCATCAGGAAAAACATCAGCGCCATTGCAAAGGCAGCTTTCCCGTAATTTGCGAGCCCGCAGACCGAGATTATATATGGGATGGCCAACAACGGCGTAAGCAGGTTAAAACCCTGACCAATGCCGTAGACGACCAGGTTTTTAAATTCGGTTGAGCGGCTAAGGGCAATTGCTTTCTGATACATGCCGATTGGGTGTGGTCAAATATAGGGAAGATTAGAGTTTGAAAGGTTGAGCTGCTTCAATCGTTCGCGCTAAACGCGTGAAGGCTGCAAAAAAAAACAGCAAATATCGCGTTCCAATATTTGCTGTTAGTTCATTAGCGAACAGTTTCCTTCGGGGATATGTACACAATTATTTCGTAAGCTTTCCGATTTCGTCCAAGACCGCCTGTTGCGGATAATAAAACGGTGTAAAATGTTTTTTAGGATTCTTCAGGAACTTTATTGTTCCGCCGGCCTGGTCAATCTCCGTTTTTACTGAATCGTTCGGAATAAAATACTTGAAAAACTCCGATCCCTTAGCTTCAAAGGACTTGCCGTAATAGCTCACCTTTAAATTCCGCAGAAGAACGTCGCCTTGTTCCTTATTAATTCCAAAGTCCAAGCGGATATGTGTCGGAATAACATCTTCTGATAAGTTAAAGACAACATTTTGTTGCGTGTTTCCGCCTTTTACGCCCGACCATACTGCGTTGTCCCCATTAAAATTAATGGTATTGTCTTCCGTATAATACACGGCAAAATTGTCATCTTTTTCCGCTGCAACATCCATTTCTACACTAAAGAACTTTTGGACTGCAGGCTCGGTAGCGGCGTCGGCTTTGGTCTCCTTGCCATCGTTTTTACAAGACTGGGCTCCAAATGCAATAAATGCTAAAATAGCGTAAATCTTTACTTTCATCGATATGATATTTAGGTCGGCTAAAATATGCAAAATTTCAATGCTTTAAAAACAGAAAAGCATAATTTGAAAATTTAGTGATTTGGTGCTCCTGTCTCAGGTATTAAACCAATACGTATTCACGTAAGCTCGAAAGGCAATTTATTTGGTTAAAATGTTGTTGTAACAGATGGCGGTTAATAAGTTATAAGTGCCAATATTGGAGTAACCGGCACTGCTGTCCCCTATAGGATCTAAGGGACTTGTTTGGGAATAAACTCTAACGCAGGAAATAGCTACAAAAAGGGCAAAGACGAATATTGCCTTCATAATAGTCGTGGGGTCAGATTTGGAGTCCCTAGAAAGTATCTGCTTTCAATTGGATGGAACTGATAATCAGATTACGGTCCATTTTTCCTTTAAAAAAGTCGTTGTCATATATGATCTGCACCCTTACCTTCTGATCATCAATTACCTGAAAAGCCAATTCGACGGGTGGTGATGCGACCTTCTCGCTCATGTAAAAGTCGCCAATTAGATTCCCGTTAATTTTTACCTTGACATGTGCGTTTTGACCATCAATAGGCTCGGCCGGCAGGCTGCTCCCACGAATAATCATTTTATAGTTCCCCTTTCGCAACTTCATAAAAGGTGTCTTGGCGTTCGTGTTTTCGTAAAATACCAGGTTCCCGGATCCGTCGATCGTTCCGGGCTTGAACCAGGATAAGTCAATTTTATCGGTAACGGATAACGCCGGTGTGTTCCTGGGAACGTAATACCTTGCCCAAGCGTCATAGTATTCAAGATTCTCTTCAAGGTCAAAATTTGTGTTCAAATATTCTTGGTCTGCTGCAGTCAAAGCAAAAGGCCTGGAGTTTGCATCTGCGTACCAAAAAGGTTGTAGAGGGCGTGATCCGCTTTTAAAATCGGCCAGAAGATCTTCAAAAGACCGGTTCTCCACAACGGTTTGTGTATTGCTAAAGTAATGAGGGAAAATCCAGCCCCAGAAAGCGAACACCTTAGCCTTATCGGGGTTGCGCTTGATTATTTCCTGTGTCAATTCGCGAAACTGCGCCTTCTTTACCGTATTATAATAGTTGTTTACCACAAAGATATCTATCACGGAAAACAGGAGCAGCGCAGACAACACGGCGACCTTTACCGTGCCATTCTTTATCGTCGCGATTCCTATTGCAATAACGATAATGATTGCGGGTAAAATATTAATGAAATACCGGCTTAGGATCATGGGTACATCCAGATAGGACCTTATCAATGGAATGGCAAGCGAAACAGCGATCCAGACAAGTAAGAACAAAGCACCCGATACCAACCTGTCATTCACAATAGAAGTATAGGACTTTAAAGACGATTCGTGCGAGAATAGTCGGACGATGTAATAAACTACGGCAAAATGAATTACAAAAAGCACCATTTCAGAATTCCCGAAAAACTCCATGAACATCTTTGTGTAAGCGTCGGGGCCCGGTTTTTGCAGCCAAAACGATTGAATTTCCGAAACACGGATAATTGCATCGTAGGCGGGGAAAGCAACAAGTAGTATTATAAATCCTGCGAACAAAGCGTGTAAAAAGAAATTTATCCGACTGTCGTTGTCTGCTTTAACAAGGAAAAACAGCAGTAACAGCGCCTGCGAAAACAAGGTTATAAAACCGAAAAAGTGCGCGTTGATGATCAACCCGGCGAAGATTCCGTAGTAAACAGCGTTTCGGATAGTGATGTTCCGAAGAAAAATAATCAGCCTGTAAAAAGCCAGTACGGTAAACAGGAAAAGCATTCCGTATGGGCGGACTTCCTGTGAATAGGAAATATGAAATATGTTTACGGCCAGTAATGCGGCCGCTATCAATCCGGCTTTTCGGCTAAACAGCTCTCTTGCCAGCAGGTAAATAGCATAAATTCCCACGACTCCTATACACGCTGAAAACAACCGCGCTACCAAAGAAGTGAAGCCAAAGACTTCAAAAACTACTCTGAGCAGGGCGAAATAAAGATGCGGAATAAATTCCCAGAACATGATCCCGTCATAAAACTGAGTCCATGTCAACTCCGGATTAGCGTCGTTCATCGACAGTATCTCGTCAAGCCAAAGACTTTGAAAATCCGCTTTATAAAATCGGAGAAATGTGCCCACGACAAGGATCGTCACGAGCAATACGTTGTTCTTTACCCAGTTCAATATTTTCATAAGCCAGCCTTTTTCCATGAACAAATTATAGAAACTCCGAAAGGCATCCGGATCCTGTTTTTTATTAAATTACTTTCCGACACCATTATTTTTTTAAGCACCGAGTTCAGCATACCGGGTTTGAACGCTTCAAAGTCGCTCCCGGAGCCTTTCCTCTTCTCTGCGTTCTTAAGCATATTGCTCAGCGAGCGGAATAGAAAAATAGGCGGTGAAAGAAAAAAATTGAAATAAGTGCTAAAAAGGACCCTGCCATCCGCTATCGCGCTAAAAAGACGTATAATCTGGCCTCGGCGATAACGCCTGAAATGGTGATTGATCACATCGTGATGGCTCCACAGGCTCATGAAAGCGGGCACCGTTATTAACACAACGCCCAGCGGTTTCGCCACACGCTTTACCTCTGCAATGGCCAGCGCATCGTCTTCAACGTGCTCAACTACGTCGAACGCGCAAACCAGATCGAACTTTGCGTCTTCAAATGGCAGTTCGGTAATCGAACCGTGTAGGATCTGAAGCCCCGTTTTTTCGGAAGCAAATTCGCAACAAAATTTGTCATATTCAATCGATGTCACTTCCCCAAATTGGCCCAGGTACTGGGAACTGCGTCCGGGGCCGCAACCAACGTTCAATATCTTCAGGCGTTGTTTCGGCAGATGCCCGCCGGCGATAAGGCTGTTGATGTAATTGCAGATAATTGTCTCGCGGGCCACAAACCACCAGTGATGCCGCTCCAGTTCATAATATTCTCTATAATACTCGTGCTGCATCTATGGGTTTTTGTCGGTAACGTTTTTGCCGTCCCTGATAATTTTGTCTATAATAAAAAGGGGGCGGTTACGCACCTGGTTGTAAATCCTAAGGACGTACTCTCCTATTAAGCCAAGTGAAATCAGCTGTACGCCGCTAAAGAGAATAATCGCGAGTATTGTTGCGGTAAATCCCTGCGGAACGTCGTCATAATATATCTTTCTGTAAATATTGTATGCAAAGTACATCAATGAAAATACGATGGTGATAAACCCAAGCCGCGTTATTACGCGAACTGGAAAATCACTGAAATTAAATATTCCGTTGAAGGCGAGTTCGAATAGTTTTGACCAGCTGTATTTGGTTTCTCCTGCCTGACGTTGGTCACGATCATATTCAAATCCAATTTGCTTGAATCCGACCCAGGCACGCATTCCGCGCAGATAGCGGCTCTGTTCCGGCATTTCGTTCATGCGGTCTACCACTCTACGGCTCAGCATCGAGAAATCACCACTATCAATAGGAATGTTAAAATTCGAAATCTTCTTTTGCAAACGGTAGTAGATCTTATACGCCAGCTTTTTGAGAAAACTTTCCTTCCGGTTCTTCCGGACCGCATAAATAACATCATATCCAGAAACAAGAAGTTTATAGAATTCTTCAATTAACTCAGGCGGATCCTGTAAATCGCCGTCGATAATCATTGCGCCACGTTTTGCCCGCACAGAAGCGAGACCTGCCGTAACGGCCAATTGATGCCCGTGGTTCCTTGAGAGTAGAATGCCGGTAAAACGTGGGTCTTGGTTGCAGATATTTTCGACGAGTGCCGCGGTATTATCAGAACTGCCGTCGTTGACCAAAATTACTTCGCAGGAAAATGGCATTTCGCCCATAACGCTTTGAAGACGCTCAACCAAATAGTTGAAAACCTGTTCTTCGTTGTATAGCGGGACAATTATCGAAATATCTATATCACTGTTCATCCTGATCTGGGTCGTCTACATCGTAAACTTTTTTGTGACAAATATAAATGGTTCAGTCCGAACCCAATCAATTTATATGACTTTTACTTGCCGTGACGGCCGATATCTAACAAATTATCTACCCGAAACGCGGGCCAAACTTCTCGACCAATCCGGAATCGACAAACCAAAAGCGGCAGTAACTTTATCTTTTGACAGCACGCTATACGCGGGCCGTCTGGCAGCTGTCGGAAAATCCATTGTTGCGATTGGCTGCAAATCTACTTTGATGTGGTTCGTGTCAAATATAGCCGCTGCAAAATCATACCAGCTGCATTGCCCTTCATTGCTGAAATTATAGATTCCGAAATGGCTCATGGCACGATGCTCAAGATTCAGGGTCTCAAGTTCGATGATCTTTACAATTGCTTCGGCAAGGTCTATGGCGTTTGTTGGTGTCCCGATCTGATCGTCTACAACCGAGATGGAATCGCGTTCGGAAGCCAATCGCAACATCGTTCTCATGAAATTGCTTCCGAATTGCGAATACACCCAAGAAGTCCTGATGATATAATAATTCGTAAGGATCTGCTGGATTTCACGCTCGCCGGCAAGTTTTGTTCGACCATAAACGCTTTGCGGATTCGGCAAATCTTCTTCGGTATAGGGTTCAGATTTTGTTCCGTCAAATATGAAGTCGGTTGAGATGTGAATTAAGGTGCAGTTCGCCTCCATACAGGCTTCCGCAACATTTCGTGCGCCTTCGATATTTATCAGCGCCGCCTTTTCGGGTTCGCTCTCGGCTCTGTCAACCGCAGTGTACGCCGCGGCATTGATGCAAAACGACGGGCCAACTTTCGAAAACAATGATGCTAGCTTTATTTTGTCGGTTACATCGCCTTCATCTGAGCCCGAAAAATAAAAAACAAACGCAGGGTAATGTTTGGAAATATGCTGAATCGCCTGCCCTACTTGTCCATTTGCACCTGTAACAAGAATTACCATACTCGTAAGGCGTTTGCGAGATGCGGCAGATTCCGGTCCTTTTCCGATATAATAAGTTGATCCTCCGGCAGCCTCCAGTTAATAGCGAGTTCAGGATCTGCATAAAATATTCCGCCTTCGGCTTCGCGATTGTAAAAGTTATCGCATTTGTAAAAAAATACTGCTGTATCGCTCAAAACAAGAAACCCGTGCGCAAATCCACGCGGGATAAACAGTTGCTGCTGGTTTTCACCTGATAACACTACCGAGAAATGCCTGCCGAAAGTTGCAGATTCAGGTCGGATGTCGATCACAACATCGAGTACTTCTCCCTGAACTACGCGTACGAGCTTTGCCTGGGCATGAGATCCCGACTGATAATGTAGCCCTCGAAGTACGCCTCTTGTGGAGAAAGATTGATTGTCCTGTACGAAATGGACTTCCTGCCCGACGCCCTTCGCAAAAACCCGTTCATTAAAACTTTCCATAAAATAGCCCCTTTCATCTTCCAAAACATCTGGCTTGACAATGAAGCAGCCTTCCAACGCGGTTGAAATAAAGTTCATAACAAAATGGATTACAGCGTTCTGTTAGCTGCTTTGGCCGACTCGCTTCTGTAAAACGACCTGAAGATTCCAAACAAGACGAACAGCCCAATGAACAGTAGCGGAAGCACAAGCTTTAGTTTTCCGTTGACGGCTTTGGTGTTTTCGATATTTGTAGTCACGCTGTTGTCTTTGATGATTCTGTCGACACTTACTAGTTCGATGCGTCGATTTCCCTGCTCGTCAACCAAACGGTCCTTGGTTTTAAGAACATCGTTAAGTTGGGTATTTTCATTAATATAAACGAGATTGCTCGATTTTCCGCCCGAGCCTTCCGTCATTGCAAGCTCATTCAGAATACCATTTATCTGCATAATAGTCTGTTCGTTCGCCCTCATTTTCATGTGCACATTGTTCACATATTCCTTTTGGACTTTTCTGTAAAATTCGCTGTTGTTTAAAAATGCAAGAAGCGGTTTCACCGTTTTGTCTACGTTTGTACGACTCTTTGTAGAGTACGAAATCATGTGGTACGGGTAATTTTTGCTCGTAGGACGATCTTCAATAATTTTTTTAATATCGCCGTCCTCGGCCATCAGTTTGAATATCTGAAAATTATACTCGCTCCTGTTAATAAAGCCGTAAATGTCTACGACAGGTTCAACTTCTATCTTTGACAGCTTTTCAGGATCCTGAATACCAATCTTTCGAAGAAATGCAAAATCGCGTTCCTTAATTTTAGCCTCAATCAGTTCCACCTTTGAATACAGGTAGTCAACGCTGTTGAAATTAGGCGTAACCACGATCTGGTGATCGTAGGTTTGCTGGGTCTTGTCGAGATATAGCCCGATTCCCACGCCAAGTGCCAAAAGGATCAGCAGGATTACGGCGTTTTTGACAACAAACCGAATACCTCTGAAAATTGCCGTGTTCAGGTTCTGAAATACGTTTCCTACCTTTCTCGAAATGTCAGATAAGTTTATTTCCTGATCATCGGCAGAAGTCCTTTTATTGGTGTCCATTGGTTAGTTTTTGACATTAAATATTTGTTCAAGTATCTTGATCGTAATCAGGTAGGTTGGTTTCACCCCGGTAGTCCCGAGTCCGCCCGATGCCAGCGTGCTTCCGGTTTCCAGTGGGTTATCCGAGGCATAGTAGGCATAGCGTACTTTAACATCGGGGTTGATGCTTTTGCGGATTTTAGACGCCGACTGGATCGCCTTCTGATAATATGCGCCTTCCATTTCGAGTCCGATCACACCCCAAGTAGAGTTGTGGAAAAAGCTCAGCAGGTCACGGTTCTGAAGCGATGTTCCTAAGACTGTTACCATCGGACCGGCAAAGACCGGAATGTGGTTTCCTTCAAACATATCTGCTGAAAGTTCATTTTCGAACGGATAATTATCACCGGTTCCCTCATTTATGTGTGCCGAAGGTATCATGATATCGCCTTTGCCGCCTTCCAAAATTCCCGCTTTTCCCATAATGGAGACCGATACCACATTCAGAAGTGTCTTCTGCTCCTTCGATTCCTGGTAAGGTTTCAGCAACTCGTCGATTGTTTCGTACGCCTGTTCGCCAAAAGCATAGTCCATTACAATGAGTACCGGCTTTTCATCGGTAAACTTCGCTTTTGCAAATGCCGTTTTTTTAAAGTCTATCTTTTCGGTATCAAAAATCTGGACATCGATGTTGGTTCCCGATGTATCCGCAAGAAAAATCATTCCTGAGGTCTTCGCAAAATCGTCAACCTTGCTTCGCACCTCGTGTGCGCCGGGCCGGCTCAGCTCTTCGTAAACGTCAAAAGCCGCCTTATCCTTAAACTTATTTTTCAGGACATGCGTAGCGAATATTGAATTCATCACGCTGTGCATGTTTGCACTGATAATATGGATTGGTCTTGTGAGAAGGTTGTTTTCTTTTAAGACTTGCTTGATGTTCGTCGCCCAGATCTCACCATGTATGTGGTGGCCAAGGCGTTCGCGCAGGATTGGGCTAAAGGTGATTGTGCGTTTATTGTTCTCTGTGAGTTCTTCAATAGCAAGTTTTCCTAGCCAGTAAATAACATGGAGAAAACGGTCTGGTTTTTCAATGGTTGCAAACGAATCGTAAATATCAAGTACTTCTGCGAACGTTCTGCCCAGAATATTTGCGGCGTGCGAAATAGCCTTTTCCTTCTCGATTTGCGACAGCTTCTTTGCCAGCAAAACCGTTTGCTCAAGCTTCAGCCAATCGCGTGAAACTTCACCGCTTTCGTCGATTAAAACCCGGTCTTTGATTTTATGTGATTCGATGAAAATGAACGTCAGGTGTGTCAGGATATCATAAATATCAGATCGCCCCCGCGTAATCTCTACATTCATCTGCTCGTCGTCGATACGGTAGCAGTTTCTTCTTCGCTTTGGCGGAATAATTGCTTTAAAATGTGATTTTGAATAACCTTCGTCTGACGTCAAATTGATGAAGCGGCATTCTTCAATCCCTACAGGAAGCCGCTCAATAACATATAAAAGTCCGTTTAACTCTACTTTTTCCTCCGCAATAGTTCCATAAATCTCAGGCCGTAATGAGAGCAATGCCTCTCGAAGCGTTTCGCCCGACACGCCCATCGGCTTATAAAAACCCCGGTTGAACAGGTGGCGCATTGTGATATATAACTTCTCAACAGCACTTGAAGATTCCTGTGCTCTTGATCGTACAATATTCTTAATTTCTTTCATTCAGTATTTTTTCTAACCCGCAAATGTAGCATTTTTTAATTTCGGGGCTATCTAATTCGATAATTCAATTTCGAGGTATAGATTGTTCATTGGGTAATATTTCCCTTTGGTGGTTTTGCGTTGTTCCTTCTCCTGGAGATGCGTCCATTTGTTGTTGTAGAATCGCCATAATGTGCCGCTGCGGACGCTGTTTCCGCGGAATGTAGGTTGGTAAACTTCCTTCCTGACTGCCGATTCAGGATCATTGTTGTCAGTCTTCCAAGTAACTTTCGCCAGGTTTTCGTCTACCATAATTGTTTCAACGCCTATGAAAAATCCTTTTTCGCTAAAGCGGATGCCATATTGCGACATATCGATTTTGGCATTGTGGTCGCCTGACTTCGTGCGAACAAGGATATCCTCATTAAGAACGTCCTGGCCCGGTTTTCCGTCGTCCCCAACTTCAAAAATCCTGATCTTATAAATGGCCTCGTCTTTTTTAGAAAGTACGTTCACGATCACCGAACTCAGATACGGCGCCTCTTTATAACGTGCTTCGTACGGAAAATACTTCGCCAATATTGCGGGCTTTGTGAAGAAACTGCTGGTTTGGGTGGGGTCGTAATCTTCGGGGATTTTTCCGCTGCTTTTTATTTCTGTTCGCTTTAAAATTGCCCTTGTTCGTGGCCGCTCCGGCAACTTTTGAAGCAGTATTTCCTGACCATTGGCGAGCTTACGAACAACTTTCTCTCTGTAACCGGTAACGGCAAATCCCACTCCGCCCGATGCGTCGGAAGTTGCGATCGAAAAAGAACCATCCTGATTTGTGTTTGCGCCGAAGCGGTTGTCGCTGCTCGAAATCACAACATATGGTATTGGTTTGCCTGTTAAGCTGTCTTTTACAAGACCTTTGATTTGTGCTGTTGCGATTAGTGGCAACAACAGCATCACGTAAAATAATTTCACTTTCATCATCCTTATAGTTTTGCATCAATAACTTGGTTTTTTCCTAATCATTGTACAGATTCAATTTTATTGTTCCACCGACAGCTTGTCGACAATGTTCCTGTCGTTGCTGAGCCGCGGAATCTTATTCTGACCGCCGAGTTTTCCAACCGACTTCATATAATCATTAAAACCCTCTTTTTTGACTGGCGTGATTACCAATGTCCGAAGCACCTTTCCGGTGATCAGGTCATCATAATACACGTTTTGCTTCCGCATCTCATCATCAATCTTCAACGAGAATTGCGCGATATCGGCAGGTGCGTTTTCAAATTCGATGAACCATTCGTGATACGGCAGTCCCGATAACGGCGTAATTTGCGGCGCGACGGTAAATTCATTGATCCGAACAGAAGTCCCGGCAACGGCATTTTGCAGCGCTGTTTCAACTTCCTTTCCGATTACATGCTCGCCAAACGCAGAGATATAATGTTTGATGCGCCCCGACACGACCACGCGGTATGGCTTCAGGCTTGTAAACTGGACGGTGTCGCCGATATTGTACGCCCATAATCCCGCATTTGTTGAAAGGACCAGAACATAATTAACGCCCAGTTCGACCTCACCAATCGTATAACGCGGCGGATTCACACCAAAAAAATCATCAGATTTTATGAACTCGTAAAAAATCCCTGAGTTCAAAAGCAACAGCATCCCTTTCTCCTTTTGCGAATCCTGATAGGCAAAGAACCCTTCAGAGGCAGGAAATAATTCAATAGAGTCAACTTTGCGTCCAATCAGGTTTTCAAATTTAGCGCGATACGGTTCGTAATTCACGCCGCCGTAAATGAACAGGTTGAAGTTCGGGAATAGTTCCCCGACACGTTTGCCAGTCTTCTGCTGCAGCTTTTCGAAATACATCTGTACCCACGACGGAATTCCCGAGATAACCGACATGTTTTTTTTGTACGTTTCCTCGACAATGGCGTCAACTTTCCTTTCCCAGTCTTCGATACAATTGGTTTCCCACGAAGGCATCCGGTTTTTTTGGAGGTATTTCGGAACAAAATGCGCAACGATTCCGGATAGCCGCCCGAACTGAATCCCTTTCTTTTCTTCTAAGATCGGACTTCCCTGCAGAAAGATCATCTTGCCGTCTATAAAGTTTGCGTTACCTGTTTCGTGGATATAGTGCAGAATAGCATCGCGGGCAGCTTCAATATGATATGGCATCGACTCCTTCGTTAGCGGAATATATTTGGCGCCTGAAGTCGTGCCTGAGGTCTTTGCAAAATACAACGGCTTACCTTTCCACAACACATCCAATTCACCATTTACGACCCGGTCCACATAAGGTTTCAGCGCTTCATAGTCACGAACCGGTACCTGTTTTGCGAAATCGGCGTACGACTGGATGTCTTGGAAATTATGGTCTTTTCCGAATTGGGTTGCTGCAGCGGTTTTTATGAGCTTACTAAATATCTTTTGCTGCGTTGCCACAGGGTTGTTTGCCCACTTTTGTGTTTTTCGGTAGATGGTTTTGGCAAAAACCTTGGCAGCAATGGCTTTAACTGACATACTTTTTTCGTTGCTGATTTTTACTAGTCAAAATTTATAAACTGGGACGGGTCAATAGGATAGCCGTCTTTCCACAATTCAAAATGCAGGTGAACGCCTGTCGATTCCTGCCCGGTTGACCCGGCTAAGGCAATCACTTCGCCCGTTCTTACAACATCTCCCTGAGCTTTGGTAAGCGATGCAGCGTGTTTATATGCCGAAATAAATCCGTTGTTGTGCCTGATAATAATTACGTTTCCTGTCGATGGCGTCCAGTTGGCAAAAAGCACGGTTCCGTTCAGCACCGCTTTTATCGGGGTGTCTTTTGCAAGCGCTACATCCACAGCAAGATGTTTGTTGCGTGTATTGTATTTTTCGGTAATCGGGCCTGTAACCGGAGCAAACAAAACGGGGCCGGCTTTGGCTTCGGCCTTTTCAAAAACATTATATTTATCTTCTTTATCCACCTGATCACGCAGCCTGAGTTCTTCTTCGGAAGGGTTTAAAGTTTCCTCAGCAACATCTGGTGCCTCAGTCGCCATGATCGAATCCTTGCTGAACTTCGCATGGTCGAGGTCTCCCGTAAGGATTTTGCGGATCGACTCAATATAGGCCTCGTTCTGTCGCAATGCAAACTGTAGCGAATCGGATTTCAGCGCGAGTTCGGTTGCGTTTCTTTTCAGCTGCGTCGATGCGTACCCCGGAATATATTCACGAAGCGGCGTAAAGGCAATGATATAGGAAGTTACGAAAATTATCAGGAAGGCGCCGACAGTTGCAACCACAAACACGTTCATTAATGTCAGCCGAAGCGAAAAAACCTCTTCAAAAGTGTCTTCGTTCAGGATCACGAGCCGGTTCTTTGTGAACAGTTTCCTGGCGAGCTTCTTCCTTTTGTGCCTTTTTGCCGACATCATGTTGGTTTATCTCACAAATATAGAAAATTCGATGGCGTGAAAATGAACCATCCCCATTGTTATTTCGTAAGTGGGTTCAGTTGTTATTCACAAATTATTGCCAATGAATAAAAACAACTGTTGATTTTTATATTTATCTTTGTTTGCTATTTACTTAGAATCTGCTTCGGCACAAATTATATATCATGGGAAAATTTGGTTTAACAGAAATCCTGATTATCGTCGCTGTTATTTTACTGCTTTTCGGAGGTAAAAAAATACCGGAATTAATGAAAGGATTGGGTTCCGGAATTAAGGAATTCAAAAATGCAGCGAAAGACGAACAGCAGCCTGCAGCGAAAAAAGAAGAAGAGAAAATTTAAGACAATTACGTATTGTTTTTAGAGCCTCGGCATATTTAGTGCTGGGGCTTTTTGTTTGGAAGAGGTATTGGGTTCAGGGTATTGGCATGCTTTTAGTGAAAAAATAAGATTTATCATACAGTAGGGTGGATGGCCCATAGATTCTACTTCCTTTAGCCTATGCCTTACACCCTATACCTTTTAAAAAACCATACTTAGCTGTATCCTTTTTCTCTCCTCATCAACTTCAGTGACCTTGACCTGAACGTGCTGATGTAGCTTTACCACTTCATTGACATCAGAGACGAAGCCCGGTTTAAGTTGGGAAATATGTACAAGTCCACTTTCTTTAATACCAATGTCGACGAAACAGCCGAAATTCGTGATGTTGTTCACTATTCCGGGTAAGATCATTCCGGGTTTCACGTCTTTAATGGTTTTAACATTGCTGTCGAATTCAAACACCTTAGCGGCTTTACGCGGATCGAGTCCGGGTTTTTCAAGTTCTTTGACGATGTCATTCAATCCAAGCACACCAATCTCGCCGGTGGCGTAGTTTTGAGGCTTTATCAGCGCCGTCTTCTCCTTGTTTCCTATTAAATCATCAACTGAAACCTTTAAGTCTTTCGCAATTTTCTCGACTATCGGGTACGCTTCAGGATGAACAGCCGAATTGTCGAGCGGATTCTTGCCATTCTTAATCCTGATGAAAGCGGCGCCTTGTTGAAACGCTTTGTCTCCAAGGCGTGGCACTTTCTTAAGTTGCTTCCGCTCGGTAAACGGGCCGTTTTGCGATCTATAGCTGACAATATTTTCTGCCATCTTTTCACCTATTCCGGAAACATAGCTCAGCAAATGCTTGCTGGCTGTATTGATGTTGACGCCAACCGAATTCACGCAGCGACTAACAACAATATCGAGTTCTTCCTTTAGTTTATTTTGATCAACGTCATGCTGATATTGGCCTACACCGATTGCTTTTGGGTCGATCTTAACAAGTTCGGCAAGCGGATCTGAGAGTCGGCGGCCAATAGAAACGGCGCCACGAACCGTGACATCGTAATTTGGGAATTCTTCACGCGCAGCCTTTGAGGCAGAATATACTGACGCTCCGGCTTCGCTTACAACAAATACCTGCACAGGCTTATCAAACGCGATCTTCTTGATGAAAAACTCCGTTTCGCGGGAAGCGGTTCCGTTGCCTATCGAAATTGCGTCTATTTTATAAGCATTCGCCATCGACCGGATCTTTTTCATTGCAATAGCCGATTCGTTTTGTGGTGCATGCGGAAAGATCGTTTCATTGTACAGCAAATCGCCTTTTTCATCAAGGCAAACAACTTTACATCCGGATCGGAAACCTGGGTCAATCGCTAAAATGCGTTTTTCACCGAGCGGTGGCGCAAGCAACAGCTGGCTTAAGTTGTTCGCAAATACCTGAATAGAATTTGCGTCGGCTTTGGCCTTGGCTTCCTGGAGCGCTTCGTTAGATATTGCCGGGGCCAGCAAACGCTTGTAACTGTCGGCAACAGCCTTTTTGATATGTACAGCAGATTCACCGCTATTCTTTACAATCGAATTTTCAATCGCATCAATTGCTTCATCATCCTGGTCGAGCTCTACTTTCAGCTTTACGAAACCTTCATTTTCAGCACGCAACATGGCAAGCAAACGGTGTGGCGGAGTTTTTAAAAGCGGCTCGCTCCAATCGAAATATTGCGAGAACTTTTGTGCTTCATGTTCGTCTTTTTTTGCTTTTACTATTTTGGTTGCAACCACTGATTTGCGCTGGAACATCCGGCGAAGCACTTTGCGCACATGTACATTCTCATTGATCCACTCGGCTATGATATCGCGAGCACCCTGCAAGGCTTGGTCTTTGTTGACCACATTCTTGTTCAGGTATTTTGAAGCGAGATAATCTATATCGTCGCGGTTTTGTGACATAATGATCTTTGCCAGCGGTTCGAGCCCGTTTTCACGAGCAGTGTCGGCTTTGGTCTTTTTCTTCTTTTTGAACGGAAGATAGTAGTCCTCCAGTTCATTCAGGTCGAAACTGGCGGCGATTTTCTTTTCAACTTCAGGCGTTAGCGCATTTTGTTCGGAAATGGATTTCACAATAGCGTCCTTGCGTTTGACGATGTTTTCATACGCACTATTATATTTTGCGATGTTTTCAATCTCGACCTCATCAAGATTTCCGGTTCTGTCTTTTCTGTAACGCGAAATAAACGGAATAGTGCAATCGTCATTCAGCAGCTGAACCGTGTTTTGAATGTTTGCCGTTGCCGTTGCTACATACTGTTTTATGTAATCGATGTTAGTCATAGAAGTTTTAATTGAATGCGAATGCCCTACCCCGGGTTGCAGCGGACAGCCTTTCTTTACTGTTTAGAAAAGCCCTCTCGCGTTGTTTAGCAATGACAGCAGTAAAAAAGCTTGCAGCGTAAAACCGGAAAAAGGTCCTGAAATTAATCCTGAACGATGAAATTCTTCGGATCTTTCTTGCTGTACTCGGGTTGGATATTGATATGGTTGATATTGAATTTCGTAAACAGGATCAATTCGACCTTGTGGAGAAGCACGTTAAACTCAGACAACGTAATGTCGTTTTTACAGTCGAGATGCGCCTCAAGATGCAGTTCTTCATCGTTCAGGTGCCAGACGTGGATGTGATGTAACTTCCGAACACCCGGTATTTTATGTACTTCACGAACGATTTCCTTAATATCAATATGATTTGGCGTAAACAGCATCAGCATTTGCGTTGAATCGCGCAAGAGCGCAGCTCCAACTATAATAAGATAAACCGCGATTGCGAATGTAAGCACACTATCAACCCAGAACCATTGAAAATATTTCATCAACAGTCCGCCTGCTAAAACCGCCACTGATGCAAGCATATCGGTGAGTAAATGCAGGTAAGCCGACTTCATGTTCATGTTTTTCCCGGCATCGGCTTTTAATAATAATACCGAGATGCCGTTGGCTGCAATTCCGACGATAGACAGCCAAATTACCAATCCTGACGCAATCGGCTGCGGATTCAGAAACCGGTGGACTGCTTCAAAAATTAAAAAAACCGCTACTATTATAAGTGTAGCCGAATTTATAAACGCCGCAAGAATCTCGGCGCGTTTGTAGCCGAACGTTTGCTGTAAAGATGCCTTACGGCGTGAAAGCCGGTGCGCAACGTATGTGAATATCAGCGACAGCACATCACTGAAATTGTGCAGGGCATCCGACAACAGTGCAAGGCTTCCCGACAACAATCCGCCAGCAACCTGCGCACCTGTGATGATAACGTTGAGGATGATCGAGTAAATGAGGTTTTTGCCTTTTACCTCGTGTTTATGAATATGGACATGCGGTTGTTCCACTAACAGAAAGGTATTTTGTTTACGCGATTTGCGTGGCGTCCAGCTTCAAATTGGGTTGTTAGGAACGTCTCGACCATTTCGACCGCCTGATGAACCGAAGTGAAACGCGCAGGTATACTTATAATATTAGCATCGTTATGCTGACGCGCCAATGCTGCAATTTCTTTTGTCCAGCAAACGGCAGCGCGTACTTTCGGATGCTTGTTGGCCGACATTGCAATGCCGTTTCCGCTTCCGCAGATGATGATACCGAGATCGGCATTACCTTCCGAGACATCGGTTGCGACCGGATGCGCGAAAGCAGGATAATCGACGCTGTCGGTTGAATCGGTTCCGTAGTTTTTTATTTCATGCCCGTTCTTCTGCAGCATCTCAACAATTGCTCTTTTATAGTCGGGGCCCGCGTGATCATTACCTATTGAAATTTTCATTTTAGTTGTGTTTGAACCGCAAATTTAAGTAAAACCCGGCGTTCCGGCTGATGAATATACTACGGATTTGATTAAACTTTTCGCAGCCATGTGAGTAAATATATTTTCAAAGTCGCATAAAAACTGTTAAATAAACTTGGTGTTCATCGATTTACGTAACTACATGATTATCAGTAGTGGAAAAATTAACAAAAACGGTTAATAACTAAATATTGTTTTTTAGAACTATTTCTTGGAAGTCTGCTGAAATGTTGTAATCAAAAACATAAAGTTAACCTGCAACAAAACTTACCTGAATTTTTGGATTAGTTATCAGCTAAAACCGTGAGCCTTGTTAACAAGAAACGCTAGTGAACTTATTTACATTTCATGCTGATACCCGGTTGTCAACAACTGTTAACTACTAAAAAATATTCCTTAATAATGAAGCTTTTAGCTAGTATAGATGCTGTTCATAAATGATGATAACAAAGCAAAACCACATTACGATCTTGAAAAAGTAAAAATTATTGGGGCTATTAACACGCTATAATAACAACCATAAATTAAATTTAAATTCCTTTTTCTTTTTGTTGTTTCTAATAGATGTTGACAACTTCTGCTTATACAATTTTGAGATCCGGATTTCCATTGAGCTCTTCAAGTATCGTTTTTACAGTTTCGATGTCGTTCGGGTGAATCTTGAGTTTAATGCCACCGAGTGCGACCGACGACATTGGAATGGCCGATGCCGTTGCTTCGTTTTCAAAATAATAGTGGATGCCTTCAAGATCGAGCCGGTGTTTCAGGATTTCTATCTCGTGCGTATAATTAAAAACAGCTATCGTAACAAAGCTTTCCATTGTTGTTTTCCTTTAAATGTACGAAAGAATACGAAGGTTTAAAAGTTATATTTTTCTTTAAAATCAGGCTCTTGAA
Organism: Flavobacterium sp.; assembly: GCA_036386895.1. GTDB lineage: Bacteria > Bacteroidota > Bacteroidia > Flavobacteriales > Flavobacteriaceae > Flavobacterium. The sequence continues at coordinate 526,380 of DASVUR010000012.1, forward strand.
ACGGCATGCGACAATTATTTTGTAATTTTCAGCTTTATTAAATATTATGAGCAAAATGCCAAAGAAAAATGGGAGTAAGCCCAAAGATTACTCCGACAAGATTATCAAGATATTATCTACGAATGCAAACAAAGCATTTAATTATAAGCAGATCGCTGCAATACTTGACAAGGACGACACCAAAACAAGAAACGAGATCATTCGTGATCTGAAGATCCTTGCTTCTACCAAAAAAATTATAGAGACCGAGCCGGGAAAATACCTGATCAAAGCAATCAGCCAGGATTATTACGAGGGCAAAATTGATATGACCAGCCGAAAAACGGCTTATTTTGTCTGTCCCGAATTTGAAGAAGATGTCTTTATTCCTACGAACAACCTGAATCGCGCAATGGACGGCGACACGGTAAAAGTGTACGTCTATAACCGACGAAAAGGAAAACGCCCTGAAGGTGAAGTTATTGAAGTGGTTGAAAGGAAGAAAATGGAATTTGTGGGTGTGATCGACATTCAGAAGAACTTCGCTTTTGTATCGACTGCCAACCCAAAGATGTATACCGACATCTTCGTTCCGAAAGATAAAATGGGCGAAGCCGAAAATGGTGATGTCGTTATTGTAAAAATAGAAGATTGGCCTAAGAGAGCTGACAGTCCGTTTGGATCTGTTATAAAAGTACTTGGAAAACCAGGTGAACACGATACAGAGATCCATGCGATTTTAGCAGAATACGGACTTCCATACGATTTTCCGCATGAAGTTGAAGAGTATGCACAGGGAATCGACACCTCGATCCAGGAAAATGAAATTGCGAACCGTCGTGATATGCGCGATACGCTAACCTTTACAATAGATCCGAAAGATGCCAAAGATTTTGATGACGCATTGTCGTTCAAGAAGCTTGAAAATGGAAACTTTGAAATCGGAATTCACATTGCCGATGTTTCCTATTATCTAAAAGAAGGAACAATACTCGACGATGAAGCCTATAGCCGCGGAACATCAGTATATCTGGTTGATCGCGTGGTGCCAATGCTGCCTGAAGTGTTGTCGAATTTTGCTTGTTCGCTTCGTCCGCATGAGCAGAAATATACATTCTCAGCAGTCTTTGAAATCGACGGGAAGTCGAAAGTGGTAAACCAATGGTTTGGTCGTACCGTTATTTATTCTGATCAGCGATTTTCGTATGAGGAAGCGCAATATATTATAGAAACAAAAGACAATACGATTCCGCAGCAAACATCCATTACCGGTGAATCGTACGTTGTTCCTGATAATATTGTTGAAGCAACACTAAAGCTTGATGAACTTGCTAAGATCTTACGTCGCAAGCGATTGGCTGAAGGAGCGATCACTTTCGATAAAGTCGAAGTAAAATTCAACCTTAGCGATGCCGGCGAACCGACAGGAGTCTATTTTAAAGTGTCTAAAGATGCAAATCATCTGATCGAGGAATTTATGCTGCTTGCAAACCGGAAAGTAGCAGAATACATCGGAAAACAGAAAAAAACCTTCGTGTATAGAATCCACGACGAACCGAATGAAGACAAACTGATTGCAATGCAAACGTTTATTTCAAGATTTGGCTATAAAATCGATTTGCGTACAAAAGCCGACATTTCAAAGTCGTTGAACAGTTTGATGGCAGAAGTCAATGGTAAAAAAGAACAGAACCTGATCGACACACTTGCAATCCGAACAATGAGCAAGGCAAAGTATTCTACCAAAAATATCGGCCACTACGGGTTAGCATTTGATTACTACTCACACTTCACCTCGCCCATCAGACGATATCCCGATGTAATGGTGCACCGGTTATTGCAGCACTATCTTGACAGCGGCAAATCGGTCAGCGAAGATGATTATGAAGTCAAGTGCGAACATTCGTCAAACATGGAGGCGCTTGCAACCAATGCTGAAAGGGATTCGGTTAAATACATGCAGGTTAAATACATGCAGGATCATAAGGATGAGGAATTCCTGGGAGTAATTTCGGGAGTTACCGAATGGGGAATTTACGTTGAGATCATCTCGAACAAGTGTGAAGGCATGTGCCGAATCCGGGAAATAAAAGACGATTATTATACGTTTGATGAAAAAGAGTACGCACTTGTGGGAACTGTTTCCGGACAAACGTTACAACTTGGAGACGAAGTTTGGGTCAAGGTAAAAAATGCCGATCTAATCAAAAAGCAGCTTGATTTTAACTTTTTAAGAAAGAACGATTAACCTAAAAATATCAGTTATGAAGAAGGTTTTGTTGATTGCAGCGTTTGTTATTACTCAAATTGCAGCTGCACAGGTTACAAAAAACGTAGGTGATTTTGATGAAATTAGTGTTTTTGATAGGATTTCAGTTGAAATTGTCCCTTCAGACCAGAACAAAGTGGTCATTACCGGCGATAGAAGCCGTGATGTAGAAGTAGTCAATAACAATGGCAAACTCAAGATCCGAATGGCTCTGGAAAAGCTTCTTAATGGTGAAGAAATTCATGCGGTGGTGTATTGCCGCGGAATTAAAAGCATTGAAGCAAGTGAAGGTTCTTATGTTGGAAGCGCGGCCACAATTTCGCAAAACGCATTGCATATTGATGCTAAAGAAGGTGCGGAAATCAAGATGACCGTCGATGTGAAAAAATTGAACACAAGAGCCGTTACCGGAGGAAAAGTGACTGTTTCCGGTTCTGCAGTCAACCAGGACATTAAAATAGGGACAGGCGGAATTGTGGAAGCAAAGTCATTGGTAACCGTGCAAACTTCTGTCAGTATTAACGCAGGTGGCGAAGCCGAGGTCAACGCTTCAGATTTGGTTGATGCGAACATTAAAGCGGGTGGAAATGTTGTTGTCTACGGAAATCCGAAGCAGATCGACGAAAAAACTACTTTAGGAGGTTCGGTAAAACGTGCGCGCGAGTAGTTATGTCAACGCCTTATCAAATTTTGGTTATATTTGAGGTTATCCAAGACTCAGATTAATGATTGACGATATACTTACGGGCATCCCATTAGGCTTTTTATTAAGTTTCATGATTGGCCCGGTGTTTTTCATCTTACTTGAAACCAGTGTTGTAAAAGGATTTCGGGCGGCGCTGGTATTTGATTTTGGCGTTGTTCTCGCCGATATCGTTTTTATTCTTATCGCGTATTTCAGTAGTTACCGACTTATACAAAGTATTAAAGACGATCCTGCTCTTTTCATTTTCGGCGGGCTAATCATGCTGACTTACGGTATCATTTCGTTTGTCAGAGTTAAAAAAGCATTCAGGAGTATTGATGAGGAAGATCCCGCAGAACTTGCCAAGAAAAATTACTTTGCGCTGTTTGTAAAAGGGTTCTTTTTAAACTTCATCAACATAGGCGTGCTCGGATTTTGGCTTGCGATCTTAATAGCATTCGGACCACAACTCGAACTCGTTCCAGGCAGGATGTTCACTTTCTTCGCGGCAATCATTACAACGTATTTCGTGACTGATATAATCAAAATTCTTCTCGCAAAACAACTCCGTAAACAACTCAACCCGAGAAATATCCTTTTGATAAAGAAGGGAATAAGCGTTGTTTTAATTATTTCAGGTGTTTTATTGCTCTCACAAGGCTGGTTTCCGAAGGAACGAAAGATGATGGGTAAAGCGTTTGAAAAGCTCGAACAACACGAGTAAATTTTTCGAAAGTAGTTTTAATCTATAAACTTTTTAGTTACATTTGCCGTCCATTCAATAATGGCGTCGTGGCCGAGTGGCTAGGCTGGGCTCTGCAAAAGCTCCTACTGCGGTTCGAATCCGCACGATGCCTCTGAAGGCTGTCTGAAAGGCAGCCTTTTTTATTTTTTTTCCGGGCGTTCCTTTGGGCGGGCTTTTGTTTCAATCTTTTTTCGTTCGTTCCTCACAAAAAAGGATTTCCACGTCAATCCCTAACGCAACCTAGTTCCACGTCCATCCCCGCTACAAACAGGTACTGCTCAAGTCACGATCTTTGGCGGATCACTGTAAAAATCTGCGAAATCTGTAGCTTTTGTTTTTGCGTTAATATTATAACGCTAAGCCCGGTATTCTTCCATCACAATTGTAACCGCTTCAACATCGCCGCCTATCGGTGGATTTAATTTCGAGACCGCTAACGTGATTCGGGAAACCGACGCAACTTCGTTAAAAACCCTGCTTATTATCCGCTGGGCGACATGCTCCAGAAGGTTTGAGCGTATCGACATTTCCTCAACAACAACCCGGTTCAGAAATACGTAGTCAACAGTATCTTCAAGCTTATCCGATAGGCATGACTTTCGTAAATCGGTCTTGACTTCCAGATCGACAGAATAATCGGAGCCAATTTTGCTTTCCTCAACAAGGCAGCCGTGATAAGAGTATGTCCGAATGTTTTTAAGCCTGATAATTCCCATAGATCGATATTATCCGATAAATGTACGACCAATTTATCACCTGCCAAATCAACACTTTCTCAAGGTCACAAACTAACTATTTTTGGTAACTTTGCGCTTCAAACTTCGAATATGTCAACAGAGGAAAAATCGCTGAATTTTATCGAGCAAATTATAGAAGAAGATCTAAAAAACGACCTGACCCGGGACAAGCTGCGCTTTCGTTTTCCGCCAGAGCCAAACGGTTATCTGCACATTGGGCATGCCAGCTCGATTGCATTGAACTTCGGGCTAGGAATCGATTATAATGCTCCCGTTAATTTGCGGTTTGACGATACAAACCCGGCAAAAGAAGAGCAGGAGTTTGTTGATGCAATTAAGCGTGATGTGCAATGGCTTGGTTACCAATGGGCCGAAGAATGCTACGCTTCCGATTATTTCGATCAGCTTTACGATTGGGCAGTGCAGTTCATAAAAGACGGGAAGGCGTATGTTGACAGTCAAACATCCGAAGAAATGGCCGAACAGAAAGGCACGCCAACAACGCCAGGTGTCGAGAGTCCGTACCGCAACCGGTCCGTTGAAGATAATCTAGATCTTTTCGAACGCATGAAAAACGGCGAATTTCCGGAAGGTGCTCATATTTTAAGAGCTAAAATTGACATGAAATCGACCAACATGTTGATGCGTGATCCAATCATGTACAGGATTCTGCACAAGCATCATCATCGCACCGGCAACAAATGGTGCATCTATCCGATGTACGATTGGGCACATGGTGAAAGCGACTATATCGAGCAGATTTCACATTCGTTCTGCACACTTGAGTTTCTTCCGCATCGCGAACTATACGATTGGTTTCTTGACCAGATATATAAAGAAGATACAATTCGTCCGAAGCAACGCGAATTTGCGCGCCGGAACCTTTCACATACCGTTGTCAGCAAAAGAAAACTCCTACAGCTTGTGAACGAAAAGCATGTACACGGCTGGGACGATCCAAGAATGTCAACGATATCAGGACTTCGCAGAAGAGGTTATACGCCAACCGCATTACGCAACTTTGCCAATGCAATCGGTATTGCGAAACGCGATAATCTGATTGATGTATCGCTATTGGAGTTTTATATCCGCGAGGACTTAAATAAATCGGCACCACGCGTCATGGCGGTTCTTGATCCGGTAAAGCTTATCGTTACAAATTATCCGGAAGGACAACAGGAGTGGCTTGATGCCGAAAATAACCAGGAAGACGAGTCGGCCGGTTTTAGAAAAGTACCGTTTTCACGTGAAATTTACATTGAACGTGAAGATTTTATGGAAGAAGCGCCCAGCAAATTCTTCCGTTTGTCAATTGGAAGGGAAGTCCGCCTTAAAAACGCCTACATCATTAAGGGTGAAAGTGTAGTTAAGGATTCTGACGGAAACATTACCGAAATTCAGGCAACGTACGATACTGACAGCCTTAGCGGAAGCGGCACAGAAGCAAGTCGGCGTAAGGTCTCAGGAACGTTGCATTGGGTTTCCGTCCAGCATGCGATCGAAGCAGAAATAAGATTATACGATAGGCTTTTTATAGATGAAGCGCCCGATTCCCATAAGGAAAAAGACTTTCTGGAATTTGTAAATCCTGATTCGTTGAAAGTGGTGACAGGTTATCTTGAACCGAGTCTGCAACATGTTAAAAATGAAGACAAATTTCAATTCCAACGGTTGGGTTATTTTACTGTAGATAAAGATTCAACACAGGAAAAACCCGTTTTTAATCGTACTGTGGGATTAAAAGATGCTTGGGAAGAGAAAGGGAAAAAGGAAGAAAATGTCATTAACAGCGGCCTGAAGGAAATTAACAAGTATTTCAAAGTTGCTTCAGATAACGAACGTCGGGATATAGAAAGCACGATCGGCAACAGTCTCAGATCAGTAGCTAATTTCAGCCTGCTGCAGAATGCGATCCGGAAAAATATCAATAACAATAAGAGTTCATTATTGTTTGCGAATTTCATTATCAGATATTCCGATGTTGTAAAACCGTCGGATGTTGAATCTGAAACACTAGCCAAGCTGTTATCAATGTCCCTTAAAAGCGAGTCACCTTATGTTCGGCTTACGGCAGTAGAAAATATCAAAAACTTCAACTTAGTGATGGATGAAATTTCTGTTATGCTTCAATCGCTACAACAACATGAAAGATCAGAAATTGTTCGGGCTGCCCTAAAATAGAATATAAGTTTCTCCTATTGAAAATCCTGAGGTAGCGCCACCTCTCTATTATTAAGAAAAACGATAATTTTTTAAAAGTCAATAATCTTTCTCGATCAAAATCGGCGTCAAATAATGCTATATAAGGAGGTTTCTAAAGAAGCGCAGGGTTAGACATCGTCGGAATGCTAAAAATCGTGAGAGCGCGTTAATTTGCGTTACGCGTTTCACAATGGGGTAATTTAACTAGGTCTTAACATTTTGCCAAACGCCGACCTCTTATCTTTAAAGTACAAAACCAAAAATTAAAAAAAATGGCATCAAGAAAAGGTTTAGCAGCACTTTTAGTAGGAGTGGCAATCGGAGCGGGAATCGGACTTTTATTTGCGCCCGAAAAAGGAGAAATAACAAGAGGGAAAATCCGGGGTGGGCTTAGAGCACGCCGTGATGATTTGCTTGAAAAGATAGCAGCATTGTACGGGCAAATGAATATGCCATTTTCGCCATCGTCTATTTTGGAATCCGATTTCGAAGCGGACGCTGAAGAAGTATCGCGTGAGATGGTCGACAAGCTTGAAGAAAAGTTCCGCGAACTTAAAGATGCTGCCGGAAAACTGGGAGACCAATAACATTTTTGATTTTATTATACAAAAGAAAAGAGGCCTGAGCCTCTTTTTTATTGTTGTTCGTCGCTTTGCTCATCATCATGCCTTTCTTCGGGTTTGTGCTTCTGTTCCCGTGCCTGTTTCTGCTTGTTGTTGTTCTTCATCATCTCGCCAACCTGGTTCGAGGCACTAAACGATGCAACCATATTATTCAGCATGTCGCTTCCTGCTTGCGGAGAATTTGGCAACAAGATCAGATTCGAATTTGCATCGGCACCAATAGCCTGAAGTGTATCGTAATGTTGGGTTACGACAATTAACGCAGAAGCTTCTTGTGAGTTAATACCAACATTGTTTAAAACCTCGACACTTTCAACCAATCCGCGCGCAATCTCTCGACGTTGGTCGGCAATACCTTGGCCCTGCAACCTTTTGCTTTCGGCTTCAGCCTTTGCTTTGGCGACAATCCTGATTCGGGAACTTTCAGCTTCAAATTCGGCTGCAGTCTTCTCACGATCGGCCGCATTAATACGGTTCATTGCATTCTTAACTTGAATATCCGGATCAATATCGGTGACAAGTGTGTTGATAATGTCATAACCATATGTGGTCATCGCTTCGTTAAGTTCACGTTTTACCGCAATTGCTATATCGTCTTTTCGCTCGAATACATCATCGAGTTTCAGCTTAGGAACTTCGGCACGTACCACATCAAAAACATATGCTGTAATCTGATCGTGCGGATATTCCAGCTTGTAAAACGCATCGTAAACGTTTAGCGGAATCACCTTGAACTGAACCGACACCTTCATTTTTACGAATACGTTGTCTTTAGTCTTAGTTTCAATAATGACGTCGAGCTGCTGGATCTTAAGGTTTACCCGGCCCGCAATGCGATCGATAAGCGGAATTTTCAATTGTAACCCGGAATTACGGACACTTTGAAATTTACCGAAACGTTCAATGATCACTGCAGTTTGCTGTTTGACCGTAAAGAACGAAGAGAAGAGTATGATTAGCGCTACAACGGAGAGAATAATAAGTGTAATGTCCATGAATATTAGCTTTTAATTTAGGGGAAATTACGAAAATTTATTTAGGTTTACAGAAATTGAAGTTTATGAGAAAGTTGGTTTTCCTTGTCGTGCTGATGGCATCGGCTTCTAGTGTCTTAGCGCAACGGCGAACGCAGGAAAATAACGGGATCGGAATCATGTTTGGAGCCAACCAAGCTAACTTGGAAACAGCAAATTTCGAGGTAAATCCTGAACTCGGCTGGAACCTCGGTTTGCAAGTGAGAGGCGGAATTTATAATGACTTCTACATGGTTTATTCGATCCAGTTTAATGAAAACAACTTTTCCGTACCAACGATCAATGGTGCTTTGCAGCCTGAAGAAGTAAAATACAAACTTGCCGGCGGACAGATTTCCTTACAGCTTAGTTACAGCATTATTGACACGCATCTCAGCGTTGAAGCCGGACCGGTTTTTCAGTTCAACGGGAAAATGAAGGTGAGTGAAGCAAAGGAAGGAAATTCAATAAAAGGAACCGATTTAAAAGTTGGCGATATCGTGGATGTAAATCCGTTTAACTTCCATGCGGCAGTCGGATTTACCGCCGGTGTGAAGCATGTGCGGTTAAGCGTTCAATACCTGTACGGAATAAGCAATGTTTTGAAGAGACTGAATGAGCAGAACGCAGGTTACGAATTTGAAGGCCGACTCGGAATCCTAAGCGGGAATGTGGTGGTGTTTCTATAAAAGATGAAAATATGAAGATGATGAAACTTTTACTGTTGTTGTTATTGTGTAATCAAGCCGTGTCACAAGATTTTATTCAGAAAAATGATGGTACAAAACGTACTATCGCTAAAGGGTCTTTACACGTTTCGCCAGCAAATCGAGCTGTCTTTTATCAAGTTCCAACGAGCATTGAACCCATCAGCATAAGCTACAAAGACCTGGATTTTGCCAGAGACGGCGATAGAATGTTTAAAGTTGCTATGGCCGGCAAGAAACGCCGTGGGTTCTACATATTGGCAGACCGTGACGGTAATCAGTTAGGCGCTTTATTCACGAGGCGGCACGCAATAAAAGGCGGTTTCGAGTCACCCTATATACATTATGAACTAGCAGTAATCGATAGTAATGGCAAAGTAACTAAATCAATGACTTTTACCGACGTAAATAATGAGAAGAACAAAAATCTGCGAAAAGAAGCTATATCGTTTATGACTGCTAATTTTCCTGATTGTCCGAACCTAAGGGAAAGATTGAAACTTTTTAGCGACCTCAATGATCCCGATCTAAATGAAGCACTTAAAGCTTTTTTTATGGACCCGTATATGACTATGTGCCAATAGCAACTAAAAGCTGCTGTTTATAAGTTGGCAATTGCCCTTCTGATTCTCCTTACCGTTTCATCCTTTCCGATGATCTCAATGATATCGAACAGGTGAGGCCCTTTTAAAGCGCCAACAACACTAAGTCGTAACGGTTGCATTACTTTGCCCATTCCAATTTCATTTTGCGCCATCCAGTCTTTTACAGTTCGCTCTATATTTTCTGAAGTGAAATCTTCGATATCCTCAAGCATCTTGAAAACCGTGCTCATCAAATCCGGTGTTTCCGATTTCCAGTTTTTTGCTGCTTTTTCGTCGTACGACGTTGGCGCCACGAAAAAATAATGGCTGAGTTCCCAAAATTCCGATACGAAATGTGCCCTTTCCTTGATCAGCGAAACAATCCGCACAAGATCCTTTTTTATTGGATCAACATCATGCGCAGCCACGATAGGAGCAAACATTTTCGCAAGCTCCGCGTCAGGTTGCCGCATCAGGTACTTGTGGTTGAACCATTTGTTTTTCTCCGGATCGAACTTCGCACCGGCTTTGTGAACGCGAGTTAAGTCGAACGCCTCAACAAGTTCGTCAAGCGAATAGAGTTCCTTTTCAGTTCCGTCATTCCAGCCTAAAAGCGCAAGGAAATTGACGACGGCTTCAGGAAAGTAACCTTGCTCGCGGTAACCTGAGGAAGTGCCTTCTTCTGTTGTCCACTCAAGGGGAAACACCGGAAACCCGAGTTTGTCGCCATCTCGCTTTGATAATTTTCCGTTTCCAATTGGCTTCAATATCAAAGGTAAATGCGCAAATTCAGGAGCTTCCCAGCCAAAAGCACGATAGAGTAATACGTGAAGCGGCATAGAAGGCAGCCATTCTTCACCACGAATTACGTGCGAGGTTTCCATCAAATGATCATCAACAATGTTTGCCAAGTGATAGGTAGGCATTCCGTCACTTTTAAATAAGACTTTATCGTCAAGCAGATTTGTATCAAACTTAATATCGCCGCGAATAATGTCATGAAGATGCAATGCCTGGCCAACCGGTGTCTTAAACCGGATCACATAATCTTCACCGGCTGCAATTCGTGAGGCCACGGTTTCGGCCGAGTTCGTAAGGGAATTATCGAGCGTCTCGCGAACAGAATGATTGTAAATGAAGGTTTGTCCCAGCATTTCGTTTTCCTTTCGCAGCGCATCTAGATTTTCATTTGAGTCGAACGCATAATAAGCCCAACCGGATTGAATCAGCAAGTCGGCATACTGCTTATACAGCGCTTTTCGTTCGCTTTGACGATAAGGGCCGAACTTCTCGCTCTTTCCAACGGTTTCATCAGGAGAGATCCCAAGCCATTCCAACGCTTCCATTATATAGTGTTCGGCTCCTGGAACGAACCGGTTCTGGTCGGTATCCTCAATCCGAAGGTAAAAAACACCGTTGTTTTTCTTTGCGAACAGGTAATTGAAAAGCGCGGTTCTGACTCCGCCAATATGTAAAGGTCCCGTCGGACTTGGTGCAAAACGCACGCGGACTTGCTTCGACATTTGTTGTGATTTTGCCGCAAAGATACAATTATCCAACGGTGCAATTGCAGATTTTCGATCGCCCTAAACTTTGCAATTTTTTTAACCTTTTCACGTTCAGATAATATCGTACTTTTAGCGGTCATTAAATCGGTTACCTTGGAAACTCCAAACGCTATTTACGGCAAACTCGAAGCTTTTATCCGGAAATATTATACGAACGAACTAATCCGCGGGAGTATTTTTTTTGTTGGCCTCGGATTGTTGTATTTTATCTTCACTGTTTTTATCGAATATTTCCTTTGGCTGAAACCAACCGGCCGAACTGTTCTTTTCTGGACATTTATCGCAGTCGAACTTTTCCTGCTCATACGGTTCATTCTTTTTCCCATTTCAAAGTTATTCAAGCTTCAGAAAGGCATTGGATATAAAGAGGCGTCGGAAATTATTGGAAGCCACTTTTCTGAAGTCAGCGACAAGCTTACAAATTTCCTTCAGCTTTCCGGCGATAGCAGCCAATCGGAGCTTCTGGTTGCGTCCATCCGGCAAAAAGCCGACGCGCTGCAACCGATTCCATTCGGGAATGCAGTCAACTTCAATAAAAACAGAAAGTACCTTCCGCTGGCAATTTTGCCCTTGCTTTTTTTCGCTTTTTTTTATATTTCGGGAAACAGCGAAGTATTGTCTCAAAGCCTAAACCGGGTTGTGAATTACAAGATGCAATTTCTTCCGCCTGCGCCATTTGAATTTGTTATACTGAACGAATCGCTTCAGACGGAGCAGAATCAGGACTTTGTGCTTCGCATAAAAACAAAAGGGAAAGTTGTGCCTGAAAACGCAATGATTGTTATAGGCGACGAAAGTTACTACATGGAATCTCCGAAGGCTGGTGAATTTCAATTTAAGATAACCAAACCGGCTTCTTCGCTAGAGTTCCATGTGGAAGCCAATGACGTTTCCTCGCGGGATTATGAGCTCTCGGTTATAACTGTTCCGTCAATAGCGAATTTCGAGATGCGGCTGCAATATCCCTCTTATCTTAACAAAAGACCTGAAACGGTTAAAGGAACCGGAAATGCTGTCCTTCCTGAAGGTACAAGGGTAACCTGGAGGATGAATACCCTTGCGACAGAGCGCGTTGATTGGCGGGATCTTTCTACAAGTTATACTTTTGCCAGGTCGGAAGATGTATTCACGTTCTCACGAAGCGTTCTTCAAAATACCGAATATCAGGTGCTTACGTCAAATAATAAAGTACAGGATTACGAAAAGCTAAATTATCGTATTTCGGTTATAAAAGATCAATTTCCAACAATTACGGTGGGCAATGCGCCGGATAGCCTTAAAGTGGAGAAGAATTATGTTCTTGGCCAGGTATCTGACGATTACGGCATTTCAAAGCTGCACGTTGTTTATTATCCGAAAGACAGGCCGGCTGCCGCGAAACGTGGTTCGTTGGCTGTAAAACGCGATGTATATGACCAGTTTATATTTGCCTTCCCCGGAGCGCTCCCGGTCGAACAAGGCGTTTCGTACGAGTACTACTTCGAGGTGTTTGATAACGACGCGCCACACGGACTTAAGAGTACAAAATCATCTGTGTTTACCGACCGGATTGAGACCGATCAAGAGAAGGAAGAACAAGTGTTGCAACAGCAGAATGACAACATAAACAGTCTTGAGAAATCACTTAAGAATCAGGATAAGCAGATGTCGGAACTCGAAAAGCTGCAGAAAACAGGGAAAGAGAAGGATAATCTTGAGTATAAAGACCAGCAGAAAGTCAATGATTTCATTCAGCGTCAAAAGCAACAGGATGAGATGATGAAAGAGTTCTCGAAGAAGATGGAGGAGAACCTCGAGAAGTTTAAATCGGAGGAAAAAGATCCTTTTAAAGAAGAACTACAAAAGCGTCTTGAGAAATCGGAAAAGGAAATTGAGAAGAACCAGAAACTTTTGGACGAACTGAAGGAGCTTAACGACAAGATAAGTAAAGAAGAGCTTTTCGAGAAACTTGAAAAGTTCAAGCAAGCCAGTAAAAACCAGGTAAAGACACTCGAGCAACTGGTTGAACTGACGAAGAAGTATTACGTAGAGAAAAAAGCGGAGCAGCTCGCCGAGAAACTTCAGCAGTTAGCGGAAAAGCAGGATAAGCTTGCTGAAAACGCAAAAGAAAATAAATCTGATAAACAGGAAGAGATCAACAAGGAATTTGATAAGCTTCAGCAGGATTTGAAGGAACTTGATAAGGAAAACAAGGAGCTTAAAACTCCGTTGGAGATCCCGAAAGATACCGAAAAAGAAAAAAGTATTGATGAAGACTTGAAGAAGGCTTCCGACGAACTCCAGAAGCAGGATGCTGCGAAGGCAAAGCCAAAACAGAAAAGCGCTGCTAAGAAAATGAAAGAAATGAGCGCGCAGATGGCAGAAAGCATGGCATCGGGCGAGATGGAGCAAATGGAAGAAGATGTCAAGGTGTTACGCCAGATATTGGATAACCTGCTAGCATTTTCGTTCTCTCAGGAAGATTTGATGGGGCACTTCAAAGGGCTCAAACGCGGATCGCCGTCGTTCAACAAAAACCTTAGAACGCAGCAGGATTTGCGCCAGCAGTTTAAGCACGTCGACGACAGTTTGTTTGCGCTTTCCTTGCGTCAGCCGATGATTGCCGAGGGCGTAACGACCGAAATCGGAAACGTCCATTACAATATAGATAAAGCCCTGGAATCGCTAGTTGAAGCGCAAATGAACAAAGGAACTTCGCATCAGCAATACACAGTTTCATCAGCAAACAAGTTGGCAGATATGCTGAGCGATATTTTAAATGGCATGCAGATGTCTTTATCCGGAATGGGCGCAGGGAAACCAAAGCCAGGCAAAGGGCAAGGTCAGGGAATGCAGTTGCCGGACATCATCAAGAAACAACAAGGGTTGGGTGAAAAGATGAAAGACGGTATGAAGGACGGCAAAAAACCAGGCGAAGGAGATAAACCCGGCCAGGGCAATAAGCCAGGCCAGCAAGGACAAAAAGGTCAGGATGGCAAGGGAAAAGGTAATGGCGGACAAGGAGAAAGCGGCGAGGATGGCGAAGGCGATGCCAAAGCAATTATGGAAATTTACCGTGAACAAAAGCAACTGCGGGAGTCATTGCAGAATGAACTTAACAAGCAAGGCTTAGGCGGACAAGGACAAAATGCCGTTGAGCAGATGAAGCAGATTGAAAAACAACTATTGAACAAAGGCTTTAATAATGAAACGCTGCAACGTATCCTGAACCTGAAGTATGAATTGCTGAAACTTGATAAGGCAGTGCAACAGCAGGGCGAAGAGAAGAAGCGTCAGGCCGAAACGAATAAGAAAGACTACATTAATCAAACTAACGCACTGCCAAAGGCATTGCAGGATTATTTAAACAGCATTGAAATATTAAACCGGCAAACATTACCTTTGCGCTCCAATTTTAACCGCAAGGTTCAGGAATATTTCAAGACCAATGATTAATTTCAACTACGAAACCGATTTTGAGCTGGAGAACGAAGATGCTTATGCAAACTGGCTTAGTGAGGTAATAATCTCTGAGAAGAAGAAGGAAGGGGAAATTAATTACATCTTCTGTGACGACGAGTATTTGCTTGCAATCAATCAACAATACCTGGATCACGACACGTTAACCGACATTATCAGCTTTGACTACTGTGTAGGAAATGAATTACATGGAGATATTTTTATCTCCGTTGAGCGTGTGCGTGAAAACGCTGCTGATTTCGGCGTTTCTTTCGCAGAGGAGCTAAAAAGGGTGCTTGCTCATGGCATATTACACTACTGCGGGTACAAAGACAAGACTGAAGCCGACGAAGGAATTATGCGGCAAAAAGAGAATGAGAAGATCGCGCTGTTCTAAAGGACGCCGAGAATGTTTCACGTGGAACAATAGCTATGTTTGAGGATTTATATGATGTGATTGTTGTGGGTGCCGGGCATGCCGGTTCAGAAGCTGCTGCGGCTGCTGCGAACATGGGCTGCAAGACATTGTTGGTTACGATGAGTCTGCAGAACATTGCGCAGATGTCGTGTAACCCAGCCATGGGCGGAATTGCCAAAGGGCAAATCGTGCGTGAGATCGATGCTTTAGGTGGTTATTCAGGGATAATCTCGGATAAGACGGCGATACAATTCAAGATGCTGAACAAGTCAAAGGGTCCTGCAATGTGGTCGCCGCGGGTTCAGAGCGACCGAATGCGATTTGCCGAAGAATGGCGACTGATGCTTGAGCGCACGCCCAACCTCGACTTTTACCAGGAAATGGTGCGTGGATTATTGATAGAAAACGGTGTCGTCAAAGGTATCCGTACCTCGCTGGGTGTAGCGATTCGATCAAAAGCCGTTGTCCTGACAAATGGAACATTTTTAAATGGATTGATTCACATCGGCGAGAAACAGTTCGGCGGTGGCCGTGCGGGTGAAAGCGCTGCATACGGAATAACCGAAGACTTGGTTGCCGCTGGCTTTGAATCGGGCCGAATGAAGACCGGAACGCCGCCGCGTGTCGACGGACGTTCGTTGGATTATTCGAAGATGAACGAAGAAAAAGGCGACGCAACCCCGGACAAGTTTTCTTATTCAGACGAGACACAGCCATTGAAACATCAGAAGTCGTGTCACATGACCTATACGTCGCTTGACGTCCACGATATTTTGCGCGAAGGGTTTGATCGATCTCCGATGTTTAACGGCCGAATCCAAAGTATCGGACCGCGTTATTGTCCGTCGATCGAGGATAAGATCAACCGTTTCGCCGATAAGGATCGTC
Source organism: Flavobacterium sp. (assembly GCA_036386895.1). Classification (GTDB taxonomy): domain Bacteria; phylum Bacteroidota; class Bacteroidia; order Flavobacteriales; family Flavobacteriaceae; genus Flavobacterium. The sequence goes on from DASVUR010000012.1 coordinate 542,236, forward strand.
ATCAGTTGTTTGTTGAACCTGAAGGCTGGGACACAGTTGAGGTTTATGTAAACGGATTTTCCACATCCTTACCGGAAGACATACAATTTAAGGCGCTTCGTTCAGTCGCCGGATTTGAGAACGTAAAATTTTTTAGGCCTGGTTATGCGATCGAATACGATTATTTCCCGCCAACACAGCTAAAGCACACACTTGAAACCAAGCTCGTTGAAGGATTATATTTTGCGGGCCAGATTAACGGAACCACGGGATATGAAGAAGCTGCTTCGCAAGGGTTAATGGCGGGAATTAACGCGGCATTGAAAGTTCAGGAGAAAGAAGCGCTGATTTTGAAACGTGATGAAGCCTATATTGGGGTTCTAATCGACGATTTGATCACAAAAGGAACGGAGGAACCGTACCGGATGTTCACTTCTCGGGCGGAGTATCGTACGTTATTACGTCAGGACAATGCGGATTTTAGATTGACGCCAAAATCATTTGAGATCGGACTTGCGTCTGAGAAACGAATGCGAAGGATGGAGAAAAAGCTTTCGGAAAGCGAAAAGCTAGTTGCCTTTTTCCGTGAAACGAGTGTGTCAGTTGCCGAAGCCAACCCAATTCTTGAAGCCAAAGAAAGTGCTTTGGTAAGTCAGTCAGATAAGATGTTTAAGATTTTTTCACGGCCGCAAATCGATCTTGAAGATATCCTGAAGTTTGAGAAAGTGAAAGAGTATCTTGAGGCAAATGAACTGGATCGAGAGATTTTGGAGCAAGCAGAAATACAGGTGAAGTATTCTGGTTATATCGAAAAGGAAAGAAATAACGCCGATAAACTCACTCGTCTGGAAGACGTGAAGATTCCCGAGCTTTTCGATTATCATAAAATTAAATCAATGTCGATAGAGGCGAAGCAGAAGCTCAGTACCATTCGGCCCATTACTATTTCTCAGGCCTCACGTATTAGTGGCGTTTCACCAAGCGACATTTCGGTATTATTAATCTATATGGGCAGATGATGTTCCACGTGAAACTTAATTGTCGAATGCCTGCCATAGCCGGGCTGTTACTGCTTTTTTTGATAGTGGCGTCATGTATTGGTTCGCGTCCGGCAACCCAAATCAGTGACTATTCCGTACTGCCAGGCGGGCTTGAGATCGCAGGCGGAAATCCTTTGTACGCGTTCGTATTTGAAAACAATACATCTGAATCCATAGAAAAGTCTCTGAACGAACGCCTCCAGACCAAACAATATTCCAACAGGAAGTTTGATGTGTCGATTAACGGCGAAAACTTTAACCTGTGGCTTTATGACAACGCGGAGTTTGAGAAGCATTTCAGCACGTACAATTTTGTTGTCGTTAATCTTGAGCCGGTGCGAAATGAAACGGTAAGCCCGCGGAAGTTTATTGCAATTTCAATGACAGGCCCAAACGGAGAAGATTGTCTCGCCCCAAACTCATTGTACAACCGCGTTGCTACTGATTACCTCAAAAGCTTCAAAGACGAATACATCAATGAACACGACTAAACCCCATTATCTGACAGTCACGGATCATTCAGTTTCTAAGGAAATTTTCGAATTATGTTATGACGCTGAACTGGATCTGCTGGCGACGCATCCGCAACCGTCGGCCGAGGCACTGCCTGACTACTATGAAAGCGACGATTACATTTCGCATACCGATGGTAAACGAACGTTTTTTGAATACATTTATCAAACGGTAAAGAATATCGCGCTTCGAAAAAAGGTAAAATTGATCAATAGGCTTTCAAATAACAAAGGCCATCTGCTCGACATTGGTGCTGGAACAGGCGATTTCCTTGTCGTCGCATCTGCCAACGGCTGGTCGGTCACAGGCACTGAACCAAGTTCGAAAGCCCGCGCAATTGCTGAAGCTAAAGGTGTACGCTTCATTGAGGATGCGGCGCTTCTTGCTGATCACTCATTCGATATTATTACAATGTGGCACGTACTTGAACACGTACCCGACTTTAATCGGCAATTTGCCGAGCTGAAACGCCTCATCAAACCAGATGGCCGAATTGTGGTTGCCGTTCCGAATTTTAAATCGTATGATGCAACACACTATGGAAAATTCTGGGCTGCTTACGATGTGCCGCGACATCTGTGGCATTTTTCAAAAGGTGCAATTGGCAAGATTTCGTTGCAACATCAACTTGAACTGGAGGAAGTGTTACCAATGAAATTTGACTCATTTTATGTTAGCCTGCTTTCGGAAAAATACAGGCACGGAAAAATGCGCTATATGGCCGCAATGACTACCGGAATAAAATCGAACCGGTACGGAAGCAAATACAGCGAGTTTTCTTCGCATATTTACGTAATTCGACCCCGGGATTTAAAATAAAGCGGCCTAACAAACGAACGGCGCCGCAAATGGGCATTTGCTCCTTCGTTTTTTAAAGCGGTCTTAGGCGCCTTATTTCGAGGTCAAATCTGATAGCCTTAACTGATGAAGATTTTGATATCGATAATATGCGGCTATGGTTGAAACTTTTCTCCTGCGGGAGTACACAAATTTATTTTTTATACTTTTACGCCAACTTTTAAAAATCAATAATCAGAATGAAAAAAATAGTAGTTATTCTCGCATTGGCCTTCTCCATTATCGCATGCAACAAAGGGACCGATTCATCCGGATTTAAGACCGCGTACGTTGATACAAACAAATTGCTTGAAGAATATACCGAAGCAAAAGACATAGATGCAAAATATAAGGCTAAAGCCGATGAAATGGGTAAGGAACTGAAGTTAGAGGCAGAACGTTTCCAGGCAGATGCAGCGGCCTTCGAAAAGAATGCACGTGCAAACGGTGAGATTTGGGCACGCCAGAACAGCGGACCGCTTCAAAAAAGACAACAGGAACTTCAATATGCACAACAGGCAATCCTGCAAAGGCTACAACAAGAAAGTGGCGTCGAAATGGACACAATGGTAAACTCAGTTAAAAGGTTCATCAAAGACTACGGCAAAAAGAACGGTTACGATTACATTTACGGAACAGGGGAAGCCGTATCAATCCTTTATGCTAAAGATCAATATGACATAACTAAAGATGTGATCAAAGCGCTTAACCAAAAATATAAGTCGGGAGGTAACAAGACCGCTACGCCTGCTGCGGCAGATACGACTGCGGCTAGATCAAACGCAGGCAAATAACGTCCAGGTTAATTCATACTGAATGCTTTCCGAAAGGAAAGCATTTTTTATTTCTGCTGATTATCAGCAAATTGAATATTAATTGCTATTTTTCAAGCATCAAATACACGCCAAATGGAATCTATATCTGACGCCGCAGCCTACACGCTTAAATTCATCAATCAAACGCACCGCTCCATTTTCCTTACTGGTAAAGCAGGAACCGGAAAGACCACCTTGCTCCGCGAGATTCTCCGCACCACGCACAAGAATACGGTTGTGGTGGCGCCCACTGGAATTGCCGCACTCAATGCAGGCGGAGTTACAATTCACTCAATGTTCCAGTTGCCTTTTGCAGCCTTTATTCCGGCTTCCAATGTGCAGCCAACGTTTTTGCCCGGCGTTAAATTCGAAACCCGCGACAGCCTTCGTCGGCACTTTATGATGAGCGGCCAGAAGAAATCGGTTATTCGGAACATGGAGCTACTGATTATCGATGAGGTCAGTATGCTTCGCGCCGATCTTCTTGATGCAATAGATTTTATGATGCAGTCGGTACGCAAAAGAAACCAGCCGTTTGGCGGCGTGCAGGTGTTGTTTATAGGCGACTTGCTTCAACTTCCGCCGGTCGTAAAGAAGGAGGAATGGACAACGTTGAAACCGTTCTACAAAGGAATATTTTTCTTCCATTCGCATGTTGTGCAGCAGAATCCGCCGTTGTATATAGAACTTTCAAAGATTTTCCGACAAACGGAATCGGACTTCATTTCAGTATTAAACAACCTTCGAAACAACAATGTTTCACGTGAAGAAGTAGCGCTTCTGAATAAGTTTGTGAAGCCCGACTTTGATCTTAAAGCCAACAAAGGCTATATCACCCTTACAACGCATAATGCCAAAGCCGACGGAATGAACGCGCAGGCTTTAGCCGATCTTGACGGCGATATCGTTCAATATCACGCTGAAATTGTAGGCGAGTTCCCGGAAAAGATTTTCCCGGTCGATGAACGCCTTCAGTTGAAAATTGGCGCCCAGGTTATGTTTATCAAGAACGATCTCAGTGTCGACAAGAACTACTTCAATGGCAAAACCGGAATTATCAGTTCGCTGTCGGATCAGGAAATTCTTGTCTGCTTTCCTGACGAGCAAAAAACCATAGAAGTGGAACGGTATGAATGGCAGAATATCCGTTATTATGTCGACGAAAGCACGAAAGAAATTCGCGAAGAAATTCTCGGCACGCTTGTACACTATCCGATCAAGTTAGCTTGGGCAATAACGGTCCACAAGAGCCAGGGATTAACGTTCGACAAGGCTGCGCTCGACGTATCGCACGTTTTTCTTCCCGGACAAGCCTATGTTGCGTTGTCGCGCCTTCGTTCTTTAAAAGGGCTCGTTTTACTTTCTCCGCTACAAATGAATGGGATTTCAAATGATGTAGATGTGATGCAATACTCCAAATCTAAAGCTGATTTGTCCCATCTTGAAGAATCGCTGGAGGTTGAAACACGTCGGTTCGTGCATAGCTACCTCAAAAACAGCTTTGACTGGCAAGAACTCGCGCAGGAATGGCGTTCGCACCGGTTCAGCTATCAGCAAGATGCAGAAAAGTCGGAAAAATCCAGAAATCTGCAATGGGCGAAACAACAGTCGGAAGCCATTGACTCACTGCTTGAGCCTTCGCGAAAATTTATATCACAGCTCGACAAAATTTTCGCATCAGAACCTTTTGATGTAAGTCATTTGTCGGATCGTATTAATGCTGCGCTAAAATATTTCCTCGAGCCGATGGACAACATCGTATCGGAAGTACTGTTGAAAATAGAGGAAGTCAAAAGAGCGAAAAAGGCCAAAACGTTCTTTAATGAACTGATGGAGCTCGAGGAATTGCAGACCAATGTAGTGCTGCAAATGCTTCGTGCACAGCTGCTGACCGGTATTCTGGCGTCGGGAAAAACGATTTGTAAAGAAAATCTCGAATCGGCAGAAATCAAGTCCTACAAAAATGACAAACTACAGCTGATCCGGGCGGCCTATAAAGAGCAGCATGTTGAATTGATTGAGGATCAGCAGGAAGTCGACCGCTACTTACGAAAAGACAAATCAAAGAAAAAGGAACCCAGGAAAAATACTGTCCAGGAGACGTACGAGCTTTGGATACAGAAGAACACTGTAAAGGAAATAGCGATAGCCAGAAAGTTAACATCGCAAACCATCTTTAGCCATATCGGCAAGCTGATTCAGGCACAGGCCATACGCATTACCGACGTACTTCCGCAAGACCGGATTTCTGCGCTTGAAGGTGCCTTTAAAGGCTACACCGACGAATCGTTAAGCGGGTTAAAAGAAAAGTTTGGTGATGAGTTCACTTGGGACGAACTTCGGCTTTATCGGGCGTCGCAGCAGGCTTAACCAAGCCAGTATACAGCCATCACAGCCGGAATAAAATAGATCGCTATTGTTCGGGCGCCGTCATAGTCTTTCGCAACGCGCTGTCCGAAAAGTAAAAAAATCAATGTCACACATGAAAAAACTGCTCCATAAAACCCGAAGTTACGCTCACCGTTTGTAAATAGCTGAATGGCCCCAACAACACAAAATATTCCCGCACAAATTTCAAGCGCTAAAATGGTAAGTAACGCGGCCGGAACCGTATTACGCAAAAAAGTTTCCGCAAAATGACCTTTCAGCCATTCCACGTTGCCTTTCCAATCAGAAACTTTATCATAACCCGACTGGATAAAGGTTACTGCTAAAAAGAGCAGGATCAACATCGATGCAGTATTGTTCATGATTTATTTTTTATGGATTAAACGTGTTAGTTTGATAGAAAGATCGGTCAGGATCATCTTAGCATTGCCGTTCCGTTCTATATGGTACACAGCCTCAGAAAGTTCTTTAAATATATCGTTAATATTTGAACCGTTAACAAATGCTGCAAAATTCTCAAGTTTGAACTTGTCGACTTTCGGCTCGAAATACACCAGGCTTGGCGACTGATAGTTTAGCAGAAGCGCCTGTCGGAACATATCAATACAGAAATGTAAGAACTTTTTCTGTGTCTCGCGGCCTAAAGATGCAATTTGGTCACTCCATTGAATCAGGTCGTTAATTGCAGCCGCATTTCCTTTAGCGCGAAAAGCAGCGCGAACCCATTGTACGAACCATTCCTCAAACGGTTTTTCCTCACTGTCTTCATGGAGCAAATGCAACGCTTTGTTGAAATTCCCCTGAGCTTGTCGCGCAAGTCGGAGTGCGGCGGCCGGGGTCATATTTTCACGTGAAACTAAGGCATCGGCTACGGCTTTTTCAGGAAGCGCTGAGAAACGCAACACTTGGCATCGGGAACGAATAGTTTGCAAAAGATCTTCCTCGTTTTCCGTAATCAAAATAAAAACGGTCTTTTCAGATGGTTCCTCAAGTAGTTTTAATAGTTTATTTGAGGCAGGGATATTCATCTTATCCGCCATCCATATGATGGTGATCTTGTAGCCGCCTTCATAAGATTTCAATGACAGGAGGCGTAAAATCTCATACGCATCTTCAACCCGGATTTCACCCTGTTTATTATTCACGCCAAGCAACCGATACCAGTCGAAAAGACTTCCGTACGGATTTGCCAAGAACTCGCGCCAATCCGTTATAAAATCAATGCTTTTGGGCTTGGTCTTTACCTCTTCGGTTGTGACCGTAGGATAAATAAAATGAAGATCGGGATGCGAAAGATGGGCGAACTTCAAGTTGCACGACTCGCTGCCGCCTATATTTTCAGAGTTCAAATTTCCACAAAGAATATACTGCGCATACGCAATCGCCATGGCAAGAGTTCCACAGCCTTCCGGCCCTACAAACAGCTGTGCATGCGGGATCCGGCCGGAATCAGCGCTTCTTGTCAGATGGTTTTTGATGTGTTCCTGTCCGAGGATCTGGGAAAATTGCATGCGCAAAGATATTTAAAAGTCGGCAATCGCCATTCCGAAACTGTTAACAGCAACCACGCGCTGTTCGTTCGGAATATTCGCAAAAAGCAATAATCCGCACCTGCTAACTTTGTAGTTTGCTCCAGGCGTACCAAAAAAAGATACTTTTGACAATCTCAATTTCCTTAAGACCAGTATCATGATCCTGAAAAAACTCACCATTTCGTTATCGTTATTTATCTGTGTAGGCTGCTTTCAGTCAAAAGACGTAAAAGCCGAAGCTGAAACGGGATTTTCCGCGGGCGACACTACCTCGCAAACTCAAACCGCCAACACGGGCAACGACATTGCTAACGCAAAGATTGTTGCACATCAAATGCTCGACAACAAGAAACAACTAATGGCCGTAATTCCGTTGCCGGCAAATTGGAGAGTCAATAATGGTGGAGGAAATACGTTTGTGTCGGGACCAAACGGTATTCATGTGTATGCTATTCCAATGCGGACATTCATGTATTCGAACGACCCGTATTTTCAACAAAGTGCAGCACAAACGGGCAACAAAATGCGACAGTTCGTTCCAATTGATCGGCTTGTGCAACAGGAGTTGCTTCCGATTGCAAAAAAGGAAGGCTCAAAATTCATCCGGCAGTACAATGCTCCCGAGATTGCAGCGTCCGACAAGAGTTTTTCAGACATGTTGTTCAAAACAGGCCCGATAGATCAGCGCTTTTCGGCTGCAGTGACCGAATGGACCGATAAAGACGGAGATCCATACCTGATCGTGCTGCACCAAAACGGAACTTTTATGGACAATATGGTAACATGGAGCTACTACGGACACATTCTTGAAGCGCCAAAAGCAAGTTATGAATCAGCTAAAAAAGTTTTACTTGCGGGTCTTGCCGGAACTCAGTACAATCCGCGTTACGTTGATGCGTATAATCAACAGGAATCGCAAAAGGCGGGTGCGGGTTGGGCCGCGCATAACAGCAGGATGCAGCAGAATCAACGAAACTTTGACACATGGCAACAGAACCATGCGAGCAAGACGGCTGCTATAAATGATGCAAGCATGGCGGCCTACAACAGCAGGAATGCGGCGTCCGACAAGAGCCACAACCGGTTCATGAATTACATTAAAGATGAAAATACCGTAATCCAGGCTGGAACGGGCCAAAAGTATCAAGTGGAATCGGGCGCCAATCAATACTGGATGAACAGCGAGGGCAAGTATGTTAAATCGAACGATCCAAACTACGATCCGAACCGCGATCCTGCGTACAACAACTCCGAGTGGCAGCAAACACAAATGCAGGATTGAGATTTTAACAATCGTCTTAAAAGGCTATATTTGCATAAATCTCAAAATCGACATCTATGCGAACGCTTGCCGACTTCAATTTCAAAGATAAAAAAGCACTGATCCGCGTTGACTTTAATGTTCCGCTTGACGAAAATTTTGCTGTTTCAGACGACACCCGGATCGTGGCTGCTAAGCCTACAATAGATAAAATCCTGGCAGACGGCGGGAGCGTGATCCTGATGTCGCATCTCGGAAGGCCGAAGGGTGTTGAAGAGAAATATTCGCTACGGCACATTGTTGACCGAACATCGGACATACTAGGCGTTAACGTTAAATTTGCACCCGATTCGAGAGGTGAAGTTGCAAAAAACGCTGCCGGAAATTTACAACCCGGCGAAGTGCTGTTGATTGAGAACCTGCGCTTTTACAAAGAGGAAGAGGCTGGCGATGTTCGGTTTGCGGAAGAACTGGCGGAGCTTGGCGATATTTATGTCAATGATGCGTTCGGAACAGCACACCGGGCACACGCGTCTACAACAATTATTGCGCAATTTTTTCCGACTGCAAAATGTTTCGGGATGCTATTGGCCCGCGAGATCGAAAGCTTGAATAAGGTGCTAAAGAATAGCGAGAAACCCGTCACGGCTGTACTTGGCGGATCGAAAGTTTCTTCTAAAATTACTGTAATCGAAAATATTCTTGATAAGATCGACCACATGATCATTGGTGGCGGAATGACATTTACGTTCGTCAAAGCGCTTGGCGGACATGTAGGCAATTCAATCTGCGAAGATGACAAGCTTGAACTTGCATTGGAAATACTGTCGAAGGCGAACGCGAAGAATGTCAGGATTCATTTACCTGTGGATGTTATTGCAGCAGATTCTTTTTCAAATGAGGCCAAAACACAGGTTACCGACGTACGCCAGATACCTGAAGGCTGGCAAGGACTTGACGCAGGACCTGAATCGTTGAAGAATTTCAGGGAAGTTATTCTTGAGTCAAAAACTATTTTGTGGAATGGTCCGCTGGGGGTTTTTGAAATGGAAAATTTCGCGAACGGAACTATAGAACTTGGAAATTATATTGCTGAAGCAACGTCAAACGGCGCCTTTTCATTGGTCGGCGGTGGCGATTCGGTAGCCGCAGTGAAGCAATTCGGTTTGGAAGACAAGATGAGCTATGTTTCTACCGGAGGAGGCGCAATGTTGGAGATGCTTGAGGGAAAATCCTTACCCGGAATAGACGCAATTTTGTCTTAAAGCGGAAATAAACAATTTTTACAAAAATTTTAAGTTATATAATTACACGCTTTTGTTATAAGATTATTATGTTTGTAAAATACATGCCTGAAACCTAGGCAACGTTCTACAAATTGCAACATTGCATAAATCAAAAACGAAATTGAAGTCTGGAGACCGCCCCGTCACAGACATAAAAAAGTAGATATGAATTTAAAAAATGCCACTCTTTCTTTATTGTTAGCCGCTTCCGGAATCGCCTCAGCGCAGGAAGCTTCTCAACCCGCCGCTTCAAATCCTACGGTCGAACAAAAACTCTCTTACCTCGATTCCATAAAGGCGACTTTCGTTCAGGATAACATTGCGTCATGCGTCGACAGTCTTTGGATGAAAGAACTTACAAGCACCGATATTTACGCCGAGCTTGCATCTGACATCGCTTCAATAGATGTTGACAAGAAAGTAGATTACGAACTTTCGACGGAGCTTTTAAAGGCGCGGCTCAAAGAAATGGACGCAAAATCGCCGTTTAATATTGAGTATAACCCCGGGCTTGAGAATATTATAAAATCATTCCTGAAAAACCGGAAAAAATCATTTGAACGCCTGATGGCAGTGTCGGAATACTACTTCCCGATGTTTGAAGAAGCACTTGCGAAGAAAAACGTCCCGCTTGAAATTAAATACCTGGCCGTAGTTGAATCCGCTTTGAACCCAAAAGCGGTCTCTCGTGTTGGCGCGACCGGCCTTTGGCAATTCATGTACCAAACCGGAAAACAATATAATTTGCACATCGATTCGTATGTCGACGAGCGAAGCGATCCCTTAAAAGCCAGCGAAGCAGCAGCGCAGTACATGACAAATATGTACCGAATCTTTGGTGATTGGGATCTTGTCCTTGCGGCTTATAATTCGGGTCCGGGCAACGTTGCAAAAGCAATCCGCCGGTCGAACGGGCAGCAGAACTACTGGAACATTCGTAAAAACCTTCCGAAGGAAACGCAAGGTTATGTTCCGGCTTTCCTTGCTACAATGTACATTTACGAATACCACAAAGAGCACGGTATCGTTCCAAATCGTGCACTTGTAAAGCATTTTGAAACCGACACTATAATGGTGAAGCAACAGATGAGCTTCAAGCAGATTTCCGATCTTCTGGATGTTCCCGTGTCACAGTTGCAGTTGCTAAACCCGTCGTATAAAATGAACACGGTTCCACATTACGCAGACAAAGCGCACTATTTGCGACTTCCTGCAGATAAGATCGCGATGTTTACCTCGAACGAGGAGAAGATCTATGCTTACGTTACGCACGAGTTGAACAAGAGAGAGCGTCCGTACACGCCGTCATATCGCCAGCAGGCAATTGCTTCAGCAGATTCTACGGCTGACCACAACGTACAGTCGAAAGTTGTAACAAAAACGAAATATTATAAAGTACGCCGCGGCGACAGCTTCGGAGCAATTTCAAATAAATACGGAATTTCTGTTGCAAGCATTAAACGTGCGAATGGCATCAAAGGAAATGTGTTGCATCCCGGGCAGAATCTTAAGCTGATAACGAGCGAGAGAATTTACCAGACGGAAAAAGCGAAAGTTAAAACGCCTGTTGAAACAGTGGTCGCGTCGGCCGATACAACACAGAAAGCCGAAAAAAGCCAATATTATACAGTTCAGGCTGGTGACAATCTGACTGCAATTGCAAAGAAATATAATGTTTCAGTAGATGATCTTCGTGAGTGGAACAATCTAGCCGACAACAGCATTCAATTGGATAGCAAAATCAAAGTGGCGCAAATCATCAGCCACGAAGACGCCGACTCAAATGAAGCTGAACAAGAACCACAGTTTAAGACCCAGGAATACGTAGTCGCAAAGGGTGACAATTTGGGTTCGATTGCAAAACGTTTCGGAATATCATTAAACGAAATCAAATCCTGGAATGGCATTTCGGATACTACGATATTGGTTGGTAAAAAATTAGTTGTAGGCAAAAAAGAGGTTGCAGAGGAGGCAGTTGCCGAGCATAAACCTTCAAAGGCTGCTGTTGCGAAGAAGAACCAGGAACATTATTATGTCCGCAAAGGAGATTCCCTTTTTAGCATTGCAAAGAAATATCCTGGAGTAACAATATCCGATATTAAAAAGTGGAACGGCATCCGTGGCAACAGCCTCAAACCAGGCATGAAGCTTAAAATAAACGGATAATAGTAAAAAATATACCTTAAATTTAGGGCTTTATTCATCACCATGAAGAGAGCCCTTTTTTTTTGCGCAATTCTTTTAATCTTAGTTTCCGGCTGCAAGAAACAGGACGCTTCACAGGATGAAAACGCGAATAAAGTCAACTCCGTTTCAATAATCATAGACGAACTTCTCTGGAATGGGGCAATAGGCGATTCTATTCGAAACAAATTTGCTTCGCCGGTAACAGGCCTGCCTCAGGAAGAGCCGCTATTTACGATAAACCAGTATCCTGTAAAACTGCTTGACGGCTATATGGCAAACAGCAGAAATATCATCATCATAAAAAAAGGTTTTCCAAACCAGTTTGAAATTACGCAGGATCAATACCGCAAGCCTCAAACGGTCGTCAGGATATATGGCCGCACTTCGCGTGACATCCTGAACCTGATCGAAGAACACGCAGCCGAGATTATATCGAAGATTCGCCAAGGCGAAATTGCCGCAATGCAGAAAGAAGTTAAGAAATCACTACTCGACCATAGAAGAATCGCTGAAAAATTTAAAGTAAAAGTTGCCATCCCCTCGGCGTATAGGTATGTAATGGAAAAGCCGAAGTTTCTCTGGCTGAAGAAGGAAATTACGAGCGGCAACACTAGCTTACTGTTGTATGAAGTACGATTGAGTTCGGTTACGCCGGATGCAAACGCCGCGTCGGATGTTGTGCGGATGCGCGATTCAATTGGAAAGCTTTACATCCACGGAAGTGTCCCTGACACGCATATGATCACTGAAGACTCGTATTCGCCGTATTTGACAACAGGCAAAATGTGCAATCGTACTACGCTGGAAACCCGCGGAACATGGGAACTCGACAATGATTTTATGTCCGGGCCGTTTATTAACTACTGCATCATCGACAAACCAAACAACCGTATTCTGGTTCTGGAAGGTTTCTGTTATGCGCCATCAAAGGAGAAGCGCGACCTGATGCTAGAGCTTGAAGCCATTCTGAAAAGCACCAAATTTTTAAAGCCAAAAGCATGAGTGGAAAACCCACATGGAAAATAAAGCGTTTTAACGAGCTTTCTGCCGCTGAGCTATATGATTTTATGCGATTGCGCAGCGAAGTCTTTGTAGTGGAGCAAAATTGCGTTTATCAGGATATTGACGGCAAAGATTACCGCGCACTTCACCTGATTGGGGACTTTCAAGGAAAGACTGTTGGCTATGCACGATTGTTCGATTCGGGTGACTATTTTGAAAATGCCTCTATCGGACGTGTTGTTGTAGATGCGACATTCCGTGACCGAAAGTGGGGACATGAACTTGTGCAACGCGCAATCTCAGCAATTGATGCGTATTATAACAAGACACAGATTACGATTTCGGCGCAGCAATATCTTCAAAAATTCTATGAACAACACGGATTTGCTGCGGTTGGTGAAATATACGATGAAGATGGGATTCCGCACATCCGGATGGAACGAACATAATTAGATCTTCGTGATCACGAGCTCAACGCGCCGGTCGTACTCGCCGCCTTTTCCTAACGGAACCGTGTTTCCGTAACCTTTGAAGGTCATCCTGGTCTTGGCAATCTTCTTTAAAACAAGATAGTTGTAAACAGAGTGCGCGCGGTTGGTCGACAATTGTCTTTTTCTGGTGCTTCTGTCGATTGCCTCTTTTTGGTACGGCGGTGTACAGCAAACGTGGCCTTGCACCTCAAATTCCAGGGTCTTATATTTCAAAAGTAATTTTGCGATTTTCTCCAGTTGGGTCTTCGCTTTTAAAGTAAGCTTGCTGCTCCCGCGTTCAAACAACAGGTTTTCGAGGTAAATATGGTCGCCCACGACATGCTTTTTCTGAACGGTAGTATAAAAGCCGGGCATTTCTATTGCCGGAGGCGGATTCAAGTTCAGCACGACGTCGACGCGTCGGTTTTTTGACCTTTTCTCAGGCAGGTTTTCTACAATATCATCATCGATCAGGATGCGGCCTTTGCCTTCGATAGTGACGATAATCTTGCTTTTTATCCCGCTATGCGTCAGCTTTTCTTTGATTGTATGGGCGCGTTTGGTCGATAACTTAAAATTGTAGGCATCCTTACCGATATCGTCTGTATAGCCAAAGATCTCAATCGATTCTATTCTTGTGGAATCAGTGTTTTTAATAAATTCGACCACAGCCTGACCTTGCTTTTCGTCAAGGTTATAGCTATCGAATTCGAAATACACGGATTGCACAGCCTCTTCCTGGGAAGCAGTGGAAAATGCAATTAAAAGCCATAGAAAAGTGATTAGCTTCCTCATTACATCTTCAGGATAGTGTGGTATTCGGCCGCATTAGCAAGTATCGCCGATGCCTTTTTGATTTCAGAATTATTTTTGATGTAATAGTTATATAGACCTTCCTTGTACTGGTAACGCTTGATAATCTCGTCAAGGATCAGTGCTTTGATCTCTTTCTGGTTTTCGTTCAGTTGCGCCTCTTCACTTCGCTGAAGCGCGGCAAGCAACTGCTGGTATTCGGCTATAATCGCTGCATCAATCTTCTCTTTTTTCGCGGCTGCCAATGTATTTCGGAGAGCAATTTCTGTTTCAGTATCAAATGAAAACCGTTCTTTTTTAAGAAAACTTTTGAAATCTGCAAAATCCGCATCGGTGATAACCGGAATTTTTCCGCCAAGGTTCGGATTTTTATAGTAGTATCCGGTAACGTAGTTAAAGATGCCGTCATTTTTAACCAAAGCTTCCGTTATTGTACTCATTTTCGTTTCCGAAAGCTCTACGTCGGGAAGGATTCCGCCGCCATCATAAACGGTGCGGCCTTTACGTGTTTTGAATGCGTTGTATTTTGTGGCATCCGTACGGACCGCTTTTCCGTCCTTGTCGCGATGCGAATAATCCAACGCCTGTATACATCTGCCGGAAGGCGTGTAGTATCTTGAAATAGTAATTTTTATTTGTGTCCCGTAAGTTAAATCTACCGGACGCTGTACGAGTCCTTTTCCGAAACTGCGGCTTCCAACAACTACTGCGCGGTCTAAATCCTGCAATGCGCCGGCAACAATTTCAGATGCCGAAGCACTTCGTCCATCTACAAGGATTACGAGTGGAATCTCGGTGTCGATCGGCTCGCGTGTGGTTTTATAGGTGTTGTTATGCTTCTCGATTTTCGACTTGGTGGTAACAATCACTTCATTTTTCGGGACAAAAAGGTTGCAGATGTTGATCGCCTCGCCTAGTAGCCCGCCGGGATTCCCCCTTAAATCTAAAATAATCCGTTCGGCGCCTTCACGCTTAAGTTGCTCAAGCGCTTCTTTTGTTTCCAATGTAGCCTTTTTATTGAACTGTGAAAGTACGATATAACCCGTTTTGTCATCAACTTTTGCAAAGAATGGCACTGCGCGAAGATCTACTTCACCGAGAACGAGTTGCGTTGTTGCAATTTTTCCCTGGCGTTTGTATTTGATATCGATTTTGGTGTTTTTCGCACCGCGAAGAAGTTGACCGGCATCTTCCTTAAAATCTTCGAGGTTCACATCGCCGATTTGAATAATTTCGTCTCCAGCCTTTAGCCCGGCTTTATCGGCCGGATAATCTTTGTAGGGTTCTTTAATAATAAGCCTGCCCTCTTTCCGTGTTATCATCGCGCCTATCCCGGTATATTCGCCCGTTTGGTTGATTTTAAACTTTACGACATCCTGTTCGTTAAAATACACCGTGTACGGATCGAGCTCTGCCAACATGTTCTTGATGGCTTTGTCCATTAGCTCTCCTGGGTTTGTCTCGTCGACATAGTTCATGTTAACCGTCTTGAACAGCGTAGTGAATATTTCGATTTGTTTTGCAACTTCAAAAAAGTCTTCGCGAAAACTGGTGCCAACAAAGAAGAGTCCGCCGGCAACGATCGGAATTATATATTTTTTCTTAAGGATGTTGTACATGGTTATGAATTTTAATCGTTTCAAAAACGAGCTTGCTAAATTAAGCATTAATCGGATAATGCTGGAAATGAACAACTATTTAACTCGGTTTTCAGTATTTAATTATCTGTTGGCATTGTTTCCGAACGAAATTTCTCAAATAGCTGGATCGTACGTGTATTGAGATCTTCAAAAGAGAGCCGGTCTTTACTCTGATAAAGCATCATAATCGCGTATTTTATTTCAGCATTTTCAAGTAGAAGATGCTTGTTCAGACGGTACGCCTCACGGAGCAAGCGCTTGAAATAATTACGGTCGACGGCTTTTTTAAAGTACTTTTTTGAAACAGATACTCCGAAGTTTATAGGTGCATCGTCCAGCTCAATCGGCACGTAAACCAGCCGCAACGGGTATTTGGCTACCGACTTCCCTTTCGAGAACAGCAGGTCGATAGTACGTTTGCTTTTTAATCTTTCTTCTTTTGGATATTTGTAGTCCATACAGCTGCAAAAGTACAACAATAATTTTCGGACATAAAAAAACCACCTGTTGAGGTGGCTTTTGATTGGATGTGAACTTTTATTGCTTAGTATAGACAATTTCGATATCGCTGGTAATATAGGCCGGATTTCCGCCTACAGTTCCGAATGCCGTTCCGTCAGGGATGAAGTACGACAATGAATCGGCGTCTATGTCATACGTGAAGGTATCCCCGGAGCCATCTGATAGGAAGGTGAAAGTAATTTCGTTGCCGGAAAGCGACCATGTTCCTGAAATTGCTCCATCGTCATAACACGCAAATTCTGACGGATTACCTTCTGAGTCAATTTGTATTTCCAATCCTTCAGAGTTGGCAGTGAAAGTATGATCTTCATTAATCTGCACCGTCGAGTTATCAAAACAGTGTGTTTCGTTCATAATATTTGTAGACGCGTCGCCGTCTCCATCCAGATCTGACGGCTCTTCGGAAATATTAAAGGCAGTCATTCGATACAATCCTTCAGGATTGGAAACAGTGTTGGAATCGTCATCATCCGAACACGAAAAAAGCAACGCTGCGAAGGCAACAAATGGCAATAATTTAATTTTCATCGTTTTAGTTTTTTATGATTATAAATAAAGATAAGTCTTTCTCGCGGATTTTCCACTTTATGACCACGGATTAGCTGTTTTGGCCAAGTCCTTAAAAATATATAAACTAAACGTGAAATTGTGAAAAGGTGTTCTTGGCGCTATGCGCTAGCTTTACAATACAACCAAGAAAAAACAACACCCTATAAGCAGTATCCGCAGGTTGAAGAAACAACTGTTGTAATAAAGCGGATAAATCTAAACTACAACACAACGTTGCACCGATTCGAACCGGGCTTCAATAGGTAAGCTAAAGCTCCTGTAAAAAACCCTCCTGACATTTCTCAGGAGGGTTTTTCTTTTATTTCTTCACTGCAGGAAATGTATTGTCTTCCTGTTTGACATCGGCCATTAGGCCAGATGGGTCTATTGTAACCGATTTGACGGTCCCGTTTGCCGATGGGATTTTAAAATCGTATGTGGGATACGCCCACGCCCAATCCGGCAGCGTCGTTCTTTTTAATGTTGTGGCTTCGGCTGGCTTCTCGAAATGCATCATCCGCAGCGGAATGTAGAAGGCTTCTTTTGCACCATCTTCGTATTCAACAACAATATCAATCGGCATGGGCATCCTCCCAATCCGTTCGAGTTGAATTGTCGTGCCTTGTGCGTTTAGTTCGACTGATTTGATTCCGTAGTCGATTGTACTTGTGGTTTTTGTCCAATCTGTCAGATACCAATCCAGGTGCGCGCCTGAAACTTTCTCAGCAGTGCGCTTAATATCGTTCGGCGAAGGATGCTTCATTTTAAAATCGGCGTAGTATTTTTTAAGCGTCTTCAGGAGGTTTTCTCTTCCTATCAGGTATTCCAGTTGGGTCAAGAAGATTTCGCCCTTCATATACGATGTAATTGAGTAGTTTCGATTGTCGTCGTATCTGTCGGAATGCGTTGTTTGGGGAAGTTCTTTTCCGCCACCAACCATTGCATAATAACCTCTGTAAGCATTGGCAAACGGATTAGCAACTTTCTTTGGGCTGATTTCGTTTAACGCATAATCTTCAAGCCACGAAGTAAATCCTTCGTCCATCCATCCATATTTGCTTTCATTTGACGCAAGCACATGTTGAAACCACGAATGCGCCATCTCGTGTGCGGTAACGCCCAGAAGTCCGTCGAAAGTTCCGTTTCCGAGGATCAATGTACACATGGCATACTCCATTCCGCCGTCACCGCCTTGAATAACCGAATATTGTTTATAAGGATATTCGCCCACGGTTTGGTTATAAACCGACATTAACCGGGCGGTCACCGGTTGAAGGTTTTTCCAGTTTGCATTGAACTGCTCGTTGTTCTTGTACAAAAAGTGCAACTCCACTCCGTTCGGTCCCGGATAGACATCGTGATTGTAATTTTTGTCGGCTGCCCATGTAAAATCGTGCACCATCGGCGCAATGAAATGCCATGTTAACGTCTTTGTTCTTTTTGGAACATTTACCGTAAGGCCTGCATCCTGATACCCGTGCCCAATCTCATTTTTATTCTGAAGGTAGCCGCTTCCGCCGATAGTATATTCTTTATCGATCGTGATCTTAACATCAAAGTTTCCCCAAACGCCGTGAAATTCTCTTGCGATGTATGGATCGGCGTGCCAACCTTCGAAATCATATTCTGCTATTTTCGGATACCACTGCGCCATTGAAAGTTCTACGCCTTCTGCATTGTTTCGACCGTTCCGCCGTATCTGGATTGGCACCTGCGCGTCGAATTTCAGCGCTAATATAGTTTTGGACTTTGGATACAGCGGCTTTGCCAAACGAACTTCCATTACGGTTCCTTTGATTATAAAATCTACCGGCTGGCCGTCTTGGGTGAAGTTTGAAATGTTTAAAAACCCGATCTCATTTGGCTTAAGATTTTTGATCCGGCTTTCCTTAACTTCTTTTCCGTCAACCTTGGTAACTGTAACCATTCTGGCGTCAGGATCTTTAACTGCCTGCAACCTTGCGTCCATTTCGCTTCCGGGTTGGAAAGCGTTGTTGTAGAGGTGGTAGTACACTTTGGTGAGCGTGTCGGGCGAATTGTTAGTGTAAACAAGTTCTTGGCTTCCCTTGTACCGATAGGTTTTCACGTCCATCGAAACATCCATCTTATAATCGGCATTTTGTTGCCAATATCCATTATCCTGTGCTACAGCAACCGTAGCGATGAACAGCGAAAGCGCTGTATAAATAGGTTTTCCAATCATCTCGAAGTGGGTTTAAATAAAAAACGGAAGGCAACATACCTTCCGTTTTTATAAATATATCAAATATTATTTTCCTGACATCTGTTCTGCCATTTTTAATGCATTGTAAGCATTTACCATTTTACCAGAACGCGATCCGCCAGCAAACTCACGTTGTTCTGCTTCCTCTCCAAAGGCTACAGTTTCAGGTAGTGGCGTTCCTGATTCCATCAATATCTTTTTTACTTGTGCAGCTGACAACTTCGGATAATACGAACGGATAAGCGCGGCTACACCGGCAACGTTTGGAGATGCCATTGAAGTTCCCTGAAGGTATCGGTATTTGCTTCCGGGAACCGTGGCATAAATTTGCACACCCGGAGCAAAAACGTCGACATTGTAGGAACCGTAATTTGAAAAAGGAGCTACAACTTGCGGCAATGTAGGGTTTAATGCGCCAATGGTTATGACATTGTCCGAAATTTCGGTTTTGGCATTTTCAGAATCGTTAGGAAAGTTCTTGAACTGCTCAAGATCAATGTCATGTCCGTCGTTTCCGGCAGCATGTACAAATAGAACGTCTTTGCTGGCAGCATATTTAATGGCGTCAAATACCCAGTCCTTGTGTGGAGAGAAGCTTTTTCCAAAACTTCCGTTTATAACTTTCGCACCATTGTCTACGGCATAGCGGATTGCAAGGGCGATATCCTTATCATATTCATCTCCGTTTGGAACGGCACGTAAGACCATGATCTGAGCGTTATTAGCCACGCCGTCACCGCCGACGTTGTTGTTTCTCACCTGCGCAATAATACCCGCAACGTGTGTCCCGTGAAGCGCTTCTTCTTTGTCTGGACCAACAACGTTGTTGTTTCCGTATTTGCGGTCTTTCAAATCTTCAGGATTATCACCAACAACTTTTCGTCCGTTGAAATCCACGTTTAGGTTGTATGCAAGCTGGTCAGAATAGTGCTTCATTCCTTCCTGAATCTGCTCGTCAAATTCTCCTTTGCTCATTTGCCCGAGTATCTGGATAAAGCGTGGCTTTACCTGATTGATCATCGGATTCTGGGAATTCAGGTTTTTAAGGTCTTCAGCAGTATAGGTTGATTTTTTTAGTTCGGCCTTTATCGCAGCGTCAACATTCGTAATAAACTCCATTTGTTGTTTTCCTGCTAAAGCTTCCTGATATTGCTTGTCAAAATCGGCCTTTGCACGCTTAAACTCGGCAGATCCATCATCGCCTTTGGCTACAATACGCGTCATTTCAAGAGCTTCATTGTTTGCGTCGCCAAGGAAATTCCAACCATTTATATCATCAATATATCCGTTGTTGTCGTCGTCTTTTCCGTTAGCTTTCTCTTTTGGATTGATCCAGATCACCGACTTCAAATCTTCGTGCTCGATATCAACTCCGGAATCAATTACGCCAACGATAACGGTTTGGCCTTTCTTGCCTTTTAGAAGTTCGGCATACGCCCTGTCGACACTCATTCCCGGAACAGTGTCTTTGGCAAGATCGAGATGGCTCCAACGCTGTAGCTCTGTCTCTTTTAAGGTCGCTTTCTTAGGATAATTTTTTTTTACTGTTGGGGCGGAAAGCGAAATACTGCTTTGAGCTGATGCGTACCCTGAAATCATAGTTGTTGCGAATATTGCAGCAACAATTGGAGTTATTATTCTCATTTGTAAATAAATTAAATTTCTAAAATTGGTCTAAATGTATTGGCTTTTGTTACAGTGAAAAAACTTTTAACATAAAAATCTCGCGTCAAGTGCAAGATAATCAGGTTATAAAACTTCGCCACACCGGAAAATTTCGCGCAGCCTGACACCTTTTTCGGTTTCCGCAACCGTTATAATTTCGTTGTGCGCATCATGTTCGAGAAACAAATAATAATTATTTTGTGCGGCCTCGGTCAGGAACGCTGCTTTCTCAGGCAAGGTCAACAGCGGTCGGGTATCGTATCCCATAACGTATGGCAAAGGCAGATGGCCCGCCGTTGGAAGCAAATCCGCCATAAAGCAGATCTTTTTCTCCTTGTATGTAATTTGCGGAATCATCATTTTTTCGGTGTGCCCGTCGGCAAAAAAGATGCCAAAGCCAAGTTCAGACTCTTCAACAAAGCCTGAACCGAGGTTTTTTATAAAACTTAACTGCCCGCTTTCCTCGAGCGGAAGAATGTTTTCAGATAAAAAAGATGCCTTTTCCCTCGCATTCGGTTTCGTCGCCCAATCCCAATGATTCTTGTTGGTCCAAAACGTAGCGTTTTTGAATGCTACTTCATATCCGGTGCGGTTAGCATTCCATTGTACACTTCCGCCGCAGTGGTCAAAGTGCAGGTGCGTCATAAAAACATCTGTAATATCGTCTCGGTGGAAACCATGCTTGTTCAATGATTTATCCAAAGAATGGTCGCCCCAAAGCGAATAGTAGCCAAAAAATTTTTCCGATTGCTTATTGCCAAGCCCGTTGTCGATCAAAATCAATCGGTTCCCCTCTTCAATCAACAGGCACCGTGCGGCGATGTCGATCAGGTTGTTGTCATCCGCGGGATTGGTTTTATTCCAGATGGTTTTCGGGACCACGCCAAACATGGCGCCACCATCTAACTTAAAATTGCCGGTTTCAACAGAATATAATTTCATTCAAAACGATTAAGACACAAACTTAAAAAAATCCGTCTGCATCAGCTAATTCTATAGCTGCATTAGTTATAAAAATGTTACCCGATGAGGCAAAAAATTATAATTGTGGTATCTTTGCGGTTAATTTAGACAAAATCTATATAAGCTATGATTAAAGTATCGGATGTTGCCCGAAAAAAAATCATCGATATGATGCAGGAAGACGGATTTGACGCGGCGAACGACTTCGTAAGGGTTGGCGTAAAAAGCGGCGGATGCTCCGGATTATCATACGAACTGAAGTTTGACAAAAGCATTGGCGAAACCGACAAGGTCTTTGTTGATAATGATGTTAAGATCGCCGTTGAAAAGAAGAGTTTTCTATATCTCGCCGGGACTATCCTGGAATTTTCAGGCGGGCTTAACGGGAAGGGCTTTGTATTCAACAACCCAAACGCAAGCAGGACGTGTGGCTGCGGCGAGAGTTTTTCTTTATAAATAATATTTGAAGGCGGAAGGTAATTCACCTCCACTAAAGAACATATATGTCAAAATACACAGAAGACGATTTAAAGATCGAACTCGAAAATAAAGAGTACGAGTACGGTTTTTACACCGATATAGAATCGGAGACGTTTTTGAACGGCCTTAACGAGAACATCGTCCGCGCCATCTCCCTTAAGAAGGAAGAGCCGGAATGGATGACCGAATGGCGTTTGGAAGCTTTCCGTGCATGGCAGGAAATGAAGGAGCCTGACTGGGCAAATGTGCATTATGAGAAGCCAGATTTTCAGGGAATATCCTATTATTCTGCTCCGAAGCAGGTCGACCCAAACAAAACGCTCGACGATGTAGATCCCGAGTTGCTGGCGATGTACAAGAAGCTTGGAATATCAATAGATGAGCAGAAAATGATGAACAATGTCGCGATGGATATTGTTGTCGATTCTGTTTCGGTTGCTACTACTTTCAAGAAAACGCTTGGCGAAAAAGGCATTATTTTTTGCCCTATCTCGGAAGCAATTAAAGAACATCCTCACCTTGTTCGAAAGTATCTTGGAACAGTTGTCCCACAGCGAGACAATTTCTACGCAGCGTTAAATTCGGCTGTCTTTTCGGACGGCTCTTTTTGCTATATTCCAAAAGGGGTTAGATGCCCGATGGAACTTTCGACCTATTTCCGGATCAATCAGGCTGGAACCGGTCAGTTTGAGCGAACGCTCGTCATTGCCGATGCGGGAAGCTACGTTTCTTACCTTGAAGGCTGCACGGCACCTAGCCGTGATGAGAATCAGTTACACGCAGCTGTAGTCGAGCTTATTGCTTTGGATGATGCTGAAATTAAATATTCGACCGTCCAAAACTGGTATCCGGGAAACAAGGAAGGTAAAGGCGGGGTTTACAATTTTGTGACCAAACGCGGACTCTGCGAAAAGAACGCAAAAATATCCTGGACGCAGGTTGAGACCGGATCTGCGGTAACATGGAAATATCCGTCGTGTATACTGAAAGGGGATAATTCGATAGGGGAGTTTTACTCAATTGCGGTAACAAACAATTATCAGCAGGCCGACACCGGGACGAAAATGATCCACCTTGGAAAGAATACGAAGTCGACAATCATATCGAAAGGTATTTCGGCCGGGAAATCCCAAAACAGCTATCGTGGACTCGTGCAAATTGGCGCTCGCGCAGATAACGCCCGCAACTTTTCACAATGTGATTCGCTGCTTATGGGAAACAATTGCGGAGCGCATACTTTTCCGTATATCGAAAGCAAGAACTCAAGCGCTAAAATTGAGCATGAAGCCACGACCAGCAAAATTGGTGAAGACCAGGTTTTCTACTGCAACCAACGTGGAATCCCCACAGAGAAAGCGATTGCGCTTATCGTCAACGGATTCAGCAAAGACGTTTTAAATAAGCTCCCGATGGAATTCGCCGTGGAAGCACAAAAGCTGCTCGAGATTTCGTTGGAAGGATCGGTCGGCTAAGGAATTTAAGTTTTCGAAAAACAACCAAAAAAGACACAGATTTTTAAAATCAAGCACTACGATGTTATCAATAAAAAATTTACACGCCGGAGTTGAAGACAAAGAAATACTACGCGGAATCAACCTTGAGGTAAAAGCGGGCGAAGTCCACGCGATCATGGGTCCGAACGGCTCAGGAAAAAGTACGCTCTCAGCAGTGATTGCCGGAAATGAGCATTATGAGGTTACGAAAGGCGCAGTCTACCTTGACGGCGAAGACATTTCGGATCTTGCCCCTGAAGAGCGCGCTCATAAAGGAGTGTTCTTGTCGTTTCAATATCCGGTTGAGATTCCGGGTGTTTCGGTGACAAACTTTATGCGCACGGCAATAAATGAAACCCGAAAAGCCAAGGGCCAGGAAGAAATGCCGGCAAATGAGATGCTTAAATTCATCCGTGAAAAATCAGAACTGCTTGAGATCGACCGAAAATTTCTTTCAAGATCGTTGAACGAAGGTTTTTCAGGAGGCGAGAAAAAACGCAATGAGATTTTCCAGATGGCGATGCTTGAACCGAAGCTTGCAATCCTCGACGAGACCGATTCAGGACTGGATATCGACGCTTTGAGAATCGTTGCAAACGGTGTAAATAAGTTAAAAAGCGAGAACAATGCCATCATCGTGATTACGCACTACCAAAGACTTCTTGATTATATCGTTCCTGATTTCGTGCATGTTTTGTACAAAGGGAAAATTGTGAAGTCGGGCGGAAAAGAACTGGCTTACGAACTTGAAGAAAAAGGATATGATTGGATCAAGGCGGAAAACCAACTGGCCGAATAAATAATTAGTTCCCCTTGACCGGCAGCTCATGCTGTCAACTGGCAACTGTCAACCGTCAACTAACACAATGGATTTAAAAGAAAAATTGATATCGTCTTTTATGGCGTTCGAGGAGCAGGTTGATGTGGATTCCGATCTGCATGACATCCGCACATCCGCAATAAAAACCTTTGAAACAAAAGGTTTTCCTACGAAAAAAGAAGAAGCCTGGAAATATACTTCGCTGAACAGCATCCTGAAGAACGACTTCTCGGTGTTTCCAAAAAACGAAAAACAGATCGATTTTGCTGAGGTCAGAAAGTATTTTCTGCACGAAATCGACACCTATAAAGTTGTTTTTATTGATGGTATTTTTAGTTCGTTTCTTTCGTCTACAACCCACGACGGGATCGACGTTTGCCTGATGTCGTCGGCGCTGACAAAGCCAAAATACAAGGAAATAATCGAGCAGTACTTCAATAAGGCTGCTAACAAGGAGGAAAGCCTAACTTCGCTGAATACAGCATTTGCCAACGAAGGCGCGTACATCAATATTCCGAAAGGCAAGGCCGCAGAAAAGCCCGTTGAAATCATGTATTTTTCGACAGGAAGCGAGTCGGCATTGTTGGTTCAGCCGCGAAATCTTATCATTGTGGGAGAAAATGCACACGTGCAGATCATCGAGCGCCACCAGAGCCTGAACGAGAATTCTGTACTTACGAATTCTGTTACCGAAATCTTTGCATCAGAAAGAGCTGTCGTGGACTACTACAAGATTCAGAACGATAATCTTGAAGCGTCATTGATCGACAACACGTACATTGCACAACAAGGGAAAACGAATGTTTCTGTACATACGTTTTCGTTCGGCGGCAACATTACGCGCAACAACCTGAATTTTTACCACCACGGCGAGCGGATCGACAGCACACTAAAGGGAATTACAATCATTGGTGAGAAGCAGCATGTCGATCACCACACGCTTGTGCACCATTCACAGCCGAATTGTGAAAGCCACCAGAATTACAAAGGAATTTATGCAGATCGCTCAACCGGGGTTTTCAACGGCAAAATTTATGTGGAAAAAGAGGCCCAGAAAACCGATGCATTCCAACAAAACAACAATATTTTAATTGGCGACAAATCCACCATCAATGCAAAGCCGCAATTGGAAATTTTTGCCGACGATGTGAAATGCTCCCACGGCTGCACAATCGGGCAACTCGATGATCGCGCTATGTTTTATATGCGATCGCGCGGCATTCCGCAAAAGGAGGCAAAAGCATTGTTGATGTACGCCTTTTCGAACGAAGTCATTGAAAGCATTAAAATTCCCGAGCTCAAAAACAGGATCACCAAGATAATCGCGACCAAACTGGGCGTAAAAATGGGATTTGATCTATAGATTTTTCATCAGGAGCTTATTCCCGCTTTCGCCTTTATCTTTTTTGTTGCTGTCGTCCCGAGCCTTTGGAGGACCTGTTGTCTGGCAACAAAAAAGGATATCGGCTCTATCGGGGCTAGAAACACCACTACAATTATGAGTTTCGACATCAATAATATCCGCAAAGACTTCCCGATTCTTTCGCGAAAAGTCAACGGCAAACCACTCGTCTATTTCGACAATGGCGCAACTTCACAAAAGCCGCAAGTTGTTATCGACACGATTTCCGGATATTACCGGGAAATCAACGCAAACATTCATCGCGGCGTCCATACACTAAGCCAGCTCGCCACAGATGCGTATGAAGAATCGCGCATCAAGATCCAAAAGCATATCAACGCTCAATCTTCGCACGAGGTTATCTTTACTTCAGGCACAACACACGCGATTAACCTGGTAGCTTCAGGTTTTGCTTCGCTTTTAAATCCCGGCGATGAGGTTCTGGTCTCAGCCTTGGAACATCATTCGAATATCGTTCCGTGGCAATTCGCCTGTGAACGATCGGGCGCTACCTTAAAAGTCATTCCGATGAACCTCGACGGCGAACTGATGATGCCTGATTTTTTGGAACTGCTTTCGGAGAACACAAAGGTCGTATCGGTTAACCATATTTCAAACGCCCTAGGAACGCTGAACCCGATAAGGTACATTATAGAAAAATCACACGAGGTTGGCGCTGCGGTAATGATTGACGGTGCTCAGGCAGCTCCGCACTTAAAACCGGATGTTCAGGAACTTGATTGCGATTTTTATGCGTTTTCGGCTCATAAAATGTGCGGGCCAACCGGAGTCGGAGTTTTATACGGAAAAGAGGAATGGCTTCATAAATTGCCGCCGTATCAAGGCGGAGGCGAGATGATCAAAGAAGTATCATTTGAGAAATCGACTTATGCCGATCTT
Source organism: Flavobacterium sp. (assembly GCA_036386895.1). Lineage (GTDB taxonomy): Bacteria > Bacteroidota > Bacteroidia > Flavobacteriales > Flavobacteriaceae > Flavobacterium. Next base: position 569,017 of record DASVUR010000012.1, read on the forward strand.
CCGCATAAGTTTGAAGCCGGAACACCAAATATTGCTGACGGAATTGCTTTCGGCGCCGCAATTGACTACCTTAACGCAATCGGATTTGATGCTATAGCCGCATACGAAAACGAACTGCTTCAGTATGCAACGCAACGGCTGCTGGAGATCGAAGGCCTCAAAATATGGGGAACTTCGGTCAATAAAGCCTCCGTAATTTCGTTTAATGTAGCAGCGTTGCATCCGTACGATATCGGCACGATTGTCGATCAGCAGGGAATTGCCGTTCGAACCGGCCACCATTGCGCGCAGCCCATCATGAATTTTTGTAAGATCGTTGGAACGGTCCGCGCCTCGTTCTCCTTCTATAACACGAAAGAAGAAATCGACAGGCTCGTTGAAGCGATCCGCAAGGCACAAAGAATGTTATCTTAAAAACACCGATATGAAAATCTTATCCATTTTGTTTCTTGCCATGATGCTTGGTAAAGGCTGCGAAGAGCAACAGCAGGACCTTGCCGCCGCAGTAGTTGATTACACCGCTAATACGCGCGGGTTCTATCAAAAAATAACGATACAGGACAAAGTGGCCAAAATTTATAGATCGCGAAACGACGATAAGGTTCCGACTACTGTGAAGATCTCCGACGCCGATTGGAACCAGCTTGTTGCTGCTTTTCATGAAGTAGACCTTCAGGGATTAGCGGAGCTGAAATCGCCAACAGAAAAAAGGTTCTATGACGGTGCGGCGATTGCCGATTTAAAGGTAATTTACAAAGACAGCACGTATCAAAGCAGTTCGTTTGACCATGGTTTTCCGCCTGCTGAGATCGAAAAGCTCGTCAATAAGATTAATTCATTTGCTCCAAAAGAATAATGACAATACAAGAAATACAGCACGAGATTGTCGATGAGTTCTCTATGTTTGATGATTGGGACGAACGGTTCCAGTACGTCATCGACTTAGGAAAAGGACTTCCGCTGATCGATGAGAAGTTTAAAACCGACGACAACACGATCAAAGGGTGCCAGTCGAAAGTGTGGCTTCACGCCGAACAAGATGCTGACAAGATCGTTTTTACAGCCGACAGTGACGCGATAATAACAAAAGGAATAATCGCTATTTTAATCCGTGCTTTTTCAAATCAGAAGCCTGCCGATATTCTTGAGGCCGATACCAGCTTCATCGATGATATCGGGTTAAAGCAACACCTTTCCCCAACGCGGGCGAACGGATTGGTCTCAATGATAAAACAAATAAAAATGTACGCATTGGCTTTTCAGTCAAAAATCAATAACTAATTATGGAACAGGAAATCGACACCAACCTGCTTGGAGAGCAGATCGTTAAAGTCCTCAAAGGCATTTACGACCCAGAAATCCCGGTAGATATTTATGAACTCGGGCTCATCTATGACGTCATGGTAAATACAGATCATGAAGTGAAGATCCTGATGACGCTAACATCACCGAATTGTCCGGTTGCCGAAAGCCTTCCACGGGAAGTTGAAGATAAAGTGACGGCAATTGAACATGTCAAATCAACCGAGGTAGAAATTACGTTTGATCCGCCATGGAGCAAAGACCTGATGAGCGAAGAAGCAAAACTTGAACTTGGTATGCTGTAAAATGGATGAAATAGTTAACAGAGTTGCAGCGAGTGCGTTACAGGTATTTGATCTTGAGGATTATTATCCCGAGGGCGAGCGCATACTGCTTGATATTTCTCAGTGGCTGCTGGAGGGAATTCTGCTGAAAGAAAAAGACTTCCGGGAACACCTGAGAAACCATGATTGGCGTCAATACGAAGGAAGATACGTCGCGGTTCATTGTAGCACAGACGCAATCGTTCCGGCCTGGGCTTCGATACTTGTGGCGGTGCATTTAGCGCCATTTGCAAGAAGAGTCGTGGCGGGTTCGTTGGAAGATCTTGAAACGGTTTTATATAATGAAATCCTGCCTACGCTAGACTTTAGCATCTATAATGAGAAGGCAATAATTATTAAAGGATGTTCGCGTAAGCCGGTCCCGATGAGTGCTTATGTGTTTGCCGCCCAACAACTGCAACCAGTTGCTAAAAGCATTATGTATGGCGAGGCGTGTTCAGCGGTGCCTTTGTATAAAAAAAGACAACAGACCTAAATTAATAAAGTGTCAAAGATGAAAATATCGGTTGTACTCACACTTTTCTTGTTCGGTTTTCAGGCGTATGCTCAGGAAGTAACTACTGAAACAATTGCCGACACTACGAAGGCATGGACAACACAGGGAAACGCCTCTCTGCTCTTCAACCAATCGACGTTCGACAACTGGCTTCCTGGCGGAGAGAACAATATTTCGGGGAATTTAAATGTCAACTACGACTTCAATTATCTAAAGGACGAGTGGACGTGGGACAACAAGGTTATCGGCTCGTATGGCCTTGTAAAAACCCGAACGAGCGCATTTGCGAAAAAAACGGATGACCGTCTGGAAATAAACTCGCTATTAGGCAGGAAAGCGAAAGGGGAATGGTTTTATTCGGCATTCCTGAATTTTAAAACACAGTTTGCGAATGGCTATCTGTATAGCGTCGACGAAAACGGCGCTGAAACGCGAACAGAATACACCCGTTTCATGTCGCCAGGATACTTGTTGTTAGGCCCCGGAATGCTCTGGAAAAAACATGAAAACCTGAAGGTCAACTTTTCGCCACTGACTTCAAAGCTTACTTTCGTCGATAAAGAAATGACCCTGCCAGACGCTGCTTATTTTGGAGTAGAGGAAGGGGAAAGCATCCGATACGAACTTGGATTTAATGCGTCTGCGTATTATAAGTTTGGCGTTGTCGCGAACGTTTCATTTGAAAACATCCTGAATCTTTACTCGAACTATCTTGAAGATATCCAGAATGTGGATGTTGATTACCAGCTGAACATCGTGCTTAAAGTCAATCGCTATCTTTCTACAAACATTTCGTTCCAAACGATCTATGATGACAACGCATTTGAAGGATTCCAGATCCGACAAGTGTTTGGCGTGGGGGCGAATTACGGATTTTAATAAAAAAAGCCTCTGCAGATCCAGAGGCTTTTTTTATTGTTCGTCGTCTTCCTTGTCAACCGCATCCTTATAATCAGGATACAAGAACTTATTATACGGAAACCGCGTTATATGTATCTGCCGTACCGCTTCGTATACTCTTTCGCGAAAAGCTTCAAAGTTTTCTTTGTTTTTTGCGGAAATGAAGAGCGCATTTTCAGCGCCAACAGTATGCATCCAAGTAGCTTTCCATTCTTCGAGTGTGTTGTGGCGCTTTGTTTTTTCAGTCATTAAATCATCGTCGTCGATAGTAAGATGTTTATAGGCATCAATTTTATTGAAAATCATCAGAACGGGCTTGTCGTTACTCTTAATGTCGGCCAAAGTCTGATTTACGGATTCAATATGTTCCTCAAAATCAGGATGTGATATGTCAACGACATGTAGCAGCAAATCGGCTTCACGTACTTCATCAAGCGTACTTTTAAATGAATCAACCAGTTGTGTGGGCAATTTTCGGATAAATCCGACCGTATCCGATAGCAGGAACGGAAGATTCTTGATTACAACTTTTCGCACTGTAGTGTCCAGCGTGGCAAAGAGCTTGTTTTCCACAAAAACTTCGCTTTTGCTGATAACGTTCATCAGCGTTGATTTCCCCACATTTGTATATCCTACAAGAGCAACACGTACCATAGCGCCCCGATTACTCCGTTGAACCGACATCTGTTTGTCGATAACTTTAATCTTGTCTTTCAGCAACGCAATTCGATCGCGCACAATACGACGGTCGGTTTCAATCTCAGTCTCACCTGGCCCGCGCATACCGATACCCCCTTTCTGACGCTCAAGGTGTGTCCACATCCCGGCGAGCCGCGGTAATAAATATTGGCATTGTGCCAGTTCAACCTGAGTCCTGGCGTATGATGTTTCGGCGCGTTGGGCGAAGATGTCAAGGATAAGGTTCGTACGGTCGAGAACCTTGCAATCCAGAATTTTGGTAATGTTTTTCTGTTGTGACGGCGACAACTCGTCATCAAATATTACGGTTGATACGCCATTCTCTTTAATATAGGCGTGTATCTCCTCCATCTTTCCCGTTCCGACGAACGTTTTTGGGTTTGGCCGTTCCATTTTTTGCGAGAACCTTCTTATGACTTCACCGCCGGCAGTATAGGTGAGAAATTCCAATTCATCAAGGTATTCCTTGAGTTTGTCCTCGCTCTGGTTTTGTGTTACGATTCCTACCAGAATCGTCCTTTCGAATTGTATATTTTCTTTTTCAAGCATAAGCAAATTTAATGATTTGGTAGCTGCGATTTGTAGAAAACCCCTAATTATATGGTGTTGAGACGTTAAAAAAAATATTTTCGTAAATCTTTTAAAATTTTTGTTAAATTTGAGATTCTAAACTACAAATTTCTATTGAACAACTAAAATTTCATTTATGAAAAAAATTACGCTATTAATCCTAACGCTCTTTCTGTCGTTATCTGGGTATTCCCAGTTATATCAGACTTTCGAAGGAGCTGTTAACCCGACTTCAGGTACGTGGACTATTGGTACGCAAACCTGGCTTGTCTTCGACAACGGTGTCGGCACACAAAATTGGCGAACCAATTCCGGAACGTCCTTTGCGGCTTATGAAGGTACTGTGGCCGCGTATATCGACCGACAAAACATCGGTGATGGAAACACTTCTGAAGATTTCTTAGTTACACCTCCGGTTACATTACCGGCAAATCCGCAACTGCGCTTTTGGACGAGAAGTACCTTGGCGGGTAACTTCGGGACGCTTTACCAGATAAGGGTTGCCCCAGTTGCAACAACCCCGGATCCCACTGTAATTTCTGCTTACACGACGATTCAGGAGTGGGATGAAAATGAACTAAATACCAATTATCAGGTTTACGAAGAAAAAGTAGTCGACTTGGCCTTTCCCCAGGGAACACAATTGTACGTAGCATTTGTAAAGGTTTACACGCAGGTGGGGCCTGAACTGGATGGCGACCGATGGTTAGTTGACGACGTGAAAATTATTCCAGAATGTATTGCGCCTACCGGTCTTGACGTTGCATGTTTGTCTACTACGGCAAGCGTTTCCTGGACAAATCCCGGTGCAACCGAGTGGGAAGTACACGTTCTTCCCGCTGGAGCGGATTTTCCTCCTGCAACAGGCACACCAATTTTGACTACCGATAATTCGGATTTTATTGTATCTGCGACGACTGCGCCTACTGCAGGACCGCTTGCGCCACTTACAGAATATGATTATTACGTTCGTGCGGTTTGTACCGACGGAACCAGCGAATGGGTTGGGCCATTTAGTTGCACAACGCAAGCCGCACCGCCGGAATGTGGCGGTAACTTTGTTGACGCAGGCGGCACGGCCAACTATCCAAACAACGATAACTCAACAGTAACCATTTGTCCGGACGTACCGAACGAACAGGTTACGGTGACTTTTACTTCTTTTAACACCGAATCAGGTTGGGACGGACTATATGTACACGACGGAAACTCCGTAACCGATCCTTTGTTGCCAAGCGCAAACGGGCCCGGTTTTAATGGCGCATTGAGCGTTCCTGGTGCTTATTGGGGAGCAGCGATCCCCGGACCTTTTACATCATCAAGCGCAGACGGATGCTTAACTTTTCATTTTGTTAGCGATGGGATTATCAACAATCCCGGGTGGACTGCAAACGTAACCTGTAATCCACCCCCAACTTGCCCGCAACCGACCGCTTTGACGGTAACATCAGTCTTGGCAACTACGGCACAACTGGGATGGACAAATGTGGGTCCGGCTACTCAATGGGAAGTTATTGTACTTCCGTGCGGATCGCCTGCGCCGACCGACGCATCAGCCTGGATTCCGGCAACAAGCAACCCGTTTCCAATGACAGGTTTGAATTCAGCTACGTGTTATAGTTATTATGTTAGAGCTATTTGCTCGGCTACTGATACCAGCAATGTTGCCGGACCTATCAATTTTACAACACAAGTTGCGCCACCTGAATGCGGAGGAAATTTCGTAGATGTAGGAGGCGTATCTGCAAATTATCCAAATAATACAAACTCAACCGTTACCGTGTGCCCGGTGGTTGCCGGTGAACAGGTAACTGTTACGTTCACCAGTTTTAATACCGAGTCCAATTGGGACGGACTGTATGTCCATGATGGCGACTCCACGTCCGACCCTCTAATTGCCAGTGCCAACGGTCCTGGTAATGGTGGCCTGACAGTGCCCGGCTCATATTGGGGAACCGCGATCCCGGGTCCATTTACTTCTTCGAGTCCCGACGGATGTCTTACGTTTCATTTCATCAGTGACGGTTCGGTTAATAATCCGGGTTGGGTTGCGAACGTAACCTGCGATCCACCGCCAACCTGTCCTAAACCAGTAGCGTTAACTGTGACTGATGTAACAGCGACAAGCGCGATGGTTGGTTGGACAAACGTTGGTCCCGGAACCGTATGGGAGGTTATTGCCGTGCCTTGCGGCTCGCCGATTCCGGACGATACCGCTGCATGGGTCTCTGCAACGTCAAACCCCTTCCTGTTAACGGGATTGACATCTTCAACATGCTACAATTACTATGTAAGAACAATCTGTTCACCGACCGATATCAGTAACCCTGCAGGTCCAATTATTTTTAACACGCAGGTAGCGCCGCCGGTTTGTGGAGGAACCTTTGTTGATGTTGGAGGTCCTGCTAACTATCCAAACAACACAAATTCAACTGTAACTATTTGTCCGGCAACTACCGGCGATATTGTTACGGTAACCTTTACCTCGTTCAACACTGAATCAGGCTGGGACGGTCTGTATGTGCATGACGGGAACTCGATAACGGATCCATTGATCCCGAGTACAAACGGTCCAGGCTTTAATGGTGCATTAAATGTTCCTGGAGCTTACTGGGGAACTGCTATTCCCGGGCCTTTTGAATCAACAAGCGCCGACGGATGTTTGACCTTTCATTTTATTAGCGACGGGATCATAAATAACCCTGGCTGGGTTGCAAACGTCACTTGTGCGCCGGCACCTACTTGTCCGAAACCTACCGCACTTACAACCTCGACGGTGTTGTCTGACTCTGCAATGTTTGGTTGGACCAACGTTGGCCCGGCGACTTCATGGGAAGTAATTGCAGTACCGTGCGGATCGCCAGTACCCGATAATACAGCGGCATGGATTCCTACGACAAATAATCCGGTTCAGATGACGGGCCTGCTGTCGGCTACGTGCTACAGCTTTTACGTACGCGCAGTCTGTTCTGCAACAGACGTGAGCTTGCCTGCGGGACCTGCTAATATTACAACACAGGTTGCACCGCCTGTTTGTGGTGGCAATTTTGTGGACGAAGGTGGAATTTCTGCCAACTATCCAAACAACTCTAACTCGACCGTCACGGTATGTCCTACCGTTGCAGGAGAGCAGGTCACTGTGACCTTTACGTCGTTCAATACAGAAGCAGGTTGGGACGGTCTATACGTACACGATGGTGACTCAACAGCTGATCCATTGCTTCCAAGCGAGAACGACTCCGGCTTTTCTGGAGCTTTGAGTGTTCCGGGTGCATACTGGGGAACGGAAATTCCGACGCCATTTACATCTTCAAGCCCTGACGGATGTTTGACTTTCCACTTTGTTAGTGATGGTGTTATCAACAACCCAGGATGGGTGGCTAACGTTACATGCGATCCGCCGCCAACTTGTCCGAAACCGACCGCTGTTACTATTATTACAACTACAGGAACTACCGCAACCATTGGATGGACTGAAGTTGGAACGGCAACCACCTGGCAAGTACTGGTGTTGCCTGCTACTGATCCTGCTCCTGGCGCCGGTGCAACGGGATGGATTCAAACTACAACCAACCCGTTCGTTTATCCTAACCTGACGTACGGTGTGGAATATAAAGCATATGTTCGCGCAGTATGTAGCCCAACCGACATCAGCTTGTGGTCTAATCCTGCATCGTTCGCATCATACCTGCCCCCGATCGCAACAAGCACCGGAGACTACACTACGTTCGAACTAATTGAAGATGTATTGTTGAACTCGACTTGCGCGAGCGTTTCAAACATTACATGGTCAACAGGTACTGACTTTGGTTCAACAAACGGAATCGGTTATTTTTCGCAAAACGGATCAGCCTTCCCGTTTGAGGAAGGAGTTGTCCTAACTACCGGAGACGTGGATCGTGCGCCAGGTCCAAATGAAGAAGGATTGAGCGACGGAGCCTTTAACTGGCCTGGCGATGCCGATCTTGAAGCAATCATTCTTGCAGCAACAGGCGCGGCGATGAACTCCAATAACGCAACAAAACTGGAGTTTGATTTTATTCCGATTACAAACTCAATCAGTTTCAACTTTATTTTTGCCTCAGAGGAATATGGAACATTCCAGTGCTCCTATTCCGACGCATTCGCGTTCCTATTGACTGACCTTAGCACGGGTGTTACAACCAATCTTGCCGTATTGCCAAGTTCTACAACACCGGTATCGGTAGTTACGATTCGGGATGCAGCATATAACGGAGGCTGTGGTTCAGTAAATCCTGAATATTTTGATGAGTATTATTTACTGCCGGAAGGTACAAACCCACTGGCTGCCCCAATTGATTTTAATGGTGTAACGGTACCATTGACTGCTTCTGCAACTGTGAGCCCCGGTACCCAATACCACATTAAGCTTGTAATTGCCGACAGGGCAGATACCGCGTTCGACTCGGCCGTATTCTTAGAAGGAGGAAGTTTTGATATTGGAAACATCGAACTCGGAAGTGACTTTACGCAAGCCGATGGTACTGCGCTTTGTTCAGGATCTTCATATGTACTGAACACCGGTTTGGACCCAACGCTCTATACGTTTACTTGGACCGTTGGCGACCAGCCTCTTGAGAACGAGACAGGAGCGTCTATTACGGTTACGGAAACCGGAATTTATGGTGTTACTGCGACGTACAATACTTCAACTTGTACTGCTACAGACGCAGTTACTATTGAATTCTACCCAGCGCTTACTCCTGGAACTCCAAATAACTTGACGGCCTGTAATAACCTTGGATTTGCACAATTTAACTTGGCAGAGAACAATGCTGCGATCTTAGGCAGTATGTTGCCAGCTGATTATACACTCACATTCTATGCCTCAAGCACAGATGCAACAGGTGAGGTGAATGCGCTTCCGACGATTTACACGAATACTATACCTAACCAGCAGACGATTTATGTGCGGATTGAGAATAATACCTCGGGCTGTTTTTCAGTCGTTCAATTTGATCTAGTCGTTCAGGATCTTACTCCGCAATTTACACTTACGCCAAACTTCACTTTATGTCCTGGTAGCACCGCTACTATAACGGTTACGCCTGTTAATTACAGCTCAGCAGATGTTACGTATTCTTGGACACTGGGTACTGATACTCTTCCTGATACGACGGAAGCAATTGACATCAGCCAGCCTGGAACGTACGTTGTAACAGTCAATCATGCGGGATGTACAGCAACTGGAACTGTAGTGGTTACAGGAGGAACAGTTACCGCCGATGTTCTGCCAAATGTAGTGGCTTGCGATTCATACCAATTGCCGGTATTGTCTCCAAATAATAATTATTTCACACAGAGCGGCGGACAGAATGGTCCTCTCGCTGCGGGCGATTTGATAACAACGCCAGGTGTAAATACGATCTACATCTACGCCTTGGACGGCACTTGCTCTAACGAAAGCAGTTTTACTGTTACGATCAATGCTACGCCGGTTCTTGCTCCGGTTGCCAATGTTGTGGCGTGTGACAGTTATGCTCTTCCGGTTTTGGGCGTTGGGGGTTATTTCTCTTCTCCTGGCGGTGTTGGCCCTCTGT